>NZ_JAVRHQ010000001.1:0-568834 GCF_031846485.1 Autumnicola tepida
CAGATAATTGTTGTCCAACGCTAATTTTTCTGCAAATATCCAGCTTTACTTTAATTCCTCCACAACTTTTGAGACTGATCCGTATTTTTGAACGGAGTTTAATTAGGCAGTCTATTCATATCTAATTATCGGTTGTAAAAGGAGCTTGTAAGAGCTTGTAAGAATCAAAAAATCCCGTCCAGATTTATCCTGAACGGGATTTTTTTAATTTTGTCTACAGTCTACAGTCTACAGTCTACAGTCTACAGTCTACAGTCTACAGTCTACATCTAATATCTATAATATTCCGGCTTAAACGGGCCTTTTACTTCCACTCCAATATATTCAGCCTGTTCCTGGGAAAGTTCAGTAAGTTCCACTCCAATTTTTTCAAGGTGAAGTGCGGCAACTTTTTCATCTAAATGTTTAGGAAGCATGTAGACCTTGTTTTCATATTTGTCAGAATGATTCCAAAGCTCTATTTGAGCCAGGGTCTGGTTGGTAAAGGAATTACTCATTACAAAACTTGGATGGCCTGTGGCGCAACCAAGATTTACCAGCCTTCCTTCGGCAAGAAGAATAATATCTTTCCCGTCTATGGTATATTTATCAACCTGAGGTTTGATTTCATCCTTAGTATCGCCATAATTCTCATTCAACCAGGCAACGGCAATTTCATTGTCAAAATGCCCAATATTGCAAACGATGGTCTTGTCTTTCATCGCTTTAAAATGCTCACCGCGCACGATATCTTTATTCCCTGTCGTGGTAATAACGATATCTGCTTTTGGAAGAACGGTTTCCAGTTTTTTAACTTCAAAACCGTCCATAGCAGCCTGTAAAGCACAAATTGGGTCAATTTCAGTAACCGTAACTATAGAACCGGCACCTTTGAAAGATTGGGCTGTACCTTTACCAACATCTCCGTACCCGCAAACCACAACGCGTTTTCCGGCCAGCATCACATCGGTAGCGCGGCGAATAGCGTCAACAGCGCTTTCCCGGCATCCATATTTATTGTCAAATTTCGATTTTGTAACAGAATCGTTCACGTTAATAGCCGGCATGGCAAGCGTACCTTTTTTCATGCGCTCGTATAAACGGTGAACTCCTGTAGTTGTTTCTTCTGAAAGTCCGCGGATACCTTCAGTTAATTCAGGGTATTTATCAAAAACCATATTTGTCAAATCCCCGCCATCATCAAGAATCATGTTTAAAGGCTTACGCTCTTCACCAAAGAAAAGGGTTTGCTCTATACACCAGTTAAATTCCTCTTCAGTCATGCCTTTCCAGGCGTAAACAGGAATTCCGGCTTCAGCAATCGCTGCGGCAGCCTGGTCCTGTGTAGAGAAAATATTACAGGAACTCCAGGTAACTTCGGCCCCAAGGGAAACAAGAGTTTCAATAAGTACCGCGGTTTGAATAGTCATGTGAAGGCATCCGGCAATTCTTGCGCCTTTTAGCGGCTGTTCATCTTTGAACTCCTCCCTAAGCGACATTAAGCCCGGCATTTCGGCTTCAGCCAGTTCAATTTCTTTTCGTCCCCAGGCAGCCAGGGAAATATCTTTTACTTTATAAGGCGTATAAGCCACCGTTTTAGTCGACATATTATTATATTTGATTATAGTAACAATTAGGTTGCAAAAGTAAATAATATCTAATAAAACTGCATGTCACTTTACAAAACAATAACAGTTGATGAGCATACTAAGATCCTCATTTGGAAGATTGAAGAGTCGCTGGAATGGCTGAGTAAAGGTGTTCATTTAACTGAACATTGCCAGAAACGAGTGGATGGCATGAAATCTGAAATTCACCGCCGTGGTTTTATGAGCATCAGGCATCTTATGGCCGAAGCTGGGTACACAGATCATGATTTGTATTATGACGAGCTTGGAAAGCCGCATTTGCGAGACCATAAATACATCTCCATCACGCACTCCTTCAATTTTACCGGGATAATTGTGAGCGATAAAGAGGTGGGGATAGATATCGAAAAACAGCGTGACAAAATTCTTAAAATTGCCAGTAAATTCACTCCTTTAAAAGAATATCATACCCTGGCCAATGAAGAGGCTCTTATAAGGAAACTTACCATCGTTTGGGGTGCCAAGGAATCCATTTATAAGCTGCAGGCAGAGCCGGGGCTGGGTTTTCTTCAGCATATAAATATTACCGATTTTGATTTTGATGACAATTCAACCACCGGAAAAATAATATTCAGGAATAATACCTGTGAATTTGATATCAATTTTCTCGAATTTGAAGGCTTTACCTGCGTTTATGCTATGCGGGCTGAAGGTGCCAGGGAAGAAGCAAATATTTCAGCATGAGTACAATTTATTCCGAATTTCTTAATAGCGCTAATAATAAACTAAAACGGCTCTGCATATTGGTGGATCCTGATAAATTTGCAAATGAAAAAGCCGGATTTTTTCTGAAGTCTTTACCTGTAGAAACCAGCTTTATTTTTGTTGGGGGTAGTACGGTAGCAGCCTGTAAAACAGAAGCTACTGTAAAAGCCCTAAAGGAACATACTCATTTACCCATACTCCTTTTTCCCGGAGATTATACTCAAATTACAGAGGAAGCAGATGGAATTTTATTTTTAAGCCTGCTTTCCGGGAGAAATCCAGAATATCTTATAGGGCAGCAAATAAAATCGGTTTCCTGTCTTCGCAGTTCAAACCTGGAAATTATTCCCACGGGATATATTTTAATTGATGGCGGCAAAGAATCTGCCGTGAAGCGGGTAAGCAAAACGCTTCCCCTTCCGCAGGAAAAGGTGCAATTAATTGTAGATACCGCTCTTGCGGGCCAATATTTGGGAAAACAACTGATTTATCTTGAAGCAGGTAGCGGCGCAAATTTTCCTGTTTCCGAAGAAATTATTGCAGCGGTTAGAAATGCCATAGATATCCCGCTAATTGCTGGCGGAGGAATACGCAATACACTGCAACTTCAGAAATCGTACGAAGCGGGCGCAGATCTTGTGGTAATCGGCACTGCCTTTGAAGATGGAGAATTTTCAGCAGAAGCTTCTAATTTGTCTTTAGAGTCTTCAGAAATCTAATCCATTACTAATGTCTACATTTGCCGTACAAATCTTAATAAATTCTTCCGCAGAAAATTTTATAACTCTTCTGAATTAAAACCCTTATGCAGCCAGTTTTCGATTTCTTTTTTAACCAGTATTATGGTACGCCTACATATCTTATTGTCCTGGAGCTAATCGGGGTCTTTTTTGGCTTCCTAAGCGTTATATATTCTAAAAATGATAATATTCTTGTTTATCCCACTGGCATTATAAGTACCGCCATATTTGTTTACATTCTTGCAATTTATGGCCTGCTCGGCGATATGATGATTAACGGCTATTATTTTTCCATGAGCATTTACGGCTGGTATATCTGGACCCGTAAGGTAGATCCAGATCATTTTACGCCAATCACCAACACCACCAGGAAAGAAAACTGGCAGTCGGCTTTTATTTTTATCGCTACGATGATATTTGTGTTTGCAGTGTATGAATATTTTCAAAAGTGGAACAACTGGACCGCTTATGTAGATACGGTGACCACGGCAATATTTTTTGTGGGCATGTGGCAAATGGCCAAAAAGAAAATCGAGAACTGGATTTTCTGGATTATTGGCGATATCATTTCGGTGCCGCTGTATTTTTATAAAGGCCTTACCTTCACTGCTATTCAATATTTTGTATTTACAATAATTGCAATCTACGGCTATAAAGCATGGAAGAAAAACTTGCGCAACGATCTTCGTCCTGCATAAAAATAGTTTTAATTGGCCCGGAATCTTCGGGTAAAACCACTCTGGCTACCCAGCTTTCCAGGCATTACAGTGCACCATTGGTAGGGGAATATATGCGGGAGCACCTTCAGAAGAAATGGGACGAAAAGCGGGAAATTTGTCAGCCTAAAGACCTAATTCCTATAGCAGCGGGACAGATGTTGCTTGAAAATACTTTAGCTGAAAAGGAAGAGGATTTGTTGATCTGCGATACCAATCTTTTAGAATTAAAGGTTTACTCTGAAGCTTATTACAGCGGATATTGCCCGCCTCAACTTCTTAAACATGCGTTAAACAACCACTACACTTACTATTTTTTAACGTATATTGATACTCCATGGACGCCCGATGACCTTCGGGATAAACCGGATGACCGCATTGGGATGTTCAACAGGTTTAAAGCTGCTCTTGAGGAGCATAAAAAACCTTTTGTTGTTTTAAGAGGCAACGAAGAGGAGCGTTTTAAAACGGCAGTCTCAGTAATTGATAACCAACTAAAAATAAAGAATAGTGAAACTTAGTGAAAAGGACCTTTCGCAAATTAAGGAAAAAGGAATCAGCGAACAGGAAGTTGAAAACCAAATAGGGATTTTTCAAAGAGGAAATATAAAAGTAGATATTAGTGAAGCAGCGACTTTGGGAAAAGGGATTTTTTCTTTTTCTGAAGAAGAAAAGGAGGAGCTAATTTCTTTGTACGACTCTAAAAAAGATAGCCTTGAAATAATCAAATTTGTGCCTGCATCGGGTGCCGCAACCAGGATGTTTAAAGCGCTGCATAATTTTGTAGATGAATTTGATCCTGCCGAAGAAAGCCTGCGCGACTACTTGGATAAAAAGGAAAATCATAGTCTGCAAAGGTTTTTTGAAGATATGGAAAACCTTCCTTTCTATGATCTGGCGCTGGACTACGCGCGTAGAAATACCGGGAATTTTGGAGATCTTTCCCATGACGAACAGCGGCTGGAGCTTGTAAAGAGTATCTTATTTGAGTCCGGTCTTGGCTTAAGCGATTATCCCAAAGGCCTTGTTCCTTTTCACAACTATAAAGATGGCTTACGTACCGCCTTTGAAGAGCACCTTATTGAAGCTGCCCATTTAATTGCGGTAAACGGGGTGGCAAAACTGCATTTTACGATTTCTGAAAAGCACGAGGAAAAATTTAAAGCTGAATTTGATAAAATCAAAGACCGGGCAGAGGAGAAAACAGGAGTTAAATTCGAGGTTTCCTTCTCCTTCCAGGACCCGAAAACCGATACCATTGCAGTAGATGATAATAATGAGCCTTTTCGCACATCGGAAGGAGAAATGTTCTTTCGTCCAGGAGGACACGGCGCACTTATAGAAAACCTGGACAATCAAACAGCAGACCTGGCGTTTTTGAAGAACATCGACAATGTGGTGACCGAAAAGAATATTCCCGAAGTGGTGGAATACAAGAAAATGCTGGCTGGAAAACTGCTAAAACTTCAGCAGCAATGTTTTGATTATATGAAGCGCCTTGATTCCGGCAAAGCTTCAGAAGAGGAAATAAAGGAAATTTCAAATTTTGTAAAGGAACAACTTTTCCAGAGTGGGAAAAATTTCCAAAGCCTTTCTTCAGAAGAAAAAATTCAATACCTGAAAGATAAGATAAACCGGCCATTAAGAGTGGGCGGAATGGTTAAAAATGAAGGAGAACCAGGCGGCGGACCATTCCTGGTTCGGGATGAAAATGGGGAAATTTCCTTACAAATTATTGAAGGCGCACAAATAGACCAGGATAACCCGCAACAGGTAAAAACCGCGCAGGAAGCAACCCATTTTAATCCGGTGGATTTGGTATGCGGACTCAAAAACTACAAAGGGGAAACTTTTGACCTCAACCAGTATGTAGATCCCAAAACCAGTTTTATTGCAGATAAAACCAAGGATGGAAAGCCTTTAAAGGCTTTGGAACGTCCCGGCCTTTGGAACGGCGCCATGTCTAAATGGAATACTGTTTTTGTTGAAGTTCCGGTTTCTACTTTCAATCCTGTAAAAACCGTGGCAGATCTTCTGAAAAAATCCCATCAGCCAGATTAGTTTTGGACGAAGAACAAATTTTAAGGGAATTAAGCTTTAAGGCGGTTAGAAGTTCCGGGGCAGGAGGCCAGCATGTAAATAAAACCTCCTCCAAAGTAGAACTGCATTTTGATGTGGAGCATTCCGCAGGAATTGCTGAAGATGTAAAATACCGTATCCTGAAGAAATTGCGCCCCAGGCTCACCAAAGAAAATATCCTTATTCTGCAGAGTGGGGAATCAAGGAGCCAGCATAAAAACAAAGAACTGGTAACCGAGAGGTTATTTGTTATTCTGAAAGAAGCCTCGAAAAAGCCAAAACTCAGGAAAAAGACAAAACCAACTAAAGTTTCAAAAATGAAGCGCCTTAAAAAGAAGAAAATGCATGCAGAGAAAAAAGCTAACCGAAAGGATCCTCTAAAATAAATACTGGGGAATTTTTCCACATATTTGTGTAGCATTAAACCGCTTTTCCACAGAAAGAATTTATAGAAATATTATAGATTTATTATGTTTTCCTTGTATAATGGGCGGTTTGGAATAACAAGGAGGCACCTTATGGATTGGTACGATTTTCTATATATATAAAACAGGTTAGATAGATAGATTGACTTATTTAATTACAACATTTAAATGTTGGATTATTTAGATTTTCGGATTAAAAGAGGCTTGGGAAAGCCTCTTTTTTTGTTTGAAATTTTCGGATCTCATAAATGTGGCGATTTTTCTACATAATATTTTCCTAAATCCCTTAAAATCTACATAAAGCAAAAGGAACCTTGATCTATATTACCTGTTTATTCATCTGATTTTAAGGGGTTTAATATGAAATAGGGTTTTTGGTACAATTATTCCAATAAGTATATCAGAACTTAAACAAAACGAGTTATGAAAAAGCTAGGATTATCTTTAATTGCAGGTGCCGCATTTTTTTTCTCAACCAATATTGCCCAGGCCCAGGAAGGCGAAACTGAAGCCCAAGGAGAGGAAGTAAATACGGTACAGGAAGCCCAGGATGGCTTTGAAACTATTGAGATCATGTCTCTTCCGCAGGCAGTAAAAGTGGCTGTAATAAAAAGTTATGAAGGAGCTACAACCGAAAATGCATGGGTTAAGTCTGGAGAAGATGGGGAAAAAATTTATAAGTTGGATCTTAATGTAGACGGAGAAACTCAGACAGTAAAAGTGGATTCCGAAGGAAACTGGATTAAAGACGAAGAGTAGAAAAGCAAAAGCAGAATTATAGCTGGTCAAAAAGAGAAGCCGACTCTTACAGCAGCGGATGAATAAAATAGCAGCGTAGTTATTGAAACGCATGAAGATTCTGTTCAGAGAAATCTGAAAAGCCAACTAACCACAACTAACCCGGAATTTTCTGCTGGTGAATAACGAGAACTGGATTTTAATTCATCCGTTAAAATGGAAGTAACAATTTTAAGTTAGAATATAATTTACAATTGTAAGAAAAGAGGTCTTATTTTTAAGGCCTCTTTTTTTATCTTTCAATTAAAATTCTAATCTTTTAAAGATTGTTAACTTTGTAGCTTATACTTCAAAAAAATTATGGCAAAAATTCTCTTAGTGGAAGATGACGTGGCTTTTGGGACCATGCTGAAAACTTTTCTTGTAAAAAGGGATTATAATGTAGAATTGGTTTTTTCTGCTACAGAGGCTTTTAAGAAAATATCTTCAATAAAACTGGATATGGTGATCACAGATGTTCGTTTGCCGGACAATAGTGGCCTGGATATTCTCAAGGAGGCAAAGGCCATTAATGCTGCCATCCAGGTTATTGTAATGACTAGTTATGCTGAAATAAGTATGGCGGTAAATGCCATGAAATTTGGTGCTTTTGATTATGTTTCCAAACCTTTCCGGCCAGAATCTATTCTGCAGACTATTGAAAATGCTTTAAACACTAAAGCTGTGCAAAAAGAAGAAGTTGCGGAGCAACCTGAACGTGCCGGGAAAGGAAAACCTGCTGCTACCGCATCTTCAAAAGGAAATTTTATAAAAGGGGTAAGTGACGCTTCCCGAAAATTGAATGATTATATAGAGTTGGTGGCTCCCACCAATATGTCGGTGTTAATTATGGGAGAAAGTGGTACCGGAAAGGAGCAGGTTGCGAAAAGCATCCATAACCAGAGTAAAAGGAGAGCAGCTCCTTTTATAGCGGTAGACTGTGGTGCAATTCCCAAGGAAATTGCGTCCAGCGAATTTTTTGGGCACATAAAAGGTTCTTTTACCGGGGCAATTAATGACAAGACGGGTCATTTTCAGGCTGCGAATGGCGGTACTTTGTTTCTGGATGAAATAGGAAACCTCAGTTACGAACTACAGGTGCAATTGCTGCGTGCCCTACAGGAAAGAAGGATTAAGCCAGTAGGCAGCAATAAAGAGATTGAAGTGGATATAAGAGTGGTAACCGCAACCAACGAAGATTTGGCCCAGGCGGTTAGAGAAGGCGATTTTCGGGAAGACCTTTATCACCGTTTGAATGAGTTCTCCATAAAAGTTCCTTCTCTAAAGGAACGCACCGATGATCTGATGATTTTTGCAGATCATTTTTTAGATGAAGCCAATGCCGAACTGGAGAAAAACGTGGTGGGCTTCACTCCAAAAGCGGTGGAGGCTTTTCAAAATTACAACTGGCCGGGAAATTTAAGGGAGCTTAAGAATATGGTTAAAAGAGCCGTGCTTTTAACCCAGGAAGATTTAATTCCGCTGAAGGTCCTGCCGCATGAAATTTCAACCGCTGAAAAATCTGAAGAAAACTACGGCCTTTTCAAAAATAAAAATGAAGAACAGCTTATCCTTGATGCCCTGGAAAAGTCTGGCGGCAATAAGAGCAAAGCTGCGAGATTGCTTTCCATAGACCGCAAAACACTTTATAATAAATTAAAGCAGTACGGGATTAAACTGTAATTTCGTTTTCCAGTTTTCTCATTAAATTTTTTATTTCGGAGATTACCTGCTCAATTTCAGGTTTTGAAATTTCCTGGTGCCTTTCTAATTTTTCCAGGCTCGGAATTACTTTTTTAGCCTTCATCTGCTTCAACATTGGAAGCATTTTATGCGAGACCCGTGCCAAGGTTTCTTCATCTCCATTTTCCAGGGCTTGTTCCATGGCGGCAATATTTTCACGGGAACTATCCATAAAAGCCCTTAAAATAACCTGCATGGCTTCACTGTCTCCGCCGGAAAAGAGGTAAATGTCTTCCAGGTTATAAGCTGTGGAATTGTTCTTTTGTTTCTGTTTTTTAGTTTTTTTCTGCTGAATTTCCACCTTAAAGATTTCAGCAATAGTTTGTAATAACTTAGCCGGACGGTAAGGTTTGAGCAGGTTCTTGTTAAAACCAGCTTCTTTATAAATTTCAGGAGAAATCTCCTTCCTCCCGGAAAGGGCAATTACCGGAATCCTTTTTAGGTCTGGATTAGCACGAATGGCTTTTATAAGCTCAAAGCCATCAAGGATGGGCATTTGGATATCGGTAAGCACCAGGTCAAAATTTTCATTTTCCAGTTTCTCCAGGGCTTCTTTTCCGTTCACGCATTTTACGCAGCTAAAGCCTATAGATTTTACAAGCTCGCAGGTGAGGGTTAACTGGGAATTCTCATCATCGGCTACCAGGGCTTTTTTGCCACTTAGGTCTACCTGCTCAGGTTTTATATCGGGCAAAGCTGCTTTAAGCTTTTGTTTGGTAGTGGTAGGGGTTACAGGTATTTTTACAGTGAATTCGCTGCCTTCCCCGGGTTTGCTTTTTAATATTATTTCTCCCTTTAAAAGCTGGGTTAGGCTTTTGGTAATGGTTAATCCCAGCCCGGTACCACCATAACGCTTTTCGATTTTGCTGTTTTCCTGGGAAAATTCCTCAAATATTTCTTCCTGTTTTTCTTCAGAAATTCCTATCCCCGTATCCTTTACTGAGATAATGAGCAGGGTTTCTTTTCCCTTTTTTCTAAGATTTGCGGTAACCCTAATTTCCCCTTTTTCGGTAAATTTATAGGCATTTGTCACGAGGTTGGCAATGATTTGCTTTATGCGGAAGGGGTCACTTAAAACTTCTGTATCGGTTTTTTCTGAAAGATCCACACTCACCCTGATTTTTTCATTTTCTTCCGCGGGAATATTGTTATAAACAGTGTCTTCAATAATATTTTTGGGATTAAAAGGCAGGTTTTCCACCAGCATTTTTCCCGCTTCCAGTTTAGACAGGTCCAGAAGGTCGTTTACCAGGTGCAGGATAAAATCTGAGGACCGCTTGATCTGGTCCAGGTAATGGTTTTGTTTATTGTTAAGCCCCGTTTTGTTCATTAAGTCTGAATAACCAATTACCGTGGTTAGCGGCGAACGCAGGTCATGCGTGATGGCAGCCATAAATTGTTCCCTTCTTTTTAGCAAGGCTTCGGCAAAGGATTTGGCTTCTTCCAGTTGTACTCTGTATCGCTGGCTCCTGGAAATATCCTGCAGGATAAGTATTAAGAATACAAGGATAATGGCTACACTAATTATCCCTGCAGCTATAATTATATCTGAGGTGCTTTCCAGCATGCGCTGTGAATCCTGCGCTCTCGTCATGGCAGCTTCCCGTTCTTCCTGTTCTATTTTGGCAAGTAAATTCCTAAGCTGCTGGTTCAGGATCATATCATTGTCCAATAGCTCATTTTCCTTTTTTAAAACGGTATTCCGAAACTGCCGGTTGGCATACTCAAGTTCACTTAGTACTTTTTTTACAGAATTTACCAGGGAGTCTGCCGTTTTATTGGTTAAAGTTTCTGCATTGTCCTGCCGGGAATATTCCAGCCATTCAATTAGGACCTTTCGCTGGTATGGCTTTAGGTCCTGAAAGCGGCCTTCATAATTATCTTGTGCAAAAGTTTCGTCGACCCTTCTTAGTTCCTGGAGCACCTGGGAATAATAATTGGTATTACGGTCCCTTTTTCTTAATTCCAGCAGTTCCCAAAGGTTTTCAGATTTCTGGCTTAGCAGTTTCGAGATACTGTCCAGTTCGGTTTGCATAATACTGTCGGTATAAGTCTTCTTCAGCAGCTGCATATCGGCCCTAATGCTGTCTATCTGGTTTTCATAAAGGATGCTGTCTTTTCTGGCGCCGCTCTGGATTAGCCTCCTGCTTGTATTTTCAGTTTCGTAAAGATCAGTGGTAATTTCGCTAACCATAAAAAGCTGCTCATTATTGGTGTTGTTGGTTTGGTTAAGGCTCGTAAAGGCGATCACCTGCGTATATACAAACCAGATGGCGATTCCTACAAGCGTGGCAAGGATCACATATCCTGCAACAACTTTAAAGGTGATGGAGCGTCTTGTGTTTTGCATTTTTGTTTTTGTATTTGCCAATGACCCTTCCAGGTACTTTCCCGAAAAATGAGAATTTCATGTTCAGGTTCTTGTAAAATTACATCAATAAATCAAACGAAATAAAATATTGGATATTGAAAAAAGCGTTTTACATTTGCGGCACATCTCAAAGGGGTGCCTTTAAAAGAGGCTGAGATCATACCCAATGAACCTGGGCGGGTAATGCTGCCAAGGGAAAGCGCGAAAGCGTAGCGTATGTTTACTCCTGGAAATGCCAAAAATTCGATGGCGGTTTCAGGATTTTTTTATTTTTATTTTATAAACCAAGGAATAATTGCCCCTTTTATTCGTAAAAAAATTGTTACGAATGAAAAACGTTTTATTTTTCCTGGGCCTGCTGTTCTTCTCATTACAGGCTTTTTCACAAGAGTACATTTTAAGTGGTAAGGTAACCAATAAGCAAACTCCTCTGGAGGGAGTATCAGTTTTTGCTATTGGTACCGGTGCCGGCACACAAACCGATGAAAATGGTAATTATTCCCTTCAGCTTAAAGAAGGGCAATACACCATTCTCTTTTCCTTCGGAAACCGGAAACGAATTCAGGTAAGGCTTACCGAAGATCAGGTGCTGAATGTGGATATGAGCACTGCCGAAGAGGTTCTTGATGAAGTATTCCTCTCTTCGGTAAGGGTTTCTTCACAGGAGCCTATTACTTACAGCAATCTGTCTAACGAAGAAATTGAAGACCGCAATCTGGGCCAGGATATTCCTGTGCTAATGAATTACATGCCCAATGTGGTGTCTACCAGCGATGCCGGCGCCGGGGTAGGTTACACCGGTATTAGGGTGCGCGGTAGTGACGCCACGCGGGTAAATGTAACCGTAAACGGAATTCCGCTTAACGATGCCGAAAGTCAGGGAGTGTTTTGGGTGAATATGGGAGATTTTGCCTCTTCCGTTCAAAACCTCCAGTTACAACGGGGAGTGGGGACTTCTACCAGCGGGGCGGGTGCCTTCGGTGCCAGTCTTAATATCCTTACCGATCGCTATCAGGAAGAAGCTTCAGCGCAACTGGCAAACAGCATTGGTTCTTACAATACTTTTAAGCACACCCTGGAATTTAGCACCGGGCTTATGGACGACCACTGGGAATTTGCCGGAAGGGCTTCAAAAATAAGAAGTGACGGCTATATAGACAGGGCAGAGAGCGAGCTGAAATCTTATTTTTTACAGGGAACGTATGTAGATGATAATACCCTGGTAAAGGCCATTTCTTTTGGCGGGAGTGAAACCACTTACCATGCATGGTACGGGATTGATGCAGAAACGCTAAGGGAAAACCGCAGGTTTAATCCCGCGGGAATGTATACCGATGAAGAAGGGCTTACCCAATTTTATGAAGATCAAACCGATAATTACTGGCAGGACCACTACCAGTTGCTTTGGAATGAAGATTATAACGAAAACTGGTCTTCAAACATCGCGCTGCATTATACCAAAGGGAGGGGTTATTATCAGGAATATCAGGAAGATGCGGGTTTAACCGAGTTTGGCCTGCAGCCTTTCATGGCAGATGCAGAGGAGGTGAATACTTCAGATCTTGTAAGCAGGGAATGGCTGGATAACGATTTCTACGGAACGGTTTTCAGCTTAAATTATGAAAACGAAAAGCTGGATGCCGTACTGGGAGGTGGCTGGAACAGGTATGAAGGAGATCATTTTGGAGAAGTGATATATACCCGTTTTGCCAGGAATAACGATCCGTACGAACCATATTATGAAAGTACCGCCACAAAAACTGATTTTAACATCTACGGAAAAGCCACCTTCGCTATTACCGAAAAATTGGCGGCCTACGGAGACCTGCAGCTAAGAACCATTAATTATGAAACCGACGGGATTTTGGATGACGGCACTCCATTTAATGTAGACGATTCTTTTGAATTCTTCAATCCAAAAGCGGGTATTACCTATCAGCCAGGCGAGAGAAGTCAGTTTTACGCTTCTTATGCCCGGGCGCACAGGGAACCTACCAGGAGCGATTATGAAAATGGGGATCCCGATGCCGAAGAATTGAACGATTTTGAACTTGGCTGGAGGTATAACAGCCCCGCGCTGCAGGTAAACTCCAACCTGTATTATATGGATTACCAAAACCAGCTGGTGCTTACAGGCGAAATTGACGATGTGGGGGCCTTTGTTCGTGAGAATAGCGGCAACAGCTATCGTTTAGGACTGGAGATAGACGCTAACGTGAGAATTACAAGGAACCTCAGGTTAATGCCCAATATCGCTTTAAGCCGTAACAAGAATGTAGATTTTGTGTCTACCATAGATGGAGAGCTGGTTGAATATGGGGATACCCAAATCTCCTTTTCTCCGGAAGTCGTGGCAGGGAATATTATAAGCTACATTCCCGTAGATGGGCTGGAGCTTAAATTGCTTTCAAAATTTGTGGGGGAACAGTACATGAGCAATACCGAAGCTAAAGGTTCTATCCTGGATAGCTATTTTATAAACGATTTTAACGTGCAGTACACCTGGAGAAATGCCCCGCTGTTTAAGACAGTGGTATTTACAGGCCTGGTAAACAATATTTTTAATGAAGAATATGTTTCTAACGGATATTACGATGCCAGCTGGGGCGCAGGCTATTACCCGCAGGCTACCACAAACTTCCTGGCCGGTATTACTTTAAAGTTTTAGTTAAACTCCCCACAATTCCTACGATCCCGGAAGTTAAGGCTTTCGGGATTTTTTTTGAGCACCAGTTTCTGCCGCTAAAATTTAATTGGAAACTATAATCATATTCCCTCGGCGTTCCACCCGGTAAGGTTTCATGGCATACTGCCCTTCTCCGGCCGTTTGCTCGCCTGTAACAATATTATATTCGTTCCCGTCTTCACACTGGCATTTTGCAGTAATCCCTTCCACTATCATTGCTGAACATTCGGCGGGCGGATGGTTGGGGTCGCTTAATTCCAGAGCGATGTATTGTGAATTGTTCACGTTATAAACCACAATTCCTTTTATGCCGTTATTATAGGTGGTGTAGCTGTTGCCCGGGAACTGCAGGTTGTTGTATTCCGGCAAGTCCAGGTTTAGCTGAAGCTGAATGTTGAGGTCCACAAGATTTGGATTTTTCCCGTAGTTATCATCTTCAGGAGAACATGCCTGGAATAAGAAAAATGTAGTGAGGATTAAAATTGCTTTTTTCATGCTAATGTTTTGGCCGTAGGCTTTTTTCAGAAGAAGAGATTATTCAAAATCCCACTTCTTCTAGCTAAAATAATATAATTGTACCTGAAGTTTATATTTATTACATTTGTTAGAAGAAATCCCGTCCCGAATGGGATTTTTTCTATTAAATAATGAAGCTAAAGTTTAAAAAACGGCAAAATTACTTGCTTGCCGGTCTCTTTCGCCTTCATCGGAAAAGATAAACAACATATCATTATAACATAAGTTAAAAAGATTAACGGGGGCTTGGTGCCCTCTATTGTAGATTAAAACGGAAAAGTTATGAGCAAAGTATCTTATTATACAGCAGAAGGGCTCAAAAAGTTAAGAGACGAACTTAACCACCTTAAAGACGTGGAGCGTCCAAAGGCTTCAGAAGCTATTGCAGAAGCGCGCGATAAAGGGGATTTAAGTGAGAATGCCGAATATGATGCCGCCAAGGAGGCCCAGGGCCTTTTGGAGATGAAAATATCGAAAATGGAAGAAATAGTGGCCAATGCCAGGGTAATTGATGAATCCCAATTGGACACTTCTAAAGCTCTGGTGCATTCTTTTGTGAAAATAAAGAACCAGACCAATGGTGCAGAGATGAAGTATAAACTGGTGGCCCAGAGTGAAGCCGATTTAAAATCAGGGAAAATATCGGTAGATTCCCCCATAGGAAAAGGCCTTTTAGGCAAAAAGGTGGGAGATACTGCCGAGATCCAGGTTCCAAACGGTACCATGAAATTTGAAATTCTCGAAATATGGCGTGAATAATAACTGTTAATCATAAAACTGCACAAGTCCTTTTCAGTTCTTTTAACTAAGAATTCCGAAAAGGATTTTTAATTTTATAGAACTAATCTGAAAAATTCAAATTATGGCCACCCTATTTAGTCAAATTGCACGCGGAGAAGTGCCCTGTTATAAAGTAGCGGAAAACAGCCAGTTCCTGGCGTTTCTGGATATTCGTCCCAATGCAAAAGGCCACACGCTTTGTATCCCTAAAAAAGAAGTTGATAAAATATTCGACCTGGAGGAGGAAATCTACAGGGAATTGATGCTTTTTGCCCGTAAAGTGGGTATAGGCCTTGAGAAAACCGTAGACTGCAAGAGGGTAGGAATGGCGGTTGTAGGCCTGGAAGTGCCACATGTGCATGTTCACCTTATCCCGCTGAATAAAATGAGCGACATGGATTTTTCTAATAATTATCAAATGTCTGAAGAAGAATTTCAAAAGCTTGCCGACGATATCTGCGAGAATGTAGTGCTTTAATGGATGCTTCAGAATTTAAATTAAGCCTGGAGATAAGGATAGACTGGAGCGATCTTGATGTTTACCAGCACGTAAATAATATTTCTTACATGCGCTTCCTGCAGTCTGGCCGGGTGAATTTTTGGGAAGCCACAGGCATTTACAAGACTTATAATACCTCCAGCCGTGGTACTATGCTGGTTTCCACAAAATGTGATTTTAAAAAATCGCTCTTCTATCCCGGAAAGGCAATAGTTAAAACCCGGCTGGACTACATGAAAAATTCAAGTTTTGGCCTGGAGCATCTTGTTTTAAATGAAGATGGCGAAACCTGCGCAATTGGGAAAGACGTAGTGGTGTGTTTTGATTTTACAGAGAACAGCACTTTTAGGATACCGGATGAGCTTCGGGAAATAATGCGAAATTTTTAAATCCTGCGCAGTGAAATCTTAAAGGTAGTTCCTTTGTTTACTTCACTTTGTACCACGCGAATCTTTCCTTTATGATAATCTTCAATAATGCGCTTGGCTAGAGAAAGTCCAAGACCCCAGCCGCGTTTTTTTGTGGTGTGCCCCGGTTCAAAAATTTGCTTGAATTTGCCCTTTTCAATGCCTTTGCCGGTGTCTTTCACAAAAATATGTGCCCACCTGGCTTCCTCTCTAATTTCAATATTCAGCTTTCCCTTTCCGCGCATGGCATCTATAGAATTCTTTACCAGGTTTTCTATGGTCCAGCTGTAAAGTTGCTGGTTCAGCTCTACTTCAATTACCCGGGAAGGGGCTTTTATGCTAAAATCAATTAAACTCGAACTTCGTGCCTGCAGGTAATCAAAACTGTTCTGGGTGGCTTCCACAAGATCTGTGATTTGTAAAATGGGAGTAGAGCCGATTTTTGAAAAACGTTCGGTAATGGTTTTGAGGCGGTCCACATCCTTTTCCATTTCCTGGATGTAGGTTTGGTTTACCTTTTCATCTTTCAGGATCTCCGTCCATCCAATAAGGGAAGAAAGGGGAGTGCCAATCTGGTGCGCGGTCTCTTTTGCCATTCCGGCCCAGAGTTTGTTCTGTTCGCTGTTTTTAGTGGTGGTATAGAAAAAGTAGATCACCCCCACAAAAAGGAAGGCGATAAGCAGCAGGCCAATGGGGTAATACTTCAGCTTATTAAGCGTGGGGGAATTTCCGTAGTAAATATATTGTTGCTGGTCTTCATCCAGGCTCATAACAATAGGTTCATTTTCAGCTTTAAATTCCCTCAGGAAATCCTTCAATTTTTCATCATCGTCAAGTAGTTCGGGATTAATATTGCTGCTGTAGGCCACCTTTCCGTCTGCCGTGGTATGGATAATGGGAATGCTGGTGTTGCTGTTAAGGATCTCCAGGATAAGTTCAAGATCGGCATCTTCTGGCGCGGGGGTGCGGTTAAGGGCTTCCTGCGCCCGGGCCCAGATGTTCATTTTAGAACGCTCGTCTTCCTTTAAATGCTGAAAAAAAACACTGGTATTCCAGAGCACCAGGCTTACTACGGCTAAACAGGAAATTATGATGAACCAGCGATTAAGGTTGCGCCCATTGGTGAAATTCATGAAAGAAAAGCAAAGTTTATGCGTTTTAAAGATAAGCGTTTTTGCAGGAATATTATTGTGTAGCTGTTCTTTTCATTCCCTGCCTGTTTCGTTACCTTTGTGAAAAATTATTGAAATGCTGAGTATAAATCCCGGGGAGGTAAGCACAGGTAAATTACACCAGTATATGCTGGGGGCGGTGGGGCCGAGGCCTATTGCTTTTGCAAGTACAGTAGATAAGGACGGAAGGCCAAATTTATCTCCTTTTAGTTATTTTAATGTATTTAGCACCAATCCTCCTATTCTCATTTTTTCCCCGGCGAGGAGGGGCAGGGATAAAACGGTGAAGCATACCCATACCAACGCAAAGGCAACCAAGGAAGTGGTGATAAATATTGTAAATTACAATATTGTACAGCAAATGTCCCTTTCCAGCACCGATTATGATGAGGGTGTGAATGAGTTTGAAAAATCTGGCCTTAGCATGCTGGAATCTGAACTGGTGAAGCCTTTTAGGGTTGCTGAATCTCCGGTGCAGTTTGAGTGCAGGGTAAATGATGTTGTGGAACTTGGCAGTGAAGGCGGGGCAGGAAACCTTGTGATATGCGAGGTGCTGAGAATGCATATTAAAGAAGATGTGTTGGATGCTGAGGGGCTTATAGATCAGCATAAAATAGACCAGGTGGCCCGAATGGGGGCAAATTGGTACAGCCGTGCGAATCTGGGCATGTTTGAAGTGCCTAAACCGCTTTCGAAACTGGGAATTGGGGTAGACCAGATTCCGCAGGAAATAAGGAACAGCGAGGTGCTAACAGGTAACGATCTCGGGAAACTGGGGAATGTGGAAGCCTTGCCTTCCAAAGAGGAGATCGATCTTTACCTTAAAGAAAACCCCAAACTTGCCGCAGCCGTGGCAAAAGGAAATGTGAAAGGAATTCATACTCAGGCACAGATTTTAATTGAAGAAAATAAAACTGAAGAAGCCTGGAAAATATTATTAGCAAAATAGAAGAAATGGAAGTACAAGGAAAAATCAAGCTGATTGGGGATACCAAAACCTTCGGCAACAACGGATTCAGGAAAAGAGAAATAGTGGTTACTACTGAAGAGCAGTACCCTCAGCACATCATGGTGGAATTTGTTCAGGATAAAACAGACCTGCTGAACAACTTCAGGGTAGGGCAACCGGTAAAAATAGGCATTAACCTGCGCGGCCGTGAGTGGGTGAGCCCACAGGGGGAAACAAAATACTTCAACTCTATCCAGGGCTGGAGGATCGAGAACCTTGAGGCCGGCCAGTCATCGGGCCAAAATGTTCCGCCACCAGACCAGTTTGAGCCTGCGAACGATCTTAATGATGAAGATTATGACGATTTGCCCTTTTAGGCAAGGCAACTTTAATAAAACTTTAAAGCCTGCTTTCTTATTAAGAAAGCGGGCTTTTTTACATTTATAACCTCCAATTATAAAGGCGGCGCTGTTTTATGCATATTCTGAAGAAAAACGAACAATTTCCATCTGTAGAATGTGCTTCGGAAGAAGGTTTGCTGGCCATAGGCGGGGATTTGTCCTTACAGCGACTAAAAACAGCCTATGAAAACGGAATTTTCCCCTGGTATAATGCGTCGCAGCCCATTTTATGGTGGAGCCCGGACCCGCGAATGGTTCTTTTTCCTCACAGGCTGAAGGTTTCCAAAAGCATGCGCCGATTGATCAAAAAAGAGATTTTTGAGGTTACTTTTAATGAAGCTTTTGCTGAAGTGCTGCACAACTGTGCTTCTATACCCCGTAAAGGCCAGGATGGCACCTGGCTGACTGAAGATATGAAAAGCGCCTACCTGGGCCTGCACCAGCTGGGACTGGCCATATCTGTTGAAGTATGGGATGAGGGCGAATTAGCCGGTGGCTTATATGGCGTTTACCTGAAAGATCGCGGTGTTTTTTGTGGTGAAAGCATGTTTACCAGGAAAAGCAATGCCTCAAAATACGGGTTTATTCACCTGGTAAGGGAGCTGCGGAAGCAGGGCGTAAAGCTTATAGATTGCCAGGTGTATACCCAACACCTGGAAAGCCTGGGGGCAGAGGAAATCTCCAGGAAGGAATTTATGAAATTTATGGAGTAGGCATTCGATTTAATCCTGCAGTTTATAAAGAAAAGGATACGCCTGTCTGGATAAAGAGCTCTGAAGAGGGGGTAGTGGTGTAATCGTTATATCTATATTGCAGGCCCAGGCTGATTTTCGTATTTTTTCCCACCTGGTTGCCAAGGGAAACCCCCAGCCTTTGTTCTAAGGAAGGTTTTTCATGCTTTCCAAGGCTCCACAAGGCTTCGGTATCGGTGACTATAAAAAATTCCTTCTGGTCCAGCCGTAACCCGCTTAGCGGTACTTCTACTGAAAATTCATAACGTGTCCTGAAAGTGGTATTTTCCCTAAAGCGCTCTTCCAGCCTTGCGCGGTGGGCAATGGTTAAGGCATTGTATCTTCGGGAATGGCCGTACTGCTGGATCAGCCGTTTTTCGTCCACGTTCGAATTATCAAACATTTCCCTAAACCTGTAACGAATCCCAAGGCTTATTTTGCTGTAAAATCCAGTTTCGTAGCTGGTGAAGTGTGTTAATTCTATATGGCGGACTTTAAAAATGTTTTCTTCTTCAGCATAAATCAAATCCCGGTTTCCTGCCTGGAAATTAAAAGACCAGCGGTTAGGGGTATTGATATTTAATGAAAATTCAGGCTCGGCAAGCACAGAAAAATTTTCCTGCGCCTTCACTGTGGTCGCGGTAAAAATTAGAAACAGGAAGAATATATGTAGATTAAAACAAGAGGTAGTCATATTCGTTTCTAATTACTTCCCGTTTTTCTATAATTTTTCCGGAATGATCAAACAGCATTTCAAACCTCTGTAATTTCCCCCTGTTTTAACCGCTATTATAAGTTCATAATTTTCTGGAGAAACTTTCTCAGGTTTTAGGGAATTGAAGAAAGCCTGATTTTCAGAGATAAATGGTAAATACTGGGCCTGTATTTTTTCAATTTTATACCGTTCGTTTCGTTCATCAATATAGCTTTTGATTGCCTGTATGGTAATTTGGGGTATCTCTTTTTTCTTTAACTGAACCTCAATATCTTCAAGTTTCCCGTTATTGTCGAATTCAACGCTATATTTGTGGCCATTGTATTTAAACTTTGCTTCATAACTGGTGCGATTGGCATCGGTTTCAAAGTAGTACTTCAACCTTCTCGCGGCTTCGGGTTTTTCCGCATTAATAAGCTCAACCGCTCTACCCGGCATTTTTTCTTCTGAAATACGGTCTTCCCGTTCAATTTTTTTATCCTGGGCCAGCATCGAAAGCCCTGTAAACAGCAATATGAACAACAGGTATTTCATATTTCTATAGATTTTTTACCTGCTCGTACCTAAAACAGGAGGTTTCATGGTCATTTACCATGCCGGTGGCCTGCATGTGGGCATACATTACCGTGGAACCTACAAATTTGAATCCGCGTTTTTTGAGGTCTTTGCTAAGTTTATCGCTAATTTCGGTTGTGGCCGGGGCTTTTTTATAATCTTCAATTTCATTCTGAATGGGTTTTCCGTGTACAAAACTCCAGATGTAGTTGCTAAAACTGCCGAATTCTTCCTGTACTTTCATAAATAAACGGGCGTTGGTAACAGTAGCCTTAACTTTGAGTTTGTTTCTAATAATTCCCGGATTTTGCAGCAGTTCCTCTAATTTTTCTTTAGGATAATCAGCTATTTTTCTGTAATCAAAATTATCGAAAGCCATCCTGAAATTTTCCCTTTTGCGAAGAATGGTAATCCAGCTTAAGCCCGCCTGGAAGGTTTCCAGTATTAAAAACTCAAAGAGGCATTCATCATCATATACGGGCACGCCCCATTCCTTATCGTGATAAGCTTCATAAAGCGGGTCGCCCACGCACCAGCCACAACGTGAAATTTCTGACATAGGTTTAAGGTTTAAATTGATAGCTAATAGTTCCCGGCTGAGAATTTCTGCCTGCAAGAGGGGAGAAACGTGCACCTGCAGCATATTGCAGGGCCTGCTCGATAAGGCATTCGTTAGATGAGGTAGAACTTGCCTTGTTAATGCTCGTTTCAGTAACCATGCCCTCAGCATTTACTGTAATATTTACTACTATTCTGCCGGGCGTATCACAGGTGTAAACCGGGTTTGGAATTTGTACGGCGTTTCTGTCAACAAGGGAGAAAGATATGGAGCTGTTTTCCATACTTCCCTCTTTTGCTGAAGTAGAATTTGTGCTGTTGTTCCCATCAGACCTTTTTTGAGGCGCTTTTTGTTTTTTACTTACATTAAAATTTCCAGATGAAGCACTTTCTGTAGCATTTTCAGAAGCCTCCTGGCGGGCTGCACTATTTTTTTCAAAAATCTCGTTTAACTGCCGGTCAAAATTCTGCTCCCTGCCTTCCTGGTTTTCATTATACGCCTGGTGGGTCTGCACCTGGCGCTGTTGCTGTGGAGTCTCCTGTGCCTCCTCCTGCTCCTGCTCTTCTTTTTGCAGCTCTTTAATTTGTTCCAGGTTTACAAGCATTTCTGAAGTTTCCCGGTTTTTGCTGGAAAGGTTGAAGTTGTAAAGCGCAAGGAATAGTACCGCAAATAATAACACGGTAATGATCAAGGCTTTGTGCTTGTCGAAAAATTCCTCCATAGGTTAAGAAAACTGCGCTCAGGCAGAATTATTCTCCTGTGAAGGTAATAATTTCTGAAAAGACTCCAGGTCAAAAGATTTTTCTAACGAATACTCGCCAATCCTGGTTCTTCTTAATGCTGAAAGATGCGCGCCGCTGTTTAGTTGCAGGCCAAAATCGTGTGCAAGGGAGCGGATATAAGTTCCTTTGCTGCACACCACCCTGAAGTCTACCAGCGGAAAATTTTTTGCGTTAACTTCAAAATTATCAATTTTAACCTTTCTTGGCTGTACTTTTACTTCTTCCCCTTTCCGCGCGTATTCGTAAAGCCTTTTCCCGTCTTTTTTTAAAGCTGAAAAAACAGGAGGAATTTGCTCAATTTCACCCATAAACTTTTGTGTTGCTCTCTGTACGTCCGCTTCCGAAACATGGTCTATAGGATAATTTTGGTCAATCTCAGTCTCCAGGTCGTAAGACGGAGTGGTGGAGCCAAGCGTGAAGGTGCCGGTATATTCCTTTTCCTGCCCCTGCAGCTCAGGGATCCTTTTGGTAAATTTCCCGGTGCAGATAATCAGCAGGCCCGTAGCTAACGGGTCCAGCGTGCCGGCATGGCCCACTTTTATTTTTTTGATCCCACAGCTTTTCCTGATGAGCCACCTTACTTTGTTTGCCAGCTGGAAGGATGTCCAGTGCAAAGGTTTGTCAAATAATAAGATTTGGCCCGTTTTAAAATCTTCGGGAGTAAAGTGTTTATGATTCATCTTCAATAATTCGAAGCAGTTAGGCTCTAAGGTTAGTCTTTGCATCCATAATACAAAGATAATCAATTCATATACTCAAAGGCAATCGCGATAAGGCCAACTACAAAGCAATAGATGGCGAAATAAGAAAGTTTGCTTTTTCTAACCAGCGCGATCATCCAGGTGCAGGCGGCAAGCCCCGCGAGAAATGCTGCTATAAAACCTACTATTAAAACTGAAGCCGGGATGTTGGAATGGGCAATATTGCCATCCAGAAAATCTTTGGCAATTTTGCCAAATATCAATGGTACCACCATTAGAAAAGAGAACCTTGCGGCTTTGGTTTTGTCATTCCCCAGCAGCACTGAAGTTGAAATGGTGGCGCCGCTCCTGGAGATTCCCGGCAGTACCGCAATGGCCTGGGATACTCCTATTACGAACGCATTGCTGGAACTTACGCTTTTTCCGGTGTTTTTCGCTTTATCTGCCAGCCAGAGCAGTAACGCGGTAATGAGGAGCATAAAACCCACAAAAATAATGTTTCCGCCAAAGAGGGTTTCCAGTTCCTCTTCAAATAAAACCCCAACAAGAGCGGCAGGAATCATGGAGATTATAATCTTCAGTGAAAATTCGGTTTCCCCGTTCCATTTAAACTGAAGAAGTCCTTTAAAGATTTCGGCAACATCTTTTCTGAAGATCACCAGTGTGCTCAGGGCGGTGGCAAAATGCAGTACGACCGTAAAAAGAAGGGATTCTTCAGGTACGCTGGTATCACCTAAAATTGCTTTCGCAAGCTCCAGGTGGCCGCTGGAAGAAACGGGTAAAAACTCAGTAAGCCCCTGTATAATTCCAAGAATTACAGCATCTAATATGTCCAAACTTACTTAGTTTTACGTGGATTTAATAAGATGGCGTAGGCTTCAATTCCAAAACCTATAAGCACCAGGGTTGGGGCAAGGCGTATCCTCTGGAAATTATAAATGGCGGGGTTAAATACATTGGGATCATCGCTTCCGCCACCGGCCATTAAAATAAAGCCAAGCGCGATTACGCCCAGGCCAATAAACATCACGATGTAATTTCTCTTTCCGAATACGAAAGCATTTTGCTGTGGTGAAGGATTGTTCTTTTTACTCATTTTGTATGTTTTCCCTGAAGCAGATTTAAAAGTCTAGATTGAAAACTTTTTATAAGTTCCGGCTCAGAAACCTCTTTTTCGATGCCGGAATTTCCATCTTTCTAACTTCTAACTTCTAACTTCTAACTTCTAACTTCTAACTTCTAACTTCTAACTTCTAACTTCTAACTTCTAACTTCTAACTTCTAACTTCTAACTTCTAACTTCTAACTTCTAACTTCTAACTTAATAATACAATTCGTCTGTTTTCAGGTTTAAAAACCTTGAAGTGGCGAAATAGGTGCTAATCCAGGTGATAATTACCCCAATTAGAAAAACACCTATAAAAAGTGCGGCCAGTAATTTTACGTCGCCCAGCAGGTTAAGTTCGCCAAAACTCTTATTTAGGTAATATAAAACGGCGGCCATTCCTATTAGCGCCAGCACGGCTCCAATCATTCCCAGTTTCACGCTCTGCCAGATAAAGGGCCTCCTGATAAAACCTTTGGTGGCGCCTACCATTTGCATGGTTTTAATTATAAATCTCTTTGAATATACCGCGAGCCTTATACTGCTGTTAATCAACAGCACCGCGATAAATGTAAAAACAGCGCTTACAACTAAAACCCAAAGGCTAATTTTTCGCACATTTTCATTCAGCAAAGCTATAAGGGGTTTATCGTAAACCACTTCATCTACAAAATTTCTTTCAGTAAGGTTGGTGGCGATAGAATCTACCTGTGTGGAAGAAACATAATCGGCATTCATATAAATGTCAATGGAATTTTGCAGCGGATTGTAGCCCAGAAACTCCATAAAATCCTCCCCGATTTCTTCACTATGCTGCTCGGCGGCTTCTTCTTTAGAGACAAAAGTGGCAGATTTGGTATAATCGGCCATGGCAAGGCTCTTTTTTAATTCCTCCATTTCCACTTCTTTGGCCGAATCTTTAAAGTAAACGGTCATGGCGATTTGCTCCTTGAAATGATCGGCCACTTTTTTAGTGTTTAATACCAGAAGGCCCAGTATTCCTAATAAAAAAAGTACTAGCGCGATGCTGATTACTACTGAAAAATAAGAGGAAATCAGCCTGCGTTTCTGGTACTTCTCAAAAGATGTGCTCATACAGCGAACTCAGATTTTTTGTAAAAATAAGAAAGTTAATCATTCCCGTTTCCTATTAACGTTCAAACTTTTTGATTTATTCTTATAAGTGTAAATTTGAAAAAACAAGCGATGGAAATACTGATTTACGGAATTGGAGGAGTTGGCGGTTATTTTGGAGGAAAACTTGCCAAAGCAGGTTTTGATGTAAGCATGGTCGCCCGAGGGGAACATCTTGAAGCCATCAGGCAAAACGGGCTGGAGGTAGAAAGCATTAATGGCAATTTTACAGCCCGACCAAAAATGCTTACTGATGATGTTGCTGAAGTTCCCGTGCCCGAACTTGTGATTTTAGGGGTAAAGTCATGGCAGGTTCCCCAAGCGGCCAAAGCCATAAAACCACTGGTTGGTGAAAATACCATGGTGCTGCCCCTGCAAAACGGCGCCAGTAATATTGAAGCATTGCAGGAAGTGTTTCCCGGGAAGAACATCCTTGGCGGGCTTTGCCATATCATCAGTTTTATTGATGGCCCGGGAAAAATAAAGCATACCGCCCTGGAACCCGATATCATTTTTGGGGAATTGAACAATTCCAGGACAGACCGTATTCAGAAGGTAAAAACGATTTTCCATACGGCAGGCATCAGCAACCGCATCCCGGAAGATATTCAGCTGGAAATCTGGAAAAAGTTTTTATACATCACCACCTTTAGCGGCATTGGTGGCTTAACCCGTGTGCCGATCGATAAGATAAGAGAAAGTGAATATTTATACGATCTTATGCAGAAAACCGCGCAGGAAGTAAAAGCGGTGGCTAACGCGAAAGGGATTCCGCTAAAAGAAGAGCATATAGCAAAAGCTTTTGAGTTGGTAAATAGTCAGGCTAAAGGTACAACGGCCTCTACCCAGCGGGACCTCATGGCCGGGCGGCCTTCAGAACTGGAGAATTTTAACGGGTATATTGTAAAGGAGGCTGAAAAACATCAAATTTCGACTCCCGTTAACGGAATGTTGTACGAACTCCTGCTGCCCATGGAAAAAGAGGCTCGAAAAAGCAGGAATTGATTTTCCCGCACATTATCCCAAGAAGTTTAAAATTGTAAATTTGCAGGCATTAATGTGGTGTCGCCTCGAGCGCAGTCGAGAGGTATAGAAAAATAAAGAAATGAATTACAACTTCAACGAAATTGAAGCCAAGTGGCAAAAATACTGGGCCAAAAATCAAACTTTTAAAGCTCAAAATCCAGGATCCCCTAACTCCGAGAGCCTGGGAGCGCCTTACTACGTGCTGGATATGTTCCCTTATCCTTCAGGAGCAGGGCTTCACGTGGGGCATCCGCTGGGCTATATTGCCAGCGATATCTACGCGCGTTACAAGGGGCATAAGGGCTTTAACGTACTGCATCCACAAGGTTACGACAGTTTTGGGCTGCCGGCAGAGCAGTATGCTATTCAAACAGGCCAGCACCCCGCACTTACTACCGAAAATAACATAAAACGCTACCGGGAGCAGCTTGATAAAATTGGTTTTTCTTTCGACTGGAGCAGGGAAGTGCGCACCAGCAATCCCGAATATTATAAGTGGACGCAGTGGATTTTTATTCAGCTTTTTGAATCCTGGTACGATTACGATCAGGGGAAATCCCGCGCCATTTCTGAGCTGGAAGAGATTTTTTCTGCGGAAGGGACTACCAGGGTGAAGGCAGCCTGTGATGATGATGTTGAAGGTTTTTCTGCGGAAGAGTGGAACGCTTTTTCTTCTGAAGAAAAACAGAAGCAGCTGCTTAAATACCGCCTTACCTACCTGGCTGAAACCGAAGTGAACTGGTGCCCGCAACTGGGAACAGTCCTGGCAAACGACGAGATTGTAAACGGGGTTTCCGAACGTGGCGGCTATCCGGTGGTCCGCAAAAAAATGACGCAGTGGAGCATGCGAATCTCCGCTTTTGCTGAACGCCTTCTCCAGGATCTTGACCAAATCGACTGGACCGAAAGCTTAAAGGAAAGCCAGCGTAACTGGATTGGCAAATCTGTTGGGGCACAAATAACATTCAAAATTCAAAATTCTGAATTCGAAATTCCTGTTTTTTCCACCCGTCCCGATACCATTTTCGGAGTGACTTTTATGACCCTTGCGCCGGAACATGAACTGGTGCGGAAAATAACCACTCCTGAACAAAAGGAAGAAGTAGAGACCTATATCGCTGCAAGCGCAAAGCGAAGTGAACGGGAGCGAATGGCCGATGTTAAAAGCATTAGCGGCGCTTTTACCGGTGCTTATGCCGAGCATCCGTTTACCAAAGAACCTGTTCCTATCTGGATTGGCGATTATGTACTGGCCGGCTACGGGACGGGAGCGGTAATGGCCGTGCCTTGCGGGGACCAGCGGGATTACGATTTTGCCAAGCATTTTGATCTGCCAATAACCAACATTTTTGAAAACGCCGATATTTCTGAAGAAGCTTTTTCAGGAAAAGAAGGAACGGTAATCGTGAACTCCGATTTTCTTAGCGGACTTGAATATAAGGAGGCGCTTCAGAAAGTGATCCTGGAACTTGAAAAAAACGGCAATGGCTATGGGAAAACAAATTATCGCCTGCGCGATGCCGTTTTTAGCCGGCAAAGGTACTGGGGAGAACCTTTTCCGGTTTATTACGTAAACGGAATGCCGCAAATGATAGATGCAAAGTATTTGCCATTGAGGCTTCCCGAAGTTGAAAAATATTTACCTACTGAAACAGGCGAACCACCTTTGGGGAATTCTACCGACTGGGCCTGGGACACAGAAAATAATAAAGTAGTTCCTAATACCCAAATTGACGAGGAGACTATTTTTCGTCTGGAGCTTAATACTATGCCCGGTTGGGCGGGAAGCTCCTGGTATCTTTTCAGGTATATGGATCCGCATAATGAGGAGACCTTTGTCTCTAAGGAAGCGCAGGAATACTGGAAAAATGTTGATTTATATATTGGCGGGAGCGAACATGCCACAGGACATTTATTGTATTCCCGTTTCTGGACCAAATTTTTAAAGGACCGCGGTTATCTTAATGTTGAAGAACCTTTTAAGAAACTGATCAACCAGGGGATGATTTTGGGGACCAGCGCTTTTGTTTACAGGCTGGAAGGAGAAAATGTACTCTTATCTAAGAACCTTGTTGGCAACAATAAAGTGCAGCCTATACACGCCGATGTTTCGCTGATAAATGCTTCAGATGAACTGGATATTGAAGGCTTTAAAAAATGGCGCCCGGAATTTAAGGATGCCAAATTCGTTACTGAAGAAGACGGAATGTATAAAGTGGGCCGCGAGGTCGAAAAAATGTCCAAGTCCAAATACAACGTGGTAAATCCGGACGATATTTGTGAAAATTACGGTGCCGATACTTTAAGGATGTACGAGATGTTCCTAGGGCCGCTTGAACAGGCCAAACCCTGGAATACTGCCGGAATCACAGGGGTGCATAATTTCCTAAAAAAACTTTGGAAGCTTTATCATTCCTCCCCCAGCCCCTCCGAAGGAGGGGAGAAGTCCTTCTTCGTATCAGAAGAGCCGGCATCCAAAGATTCCATGAAATCACTGCATAAAACCATCAAAAAAGTGACTGAAGATATTGAAAATTTCAGCTTTAATACTTCGGTTTCCACCTTTATGATTTGTGTGAATGAGCTTTCCGCTCAAAATTGCAACAGCAGGGAAGTTTTAGAACCTTTAGCGGTATTAATTGCGCCTTACGCACCGCATATCGCGGAAGAATTGTGGGAGAAACTAGGCCATTCAGAGTCTGTGGCTACCGCTGCTTACCCGGTTTATGAGGAGAAATACCTGGTAGAGAGTACCAAAAATTATCCTGTTTCCTTTAATGGGAAAATGCGCTTTACAATGGAATTGTCTCTGGAACTCACCAAAGATGAAATTGAGAAAACCGTTCTTGCTGATGAAAGAACAAAAGATCATATATCCGGTAAGGCCCCTAAAAAAGTGATTGTTGTGCCGGGTAAAATAGTTAATATTGTTATTTAACCCCCTTTAATTTTTGTTTTTAGATAAAAATTAATACAATTTTAAAAGCAAACCCCTTAATTTGAATATTTTGGTTTATTATTGTGACTAAAATATTCAAATTATGAAAATTGGTGTACCTAAGGAAATTAAGAACAACGAGAGCCGTGTGGGAATGACCCCTGCGGGAGTGCTGGAGCTTGCTAAAAGAGGGCATGAGGTTTTTGTGCAGAGTACAGCAGGAGATAACAGCGGCTTTTTAGATGAAGATTACGCTGCTTCTGGGGCTGTTCTGCTACCTACAATTGAAGAATTGTATGCGAGGAGCGAAATGATCGTAAAGGTTAAGGAGCCTATAGAAAAGGAATATTCCCTTATTAAGGAAGACCAGGTGATTTTTACTTATTTTCATTTCGCATCCAATCGTGGTTTAACAGAAGCCATGATTCAGAATAAAGCGGTATGTATAGCTTACGAGACGGTGCAGGATGCTTTAGGAGGTTTGCCATTGCTTACTCCAATGTCTGAAGTTGCCGGGAGAATGGCTATCCAGCAGGGAGCAAAATATCTTGAAAAACCGGTGAAGGGGAAAGGGCTGCTTTTAGGCGGCGTGCCCGGGGTTCGGCCGGGAAAAGTGCTTATTCTTGGCGCAGGTACGGTTGGCATCCAGGCGGCTAAAATGGCTGCGGGCCTTGGAGCGCAGGTAACGATTATGGATATTAGTATGGACCGCCTGAGGCATGTAAACAACATCATGCCCAGTCATGTGGTTACGGAATTTTCAAACGAATACAATATAAGGAAACACATCAAAACGCATGATCTTATTATTGGGGCGGTGTTGAATGCCGGCGCCAGGGCTCCAAAACTTATCAGCAGGGACATGCTGAAGGAAATGGAGCCGGGAACAGTGATTGTGGATGTTGCGGTAGATCAAGGTGGTTGCATGGAAACTTCAAGGCCTACCAGCCATGAAAATCCTGTTTATATTATAGACGATGTGGTGCATTATTGCGTGGCCAATATGCCCGGGGCGGTGCCGCATACCTCTACGCTGGCGCTTACCAATGTTACGCTGCCTTATATTCTCAAGCTGGTGGAATCTGGCTGGAAAGATGCCTGTTCAAAAGATGCTGCCCTGGCCAAAGGATTGAATATCGTAAAAGGAAAAATAGTCTTCGCGCCTATTGCTGAAGCCTTCGGATGGGAAGAAGTCTTGGCTTAGGTTCCAATTGTTTTTTAGCTGTTAAACCCTGGATCTATTTTCAGGGTTTCGTTTTATAAAGCCTGACCTGAGTAGCTACTATTTAATTTCGTGCAGAATGAGGTATCAATACAATAAATAGTTAGTGGAGACTCTAAGATCTTCTGTGAGCCGAAGGAGACAAGCTGAAAAACTGAGAACTATTATAACCGACGAAAGAAAACCCGCAACTGGTTTCTTTAAATTAGCCGAGATAAAGGTCCACCAAACCTTCAGGAGTATCGAGGTAGATGGTTTTATTCTTTTTGTCTAATTTTTCTATAAACTCATCATTCATGGGAATAAGAATTTCCCTGCCGTCTTTTGTAATTTCGAAAAGAGCCTGGGCGGTAGAGTCGTTTACCGAGGTCACCTGGCCAATATTGCCGTGCTGGGCATCCATTACCGTAAAGCCTATAATTTCATGAAAGTAGAACTGGTTTTCTCCCAGTTTGGGCAGCATGGTTAATGGGAGGTAAAGTTCGCATCCAATAATATCTTCGGCATCATCTTCTGTATCTATATCTTCAAATTTTGCGCGAAGAAGCGTGCTTTTATGCAGGCTGCTTTTTTCAATAAAAAATGGAACCAGGTTATCGTTGTATTCAACGAAAACTGATTCCATTTCTGTGTAAGTTTCAGGTTCATCGGTGTCTAATTTTATAAGCACCTCCCCTTTAAAGCTAAATTTGCTAACGATTTTACCTAAATAGAAACACTCCTCTTTAGTCATCGCCGCCGGTAGAATTAAGCGTTCTTTTTCTCTTCTGTAGCTGCTTCGTCGGCAGTTTCAGTGTCCACTTCTTTTTCAACATTTGCTTCAGGCTCGCTTCCTTCAGTTACTGCAGCGCCTTCGTAGTTCTCGTCGGCAGCAGTTTCTTCTTCAGCACCTTTAGCTTCAGCTTCACGCTTTGCGTTTACTTCTTTTTCAGCCTCCAAGGCTTTCGCCCTGGCTGCTTGTTGTTCTTTGGTTAAATTTTCTCTTTTGGCGTTAATTTTGCCTTCTTTTTCCTCTAACCAGGCCTGGAATTTCTTCTCGGCCTCTTCTTCGGTCAAAGCGCCTTTTCTAACTCCAACAGCAAGATGTTTTTTAAGCAAAGCACCTTTGTAAGAAAGGATAGCACGGGCAGTATCTGTAGGCTGCGCTCCGTTCTGTAACCATTTAACCGCACCGTCTACATCTAATTCGATAGTTGCAGGATTGGTGTTTGGATTGTAAATACCAATTTTATCAAGATATTTACCATCTCTTTTTGCACGCGAATCTGCGGCAACAATCCAGTAAAAAGGTTTTCCCTTTTTACCGTGTCTTTGTAATCTTATTTTTACAGGCATAAAAATTAATTTGTGGGGTTCCCGACCCCTGTTATTAATAAGGCTGCAAAGATACATCATTTTTCTAATTTACAAGTTTTTACAGGATTAAAATTTTGAGTTAACTGCCTTTAAATTTCACGCCAAAGTGATCTTCAGAATATAATATTTAGGAGGTTTTTAGGGAAAGAAACGGCTGCGCTGTTAAAAGCAGTTAATTAGTGCTAAACCCTGTTAAATAGGTTGTTATCAGAAGATGTGGACTGTATATTAGTGGAAACAAAAACAAAAAACAGCTATGAGTTATTCTAAAGATGTTGCCAAGAAGCTGAATGAACTTTTGGAAAAAAGTTATGATGCGGAAAAGGGTTTTAAATTTGCTGCGGAAAATGTGAAGAATGCAGAACTAAAGTCTTTTTTTAAAGCAAAGGCACAGGAAAGATATGATTTTGGGCATGAGCTAAAGGCCGAAATTGCCAAATTTGGGGAAGAACCTGATAAGGGATCTGATATTGCAGGAGATGTTCACAGAACGTGGATGAACCTAAAAACCAAATTGTCCTCAGATAAGGAAGAAGCCGTTCTTGAAGAAGCAGAACGCGGAGAAAAGGCGGCTGTGGAAGATTACGAAGATATTCTTAAGGATTCCAGTATCCCTGCTTCTACGGGGAACATTCTTATGAAGCAGAAAAATGCCATCGTGGAATCTCTAAACAAAGTAAAGATCCTCGAGAAGCAATTCGATTAAAGACCTAAAAAGATACGAACAAATGTTTGACTGAAGTAGTAGTAGTTTAAGTGTTCGTATCAGGCCTCACAAAGAAGTACCATCTGGACACTGTTTGTGAGGCTTTTTTTATGCGCGAAAACTGGTTAATAAATCCTTAAAATTTTGTTTTAGCAAAAGTCATTTTATCGCTAATTTAGCGGCACTTGCTGAAGCAGATTTTTTGCTTCGGAAATAACCTTCCAGGATTTAAACCAATTTTACATGTACCTGATTTTTGATACCGAAACCACCGGATTACCAAAGCGTTGGGACGCTCCCTTAACCGATTCTGACAACTGGCCGCGTTGCATTCAAATAGCTTGGCAACTGCACGATGAACTGGGAAGGCTGGTAGAAAGTCAGGATTACCTGGTTAAGCCTGAAGATTTCAATATCCCGTATGATGCCGAGAAAATCCACGGCATTTCTACCGAGCTTGCCGCTGAGGACGGCATTGCTTTAAATGAAGTGCTTGAAAAGTTCCAGGCAGCCCTTAATAAATCAAAATTTGTAGTGGGCCAGAATGTAGGTTTTGACGTGAATATTATGGGCGCCGAATTCTTCCGACTTCAGATGGAAAATTCGCTACAAAATTTGCCAATCCTGGACACTTGTACAGAGGTGACTGCCGAAATGTGTAAAATTCCCGGTGGCCGTGGCGGTAAATTTAAACTGCCCACGCTTACCGAGCTTCATGAATACCTTTTTGATGAACCTTTTGCTGAAGCCCACAACGCGACTGCCGATGTGGAGGCGACAACCCGCTGTTTCCTGGAACTGGTGCGCAAAAGAATGTTTACCAGGGAACAATTAGACGTTCCTGCAGATTATTTTGAAAATTTTTCAGAAGCCAATCCGCAGCCAATAAAACTCATCGGGTTAAAGCACATTAACCTTAAAAAAGCTTCCGAAGAAATAAGGAAACAGCTTCAGAAGGAAAAACCTTCCGATGAGATTAGCACCGCGGAGATTGAAGAAAACCTCGAAAAGCTGGATGAGGTTCCTTTCGCGCATTTACATAACCACTCCCAGTTTTCAGTATTACAGTCCACCATTAGCATTCCCGATTTAGTAAACGCGGCCGGGGAAGAAAATATGCCTGCCGTGGCCCTTACCGATCATGCCAACATGATGGGCGCCTTCCACTTTGTTAAAGAAGTGGGCGCCTATAACAAATCTGTAAAAGCTAAAAATGCCGAAGCTCTGGAAAACAACCAGCCTGCGGAAGCCAGGGAGTTAAAGGCCATTGTGGGCTGCGAATTTTTTGTTTGTGAAAATCACCTAGACAAATCAAGGAAAGACAATGGTTACCAGATTGTGATGCTGGCAAAGAACAAAAAAGGTTATCATAACCTGGCAAAAATGTCTTCCATCGCTTATACCGAAGGTTTTTACTACGTGCCGCGGATCGATAGGGAAGTAATTCAAAAATATAAGGAGGACGTGATCGTTCTTACCGGTAACCTATATGGCGAAGTTCCCAGCAAGGTGCTTAATGTTGGCGAGAAACAGGCAGAAGAAGCTTTGCTCTGGTGGAAAGAACAGTTTGGTGATGATCTTTATATTGAGCTCATGCGGCACAACCAGGAAGATGAAAACCGGGTAAACCCTGTGCTTATCGATTTTGCCAAAACTCATGATATAAAACTCGTTGCCACCAATAATACCTATTACTGGAAACAGGAAGACGCCAATGCACACGATATTTTGCTTTGCGTAAAAGACGGGGAAAAGCAGGCCACGCCAATTGGCCGCGGCCGTGGGTATAGATACGGCCTGCCCAACCAGGAATATTATTTCAAGTCGGCCGAAGAGATGAAAAATCTCTTTAAAGATTTACCCGAAGCCATTTCAAACGTTAAGGAAATTGTTGATAAAATTGAACCTTTTGAATTGGCGCGCGATGTATTGTTGCCGGCCTTTACCATTCCCGACGCGTTTTTGGTTGAAGAAGATAAAGTAGATGGCGGAAAGCGGGGCGAAAATGCCTATTTAAAGCACATTACTTTTGAAGGGGCCAAAGAACGCTATGGCGAAATTACTCCTGAAATTAAAGAAAGGCTGGATTTTGAACTTTCGGTAATCGAAAATACCGGTTATCCCGGGTATTTCCTTATTGTGGAAGATTTTATACGGGAAGCGCGCAATATGGACGTATCGGTTGGGCCGGGTCGAGGATCTGCCGCGGGAAGTGCCGTGGCCTACTGCCTTGGAATTACAAATATCGACCCCATTAAGTACGACCTGCTGTTTGAGCGTTTCCTGAACCCAGACCGTGTGAGCATGCCCGATATTGATATTGATTTTGATGACGAGGGCCGAAGTCGTGTGATGGATTACGTAATCAAGAAATACGGGGCCAACCAGGTGGCGCAGATTATTACCTACGGAACCATGGCCGCGAAATCTTCCATTAGGGATACGGCTCGTGTCCTGGACTTGCCATTAATGGATGCCGACAGGATTGCCAAGCTTATTCCCAATACCAAGTTGGGCAAAATCTTTGGAATGGACGAAAAGGCCCTGAAGAGCAAATTCCGAAGTGAGGAGGTTGAGAAGATAAACGAGCTCCTTAATATTGCTGAAGGAGACGATCTTGAAGCGCAAACCCTTAACCAGGCGCGTATCCTTGAGGGTTCGGTGAGAAATACCGGAATCCATGCCTGCGGGGTAATTATCACCCCGGGCGATATTACCAATTACGTGCCCGTTTCCGTGGCCAAGGATTCAGATTTGTATGTTACGCAGTTCGATAACTCGGTTGTGGAAAGCGCAGGCCTGTTAAAAATGGACTTTTTGGGCCTTAAAACCCTCACCCTTATAAAGGATACGGTGAAAATTGTAAAGGGCCGCCATGGAATAGACCTGGATCCCGACAGTTTTCCGCTGGATGATGAGGAAACATATAAGCTGTTCCAGCGGGGAGAAACGGTAGGGATATTTCAGTATGAATCTCCCGGGATGCAAAAGCACATGAAGGACCTTAAACCCACGGTTTTTGATGACCTTATCGCTATGAATGCCTTATATAGGCCGGGGCCAATGGAGTACATCCCCAGTTTTATCGCGCGAAAACATGGAAATGAAGAAATTGCCTATGACCTTCCTGATATGGAGGAATACCTGCAGGAAACTTATGGCATTACCGTTTACCAGGAGCAGGTGATGCTGTTGTCGCAGAAGCTGGCCGGGTTTTCCAAAGGTGATGCCGACATGCTTCGGAAAGCCATGGGTAAGAAAATATTTGCTTTGCTGGAGCAGCTAAAGCCGAAGTTTTTGGATGGAGGAGAAGCCAAAGGCCATCCAAGGGAAACTTTGGAGAAAATCTGGAAAGACTGGGAGGCGTTTGCGGCCTATGCTTTTAACAAATCTCACTCCACCTGTTACGCCTGGATCGCTTACCAGACCGCTTACTTAAAAGCGCATTACCCTGCAGAATATATGGCGGCGGTGCTTTCCAACAACATGAACGACATTAAACAGGTGACTTTCTTTATGGAAGAGTGCAAGCGAATGAAGCTGAATGTGCTTGGGCCCGATGTAAATGAATCGTATTATAAATTTTCGGTAAATAAGGAGAATGCCGTGCGTTTTGGAATGGGCGCGATAAAAGGAGTGGGCGCAGGAGCAGTGGCCACCATTGTGGAAAACCGAAAATCTGAGGGCGGGCCTTACCGCTCCATATTTGATATGGCCAAACGAATAGATTTACGTGCCGCCAATAAGAAAGCGTTTGAGAACCTGGCTTTGGCAGGAGGTTTTGACGGGTTTGGAGATACGCACCGGGCGCAGTATTTTCATGATGATGGGGATGGAATGAGCTTTTTGGAAAAAGTCATTAAGTTCGCTGCGAAATTCCAGGAAAACGAAAACTCTTCGCAAGTGAGCCTGTTTGGAGAAGCCAGCGATGTGCAAATTCCGGAGCCAACAGTACCGCCCTGTGAAGCCTGGGGCACTATGGAAAAACTGAGAAGAGAAAAAGAGGTGGTGGGAATTTACCTGTCTGGCCACCCGCTGGATGATTTTAAAAAGGAATTACAATACTTCTGCAATGCCACTTTAGCCGATTTTAACGACATGGAAAAGTTCGTAAACAGGGAGCTTTCTTTTGGAGGGGTGATTAGCGATGTGCAGCATCGCACTTCCAAAATGGGCAAAGGCTGGGCCACTTTTTTTATAGAAGATTATAATGAAACGTATGAGTTCAGGATGTTTGGCGAGGAATACCTGAAGTTCAGGCATTTTCTTGTTCCGAATTCTTTTGTGCACATCAAGGCATTTATAAAAGAAGGATGGACCAATAAGGAAACGGGAAAAAAAGGAGATCCGCGCATCCAGTTTAACAGTTTTCAGCTGCTGCATGATATTATGGATACTTACGCCAAAAAACTGACCATTCAGCTGGATATAAATGATTTAAAGGAAGAGAAAATCAGCGTTTTAAAAGATTTATTCCGAACACATCGCGGGGACCACAAGCTGAATTTTGTGGTGTATGAAATGAAGGAGCAGGTGAAGCTGCACATGCCCAGCAAGCGGCAGAAAGTAAAAATTTCGCAGGAACTGCTTGAGGCCCTGGAAGAGGAGCAGGTAAACTATAAGCTGAATTAGTAGCCTCTCTTCCCAAAAGGGAGATACAGATCAATACTTATATTGGAAATTCGTGCTTATCCTTGGCAGTGGCTCCTCCCTTTTTTTCAAGGGGAGGTGGCCGAAGGCCGGAGGGGGTTCGGGTAGGGATTGCAGCAGGCTATCCTGCCTGACGTAAGGAAGGCAGATAGCGCGGAAAGCCCGGCCGCAGCGAAGCGGAGGACCCGCCAGATAAAATCAGCCAATCTGCAGATAGTTAAATATGATGTAAGAGGTGTAAGATTTGCAGAAATATTTGACTAATTTTACGTATTGTATAAATCGGAATCAAAATAACATATTATGGCAATTGAAATAACAGATGCGACTTTTGAAGAAAAAGTCTTGAAAAGCGATAAACCTGTAATGGTCGATTTTTGGGCTGCATGGTGCGGACCTTGTAGAATGGTGGGCCCGATCATTGACGAAATTAGTCAGGAATACGAAGGCAAAGCCGTAGTTGGGAAGCTTGATGTGGACGCTAACCAGGAATTTGCCGCTAAATACGGAGTTAGAAATATCCCTACTGTGCTTGTTTTTCAGAATGGGGAAGTGGTAGGACGCCAGGTAGGCGTTGCTCCTAAAAATACTTATGCGGAAGCAATCGATCAGCTATTATAGTAAGATCATAAAAGAGAATAAAGAGAGGCCTGATGAGAATCGGGCCTTTTTTGTTTATATTCAGCAGCAAGAACTGATGCATGGATTTACAGGAAGAAATACATAAGACGGGTGGCTTTACTAACCTGGACCTGCTGGCGCGGCAGGTGGTGGAAGGCTATATTTCGGGAATTCATAAAAGTCCGTTTTACGGTTTTTCCGCGGAATTTGCGGAGCATAAAATTTATAATAACGGGGAAAGTACCAAGCATATTGACTGGAAGCTTTTCGCCAGGACCAATAAGCTTTATACCAAGCGCTATGAGGAAGAAACGAATTTAAGGTGCCACTTGATCGTGGATAATTCGGCTTCTATGCATTATCCAAAATTAGCGAAACAAGGCATCGGTTCTTTGAATAAAATTGGCTTTTCTGCGCTGGCTTCGGCCTGTATTATGCAAATGATGAAGCGACAGCGGGATGCGGTAGGGCTGAGTGTTTACAGTGATGAATTCGAATTTTACGCGCCCGAGAAAGGGAGCGAGCGGCATCATCATATGCTTTTAAATACTCTGAATGATCTTTTAGTAAACAAACCCAGAGGAAAGGCTACAGATACTTATACATACCTGCACCAGATCGCTGAAAAGCTTAAAAAGCGGTCGCTGGTTTTTTTATTTACCGACATGTTCCAGGCTGATGTGAAGGAGGGGCAGTTGTTTGAAGCTTTGCGACATTTGAAGTATAACAAACATGAAGTGGTGCTTTTTCATGTTATGGATGAAAAGCGGGAGCTGGGTTTTGAGTTTGACAATGTTCCAAAGCGGTTTACCGATGTGGAAACGGGGGCGCAGGTGGATTTATATTCGGAGAATATCAGGGAAAATTATCAGGAGGCGGTGCATAATTATTTTGAAGCCATTGAACTGGAGTGCGCAAGGTATAAGATCAATTATGTACAGGCGGATATCAATAAAAATTTCGAAAATATTTTAACCACTTATCTTGTTGAAAGACAAAAGCTTGGTTGATGAAGATGATTTTTTGATAAAAAAAATTAAAAAAAGGTTTGCAGGATTGTAAAACGGTGGTATATTTGCCCTCGCAATAACGCAACGGTCTGGTAGTTCAGTTGGTTAGAATACCTGCCTGTCACGCAGGGGGTCGCGAGTTCGAGTCTCGTCCAGACCGCTTTTAAAGTATTAAATTAAAGCAAAAAGCCTCAAAATCAATGATTTAGAGGCTTTTTTTCTTCTCCAAAGTATCAAATAAACACAAATAAACCTAAGTAATTGGTGCTGAATTCGGTGCGCCTTTTTTAGCAAAAAAAAGGCGCACCGAATGTTTTGTAAAATACTGTTAATAAAGTGGTTGCGGCGTTTCTTTAACATTTTTAAGGTCTTTCTTTTTGTACCTTTTCGGGGAATAATTTAAAAGACGCACCTATGTCAACATTATTAAACATTTTATTTTTTCCAAAGAAAGGGAGGTCTACACCTGACGAACAAGCTGTTTTATATAGTAGGATAACCTACAACGGAAAGCGGGCGGAATTTAGTACGAGCCGAAAAATTAAGCTTCAGGCATGGAACAGCAAAAGCGGGAAGGCCAAAGGAACTTCAGAGGAAGCAAGAGCGGTCAACCGTTTTATTGATCATATCAGGGCTTCTCTATATGATATTCATGATCGTTTGGTAAGAGAGGGGAAAAAGATTTCTGCAAAAGTTATTAAGGATATCTATTTAGGCAAGGAAGATAAGCAGTACATGCTAATGGAAATTTTTCAGGATCATAATTATCAAATGGAAAAATTATTAGGAAAGGGATATACCAGAGGTACGTTGCAGCGATACAATGCGTGTAAAAAGCATATTGAGAATTACCTGGCGTATCGGTACAAAGCTAAAGATATTCCTGTGGAAGATGTAGATTATAGCTTTATCACGGGATTTGATCATTATTTAAAATCAGAAAAAGATTGTGCCCATAATACAGCCCAAAAGTATATTGTCAATTTCAAAAAAATTATTCGAATTGCTTATGCTAACCAGTGGATAGAAAAAGATCCGTTTTTTCACTGGAAAGGAACCTGGAAATCTTCGGATAGAGGTTATCTTACAGATGCAGAACTTCAAAGATTATCAGAAAAGGACTTGGATATACCGCGTTTAGATTTGGTTAGGGATATGTTCGTATTCTGTTGTTATACCGGACTTTCTTTTGGAGATATTGAAAAACTTACTGAAGATGATATTATTTTTGACGGGAATAAAAAATGGATAAAGACAAAAAGGAAGAAGACAAAAACTTTAAGTAGTATACCACTTCTTAAAATTCCAGAGGCTATTCTGGAAAAATATAAGGATCATCCAAGAGTAGTAATAAGTGAGAATGTCTTGCCTGTACTATCAAATCAAAAATCAAATGCCTATCTAAAGGAAATTGCGGACCTGTGCGGGATAAAAAAGAACTTAACCACCCATTTGGCCAGGCATACTTTTGCAACTACAGTTACGCTTTCTAAAGGAGTTCCTATAGAGAGCGTTGCTAAGATGCTTGGTCATAGATCCCTAAGAACAACACAAATTTATGCTAAGGTACTAGATTCTAAAGTAGCAAAGGATATGGAGATTGTGGCTAGAGGGATGTAACAATAAATGTTTTAATACCTTTGTATTGTAAGGATCCCTAATTCTAATAATTTCCCCCTCATTTTAATTATCTTGCGCTTAAAATTATTAAATATGACTAATAGCGCCCATTTTTATTATGATGCACCTGTTTTTCATGGTCTTAAAAGACCGGAAAAAGGTACAATTGTAGGGTATGCTGCCATAATTGATAAATTAGGACTTAATATTCCTATTCCTAAACCAGTGGCTTTAATCTGTAATCGGAATAAATCCTTTGTAAATGAGGACTGGCAGGTTTTCCCGCCGAGTTATTTGCCCGAAGATCATGAAAAACTTTCGGTAATTGAAGCTCTTTATAAGCACCTGGTATTTAGTTTAAAATATGAAGGTGTGAATTTATTAGTGTTTAGTGCACTTACCAGATACTTTTCACAAGAAGACCTTTATGAGCTAGTAAGTATTGAAGCTAGCGGACAGTATAGCCGGAGAATATGGTTTTTATTGGAATGGATTATGGGAAAAGAGATTTCTAAAAAGAAAGCACTATCTAAGAAAAGTTATGTTCCCGCTGTAGATACTAATCTTCAGTTTGCTATAACAGGAAAGAAATCAAAACGTCATTTGGTAATTAATAACCTTCCAGGTACTCCCTATTTCTGCCCATTAATTCATAGAACTGCAAAAATTGAATTTTCTCAGTCCGATATAGAGCAGAAAAAAAATGAATACCTAAAGGGATTAGGCAAGGATATCATACAAAGAGCCTCGGCTTTTCTTCTTTTAAAAGATTCTAAAGCTTCTTTTTCTATTGAGGGAGAAAGTCCGCGCAGCAGACGTGCAGCTCGATGGGGAAAGGCGATAGGGCAGGCAGGCACAAAAGATCTTTCAGAAGAAGAACTTCTGAGATTACAGCAAGTAGTGATTGAAAACAGTAGATTTATAGAAATGGGCTTCAGGAAAAAGGGAGGTTTTGTTGGAGAGCATGATAGGGCAACAGGGGAACCCATACCAGATCACATCTCTGCCAAACCTGAAGACCTGCCTGAACTAATAAAAGGTTTACTTGCTACAAATCAATTACTACTTGAGAATGATTTTCCAGCAGTTATGGCCGCCGCAAAGATTGCATTTGGTTTTGTGTTTATTCATCCCTTCGTCGACGGGAATGGACGTATTCATAGATACATAATTCATCACCTCCTGGCCAAAAAAAAATTTTCTCAGCAAGGGGTGGTATTTCCTGTTTCAGCCTCTATTCTTGATCATATTTATGACTATAGAAATGTCCTTGAAGATTATTCACACCCTCTTCTAAATCATATCGAATGGGAGCAAACACCTGATAATAACATCCGGGTGACCAATGATACTTTGGATTACTATCGCTTTTTTGACATTACCAAGCAAACTGAATTTTTATATAATTGTGTAAATGACACTATAGATAATATAATTCCTCGGGAAATTAGATATCTCTCAGCTTATGATGCTTTTAAAAGATGGCTGGATGATGAATACGAAATGCCTGATAAGATCGTAGCCCTATTGGTAAGGTTTCTTGAACAGAATAATGGAAGGATATCTAAAAGAGCACGAGAAAAGGAATTTTCCAAGTTAGAATCAGGAGAGATACTGGAAATAGAAGAGAAATTTATGGAATTGTTTAATGTGGATTAATGTAGAGATAGAAAATATATAGCCCCCAAATCTACCATAACTTACCTGCGCGAGGTTCCTGTGCTGTTTTTATAGCGTATGGGAAGTTAAGCGTGCCTGCCTGCATCCGGCAGGGGCAGGCAGGAAATAAAAACAGCATAGGGCGCATTCTACTTATGTTTTTACTGTAAATATTTGCCTGTTTTCAGGGGTCCCGAGATGATTTACTGTAAAAAGTGGTCACTTTGCGACAAGGCCAATTGTCATGACAATTCCTAATTCTGATCTTCCAGCCACCGGCAATATTCTTCTTTTATTTCAGGATATGAGGCAAAAAAATCCTGTTGTAGCTGATCATCTGATTTTGTAATGACGCGGTAAACTTCAAAGCTTTCTTCCCGTTGTGCATTGGCAGAATAACTAAAGTATCCTATCAATCCCAGGGCAGTTATTCCGAGTATTATAAAAAGAACAAGCAGGTAATCAGGAATAAGCCGGGCGTTTTTTAGTTTCTTATCAATGCTTCTCAGGATTTCATCCCTTTCCTGGCTTTGCGCTTCCTGTTTTTTCAGAAATGCAGCCAGGTTATTTTGCAAAGCTTCCGTGCTGATGGGAATGCTTAGCTCAAATAATTGCCCGCAAAGCAGTTGAAGCTTCAGCACAGCTTTTTTAAAGTCCGCCATTTCATCGGCCATCAGTTCCATAATTTCATCTAGTTTTTTCATCGCTTAAAATTTTAATATCCCATGCCTATGCCGGTATCTCTTACTACTTTTATAGCCCCTTTGACAATATCCTTGGCTATTTTAGTAGTTAAATTGGAGCTGAGTTGTACTGTTTTGTTTAGGAGCTGAAGGCTTTGCGGTACTTCTTTTAATAATGTAAAATTCCTGTTTTGGGAGATCTGCGCGATAAGCCTGTTGCCGCTCATGCCACGATCTACCTCGCTTGCTTTTAGGTTCACTCCTTTATACTCTATCCGAAAGCCTTGCAGCTGGTTAGACTTATTGATCGTGGGAATAACATTTACCTTGTGCTCCTTCATCTTGTGGATATACTCATCTAGGGACTTTGGCTTTGATCCCATTACCTTATCATTGATGTTTTTGATCTCCTGCCGGATTCCTTTTAACTCCTGGAGCCTTTGGTTTTGTATTTCCTGCACCGTAGTTAATCCTAGTTTATGGGCCACATGATCTGCAGCTAACTGGCTTCGCTTTCCAATAAAGCTGTCTTTATAGACTTCCCCGCTAAGGCTGATCCTATTGGCATAAATATGAATATGGGTATGTGCCTTATCGCGGTGGACAAACCCAATAGCCTGGTGGTTTTGCAGCTTCATCTGCTGCAAAAACTTTTTTGCCAATTCTCCCAGCTCTTTTGAAGTCATGTCCTTTCCATCTTCAATAGTGGGACTGACTACAAAACTTAAGGTGTTATTGGTGCAGCGCTGGTTTTGAGACTGGATGATCTTAAATTCTTCAGTGATTTCAGCTGGATTATCTCCTGCTAAATGTTCCTTTAGTACCACTTCGGCTTCTTTCTCCTGGTTCCAGCCATAGGCTAAAGAAGCGCCTGTCCTGGAAATAGCATGTCCTTTCCCGATCATTTTTTAAAGTTTTTAAGGTGGGTCATGATCTCTTCCGTAAGCTGGTTAACAGCAGCAGCCAGTTTCGGGATCCCGTTTTTTAAACATGTTGCCGATGCGGGCAAAATTGTTTTTGTACTGTACCAGCATCTGGTAAGCTTCCAGTTGCTCCGGACTGATGCGTTCTACAATATTCCGTTCAAAAGCCGTGGAGCGGAGATATTCGGAAAGGGAAATTCCTGCCCTGGCCGCTCTTCTTTGGAGCAGCTTCTTCTCGTAGATCGAGCAACGGATCTGGATGTATTCCCTTTTCATTTTTTCTTTTAAACCTTTGCAACCTCCGGGCGCAAAGCAAGATTTGTCATGACAATGACACATCTTGCTTTGTTATTCCGGAAAGATGATTACCCGATTTTTAATTACTGTTTTATTCCTGCCTGTTTTTATATTTTTTTAATCTGATCAAAGCTGAGGAGGTAAGCCGAAAAACTTTTTTGTTTATCAACTAGTTTAATTATTCACCTTAGGAATTTTAGAGAATTAATTTACTGGCTGAATCTTTTTTGGCTTACTTCCAAATCCGCTTTTCGGACGAACCGCTTTTTCCTAAGACGAAGCTTTTGCGTAGTCGTGGAAAATGTGGTGAGGACTTTTTGTTCATTGTATAGTTTTAAATTATTCCCTCCAGCTCTTACCTTCCCACTTGATGATATTAAACATTTCCGGCAGTCGGTCCCCAATATGATTTCCATATCTTGCCGCTATAGCCGATGGGTTTTCATTAGTGGTCACAAAAGTTTTGCGTTTCCGCCGATGCCTTTCAAAAAGTACTTTGCCGATAAGCTCTTCCCGGTTATAGGCTTTTTCTTCTTTTCCCAGGTCGTCCAGGTACAATTTTCCGTGGAAGTAGTGCTCCAGTTTAAAATTACTGCCTGGATTATTTTGCGCCTCATAATACCTGGTGAGCATATGGATTGTAGAGATACTTGGAAACCAGAGCTGGGTGTTTTGGGTATGGGTAACAATTAGCCTTCCCACTTTATGGATCGCATCAAACAAGGTGGATTTGCCCACGCCGTAATCCCCGTACACCAACAGCCCTTTATCAAGACTTGGGGTATTTTTAATTATTCCGAAGGCATTAAAATCCGGCAGCTGTAAAAAATACCGGAAAATGCTATAGATGACGGGCTGGTATTCCGGTTTAATCTTAAAATCCGGTGACAGGCTGCAGAACAGCTTCCAGAAATGCCGTTTACTGATCAGGGAATGATTATTTCTCAGAATTTCTGTTGACATGGTAACTTCTGTGGAATGAGTTTCCGAAGATGAACTAATCATAGCTTTTTATTTTTTGCCGGAGCCTGAGGTCCATATTTTCTGTTTTCACAGGTTTTTTTCCCTGTGCGATCAGTTGCCCTATTTTCTGCCGAAGCTTTTTGGTATCCAGGATAATCCCTTTCCAGAATTCATCGTTTCCATCAAGAAAATCATAAGCAAGCTGTAACTGGTTTTCTGAAACCCCATCTTTTTCCATCATTAGCCTTATGGGTTTTACACCATCCTCAAAGCTTAGCATTTCCGTTCTTTTTAAAGGCGCGCCTTTGTTTTTTAGGTTTTTCAGAAACAGCTCCTGGAATTTTACCGCCCATTCATAGTATCCCAGTTCATTTTCAGGAATTTCAGATTTGTCAATTTTCAATAATGGCTTATTAAAAAAGGTTTTATGGTTTATTGGTTTATGGTTTAATTGTTTATTTATACTCGCAATGCTCTGGACCTGCTTTGTACTGTGCAGAGACAATGCATTGTCCAGTGCTTTGGCTGGTGCTTCGGTATTTTTTACCAAAGCAATGACATTGGCAGTGTACTGGTTACTGCTTTTTTGGATCCATCTGATAAATCCCCAATCCACCAGGTCCTGTAATGCCCGGATATAGGTCCTGTAATTTTTGATGCCCAGTGCTTCCATGGCAAGATCAGTAGGAAAGCCAAACTCAGCTTTCCATCCTAACCTGTTGCAGCGTTCTATGGCAAAGAAGTAGATGGCGCTATGTACCGGTTTTACTTGCCCGGGATGGAGAAAGCTGTAATCAAACCATAACCTGGAGAATTCGTAGCTGTTCATAACACTAAGGTTTTGAATTTCTCAGCAGCCAGACATTGAGTTTTGTCCGCTCGAAATAGATCATCTTCCCACTGGGTTTGGAATGGGGTATTTTTTCTGCTGCTGTAAGTTTGTACATGTAGCTCATCGAGATCCCGGTGTAGAGGCAGGCTTCCTCTAAGGTGAGCACTTCTTTGTTCGCAGTAAGTAGTTTTTCGATGCGTAGCAAGCGATCTTCCAAATGTAAATCTTCCATGAGTTCTGTTTTTATGAAAGCCACCGAGAATTGTTGTCTTTCGGTTACAGAAACAAATGACCGACTAAAATCCCTGTCCGTCAATATGGTAACAGGTAATCCAGTGGTAATTACCTTATAAATGCTGCTGAAAGATCCTGGAGATCTCCTTTAGGTAAGAAGCCTTGTTCATGCGCCAGTCAGAAATGTTCTTGGAAGATAAATGCTGGCTGGCACCCTCTGAGTTTTGAAGAACGAAGTAGTATTTGACAAATTCCATCATCTGGTGATTCTCCAGGTTTTCAAACCCGATTATCAGCTGGCTTAGGAATTCCAGTAATGTTTGACGGTTGACTTGTTTTGGCCTTTTAGGAGAAGCATCTTTCCATTCCAGCCGATCTTTTTCCGAAAGCGGCTTTAGCAGGATTAAGCATTGGAAACTTTTGTAATTTCCGCTGAAGTAATTTGTAGAAAAAGAATCAAAAATATGCTTCTTTTGAAGGGGAGTTAAGGGAATGGCCTTCAAGTTTAGTTGTTGGAATTTCCTACTTTCATGATTTTCGGAAGTAACCACTTCCATACCCTCGGGATTAATTCTCACCTTCTTATTGGTAATGTGGAAGTAATATATGGTCGCACAAATTATTACGATCATGATATAGCTCACAATGTAACCGAGCTGTATCCATAGCGGAAAATGCAAAATCCATACATATAAAAGGAGCAATGTAGCAAAGGAAATAATGCAGGTTATAATCAGGTGAACGAACTGCGAATCGATTTCCTGGAGCATGAATTTAAAAAAGGCTGCCAATTTTGCCCTTAGCTGAAGTGTGAATATGGCCACCCGCTCAAAAAACATGCTATCTTATTTGATATTAGCTAACTAAAGATAGCGAAAAGAAAGGATAGGTTATTTAAATATGGGTCATGATATACTTTGCTCAAATGCAGAGCATGGATTTTCCTTTAAAATTTAGGCAATGGCTAAAAACAATAATTCAGTATGAATTATATCCATACTGAATTATCGGAACGTTTAAGCTGTAAGGCTGCTTTTAGTTAACGGCTGTATTTCTGGATGATTTAAATTCTTTTCAAGCCTTTCTGTTCTTCTTTGCTTCCCTCTTTAACGCTGATAGCAACTCCGCCACCGGGAGCCAACTTTTGTTTGAGTCTGCTTTTTGAATCTACCACTACCTTTTTAATACTATAGCTGTGCTGATTTGTGTTCCAACCTGCATCTTTTCCGTCAGCATAAATAGTGGCTATATACTTTTCGCCTTTCGGAAGGAAATCAAATGAAATTTCAGCCGTACGGGCATTCTCGTCCGTTATCCCTCCAACATACCATTCCTTCTTATTTTTTGCTTTACGGGCAATGGTAACATAATCACCAGGTTCGGCTTCAAGGATGAAGCTCTGGTCCCAGTCTACTGCCACATCTTTAATAAACTGAAATGCATCAGGATACTTCTTATAGTTTTCAGGCAGATCGGCAGCCATCTGCAGTGGGCTATACATGGTTACATAATAAGCTAGCTGTTTGGCCAGAGTAGTATTTACATTATGATCATCATTTCCGTAGGCCGAAAGGTCCAGCTGAAAAATCCCAGGGGTGTAATCCATAGGACCACCCATTAGTCTGGTAAAAGGAAGAATGGTGGCATGCTCGGGAGCAAGTCCGGCCATGGCTTCAAACTCGGTTCCACGTGCCGATTCCTGTGCAATCCAGTTGGGATAGGTCCTGTGCAGCCCCGTTGGCCTAACCGCTTCGTGACTGTTCACCATAATTTCGTGGTCTGCAGCTTCTCTGGCTACATGAATATAATGGTTTACCATCCACTGCCCGTCATGATGTTCTCCCCTGGGAACAATTTGGCCAACATATCCCGTTTTTACAGCATCATAGCCATATTTGTCCATAAATCGAAATGCGGTGTCTAGTCGGCGTTCATAATTGGTAGCCGAAGCGCCAGTCTCGTGGTGCATAATAATTTCTACTCCTTTGGAATGGGCATATTTATTAACTTCTTCTACATCATAATCGGGATAGGGGGTAACAAAATCGAAAACTTCTTCTTTCCAGTTACCAATCCAGTCTTCCCAGCCAATGTTCCATCCTTCTACCAAAACGGCATCAAAACCATTTTCAGCGGCAAAATCTATGTATTCCTTTACATGTTCGGTATTAGCGCCATGCCTGCCACTGGGGGTCAGATTTGTTGGATCTTCTTCAAGCTTAGTGTTTGTTTCTTTGGCATAGGCCCAGGTGCTTTTCCCCGTCACAAAATATTCCCACCATACTCCCATGTATTTCATGGGATGAATCCAGGAAACGTCTTCATAATTGGTTGGATCATTAAGATTTAAGATCAGTCTTGAAGAAAGTATATCGCGGGCATCATCGCTCACAACAATCGTCCTCCATGGAGAATGGGCGCCGGTTTGAATATAGCCCTTATTTCCCACTGCATCCGGAACAAGATGAGAAGTGAGAAGAAAATCTTTGGCATTTACATCCAGTTGCATTGCCGGATAATTTTGCAGTGCGGCCTCATGAATGTTGATATAGAGTCCGTCATCAGATTTCATCATCGAAGGGGTTTGTACCGAAGGATTTTCAATTGGACTTTGCGCAGTAATTTCTATAGTAGCCTCTTCCTGAAGTCCTGGAATTTCTGAAATCTTAGAAGTGGTGTATGGATATTCGTTAGTATCATAATCTCCCGGGATCCAGAAGATTTTATGGTTTCCAGAAAGCCTAAACTGCGTCTTTTCTTCTTCTATTACAAAATAGCTCAGGTTCTCTTGTCTGGGAAATTCGTACCGAAAGCCCAGGCCGTCATTGAAGAGCCTGAACCTTATCCTGATATTCCTGTAATATTCCGGCTGATATAGCGTTACTAATAGTTCGTTATAGTGATTTCGGATAACTTTTTCTTCTCCCCAAACCGGGTTCCAGGAAGTATCTACCGTTTGCTTCTCAGTTTTTTCCACTTCAAAGCCTTCCACCATAGAAGGTATATTCTTTAATTCCAACCCCAGGAAGCTGGGTTTAATAACAGGGTTACCTTTAAAATTCAGCTGGTACTGCGGTTTTCCATTAACAAGCTTAAATTTTAAATGTAAATCTCCGTCCGGAGAATTTATCTCCTGTGCAATTCCTAAGAGTGGGATGAGCATTAATAAGGTAAAAGCGAGCTTTTTTCTGCTAAAAATACCGTAGGGGGATCTAATAATTTTCATTAAAATATTTTGATTTTTCTTACTATCTATAAATGTTATTACTTAAGATTCTTCAATTTTTTCCTGTAAATACCTTGAACAATCCGGTAAAAAATTTTGATGAAAATTGGCAAATCTTGATTATACCCTGTCCCAAAAAATCAGGACAGGGTTTTCTAACATTAACAGACAATTATTTTTGTAATATTAAATAAGTATAAGGTTGTAAAGTGATTTGATCTTCCAGAGACATCTGATTTCCTTCAAAAGCATCTTCCCATTCTCCCTGTAGTTGCTGCGGAATTAAGTAATTGCTCTCCTGATTTCTGATATTAGATAAAACAAATACAGTTTCCTCATCATTCTGTATGGTGAATGCCGCCACATCATTACTGCTGTAGCCGGAATACTGGCCGTCTTCTATGGCAGTGCTGTTTTTCCTGAAGGCTATAATTCTCTGGTATTCTTCAAAAACTTCATTATTTGCCTGTGACCAGTCTATTGGAGTTTTGGTGAAGAATTCCAGGCGCTCATCGTAGGCTATTTCCTGCCCGTTATAAATCATCGGGACAGATTTCATATAAGCGGCTACCACAAAAGTGGCCAATGCTCCTTCTGTGCCCCCAAAAAGTTCCATAGGAGTTCCGTCGCTAAGGTTTACATCATGATTGGTGATGTAACGCACCACCCTTTTATCTTCATCGTAAACATTCTGGTATTCTTCGGCGTTTGCCATCTGAATTTCAGTGGCAGGTGCGCCATTATGGACTTCTTTTAAAGTCTCGAAGAAATTAAAACCAAAAATAAGATCAAAACCAGATCTCAGGTGCCTTTGCTCGCCACCTTCGGCCAGCATTAGCATTTCCTGGTCTTTAATTTCATCGATAGCTGAAACCGCTTTAGTCCAGAAACCTTCGGGTACGTAATCTGCAGCGTCACATCTAAAACCATCAATATTAGCATTATAGACCCAGTAGGACATGGCATCTATCATGGCATTTTGTAAATCAGGGTTATCATAATCCAGTTGTACCACGTCGCTCCAGTTGGTACCCGGAGGAGGGATCATATTACCATTTTCGTCGGTTTCGTAATATTCAGGATGTTCCGTAGTCCATTCGTTATCCCAAGCAGTATGGTTTGCTACCCAGTCTAATACTACAGCCATATCCCGGTTGTGAGCTTCTTCCACTAAATTCCGCAGATCTTCAAGATCACCATATTCCGAGCTTACTTCTTTGTAATCCCTTACCGCGTAAGGAGAACCTAGGCCCCCAGCGGAATTTTCGATTCCATTGGGATAAATTGGCATTAAATAGACTACGTTGGCACCCAGTTCCTTAATGTGGTCCAGTCGGGCAGTTACAGCATCAATGGTCCCTTCTTCACTGAAGGCTCTAAGGTTTACCTGATAGATGACTGCTTCTTCAGGTTCTGGCACTTCATTAAAAACTTCTCCGTATTGATCGTAATCTGGATTATCTGTAACCGCACCATCATCATCTGAATTGCAGGCGCTCATAAAAGCGGAGATGAATAGCGCTAGAAATATATTAATATGTTTTTTCATGCTTTTAAATTTATTTTTATAGAGGTTCTACAGTATAGTAAGCCATTGTTGAGTCTTCGGGGTCGATTAGAAAAGTGATGTGGTAATTGCCGGCAGCATCAATGGTATGTGCCCCGGGATCGTCCAAATAGGCAATAAAATCAGTGCTATTTTGAGAACCGTAATTTACTGTCCAGGCATCGTTTAATCTGAATTTTAAAGCTCCAGCCGAGAGTTCTCCAGTATATTCCCAATAACCTTCCTGGTAATTGTAGGTCATATCGGTATCACTATCCCATCCTCCCGGGGTTGCAGGCCCAATAATTCCAAAAGAATAAGGCTCTGCCATCCAGGTCATGGTATTCATATTTACAGTTATCCTGTAAGATCCTGTAGAAGGAACGGATAGGTTGTTGCCATCAAATATTAGGTTTCCATTTCCATCACCACCGTAATTCTCGCTCCAGTCCGGTGCTGTGGTAAATTTAAATTCTAAAGCGGCAGGATCGGTAAAGCTTATAATGCCTTCAAAAACTCCGGGTGTGGTGGTTTCTTTTAAAGTAGCTGCAGTAGCGGGATCCCAGCCCTGGTATGCCCCCGGTACATAAAGCACGGCATTACCGGCCATCTGGTTATAGGGGGTTACCTGCAATGAGCCCGCTTCTGAAAAAACAGGACGGTCCACATATGCCCTTACCCGGTAAACTATGGTGCCTTCTTCATCTGCTTCAAGACCTAAATCTTTAACCATATCATTAAGATCTGTAACAGACATTTCTTTGCTAAGTACATTGCTTCCCACGGGGACACTGGTTGCATTTTCCCAGGCGGTTTCACCAAGGGTGTCTGCCGGGACGTCAAATTGCAGTGTATAATCTACAGGGGCTTCTTCTATAGGAAAAATAACTTTGCTCCAGGAGATAACTAGGGCAGGCTGGTCCTGCATTTCCTGGGTTAAAACAATAGAACTTGTTGAAGCCTGGGGCATTCCTTCAAAATTCACCTCCTCTAAATAGGTCAGGCCATCATCATTCTTATCACAGGCAGTTAGTAAAAGTCCTGCAATTGCGAATAGCAGATAAAATATTTTTTTGAACTTCTTCATAAGTTAATTTTTTAATATCCGGGATTTTGTTCCAGGTTCGGGTTTGCATCTAAGGCCGAGGTAGGGATTGGAAATAATTCTCTGTATTCCTCTGATTCTCCTCTGAATTCATTCGCGTTAAGGAAGGTGCCAAAGCGGATCATATCCTGTCTCCTGTGGCCTTCCCAGTTCAGCTCAAAAGCTCTTTCGTCATAAATATCTTCCAGGCTAGGGTCGCCCTCCAGGGCAGAAAGACCAGCACGTTCTCTTATGGCATCTACCAGAGGTTTTGCTGCGGAAGCATTTCCCAGCCTCACATAGCATTCGGCTTTCATCAGCATGAAATCGGCGTACCTGAAGATTGGAAAATCATTTGAAGCTCCTCCGCCATCTAAAGGGGTCGCAGGATAAAATTTGATATTTCTTACTCCTGCGTAAGGGTCCGCTCCTGGATTATCCAAGGAATTTACCTGCGGGGTATAGGTGACGCCACCCGGTTGCTCACCTACCAGAAATTGAACTTTCCTGATGTCTGCATCACTGTAATTGTCATAAAAACGTTGGGGTACAATAGTTCCGTTCCAGCCACTTACACCAAAAAGTGCCATGGCATGCGGACCGCTCAAACTCCTTATGGTGTAGATATTCCTAGATACAACATTTGCTGTTGCAAACATGGCAAGAATAGTCTCATCAGCCGGCAGCCTGTCTCCAAAAAGTTCGTAATATTGGTAACCATTGGGACTGGCCTCATTTGCTGTACCAGGGTGGAGGGAAAAACCTCCCGCTTCCAATTCTTCAATCGCATTTAAACAATTTTGCCATTGTGCGGTGCCGGTGTAAACTTCAGCATTGAGGTAAACTTTGGCCAATAAGGCATAACCTGCCCATTTGTTAAACCTTCCGTAGTATTCGCCGTCCTTAGTGTCGGAGAGGTTAGGCACATTTTCTTCTAATTCAGAAACCACAAAGTCGTACACCTCCTGGCGGCTTGCCTGCGGAAGTTCTTCTACGGTTACATTATTTTCAGTATAAAAAGGAACATTCCCGTAATCGTCCATTAATAAATAATAGAAAAACGCCCTCAATACTTTTGCTTCTGAAATTTTGGCCTGTGAGGCTTCTGCATTTTCCAGTTGTTCCACTGCCAGGTTAGCGCTAAATACTGCCTGGTAAAGCCAATTCCAGGTATTGTTAACTATTAAATCTGAAGGTAACCATTCATGTTTGTAAAGCCTGGCAAAATCCAGTTGCCAGTCACCGGTATTCCTATGAGGGATCACCTGTTCATCGGCGGACATACTGTTTAAATCGTACCAGCCATTATCAGCGCCAGCATAACCTAAACCACCCCAATTACCGGCCACCTGCGCATAAACTGCGGCCAGGGCAACATCGGCTCCTTCGGGAGTTGAATAAAATTCGTCTGCCTGGTATTTATCATAAACTTCTTCTTCAACATCATCTGTACAGGAAAAGAAAAAGGATGTTATAAAAACTGCTAAAAATGTAAAATATTTTGATTTCATCTTTTTTTAATTAAATTTTACTTGTAAACCGAGTGCCACACTGGTAGTTCTTGGATAGATTCCGAAATCACCGCCAAACCCACTGGCTCCGCTAAAGTTGAGTTCTGGATCCACACCTGAGTAATCGGTAATGAGCAGGAGGTTATTCCCGGTAAGGGAAACCCTGATCGAATTGATGTATTTAAAGGTATCCAGGTCTATATTGTAACCTGCGGTAAGGTTTTCAAGCCTTACAAAATCTCCGTCTTCCAGCCAAAGGTCTGATCCATACTGAGAGGTAAAAAGCCCCAGGTCTACGGCGCTCTCCAGTACATTGGAATTACCGAGGCTTTCCATATAGCTTAAGTTTTGCCTTAAACCGTTATAAATTTTGTTGCCGCCGGAGCCTCTCCAGAGCATGGAAAAATCAAAATTTCTATACCTAAAGGTTGGATTAATGGCAAAATTATAGGTGGGTAGGGCAGAACCTTCCATCACCCTATCGGGGCTTCTGGTACCCTGGTCAATAGTTCCGTCGCCGTTTACATCCCGCACCACTTCGGCCCCAACATTATTTATGCCCTCGTGTTGCAAAATGGAGTAGGTGCCTATAGCTTCCCCTTCAATTAAGAAGGAATTGGTGCCCCACGGGATGTAATTAGTATTTAAATCAACCCCGTTTATGCTTCCGCTAAGATTAAGCACTTCATTATCCAGTAAAGATAAATTACCGCCAAGGCTAAGCTGTATGTCTTCATTGCTGATGATATCATAACTAAGAGCGAATTCCAGCCCACGATTCCTGATACTGCCCACGTTTGCGGCAATGGTGTTGTATGGAAACGGAGGTTGAGGTACGGTGTAGTTAAAAAGGAGGTCATCCGTAGTTGCCGTAAAAGCATCGATAGAACCACTTAGCCTGCTGTCAAACAAACTGAAGTCTACCCCAACGTTGGTCTGTTTTTTACGCTCCCATTTAAGGTCTTCGTTGGAATTTTGCGAAATTTGGAAATTTCGAATTTCCTCACCTCCAAAATAGGTGATCCCGCCAGGGCTAACCAGGGATAATGACTGCTGCGGAAATAATCCCTGCTGGTTACCGGTGATTCCGTAGCCACCGCGTAGTTTCAGCTGGTCAAAAATTCCGTCCTGCATAAATTCTTCTTCGTCTATTCTCCAGGCCACGGAAGCTGCGGGAAAATTACCCCATTTGTTGTTTTCTCCAAAGACCGATGATCCATCCCGACGATAACTTAAGGTAACCAGGTATTTATCAAGCAACGTATAATTAAGCCTTCCAAGGAAAGAAACCAGGCTACGGTCGTTCTTATAAGACGAAATATCGCCCGACCTTACATCCGAAAGATTGCCCGCCTGAAGAGCATTATAAGTAGTTTCGTTATTGAAGAACCCTCTGGCCTGTGCATAATTGCCCTGGTAGGTTTGCTGTTGCCACTCGTACAAAGCCAATGCATCTATTTTGTGGTCTCCAATGGTATTTTTATAAGATAAACTTACATTGGTTAATTTCTCATCCTGTTTACTGTTGCTAATATTGGCAAAACCATCCTGGTTAATTGCGTTGGCATCGGTGGATTCCACAGGTAAAAAGAATCCAACGGTGTTATTGGTTTTTCTCCAGCTTCCAAACCAGCCGAGGCTTAATCCTGCAAAGAGATCCAGATCGGTATCCAGGCTCACAAACAAATTATTGTTTTCCCTTTCATCTACAGTGGTTTCTGCCACGGCATAAGGGTTTAAATATTCAAACACGTTAGGGTCTGTGTAATAAGAACCATCTGTATTGAACACTGGGTCTGTGGGGCGCATAAAATAGGAGTTGGTGATTAAGTTTGAAGTAAAAGCCGCGTTCCCGATACTTTGGATACTATTGGTGGTCTCTAATATGCCGGTATTAATATTCATGGTAATATCCAGCCGATCGTCCAAAGCTTTTTGGGTTGCGGTAAGCCTTGCTATATACTTGTCGTTGTTGGAGTTAATAACTACTCCTTCCTGCAAAATGGCACTTACCGAAGCCCGGTAATTAAATTTATCGGTTCCCGCCCCAAAGGCAATTGTATGGTTTTGAGTATATCCGGTTTGGGTTAAAATATCATACCAGTCAGTATTCGAGCCATGATTTGCAGAAGCTGGCACCCCATATTGCTGTGCCTGTTCCCACCACTCATCGGGGCTCAGCACATCAAGTTCGTTTGAAAGGTAATCTACGGCCACTGTTGAAGAATACTCGAAAGTTGAGGTGCCGCTTTTATTGTTTTTTGTGGTCACTATAATTACACCCGGGGCACCACGTGAGCCATATACTGCTGTGGCCGAAGCATCCTTTAAAATATCTATAGATTTAATTTCATTGGGCGGGATCTGGTTAAGCAGGTCCATGTTTCCCTGTATCCCGTCTACTACCACTAACGGATCGTTGCCACCAATAAGAGAGCTAATTCCCCTAATTCTTACACTTGGAGTAGAACCGGGTTCGCTACCCTGTTGGTTAATATTTACCCCTGCGGCTTTACCTGAAATTTGTTGTAGCGGGTTTGTAATCGCCCCGCTGTTAAATTCTTCTTCTGAAACTGTAGCTACAGATCCTGTAACATCCCTTCTGGTAGAGGTGCCATAGCCGACTACTACCACTTCGTCCAGTCCTGAAACTGAAGTTTGCATGCTAACATCAATCTGGTTTTTATCTTCAACAGGGATTTCCTGCGTTTCAAAACCAATGCTAGAAAATACAAGTACAGCCTCAGGTGAAGAAACCGAGATGGAATAATTTCCGTCAAAATCTGTCATAACTCCATTAGATGTACCTTTCTCCAGTATGTTCACCCCGGGAAGTGGAAGGCCCTGATCGTCTACCACAGTTCCGTTAATTTCCCCTTGCTGTTTTTGCAGGTAAGAAACATAATTCAAAGTTGAATTTTTGGCCGTAGCGGGATTGGCACATAGACAAAAAATAACTAGAAACAGTAATTGGATATTTAGAGTAGAGGGGAAAAATATCTCCTGTTTCTTTTTTGGTTTTTGGTTCATATATTATCTCTTTTTATTAATAAAATTTATAAAACCATTATTTTGAAAACGTTTTCGTCTCATTTTTCAAAAGTAGTGCTAGAGGTAATGTTTATAAAGTTTTCATCAAAAAATCAAGGTTTAATAGTGCTTATAAATATTATAACAATTTGTATTACAGTATAATAACTATTGATATAAATCATAAAAATCAAGATCTTTTTGCGAAAAATATGAACTTGATTTTATAGAAAAATGTATTTTTGCTCTTAATAATGTCAAAACAATAATATCCCACCGTCGTTTTTGAAGATAATGATGCTAGCAGTTTTATGAAGATCAAGACCTTTTTACTGTTTTTATGCCTGCTCTCCTATGGCTTTATTCATGCTCAGAATGGGGACACTTTAATTTCTATTGTTGATAAAGAAATTGCCAATCGCAAAAATTCTACTTTAGAGGAGTATTCTAAACTTGAAAAATTAAAGAGGAATGTTCATAAGGCACGTTTAAGCGGGACTTCAAAAGAAATTTATGATGCTTATCTGGAACTTTACAATGGCTACCGTTCCTTTAAATATGATTCAGCGTATTTCTACCTGGAAAAGGCTAAAGAACTTGCAAAGCAAATGAACGACAGTTCTCTTATGGGAGAAACCAAAATAAAAGAGAGTTTTATACTGCTTTCAGCTGGCCTTTTTACCGAAGCTTTTGATACTATAAAGAGCGTAGAGATTAACCAGCTGGATAATGATAATAAATATGACTTCTATTTCACTAAAGCGAGGTCTTATTTTGATATTGCCGATTATAACGATGACAGTAGGTTCAGGATTAATTATGTACGCAAAGGAATATTCAACCTGGAGGAGGCTTTGAAATATGTAGATAAAAATAGCAGCAAAGGTTTAATGGCCAGTGGATTGAAAAACCTAAAACAGCAGAACTGGGAAAAAGCAAAATCCATCTACCTGCAATGGCTGGGAGATCATGATCTTTCACCGCAGTTATATGGCGTGGCCACTTCAAGTTTAAGTTATATATATGACCAGACCGGAGAAAGGGAAAAGGCTATAAAGTACCTGGCATTGGCGGCAATTTCAGACCTACGGAATTCTATAAAAGAGAATATAGCCCTGCGCAATCTGGCTATTGAGCTTAATGAGGATGGAGAATTAAATAAAGCGAACAAATATGTTAGGGTTGCATTAACTGATGCTGAATTCTATAATGCCCGCCACAGGCGAAATCAAATATCGGCAATCCTCCCAATTATGGAGAGTGCTCAGCTCTACAAACTTGAGGAGAATAATAAAAATCTTGAAAATGCGGTTATACTGCTGGCATTGTTCACAGTTATTTCGCTTGTTTTTCTGGGTATAATATTCAAGCAGCTGAAAGAGAAAAAGGCTGCCAGAAAAGCGCTTTCCAGGAACAATGAAAGGCTTCAGCAAATGAACTTAAGCCTGATTGAAGCCGATACTATTAAACAGGATTATATCACTTACTTTTTAAAAGCAACTTCCCAGCTTATTGGCAAAATGGGAACCCTACAAAAAAATACTATCTTAAAAGTAAAGACCAAAAAGCCTGAAGAGATCCTTCAGATCGTTCAGAAGTATAGTGCCAAAAAAGAACGTGCAGCATTATTCCACCAATTTGATGAGGTATTTTTACAACTTTTTCCATCTTTTATAGACCGGTTTAACAGTCTATTTCCTCAAGATGAGAAAAGAGTAGTAAAAAAGGGTGAACTGTTAAATACAGAACTTCGCATATTTGCTCTTTACCGGCTCGGGATTCAAGATAACAAACAGGTAGCGGAATTTTTGGATATCTCCATTTCCACCGTTTATTCTTATAAAACACGGCTGAAGAGCAAGTCTGACTACAGGGAAGATTTTGAGAGCAAAATTATGGATATCAAGAGATTTGCATAGGATACTCGTTTTTACGGAAGATATTTCCAGAAATTCTAAGGTTGACGGGAATTACCCTCATCTATATCCGCTCTGAACATCAACTATTTTGTCAGGTTAATAACAGAATTTCCGGAAGTACAATAGAAGAAGAAAACATCATTCTCAACTTGGCCATTGAAGATCTTTAGTTAGCATACTTTAAACTCCGCCCATAGAGGATAATGGTCAGAAATCATGTAAGAGAGAGTAAGCTTAGATAGATCACGGTTCTGAAGAGCTATGGGAAGGAAATTGTAGCTTCCGGCATTTTGAAACTCCATGGAAAGATTGGGAGTTTCCTTATTGTCCCTAAACCAGGCGATTTGATCATAGTATTTGGTTTGGTCAAAAATAGAACGGGTAGCGGAAGGATGCTGGAGCTGTTGGGGAACGTACAAACCTTCTTCTAAAAAAGTTTTGTCCAGTAAATCTCCGCGTGCATTAATATTAAAATCACCGAGGGTGATCATGTTCTGATGATAAGCATTAGTATCACCTGCCCAATCAGCTAACCACTTGGCAATAGCTTTTAATTCAGGAATCCTTTCTGAGGAATTTTTTCCGTAAAGAATATGCAGGGTCACTAAAATAAATGTTTTGTCGCAGGATTTAAAACTAACCGCATATGGAGTCCTGGCAAATTGTGTTTGTAATGCATTACTGGAAATATCCTGTTTAAGCCATTCCTGAGGAACTACTAATTCACATGCCAAGCCGGATAAATTAACTCTACGGGTGTCAAAAAGATAAGCCATTCTTTCACCATTACCTTTATCTTCTCTGGTAACATCTGTAAGGATTAGAGACCAGTTATCTCCTAAAATTTTCAAGGTATCTCTTAATGCTCTTATATTGGCCCTTACCTCTTGTATGGCAATAACATCAAACCTTTTAATAATTGCGGCAATACATAGGATTGAATGCAAATCTCGCTTTGGTGAATCCTCTTCGTCAGATCTCCATTTTCTTGTTAAGTTTCCGAAAGCCCGAATGTTCCAGGTGGCGATTAAAAGGTTTCTGTCTAATTTCTTAGGGGGGATTTTAGAGTCCAGATCTGCTTCTAATAATTGTAAGTTTTTTAAAACAAAGGAGGGTGGATCATTATATATTTTAGTCATAGCTGGATGTTATAAGATCAAAAAAATTAGTGTTAATATAATTATTAACACTTAAAAGGAATAAAAAATGAGAATATGAGGAATTAGGGGGGATTTACGATTAAAGTCCCATTCCTTCAAAATATCAACTTTTTCCTTAGATCTATAAATTAAATATAACGAAAAGAAAATGGCAGTGGTTTAATGTATTTTATAATGAGTAACTAGAAAATGTTTCGCTCACTTTCCGGCTATTAAGAGTACCTTCTTCAACTTGCCAAGATAAATATTCTTTTACAAAAGAAGGTGCTTCTAATAATCTACTACCTTTGCTAAAGATTATTAATTAGTCATAAATATTGTTAAAATTAACCAAAAGGTGGCGAATTCGGTGCTCCTTAAAAGCGGGGTTCTGGGAAGCCCTGTGAATTCAAGGTTTAAGAATAAAGTTCGAGTCTCGTCCAGACCGCAAAGTAGAGAAAGCCTTTCAGAAATGAGAGGCTTTTTTTATGGATAATTTTAGGTGAATCAATTGAGAACGGATCATGGATCATTCTCCATCATTCCGGATCATTCCTAAAAGTTGTGGAGTATCATTGATCCGAAAAATCTCTGATCCAAATTAAAAAATCACATCTGTTTATTTATTCTTTAAACCTTTTCCTGTTTCTGAAGTCTTAGCTTAAGATGAAGAAGCTTGTTGCCCTTTGTTTATTTGCAAAAGCTGCAACAGGCCTGTTCTGGTACCGGAAATTTAAAAACTAACCTCCTCTTCCATGAAAATAAAATATATCATCTATTTCCTTCTATTGGCAGGGGTAGGTGGGCTTGTTGCTTATCGTATATCAGCAAATAATATAAAATCAGAAAAAAAAGAAGCGATCTCATCTTCAGTAGAAGTTGGTGGTATTGTTCTAAAACCACAGGAATTTGACGATAACCTTTCCCTTTCCGGTTCTTTGGAGGCTAATGAACAGGTTGAGGTTCGAAGCGAAGTTTCAGGCATCGTAGAAAATATCAATTTTGAAGAAGGGGCTGAAGTTCGGGAAGGGCAGGTTTTATTAAAAGTAAATGATGTTGAGCTGCGTGCCCAGCTTTCTAAAGTAAAAACCGCTGAAAACCTGGCTTCTGAAAATGCGAGAAGAGCAGAATTGTTATTTGAAAAAGAAGCTATCAGTAAGGAAGAATACGATGTGGCAAATGCTGATTTTCAGTCGGCTGAGGCGGAATCACAATTAATTAATGCCCAGCTTTCGAAAACATCGGTGCGCGCACCTTTCTCCGGTACTATCGGTTTACGGAATATTTCAAAAGGAACTTACGTTACTCCTTCCACCGTAATTGCGAAACTGGTGAATACAAAACAATTGAAACTCACCTTTTCCATACCCGAAAAATATGCTTCCCGAATAAAAGAAAATAGCACTTTCGATTTTACTGCAACAAATTCCAGCGAGAGCTATACCGCAAAAATATACGCTATAGAACCTGAAGTAGATGTAACTACAAGAACTTTAAAATTACGGGCAGTGGTAGATAATAGTCAGGGCAATTTGTATCCCGGCATGTTTGTAAATGTACTCCTGCCATTAGAAACGGTGCCCGATGCTTTAATGGTCCCCACAGAGGCTTTGATTCCTATTCAAAATGGAAAGCAAATTTTTATTGCTGAAGGAGGAAAAGCAAAAGCAGTAGAAGTAAAAACAGGTTCTCGTACCAGGAAGTCGGTACGCGTAATTTCAGGATTAAAACCGGGGGACACTATTCTTACCTATGGTGTAATGGCACTTAATAATGGCACACCGGTAAAAGTGAATCTTAACTATAACGACTCTATCTCCCAGGCGCAATGACCCTTTCCACTTTAAGTATAAAACGTCCCGTTCTTACTATTGTAATGAACGTGGCCATCATCCTGTTTGGAATAATAGGCTACACTTACCTGGGAGTTCGGGAATTTCCTTCTATCGATCCTGCACAGGTTTCTGTTCGTACAAATTATGCCGGGGCAAACGCAGATATTATTGAGTCCCAAATCACCGAACCATTAGAGAAATCCATTAATTCTATAGATGGGATTCGTAATATCACCTCCTCAAGCACTCAGGGCTCCAGCAGTATCAATATTGAATTTAACCTGGATAAAAACCTGGAGGAAGCGGCAAATGATGTTCGTGATAAAGTTTCACAGGCCGTTCGAAGTTTGCCTGAAGATATTGATGCTCCTCCCGTTGTTTCCAAGGCAGATGCCGATGCGGAGCGTATTCTCTCAATGACGGTACAAAGCGACACTAAAAATATTCTGGAATTGTCCGATTATGCAGATAATGTGATCGCACAGCGAATAGAGACCATTCCCGGGGTGAGCAGCGTGCAGATATGGGGGCAGCGTAAATATGCCATGCGCCTCTGGATAGACCCTGTAAAGCTTGCATCTTATGGAGTTACTGTAGGGGATGTGCAAAGTGCACTCAGGGCCCAAAACGTGGAGCTGCCTTCCGGTAAATTAACGGGGGCCAATACCGAGTTAACGGTAAAAACCATAGGAAATTTATCTACGGAAGAAGAATTTAACAACATCATTATTTTTGCCGATGGGGAAAAAGTGGTGAGGTTAAGCGATGTGGGCCATGCTTCCCTGGAAGGGGAAAATATGGAAACCAAGATGAGCGACTCCGGACAGCCCATGGTAGCTGTGGCGGTTATTCCCCAGCCGGGGACAAATTATCTCGATATTGCTGATGATTTTTACAAAGAATATGAAAACCTGAAAGAAGATTTGCCTGAGGGTTTTAAGCTGAACGTGGTTATAGATGATACCGTTTTTGTAAGGCGGGCGGTTACCGAAGTTGCCGAAACCCTGCTTATTTCCATAGTTCTGGTAGTGCTGGTAATTTTCCTGTTTTTTAGAAACTGGTCCATGGCCCTGCGCCCGCTCCTGGATATCCCGGTCTCCCTTATCGCCACTTTTTTCGTGATGTGGTTGCTGGGGTATTCCATAAACGTGCTTACGCTGCTGGCGATAGTCCTTGCCACAGGTCTTGTTGTTGATGATGGGATTGTGGTAACCGAGAATATCTATAAAAAAGTGGAAGAGGGGATGAGCCCCATTGAGGCGGCCATAAAAGGTTCCAATGAGATCTTCTTTGCGGTAATCTCCATTTCTGTAACTCTGGCCGCGGTATTTCTTCCCGTTATATTTCTTGAAGGTTTTGTGGGAAGGTTGTTCAGGGAATTTGGGGTGGTACTGAGCGTGGCTGTACTTATTTCAGCATTTGTTTCTTTAACCCTTACGCCAATGCTGAATGCCTATTTAATGAAGCCTGGCAAACAGAAAAAAACGAAGTTTTATGAGGTAACTGAAAAGTATTTTGTTAGGATGAATAAAAGCTATGCTGGTTCGCTTGAACGGTTTATGAAAAAGAGATGGCTTAGTTTTCCTATTTTGTTTATCTGCCTCGGTTTTATTGGTTTATTCTACTACCTTGTTCCTAAAGAAACTGCTCCTTATGAAGACCGCAGCTTCGTCAGTTTAAGTGTTACCGCGCCTGAAGGTTCCTCATATGAATATATGGACCGGTACATGACGGAGATCACCAAACTTATTAACGATTCCATTCCGGAGAAGAAAGTGAGCCTGGTGCTAACTTCTCCCGGTTTCGGCTCTTCTTCAGTAAATAGTGGCCGCGCACATATTGCCCTGGTGGGCCCGGAGGACCGGGAACTCGCGCAGCATGAGATAGCAACTAACCTGGGAAGCTGGGCCAAAAATTATGTTGGCGCAAAATCAAACGTTTCTGAACGGCCTACCATTTCAGTAAATCGTCGCGGCGGGCCTCCTATTCAATATATTCTTCAGGCTCCCAATTTTGAAAAGTTACAGGAAAAGGTTCCGGTTTTCATGGAAGAAGCCGAAAATGATCCTACCTTCTCTTTTACCAATGTTGACCTCAAGTTTAATAAGCCTGAAATTTATGTGAGCATAGACCGGGAAAAGGCTGAAGGCCTTGGGGTTTCTGTGCTTGATGTAGCCCAGACTTTGCAGTTGTCACTTAGTGGGCAACGCTTTGGATATTTTCTGATGAATGGGAAACAATACCAGGTTATGGGGCAGTTCGATAAAAAAGACCGTAACGCGCCTATAGACCTCACTTCAATATTTGTAAGAAATAATGAAGGACAACTTATCCAGCTGGATAACCTTGTTACCACCACAGAACATAGCAGTCCTCCGCAGTTGTACCACCATAATCGTTATATGTCCGCAACAGTTTCGGCAAATCTCGCTCCGGGAAAAACCATTAGTGACGGGATTAATGCGATGGAAAGGATAAAAGATAAGGTGCTGGACGATAGCTTTACTACAGATCTGGGTGGGGAATCACGGGATTTTGTGGAAAGCGGCTCCAATACATCCTATGCCTTTGGGCTGGCTTTACTGCTTATTTTCCTAATCCTGGCAGCACAATTTGAGAGTTTTGTAGATCCGCTCATTATCATCTTAACGGTTCCCATGGCAGTAGCCGGGGCTTTATTGTCTCTTTGGCTCTGCGGGCAAACCTGGAATATTTTCAGTCAGATAGGGACTATTATGCTTATTGGTCTGGTGACCAAAAATGGAATTTTAATAGTAGAGTTTGCTAACCAGCTACGGGAAGAGGGTGTGCCAAAATTAGAAGCTATTATTCAGGCTTCAGAACAGAGGTTAAGACCTATTTTAATGACCAGCCTTACCATTGCCCTGGGAGCACTGCCTATTGCTCTTTCTTTAGGAGCGGCTTCCACAAGCCGTATTGGTATGGGAGTGGTAATTATTGGAGGTACATTGTTTTCCCTGATCTTAACCTTATTTATAATTCCGGCGATTTATTCTATGTGGTCCAGGGAAAAAAAGCATCGTCCCGAGTTTGATAATCTTTCAAAACTGGAGAATGAATAAGCAAATCATATTTCTTTCCATCTTTTTTAGTTTCTTTCTTGTGCAGTTAAGGGCGCAGGAAATTCTTACTGCGGAAGAAGCCGTAAAAATTGCCCTGGAAAATAACTACGAAATAAGGCTGGCAAAGAATTTACTGCAAATAGATGAAATTTCCGTCAGTCCTGGTTTGGCGGGTATGCTGCCGCAAGTTAGTGCCGTGCTGCAGGATGATAACGGGATTCGCAGTTTAACGCAGGTCCGGTCAGATGGTGAAGTAAATTCCCTTAATAACGCGCGCAATAATAGTCTTGATTATGGGGTGGCTTTGGACTGGACAGTTTTTGACGGATTTCAGATGTTTGCGCGATATAAACAACTCCAGGAAATACAAAATTTAGGGGAAGCCGAATTACAGGTCTCTGTCATCACCACTCTTGGTAATGTCCTGGTTACTTATTACGACCTGGTACAACAGCAACAGCAGCTTGCGGTGCTGGACAGCACCCTGGCCATCTCCAGGCAACGGGTGGAGCTGGCCCACAACAGGTTTACCATAGGAAAAGCGTCTAAACTGGAGGAATTGAACGCCCGCGTAGATTTAAATACGGACCAGGCGCTAATGTTGAACCAAAAAGAATCCTATGCAACTACCAGGATCAGGCTCAATGAATTGCTGGCACGTGATAGTAAGATCAGTTTTAAGGTGGTAGATGACATTGCGGTAGACGCTGATTTGTTTTTGCCAAAATTGGAAACGCTGTTAAAAGAAAATAATCCTGAATTGTTAACGCAAGTCATCAGTCAGCGTATTGCTGAATTGGAACTTAAACAGGTGAAGGCCAACCGATATCCAACGCTTTTGGCCAGTACCGGCTATAATTTTAGTGATTCGGAATCCAGTTTGGGATACACCACCAATTCTTCTTCCCATGGCCTCACATATGGGTTTAGGGTAAGTTTAAATATTTTTGATGGCTTTAATCAAAATCGAAATGAAAAAATAGCGAAAATCCAGGTCGAGAATAGTAATCTGGCCATTAAACAACAGCAGAATAATTTATTGTCTCAGTTGAACAGCTCCTATAAAACCTATCAGACCAATTTGGATTTAATAGCATTGGAAGAAAAAAATGAGGCGATAGCCAGGGAAAACCTGGAGATCACTATGGATAAATATCGTATTGGTACCATTCCTACTATTGAATTCAGGACTGCACAACTTAACTACATCAATGCGAGATTAAGGCATAGTGATGCCATTTTTCAGGCAAAACTTTCCGAAATTTCCTTAAAGGCACTTTCCGGAAGTCTGCCTCTCTAGTTTAAAAGACAAAGCCAGACCTGATTATCAAGCCTGGCTTTAGCCATTTCAGTTTTAAAATAAGATTTTAGATTCCTTCTTTTTTGATTAACCAGGATATTGGTTTATGTTTTTAACTCTCTTGCTTCCATTTGCATTTCAGAAATAAATGGCTGTTTATAAAACCTCTTTCCGGTGGCTTTGTAAAGTGCGTTGGCTAAAGCCCCCTGTACCGGTGGAAACGGAGGTTCTCCAAGTCCTGTAGGGTCAATACCGTTTTCTACAAAATAAACGTCCACCTTTTTAGGGGCTTCCCTATGCCGTATAAGCCTGTACTTGTCAAAATTACTTTGTTGCGGAATGCCGCCGTTAAAAGTTATTTCGCTGTAGAGGGCATGGCCAATACCATCTATTGTCCCTCCTTCCACCATGTTTTTGGCAGCATCGGGGTTTACCACAATTCCGCAGTCTACCGCGCAGGTTACATTATCAATTACAGGTTCATTATTTTCTACCGTCATGTCCAGGATCTGTGCCACATAGGAGTTATGGCAGTAATAAGCAGATACGCCCCTGCTTAGATTGGTATTGCTGTTTTTCCAGCCAGCTTTATCTCTCACGAGCTCCAGGACTCCGGCATAACGGGAGGCATCATAGTCATTATCTTCTCCAACAGGATCATTTTTTGCCCGTTCCAGCATCTCCAGGCGGAATTCTATAGGATCTTTGCCTGTTTCTTCAGCCAGTTCATCTAAAAATGATTGTTCTGCGCCGGCAATAAAATTGGACCTTGGCGCCCGGAAGGCACCTGTGGAGATATTTGAATCTATAGTCCAGCTTTCCGCCAGGTAATTATCTATAGCCCCGGCAGGAAAACGGTTGGCGAAAAGAGGGCTTTCTGTAATTCCACCGGCATTTACGTGAAAAGCGGTGATATTGTTGTTGCCGTCCAGTGCGGCGCGATAGGTTACATGATAAGCAGGGCGGTATACCCCGTTGGTCATATCATCTTCCCGGGTGTAAACCAGCTTTACGGGTTTACCCAGTTTTTTGGAAATCACGGCAGCTTCAACTAGAAAATTTCCGTAAAGTCTGCGTCCAAATCCTCCGCCCATACGGGTCATTTGAATATCTATATCTTCAAGCTCCAGCCCTAATCGCCTGTTTACACTTTTTTCAGCAAACTCAGGCGTCTGGATTGGTCCAAATAATTCAGCATGATCATCAGTAACGTCGGCGAAAAAATTCATAGGTTCCATGCAATTATGGGCAAGGAACGGGCAGGAGTAGGAACGTTCTATCACCCTTGCAGCATTTTTAAATGCTTTTTCAGGGTCGCCATCTTTTCTTACTACTTCAGATTCTCTGGGTCCTACCTGCGTCATTAAAGAATTGTGTGTATCGGTACTTTCAAGTCCGCTAACATCTTCCATGCCCGCAGATTTTTCAAGTATTTCTATCTCTTTGGTGAGTTCAGGATTCAAATCCCACTCTACATTCAGCTCTTTTTTGGCCTGCATCACCTGCCAGGTAGATTCACCAGCCACAACTACAAGTTTGGGAAAAGCAGTAACATCGCTCCATTCCTTTTCCATGTCTTCCGGATAAGTGTCTATGGTGAAAACATCAGTAATACCAGGCATTTCTTTTACCTTTTCAGCATCCATAGATTTAAACTGCATTCCAAAGGCCGGAGGTTGCACGATCATGGCGATTAACATCCCGTCTTTTTGAGTATCCAAACCATAAAGTGGCTGTCCTGTAACAATTTTTTTGGCATCTACATTTTTCCTGGAAGTCCCGATTATTTTAAAGCTGTCGTTATCTTTTAATTCAACTTCTGCAGGAACTTCGACCTTGGTGGCAGCTTTGGCAATTTCACCGTAGCCAATGGTTTTATCGCTGCCTTCATGTTTTATTACCCCATTTTCCACAGAAAGTTCAGATACCGGTACTTCCCACTCGCTGGCAGCAGCTGTAAGCAACATCTGCCTTGCTGTGGCTCCGGCCATTCTTAGGGTTTCCCAGCCCTGTCTTATGGACTGGCTGCCCCCAGCGATCTGGCGGCTAAAAACGTCAGTATTCAAAGGTGCCTGTTCAACAATTACGTTGTTCCAGTCAACATCAAGTTCTTCGGCCACGATCATTGGCATGGATGTTTTTACATTCTGCCCAATTTCCGGGTTTGGAGAATATATGGTAACAATTCCATTATCGCCAATTTTCAAATATCCATTTAACTCAAACCACTCATCCGGCATTTGCATGGCCATTTCTTTTCCTGCCTCTTCTTCGCCAGCACGGTTACATGCCAGCCAGTTAAAACCAAGTATCAATCCGCCTCCCGCTAAAGAAACCCTTTTTATAAAGGATCTTCTGCCTATTCCTGTTTTTACTTTGCTCATCTTAATAAGTATTTAATTTGACTGGCTTAAGCTATTTGTGAATTGGAAGCCGATTTAATAGCAGCTTTTATCCTGGTGTAGGTCCCGCAACGGCAAATATTACCATTCATGGCACTTTCAATTTCTTCATCGCTGGGAGAAGGGTTTCTCTTTAATAAAGCAGAGGCAGACATAATTTGGCCTGCCTGGCAATAACCACATTGCGGCACATCATGCTCCAGCCATGCCTGTTGCACAGGATGATCCCCGTTCTCAGAAAGTCCTTCTATAGTAGTGATCTCATTATCTGCAGCAGATGAAATTGTAATCTGGCAGGATCTAACGGCTGAGCCATTAAAATGCACTGTACATGCACCGCACTGCGCAATTCCGCAGCCATACTTTGTACCCACCAATTTCATGTGGTCCCTTAGAACCCAAAGCAAGGGAGTGCTGGGATCTACATCAACAGTCTGCTCCTTTCCATTTATAGTTAAATTAAATTCTGCCATGATCTTAAATTTTTCTAAAAAATAATAAATAATTTCTTTTCCCGCCGTGAAATTAGAAATTAAATGGAAATTTTATTTATAATTTTTACCGGTTAAATTCTGTTGCTGGAGTCAGCGTTTCTGAAAATCTTCTTTTATGTCTTTTTTTTTTTTGGAAGAGCGCATATTTTAACAAGCTTATTGTGCTTCTGAATTAAAAATGTGGGTTCAAATTTAAATTTCTTGTAAACTTTGAATCAGTAAATATTGAAAAAAGCTACTACCGGATTAACATTAATATAAAATAAAATTCTACTTGATAATTTTCTCTAAACATTTGAAATAAAGCGGGTTTATATTTTTGGCAAAAACTGCTGCTTGGGATTAATGGCTGTATTATTTAATCAACTTCTCCTTCCTTTACAGAAAAAGGAAGCCATGTTTTGTTTCTTTATTGCAAAGAAAAGCAGGATAAATAACAGGCATGTAATCCATACCCATTTTTGTGAATTGCTTCCGGAGGAGAATGGCAGATTGGAGCTGGGTTATTTTGATGATATCGAAAGTGCCATAACCGCTGGGAAAAAAAGGTTTAGCCGGGTGGAAGTATGTAAATACTGCTGCAACTTCTAAAAAATTTAATTCAGAATATTTGAAATTTCGCCGGTTGAGAAATTGTATAATCGTTTCCACGATGGAGGTATATAAAAGGAATGAGGAGAATCAGGATATCAAAATATTATAGATCTTTCTGAAAACACACGCTGTTTTCAATTCCCGCATACTGCCCGTAATTAGGAATAATTCTGTAGCCACTCTTTTTATAAAGGGCGATAGCTTCCGGCTGTCTTACTCCTGTTTCCAGTATACATTTTGAGTAATTTAACTCCGCAGCCCAGGTTTCCAGTTCTTTCAGCACTTTGCCGGCAAATCCTCTTCCGCGAAAAAGGGAAAGGGTAAACATGCGTTTAATTTCCATAATACCTGGTTCAATTCTTTTATTACGCCACAGGATACTGCCTGTTCATTTTCAAATAACAGCACCACATGCTTTATCTTATCCAGTTTGTTGAACTGGTCGTAAAAAGAATGTTCTTCCCCGTCCCTTACAGCCAGGTCTGCATCAAGAGCTTTTACAAGGGAAATGAAATTTGGATTACCGGAATGGGTGCGAAAAATCTTCATGTAATTTTTATTGATTTTATGGACGAATTTTGAACCTCACTTTTGGAATCCCCAGTCTCTTAAAAAAATTTGTCAAATTTAGAATCTTATTAACCAGGTATTAACGGAAATTACCATGTTTAACAATTATCTTCAGGATTGAATACAGAAAAGATGAAATTATGAAGAATTTATTACTCATACTGGCTGTTTTTATTTCAGGCATTTGCAATGCTCAAAATTTTGGAGTCATTTCTGAAGAAAAGGTAAGTCATATCTATAAACCTGAAAAAGTTGAGGCCACTGCCGAAAAAATAAATTCCCTTTCCATGCCTGAAGGTTTCAAAATTGAAAAGTATGCTGAAAATCTTGAAAAACCCCGGATGATGGCGGTGAGTGAAGCCGGAAATGTGTATGTAACCCGCCGGCAGGGAGATGTAATTATGTTAAGCGATCAGGATAAGGATGGCAAGGCCGAAAAACAGCAAACCGTGGCAACTAAAGAGGGTGCTCATGGCGTGGCCTTAAAGGATAATATGTTTTACCTCATAACCGTAAATGATATTTTTAAAGCTGAAATAAATGAGGATGGTTCCCTGGGAGAACTGGAAAAATTTGTGGAGAACCTGCCCGATGGTGGTCAGCATCCTAACAGGACCATTGCTTTTGGGCCAGATGGGATGCTTTATGTGTCTGTTGGTAGTACCTGCAACGCCTGTGCGGAAACCAGGGAAGAAAATGCCACTATCTTACAGGTAGATCCAGAAACTGGTGAAAGAAATATTTTTGCCAAAGGCCTTCGGAATACCATCGGTTTTAAATGGCATCCGGAAACAGGTGTACTGTACGGAATGGATCATGGAATTGACTGGCTGGGAGATAATGACCAGGAAGAGGAGCTGAATAAAATTGAGGAAGGAAAAAATTACGGCTGGCCTTATGTTTATGCTGATGGGAAATTCAACAAATCTGATGAGCCTCCAAAAGGGATGACGTGGGAGAAATATGCTGAAAAAACCACCTATCCTGAACTTTTATTTACCGCCCACAGTGCCCCCATGGATATGATTTTTTACAAAGGGGATATGTTCCCGCAGGAATATCAAAATTCAGCCATTATTACTTTTCATGGTTCGTGGAACAGAAAACCCGCTTCTGGATACAAATTGATGAGTGTTCGTTTTACAGATGGAAAAGCGGCAAAAGCTGAAGATTTTGTCACGGGTTTCCTGAGCAGTGATGGTACTTCCCAATTTGGCCGCCCGGTAGGATTAGTGGAATTAGAGGATGGTTCCATTCTTATAGCAGATGACGGCAGTGGAACTATTTACAGACTATCTTATAATCAATAGAACCTTCTTTGAATTTTTATTAAACATTTCTTAAAACTGAAGAAATTTCTTACATTCGTCCACTTTATTTCAAACCATGACAAGGACCAGGGCCATAAATTTATTGGAATTTCAGAAGAGCAGAATCTGGAATCCCTTAATTACGCGGCAGGAATGGCTTGCAGGTGTTATACCTGTTATCATTAATATCTTTCCTAAAACTGCGGCTGTAAAGGTTTCCCTGCTGGAAAAGCTTAATGAGGATCCAAATTTTTACGAAGATTTGCCTTCCAATGAAAAGAAGAAACTGAGAAAGAAAAAAGCAGAGAAATATCTTCAGAATTTTATTGAAGAAATAGAATTTTTAGGCGTGGAAGACAGGCGCATTGAAACTGGGGTGCTTTTGCGAAATTATACCTTTTGGATTATTATAATATGTGCAGGCCTGGCTGGTTTTTATGGAGGAGAAATTTTTCGAGAGGAAAATGAAACGGTTTTAGAACGGCTAAACGACCTGGAAAAAAAGAATCATTTCTATAAAAACAAAATTGAAGCCTTGGAATTGCAGCTAAGTGAAAAGATAAAATTGAGCTAAAACCAATTTTCCTTTTCTGCATTTTTTCTACTTTTAATCCGCATTTAAAGCCTGATATTCCTATGGAAATGTTTCTACAGCCCGATACCTGGGTCGCCCTGCTTACCTTAACTTTTATGGAAATTGTTCTCGGGATAGATAACATTATCTTTATTTCCCTTGTTGCCGGAAGGTTGCCACAGGATAAGCAAAAAAAAGCAAGGCTGGGAGGGCTTTCCGCTGCACTGGTAATGCGGGTGCTGCTTCTGCTTAGTATTACCTGGATAATCGGGCTTACCCAACCTGTTCTTACGTTTTCCGGGTTCGAGTTAAGCTGGCGTGATATCATCCTTATCGCGGGAGGGATTTTTCTGCTGATAAAAAGTACACTGGAAATTCATCATAAAATTGAAGGGCAGGAGGAAGAAAAGGAAGTGAAGCAGGTAAGTAGCTTTGGGTATGCCATTCTTCAAATTGTGATGCTGGATATCATCTTTTCTTTCGATTCTATTCTTACCGCTGTTGGCCTTACTGAAGAATTAATTTTAATGATAATAGCGGTAGTGATCTCTATTGTGGTGATGATGATATTTGCAAAAGCGGTTGGGGATTTTGTAAATAAACATCCCACAATACAAATCCTGGCACTGTCTTTTTTAATTCTTATAGGTGTAATGCTTATTGTGGAAGGCGCGCATTATCATGTGCCTAAGGGGTATATTTATTTTGCAGTTTTCTTCTCCCTGGCTATAGAAATGCTCAATATGCGTTACCGTAAAAAGAATGATTAATCAATAATCTCAAAGTGAATAGGCTTAAAGCTGCCGTTGTTGCTGTCTTCAGCAGAGCAGGCGGTTAACCCTATAATAAGGTCCATCTGGGCTTCAAAAAGAACAAAATCCCCTGCTTTGCTCAGCGGAGCTTCCACACTAAGTTTGCCGTTTTCGTCAAACTGTACATTCATAAAAATATTAAAAGCGGTGGGAATGTCATCGGGTTCAATGTCAAATTTCTTTAAATTGGTATAGAGGTTTTCAAAACAGCTTGGGTGATATTCCGGATTTTCATACATAATCTGGAAAGTTTCAGGGCTGCATGGAGCAAGAAGAAAGTCGTTACGCCCATTGGTGTCTTCAAGGATTTTCATCATTTTCCTGCTACGGTTGCTCCATAAAAAATTGCCGCGGCTTATCAGGATGCTTTCTTCAAAATCCAGGGTTTTTCCGCTGGAAATTTTCTCCCGTTTATCTTCAGCATTAAACAATACCATGTCACTCACCTGTTCTCCTTTGGGATCTGTAACCTTTAATTTTTGCCCTTTTTTAATGCGGAAGGCTGCCCCGGTTTGTCTCTCTATTACTTGAGTCATCTTATTCTTTTTGTTTTGCTGAAAGTTCTTCAAATTTTTTTACCGCGGAATCTAATTTAACCGCTTTTGCTGAAATATTTTTCCAGGGATCTTCTTTCTTTCCCACTCTGCGGAAGATATTCTTTATGTTATATTTATGAGCCGAATCCAGAGCAGCCAGCTCCTCCCAATCAATTGGAGTAGCAACAGGAGCACCTGCTAAGGGCCGTACTGCATAGGGCGCTACGGTAGTTTGCCCAAAGCCGTTCCTGGCCACATCCAGGTAAAGCTTATTTTCCCGCTTGTTTTTTCTTGCGGCGGTGGTAAATTTTTCCGGATGTTGCTTTTCCAGGTAATGGGTTATTTCCTGTGCAAAATCCCTTACTTCATCAAAATCCTTCTCTGGTTTTAATGGGACCACGAGGTGTAATCCCCGAGATCCGGTGGTCATTAGAAATACAGGCAGGTTTAATTTTTCCATTAAAAAATCCCTAAAGATCCCAGCTGCGGATTTTACTTCCTGAAAATTATCTTCCGAAGGGTCGAGGTCAAAAATCATCCTGTCGGGATAATCCGGCGTGTCTTTTTTACTAAGCCAGATATGTGGGGTAATACATGCCTGGTTGGCAAGGTATATAAGGCTGGGCTTATTGTTGCAAAGAACATAACAGGTAGTGCCGCCCTCTTGTTTTTCAATTTCTATGGTGTCTATCCAATCCGGGAAATAATCTGGTTCGTCTTTTTGAAAAAACCGTTTATCTTCTATCCCGTTAGGAAAACGCAACATCGTTACCGGGCGTTCTTCCAGGTGCGGCAGCATTACTTCAGCTATTTTTTCATAATAATCTATAAGATCGCCCTTGGTGTAACCTTCCTGGGGGAAAAATATCTTTTCCCTTTTGCTGATTTCAAACTGGAATTTCCCGTTATTCTTTTCCGCTGCCATCTTCTGAATCTTTTTTGATCTGCTTCATTGTTCTCCCGGTTAGCACAGAATTATTTTGCGTGCTGGTGGGGTTTCTTCTGGCATCAGCTTTATCATCATCAGATTTTTTAAGGAGCCATTGTTCATTTTCGCCTTTTTTAATCCTGATAAGGCTGTAGCCACCCTGTAGTTTTTCCCCATTCAGTATAAAACTGGCACGGCCATTTTCCAATTGCTTTTCCAGCGGAATTATATTTCCATCTTTATCCTTTTTCTCGATTGTATAGGTGCCGGCATCCCAAACCATTACCGTTCCGCCTCCATATTGATCTTCCGGAATAATACCTTCAAAATCGGCATATTCCACGGGATGATCTTCAGTAGCAATAGCCAGTCGTTTTTCATCGGGATCTGTGGAAGGGCCTTTTGGAACTGCCCAGCTTTTTAAAACTCCATTTGCCAGCAATCTAAAATCGTAGTGGAGATTGGTGGCATCATGTTTTTGAACAACAAAAATATCTTTCTTCCCTTTGGCAATTTCAGGATCACCAAAAGGTTCTGAAGAGCTATCAAAATCGCGCTTCCCGCGGTATTTTTCTAAGAAACTTTTTGCTGCCATTACAATGAGTTTTAGAATAAATGCGGGTTTTCTTTTTCTATATCCTGCTTTAGCTGCTTACTACCAGGACTGTCTTTTGCCTGTAAATGTTGCGTTACAGATTCTAAATCTTCTTTTTCAAACCCCTGGTGAAGCTTTGCGATAGCTTCAGTTTTTACAGGCTCACACCAGAATCCGGTAATTAAGGGCAAATGTTCTTTCAACATATCATCAGGTATATCTTTGTAATAAAGCGGATTATCCTGCTCATTTTCAAAATGGCGCACCAGCTCTTCCAGGGATTCTTCCAGTTCTTTACGGCTCTGCAGCTTTAGTTTTACATTTATATGAACTGCAGAATAATCCCAGGTGCTTATATTCTTCTCTTTATACCAGGAAGAAGAAATATAGTCATGTGCGCCCTGAAAAATAAGTAGCGCTTCAAGACCATCTTTTAAATACTGGTACTGTTCATTATTATAAGCAATATGGCCGTAAAGGATAAATTTATCCGCATTGCCTTTTGTGAGGACCGGAATATGCGTGGCTAACAAACGATCCCCTTGCAGCACGAGTGTGGCAAAGGGATGGCTTCTAATAAAATTGAAAATATAATTTTCATCTGTTTTTTTGTATTTCGCCCTCTGGTACATTTCTGTTATTTCTGGTTAAGAAAAGGACATTTCCATTCTTCACCAACTTTTCTGCCGCTATATTGCCTGGCTTCGCTGTTTTTACCAAAATCTTCAAGCATTGGGTTAATATTCCCCTGTAGCTCGGAATCGCGTTCCCTTATTTTATCCCGAACTGTCTGATAGGTTCCCATTTCTCTTAATTTCTCGAACTGCCAGTGCAGGTTAAAGGCAATAGTTGGGAAAGGGCTTTGCCTGGCTTTTCTTGAACTGTTAGGGTGAAGCCCCACCATATAAAAAGCCTTGCCGCCAATACTAAAACTGAACTTATTACTATCAGGATCTTTGCTCACATTCGGGTCCCAGTCGGCATCGTCTACTTCGTGAAGAAACTGAAGCTGTTTCCACAATAACTGCTCAAACTGTTCTTCGGTAAAATCTTTTCGCCCTTTAAAAGCAGCCATAAAGGTATAGAAGGCGTTAGATTCGAAATCGTAGTTCTTTATATATTCCTTCAGGTCTCTCAGGATCTGCCGGGCTGTTTTTTTGGAACCAAAATTTTCATATGCATGAAAATCTACATGATCCATGCTAAAGACAGTTTGGGCCATGACGCAGGGATGGTTATCTTCTATTATAAATTCCTGAAAAGCTTTCTCCATTTTCTTTTCAGATTTATCAATAGAAAGCTTTTCTTTTTGCGGTTTCACTTCTTTTGTCAACATTTTCGAATGTATTTTTGATAAATTTAAAATGTTGATTGCTTAACAGGAAACACTTTAAGAATTTCTTAGTAGCGATTTTAATGAAGATTAACTACTGTAGAGCTTTAGCGTTAAGTCTGTCGCTAAATACGTTATTTATATAGCCCCTGTTGGGGGAAAAAAAAGCAAGAGCATCCGTAAGATACCTGTGTTCACTGTATGCCGGCCTAATCATTTCTTCTTGCGAAAACGCACCATTAGATAAAACATAAAGGAGTTTAAAGCGAGTGATGCCCCGTTTGTAGCGATTATAGGAACATCATTTTGAGTGATTCCGTAAATAACCCACAGGAAAACGCCCAGCATTAAAATGCCAAACATAAACGGGGAAATATCATCTACCTTTTTGGTTTTCCAGGCTTTTTTAATCTGTGGAATTACAGAAACCGTGGTGCAGATTCCGGCAACAAGCCCCAGTATGTCTGTCCAGCCCAGCATATCTATCGGTTTACATCACTTATGAGCCAGGCTTCAAACTGCTCATTTTCATCATCACTGTGCAGTACAGAAATATCTCCGGTGGCTTCAAAAATCACAGCTCTTACCTGGGAAAGATTCAGGACATTTGCCTCTCTTAGCTTTGAGCGCAGGTCGCCTTCGGTAACTTTAGCTTTTTTCAGGTTTTCTCTTAGGATTTCACGGCCGTCCATGAGGAGCAAAGGAGTATTATCTACCGTGTTGCTCACCCCCTGGAACCTTCTCAGGAAAGCAACCAGCATTTGCATCCCGTAAATAAGGCATAATCCCGCAATTCCCTGGGCAATGGTGACAGATTTTGAAAGAACGGTAGAGGCAACCATAGATCCTATAGCCACAGTCATTGCAAAGTCAAAGCTGGACATTTTTGAAAAACTGCGTTTACCAGAAATACGCGTTAATATTATTATCGCAATGTAAATGCCCACAGCATTTATAGCAATAGCAACGATAGATTCCCAGCTGGTGTCAAACCATTCTTCCATAGTGTGGATAAATATTATTTGTACAAGTTAAGAAGAAAGTCCGGTTAACCACCTATTTGCTCTCCGCCGTTAATATGTATTACCTGCCCTGTGATATAACTGCTGTCTTCAGAAGCCAGGAAAACATAGGCCGGGGCTACTTCAGAAGGTTGTCCTGCCCTGCCCATGGGAACTTTTTTGCCAAAATCCTTAATGTCGTCAAAGGTAGAAGGAATAAGCGGCGTCCAGATTGGCCCCGGCGCCACGGCATTAACCCTTATTTTTTTTCCAACCAGCATTTTTGAGAGCGATCTTGTAAAAGTGGTAATGGCACCCTTGGTGCTGGAATAATCCAGCAAATGGGAACTGCCGCGATAGGAGGTAACAGAGGTGGTGTTAATCACACAACTACCTTCCCCCAGGTGCTGCAGGGCTTCTTTTATAAGATAGAAGTACGGGTAAATATTTGTTTCAAAAGTTTCCTTCATTTGATCTGAGGTAACATCTTCTATGTTCTCCTGCGGAAACTGTACAGCCGCATTGTTCACCAGAATGTCCAATTTGCCAAATTCAGCTATACATTTATTAATAGCCTCTTTGCAAAAATCCTCGTTTTTTAAATCTCCTTCAATAATCAGGCATTTTTGCCCTTCCTTTTCAACCATTTTTTTGGTGTCCAGGGCGTCCTCATCTTCTGCCAGGTAAATAATGGCAATATCAGCTCCTTCCCGGGCAAAATGAACGGCAACACTGCGGCCAATCCCGCTGTCACCGCCGGTTATAAAGGCTGTTTTCTCTTTTAATTTGTCGCTGCCTTTATGATTATTCCTGATAATTTCCGGTTCGGGATGCATTTTATTCTGATCTCCCGGCTGACTTTGATCCTGCTGCGGAAAATTTTTTGATTGTGTCATAATCCTGTATTATTTTATTCTTTCTATAACCTGTTCTCTTTAGTCTTTTTCTGCGGAAGCAGATACTTCTTAAAAGTAAGAAGGCATTCCTTTAATTAAATGTTAAGTGGTATTAAGTATTTCTAAATATCATTTTCAAAGTTTGCTGAAATGCGGTTGCTTTTCAGCTAAATAAATACATTTGCCAGATGAAAACGATCATTAAAATTGGCCATCGTGGAGCTAAAGGGCATCTTGCTGAAAATACTTTGGAAAGTATAGCCAAAGCCATTTCTTTTGGAGTTGATATGATAGAAATTGATGTGCACCGTTGCGCTTCAGGTGAAATTGTGGTGCTGCATGATTTTACTTTAGATCGTACCACCAATGGCAGCGGGGAAATTGCCAAAAAAGACTGGCAGTTTTTAAAAGGATTAAGAGTTGAAGGAAAATATAAGATTCCGCTGCTAACAGATGTTTTGGAACTTATAGAAGGCAAATGCGCTATAAATATCGAATTAAAAGGCCTGAATACTGCAGAAGCGGTTTGTGACATAGTTAAGGAACATATTAAAACCGGGAATTGGGAATACCAGGATTTTATCCTGTCCAGTTTTCAGAAGAACGAACTTTTTGAAGTCCGTAAATATAATGAGCAAATGCCGATTGGTGTTTTAAGTAAAGCGAGCTTATCTGAAGCTATAAAACTGGGAAAACAACTTAAAGCTTCAGCCATTCATCCTTCAGCAGGAATTGTTACCAGGGATAATGTACGGGAGGCGCAGGCAGAAGGTTTTAAGGTTAATGTATGGACAATAAATGAACCGGAGGCCATTGCCAGGATGAAAGAATTTGAGGTAGATGGAATAATTTCTGACTTTCCGGACAGGCTGTAATTTAAAGAAGTACGAGGCTAGAAATTGGAAGCTGGAAGTGAGAAATTAGAAGAGTTCAGAGTTGAAAAAAATGTGAACACTTCTGTCAATAATAATTTCTTGAGCTTAACTTAGGCAACTAAATTTTACAGACAACAGACAACAGACAACAGACAATTGAAATACGACATTATAATAATTGGAGGAGGGGCGGCAGGTTTTTTTACAGCCATTAATGCTGCGGAAATGGATCCTTCGGCTAAAATTCTTATCCTGGAAAGAGGAAAGGAAGTGCTTACAAAAGTGCGTATTTCTGGTGGAGGTCGTTGCAATGTTACTCATGCAGAATTTATCCCGAAAGAATTGATTAAAAATTATCCGCGTGGGGAAAAGGAACTGCGGGGGCCCTTTCATCAATTTATGACCGGCGATACCATTGCCTGGTTTGAAGAACGTGGGGTGCAATTAAAAACTGAAGAAGACGGCAGGATGTTTCCGGTTTCAGATTCTTCAGAGACTATTATTAATTGTTTTCTTTCTGAAGTAAAAAGATTGAAAATCGACCTCAGGAAAAGTGAGGCTGTAAAATCTCTTCAGAATAAAAATGAATCGTGGATAGTGGAAACCTCAAAAGCGGCTTATTCCGCAGAAAAAGTGGTAATGGCAACAGGCAGTAACCCAAAAATATGGAATCTGCTTAAACGGTTGGGCCATACGATAACTACTGCAGTCCCTTCGCTTTTTACTTTTAATATAAAAGATGAAAGAATAAAACATCTCCCCGGAATTTCCACTTATGCCCGGGCAAAAGTGCAGGGTGAAAAACTTCAGGACGAAGGGCCGCTATTAATTACACACTGGGGATTAAGCGGCCCCGCAATTTTAAAATTATCGGCCTGGGGTGCGAGGGAGTTACATCAAAGGAATTATCAGTTTAAGATTAAGGTCAACTGGCTGCCAGGTTTTTCTTCCGAAGAAATCCTGGAAAATTTGAGGCAGTTAAAATTTGATCTGGCCAAACAGCAGGTGTCTAAAAATGCCCAATTTGAACTTCCAAAAAGATTATGGCAAAGCCTGGCCGAGGCATCGGGAATAACTGAAAATGGTATTTGGGCCGACTTAAATAAAGCTCAGCTGCAGGCATTGTCTTCCCAGCTTACTGAAGCGGAATTTCAGGTTAACGGGAAAAGCACTTTTAAAGAAGAGTTTGTAACCGCCGGGGGTGTGGATTTAAAAGAAGTGAATTTTAAGACCTTTGAAAGCAAACTTCACAAAAACCTGTTTTTTGCAGGGGAGGTTTTGGATATAGATGCGGTAACCGGTGGCTTTAACTTTCAAAATGCCTGGACTGGTGGTTTTATAGCAGCTAAAACTATAGCATCTAAAGAAAATTAAGGCGCCAAACTTCAAAAGTTATGGCTGTGACAAATACTATCCAAATTAAATAAGGCAACATTAAAGCAGTTGCAGTGCCACTAATAAATCTAAACCATTTAATGGTGATAAGCACAAGTACCAGCAGGATTAAAATATCCAGCAGAGCCCAGAAAGGCCGGTGCAGGCCAAAAAATAAAATGGACCAGAAAGCACTTAGGAGCAGCTGGAACCCGAAGTGGTAGAGGGCTACTTTTACCCATTTATGGTAAAATCCTTTATGCCATACAAGCCCGGCCGCAATTCCGGTAACGATATACATGATAAGCCAAAAAGGCGCAAAGGTCCATTGGGGTGGATTAAACCATGGTTTTTGAAGTTCAGGATACCATTCGTAAATTCCGGCCTCGGTGGCGATGCCGGACAAGAAGCCGAAAAGCAGGCAAACAGTTACGGCAATAGTGCTGCGTATTAGTAACTTATGGCTCATCCCGGTTGGTTTTCCTTACTAAAATAGAAATTTATTTGAATTTTTCCCTTACAATTCAAAATCATAAAAGTTTACCTTTGTTAAAATTTTTGAGATGAACGTAGAGGAGTTTATTCCGGGAAAATATTCAGAAGCAGTCGAAAAAGGAAGCGTTAAATGGCAATCTCCCAGTAATATAGCCCTGGTGAAATACTGGGGAAAAAAACCAGAGCAGATTCCCGCAAATCCATCGGTAAGTTTTACACTTAGCAATTGCAAAACAATTACCAGGGTGGATTTCATCAAAAAGAAGACCCGGGACAAATTCGAATTTGAGGTTTTTTTTGAAGGCGAAAAAAAAGATGATTTTAAACCTAAGATCAGCACTTTTTTTAAGCGTATCGAAAGCTATTGTCCTTTTCTTAAAGAATATTCTTTTAAAATTTATTCTGAAAACACCTTCCCGCATAGTAGCGGCATCGCTTCTTCGGCCAGTGGAATGAGCGCGTTGGCATTATGCATCATGAGCATTGAAAAGCAATTAAATCCTTCCCTCTCTGCTGAATTTTTTAAGAAAAAAGCATCTTTTTTATCCAGGTTAGGGTCCGGTAGTGCCTGCCGGAGCATAGAAGGAGAACTTGTGGTTTGGGGGGAACATGAGGAAATTAAGGGCAGCAGTGAACTTTTTGGAGTATCGTATCCCGATGAGGTGCATGAAAATTTCAGAAATTACCAGGATACTATATTACTTGTAGATAAGGGGAAAAAGGAGGTGAGCAGTAGTGTTGGCCATGATTTAATGCACGGCCATCCTTTTGCTGAAGCAAGGTTTAAACAGGCGGGGGCAAATTTGGCAAATTTGATACCTGTTTTTGCGGAAGGAAATTTGGAGAAATTTATGGAAATTGTAGAAAACGAGGCACTCTCCCTTCATGCCATGATGATGAGCAGCAGGCCTTATTTTATCCTGATGAAACCAAACACCCTGGAAATCATCAATAAAATTTGGAAGTTTAGAAGGCAATCACAGCTTCCGGTATGTTTTACTTTAGATGCCGGCGCCAATGTGCATGTGCTATACCCTGAAAAAAATAAAACCGAAATTTTTGAATTCATTAAGAATGAGTTAGTTGCCAGTTGTGAAAATGGGCAGTATATTTGCGACCAGTTGGGAAGCGGGGCTAAAGAAATTAAGTGATGCCCACAGTTCTTAGACAAAATGGGTTCAGGTTTTTCTTTTATTCGAATGAACATCTGCCTGAGCACATTCATTTTGAAGGAAAGGGAGGAGAAGGAAAAATTGAATTAAATTCGTTAATTTTGGTTTATTCATTTAATCTGAAAAAGAAGGATTTAAAGTTAATTTTGAATATTGTAGAGGAACAGCGTTTCTTTTTTTTGAAAAGGTGGAATGAATTTTATGAAAGATGAGCAAAATCGCAGACTTAAATATTAAAGTTCAACGGGTTTTCTTTAGGGAAAATAAAATTTTCTTTGCTTTAGAAGATGGTCGCGAGATTGGAGCCCCGCTTGATTGGTACCCCAATTTAGAGAAAGCAACAGATTCTCAACGATACAATTTTTCCATCTCGCCAGGGGGCTATGGTGTCCATTGGGAAGAACTTGACGAAGACCTTTCTGCTATTGGAATGCTTAGCCTTGGGGAAGAATCTAAAAAACAAATTAAATGAAAGGACCTTTATTTTATTCGAAAATTCTTCTTTTTGGGGAATATGGGATCATCAAAGATTCCAAAGGTTTATCGATACCCTACAACTTTTATAACGGGGCTTTAAAAGTTTCCGGGAATCCTTCTGAAGAAGCCAAAAAGTCCAATGTTAATCTGCGGCTTTTTGCAGAACATTTAAAGCAACTGGAGGAAAAGGACCCAAACCTTGTACATTTTGACCTGGAAAGCCTTAATGCAGATATTGACAGGGGTATGTATTTTGATTCCAGTATTCCGCAGGGTTATGGAGTGGGCAGTAGTGGCGCCCTTGTTGCGGCTATTTATGATAAATATGCCACCAACAAAATTACGGTTCTTGAAAATCTTACACGGGATAAATTACTGAAGCTAAAGAAGATTTTTGGAGAAATGGAATCCTTCTTTCACGGGAAATCTTCAGGCCTGGATCCGCTTAATTCCTATTTAAGCATTCCTATCCTGATAAATTCAAAAGATAATATAGAGCCTGCCGGAATTCCTTCCCAGACGGAAAAAGGAACAGGTGCGGTCTTTCTTCTGGACAGTGGGATTACCGGGGAAACCGGACCCATGGTGAGCATCTTTATGGAAAATATGAAACAGGAGCCTTTCAGGAAAATGCTTAAGGATCAGTTCGTAAAACATACCGATGCCTGCGTGGACGACTTTTTAAAAGGGGATGTAAAGTCTCTTTTTAAAAATGTAAAAAGCCTGTCCCATGTGGTATTAGATAACTTTAAACCTATGATCCCGGCTAAATTCCATAAAATCTGGAAACACGGTATAGATACGAATGATTATTACCTCAAACTTTGCGGTTCTGGTGGTGGCGGTTATATTCTTGGTTTCACAGAAGATATAGAAAAGGCTAAAAAAGCGCTTAAAGGTTACAATTTAGAGGTAGTATATAACTTCTAGAACTACAGTAAATTCATGGCCGCCTTAATGAACAAACGCTTTTTGCTTAAGTTGCTGAGTTTGTTTTCTGTGGTACGCGGTTATAATATTCTTATTGTAATAATTGCCCAGTATTTAACTTCTGCCTTTATACTTGCGCACGAATTGCCTTTGCGGGATATACTTTTTGATGATAACCTCTTTTTTCTGATCCTTTCCACTGCAACAGTGATCGCTTCCGGCTACATTATTAATAATTTCTACGACAGCGAAAAGGATCTTATCAACAGGCCCAAAAAAACAATGCTGGACCGGGTGGTGAGCCAGCGTACCAAGCTTTCAGTTTATTTTATCCTGAATTTTGCCGCCATTTTCTTTGCAAGTTATGTGTCCTTTAGGGCGGTGGTATTTTTTTCGCTTTATATTTTCGTGATCTGGTTTTACTCCCACCGGCTAAAAAAAATACTTTTTCTTGGGAATCTGGTGGCTTCGATTTTAACCATTGGTCCTTTTTTCGCTATTTTCATCTACTATAAAAACTTCGAAACTGTAATTTTTATCCATGCCACGTTTTTGTATTTAATGATTGTGATGCGGGAGCTGGTAAAAGACCTTGAAAATATGCAGGGAGACCTGGTACAGAATTACCGCACTATTCCCCTGGTTTATGGAGAGAAGTGGAGCAAATTTTTTCTCTCTGTACTTGCAGTGCTTGCCGTGGTGCCGCTTATGCTGCTTAGCACACGCTTTGAAATTGGCTATATGGATTATTATTTTTTCGCATCGCTTGGATTGCTGGTGTTTTTCCTGCTTTTCCTCTATTTCAGCAGGGCAAAATGGCAATACCTCGTGTTGCACAATATCTTAAAATTAATCATCGTGGCTGGGGTTTTCAGCATCCTGCTTATCGATCCCGATGAGGTGCTCAACCGGGTGTTTTAATCCGTTTTAATTTCTTCGGAAGAAACCTTCGGCATTAATCAGCTACAGAAATTTTCATTTTGATTAATTTTGAAGTCCGCAACCGAAGATTATAATACTGCTTCTTCTTTCAGAAATTTGTAGTCACTTTGAAGCGCACAGGTTCCGGAGCAAAGAAAATTTTAAAGAAATTAAATATAAATGAAGAACAACCATGAGCATTACCTGAAGCATGCCATCGCGCTTGCTGAAAAAGGAATGGATGAAGGCGCCGGCGGTCCGTTTGGCGCTGTAATAGTAAAAGATGATGAAATTATAGCTGAAGCTTACAACAAGGTAACTTCCACTAACGATCCTACCGCTCATGCTGAAGTGGTGGCCATTAGAAAAGCCTGTGAAAAACTGCAGGATTTTCAGCTGGATGACTGTATTTTATATACTTCCTGTGAGCCCTGCCCAATGTGTCTGGGAGCAATCTACTGGGCGCGGCCAAAAGAAGTGTACTACGCTTTAGACCGCGATGATGCTGCCGAAATTGGCTTTGATGATCAGTTTATTTATGATGAAATTGAGAAAGACATGGGCGATCGAAGGATAAAATTTGTAAAATTGGCAAGGGAAGAAGGTTTGCCTGTTTTTCAAAAATGGCAAAAAAAGAACAACCGGATAGAATATTAAAGTTATGGATGAAAGCTTCCTGGGGCAGTATTTATTTCCAGGCCTCAGGAAATCTTTCTCCAAATCTTACCCAACTCACAATCTAACCAGTATCTTTGCAAAAAATATCAGTATGAGCAGAAACGACAATTCTTCAAGAGGCAAAATGAGCGGAAGACAAGGCGGCGAACGTAAAAAGTCCTATGCCCGTGGGAACGCGCCTATCCGTAAAAAGGAGGATTTAAAAACTCAGCCAAAGAAAGATCCCGATGCAGGTGGAATACGCCTTAATAAATACATTGCCAATGCGGGAATTTGTTCGAGAAGGGATGCCGATATTTTTATTTCAGCCGGAAACGTTACCGTAAATGGTAAAACCGTGACAGAAATGGGCTATAAGGTACAGCTTAATGATGATGTGAAGTTTGACGGCCGCAGTATAAGCCCTGACAAACCCGAATATTTTCTGCTAAACAAGCCTAAAGGTTTTTATACTACCGGGAGTGTGGAAAAAGGTGGCCGCACCGTAATGGATATTATGAGCAGGGCTTCAAAATCAAAACTTGATCCGGTGGGCAAGCTCGATACGCAGGCTACCGGCCTTTTGCTCTTTACCAACGATGGGGCACTTGCCAAAAGCCTGGCAAAGCCAAAGAATGGAATTCGCCAGATCTACCATGTAGAACTAAATAAAAGCCTCTCCCAGGAAGACCTGGAGAAGATTCGTGAAGGCCTCTATATTGAAAAAAGCAAACTTACCGTACAGGACATCAGTTATGTTACCGACAGGCCAAAGAACGAAATTGGGCTGGAAATTAAAAGTATAAAACCTCACATCGTGCAGAAGCTTTTTAAAAGCCTGGGCTACGAAGTGGTGAAACTAGATCGTGTGGTTTATGGTGGGCTCACTAAAAAGGATTTGCCCCGCGGGCGTTTTCGTGTACTTACAAAACAGGAAATTATCAACCTGCGGAATCTCTAAGCTCTAAAAATACTAAAGGCCCCTGCCGCAGGACCTCGCGTTAAGACCTTAATCTTTACTTCAAAAAAATCTATTCTGAAAAAGTTTTCAGGATGAAGTATGAGAATATTTTTTTATACATTTACAGCAGTTTTATGATCTAAATCAATTAAAGATTAAAACTGTAGATGACAAAGTTTTTTAAAGAGTGAAAAGCTCTTTCCCATCCAGATTAAATACGTTCAGCGTACTTGGATCGCATTACTTAAAAAGCGGTAAAAGCTTGCTGAACCCTCACAAAGCCTTTCTTAACAATAATTTACCAATCATATTTTTTGGTACAATAAATTAATGCCTAATTTTTACTCTTTAAATTAAAATAATCAATTGAATACCAAGTACAGAGATCTTATAGACCAGACGTATTATTTTCCGCAGGAAGAATTCAAACTTGAAGAGAATGGCCTGCATTTCCATAATATAGATTTGATGAATCTTGTTGAAAAATACGGTGCACCGCTAAAGTTTACCTATTTGCCCAAGATTTCTGAAAATATTAACCGCGCGAAAAAATGGTTCCAGGACGCTATTGAAAAACATGATTATCCGGGAAGGTACAATTACTGTTATTGTACAAAAAGTTCCCATTTTGAGCATGTACTTAATGAGGCCCTAAAAAATAATATCCATATTGAAACCTCTTCTGCTTTTGATATTAATATTGTTGAGAAATTAAAAGCCTCAGGGAAAATTAATGATGACACCTATGTGATCTGTAACGGGTTTAAAAGGGACCAGTATATTGCTAATATTTCCCGGCTGCTGAATGAAGGTCATAAAAACTGTATTCCAATAATTGATAATTATGAGGAAATAGACCTGTTGGGGGAAAATATTGAAGAAGATTTTGAAGTTGGAATCCGTATTGCTTCTGAAGAAGAGCCGAAATTTGAATTCTATACCTCCCGGCTTGGAATTGGTTATAAGGACATTGTGCCTTTTTATAACCAAAAAATCAAGAATAACGACAGGGTGAACTTAAGAATGCTTCATTTTTTTATCAATACCGGGATTCGCGATACGGCATACTATTGGAACGAGCTTAACAAGTGTCTGAAGGTTTATATCAACCTTAAAAAGATTTGTCCAAGTCTGGACAGTCTCAATATCGGTGGAGGTTTTCCTATTAAAAACTCCCTCGCTTTTGAGTATGACTATGCTTACATGGTAGATGAAATTATAAACCAGATCACCCTTGCCTGTGCGGAAGCAGATGTGGACGTACCGCATATTTTTACAGAATTCGGGAGTTTTACCGTAGGCGAAAGCGGTGGGGCCATCTATGAGATTCTTTATCAGAAGCAGCAGAACGACCGTGAAAAATGGAACATGATCAATTCATCCTTTATCACCACTTTGCCGGATACCTGGGCCATTAGCAAAAAATTCGTGATGCTTGCCGTAAACCGGTGGAATGATGAATATGAGAGAGTGCTGCTGGGGGGGCTAACCTGCGATAGTGACGATTATTATAATTCTGAACAAAATACCAATGCCATTTATCTTCCGAAGTACAAAAGGGATAAACCGCTTTATATAGGCTTCTTTAACACGGGCGCTTACCAGGAAACCATAGGCGGCTTTGGCGGGTTACAGCATTGTCTTATTCCGCAGCCAAAACATGTGCTTATAGACAAGGATGAAAATGGCAATTTGACCACAGAATTATTCAGTGAGCAGCAAAATGTAGAAGAAATGCTGAATATACTTGGTTATGGTTCAGGCAACTAAAAAATTTATAACTTTAGTTCTTATAAAATTCAGTTTAAAACATTCAACAACTAACAATGAGCAAAAAGAATTACGCAGGGATACCAGATAAATATGCCCGTATAGACGATGCAAAGGTGGTATTGATTCCTGTTCCTTACGATGGGACCAGCACGTGGCAGAAAGGAGCAGACAAGGGACCTGATGCATTTTTGGAAGCTTCAGAAAACATGGAGCTTTATGATATTGAAACCCGCAGCGAGGTTTATAAAAAGGGAGTTTACCTGGCCCCCCCGGTTACTGAAAACTCTTCGCCTGAAAAGATGGTGGAAGCGGTTTACAAAACCACCAAGAACTATATTAAGCAGGAAAAGTTTGTAACCCTTTTTGGCGGCGAGCATTCTCTTTCTATAGGCTCCATTCGTGCTTTTAATGAGTCTTTTGAAGACCTTACAGTGGTGCAGCTGGACGCACATGCAGATCTGCGGCCGGAATATGAGGGCAGTAAATGCAGCCACGCCTGCGCACTACATGAAGCCAGTAAAAACACTAACCTGGTGCAGGTGGGAATCCGTTCTATGGATATTTCTGAAAAGGATCATATGGATGAAAATCAGGTTTATTTTGCTGATGATCTTTATGAAGACTGGCAGGAAGACGCTATTGGGCAAATGACGCCTAACGTTTTTATTACCATAGACCTGGATGCTTTTGATCCTTCCATACTGCCTTCAACAGGAACACCAGAGCCGGGAGGCTTGTTCTGGTATGAAACCCTGGAATTCCTGAAACTGATGTTCAAAAAGAAAAATGTGGTAGGTTTTGACATTGTGGAACTTTGCCCAAATGAAAAAGAAAAATCATCAGATTTTCTTGCGGCCAAGCTTTACTATAAAATGCTGAGCTACAAATTCAAATATTTAAATTATAACGAAGACGACGAAGATGAGTAAAGGAGCGATTTCGCAATTTATTGAAAAATATTATTTACACTTTAATTCCGCAGCCCTTGTAGATGCCGCCAAAGATTATGAAAAGCAGCTGAACAATGGTTCTAAAATGCTGGTTTCCCTTGCCGGTGCTATGAGTACGGCTGAGCTTGGGAAAATTTTTGCTGAAATGATCCGCCAGGAAAAAGTGCAGATCATTTCCTGTACAGGCGCGAACCTGGAAGAAGACGTAATGAACCTTGTTGCCCATTCACATTACAAAAGAGTGCCTAATTACCGGGATCTAACTCCTAAAGAAGAATGGGATTTGCTGGAAAAAGGTTTAAACCGGGTGACCGATACCTGTATTCCTGAAGAAGAAGCATTCCGCAGGATTCAGCATAATATTGTAAAAATCTGGAAAGAGGCTGAAGAAAAGGGGGAGCGTTATTTTCCGCATGAATATATTTATAAATTATTGCTTTCGGGGGCTTTGGAAGAATATTATGAAATAGACCTGAAGGATTCCTGGATGTATGCGGCGGCAGAGAAAAACCTGCCCATCGTAGTGCCGGGATGGGAAGATAGTACGCTTGGAAATATTTTTGCTTCCTATTGCCTCAAAGGGGAATTGAAACCTTCAACAATGAAATCTGGGATTGAGTACATGACCTTCCTTGCCGACTGGTATACCGATAATAGTAAAAACGGCATTGGTTTCTTCCAGATTGGAGGGGGAATTGCCGGGGATTTTCCTATATGCGTGGTGCCTATGCTTTACCAGGATATGGAAAGGACAGATACTCCATTCTGGAGCTATTTTTGCCAGATTTCAGACTCTACAACCAGTTATGGATCATATTCCGGGGCGGTTCCAAACGAGAAGATCACCTGGGGAAAACTCGATATAGATACGCCAAAACATATTATTGAAAGCGATGCCACCATTGTAGCGCCGCTGGTATTTGCTTATCTGCTCGATATGTAATTAACACAGTTTTACCATAAGAGAAGGCTGCCCGATATGCACTTTTTAGTAATATTGGACAGCCTTTTTTTATAACATTCGCGGGACTTTTAAAATTTCAGAATGAATCAATGGATGATTTTCGCAGTTGGCTTCCTGGCCCAGCTTTTATTTTCTGCCAGATTAATTTCCCAATGGTTTCTATCTGAAAAATCAAAAAAGGTAGAAACTCCCGTACTGTTTTGGAAACTCAGCCTTTTGGCTTCTATTCTGTTATTTACCTATGGTTATTTAAGGGAAGATCTTGCTATAATGCTGGGACAATTTTTAATATACGGGGTTTACTGGAGAAACCTGAGGATTCAAAACGAGTGGAAGAATCGCAGCTTTATCTTTAAACTTTTAGTGGTTGTTTTTCCGGTTTTAATAATAGCTTACATCGCTATCTTTGGAAGGCTGGACTGGAAAGACCTCGTTAAAGGGGAGAATATCGCATTGTGGATGATCGCTTTAGGGATTGTTGGACAACTGGTTTACACCTGCAGGTTTTTCTACCAGTGGTACTATGCTGAAAAGTATCATGAATCTATTTTGCCAACAGGTTTTTGGATCCTGAGCCTTATGGGATCTTCGCTTTTGCTTACTTACGGTATTTTTAGAAAAGATCCTGTTTTAATGTCGGCGCACTTTTTCGGCGGAATTATATACATGAGGGATTTATATTTATCCCGAAAAACTGAAGTGGAAGTTAAACCCTAGCAATTTTGTATTTCCTCAATTCGTAACCAAAAAACCCAAAAACACTCAGGTATTCCACGGCCAGTAGCCAGTAATTTTCCTGAAATTCGGGATTGTTATATGCAGCATAGCTCAGCATTACTAATAATGTCCATAGGATGATGTACCGGTAAGGTGTAAATATGGAGAGTAGCAGGGGAGTGGCCAGATACCACGGATGCACCGTGGTGCTGAGAAAAAAATATGTAGAAATCCCAAAAAGGGAGATAGTTAAAAATGACCTCAAGTTGAGGTAATCCTGTTTAACTGCTAGTTTTATGAGGATCCAAAGCGTGACGAGGGGCAGCAATTTTCCAACATACACAATAATGTTGAACCCGGTAAGCTGAAATCCAATCCATCGTAGGACATAGAAAATCCCGGCGTTAAACTCAAATTTTCCAAACCACAGGCTTATGCTCTGTGAAAAATTCCGCAGAAATTCTAAAGATAAAAACGGGAGAAATGTAAGAGTGACTGTAAAAAGAGTGATGGCATAGAAGGAGAGAAGCCTTTTCAAATTTATTCCTGTTAAAAGGGGAATATCCTCGCTTTCTTTTCTGCGGAAGAATTTTAGCATTAACGGCAGCAGCAGGAGCGGTAATAGTTTTACCGAAATAGAAAGTCCCAGGAGTATGGCGCTCCAAATCCATTTTTTTTGTTGCAGTAGATAAAGGGACCAAATCAGGAAAAAAAGCATCACCCCTTCAAAATGTAAATTTCCGGTAAGTTCTATAATTATAAAAGGATTTAAGATGAACCAGAAAATCCGGTATTCCGGGAGGTTTAAAGCAGACAGCAGTTTTCTTCCGAAGTATAAAATACCTATGTCTGCTGCTATAATGAAGAGCCGCATAATAATTAAAGCTCCCAGTATACTTTTGCCTGATAAGAAAGTGGCAACGGCAAAAAAGAACTGGTTTAGCGGAGGATAATTAGAATAATTCCCCGCGCTTAAACTGCCCATTCCGGTTAATAATTCCGTTTGGTCCGGGAGAATGTTGCTGCCAATTTGTGCCGGAAGCTCTATAAAAGGATTAATTCCTTCAGTAAGAAGCCGCCCATCCCATATAAAACGGTAAAAGTCCTGAGAAAGGTTTGGTAGCGCCAATAGAAACAAAAGGCGAAACCCAATGGCCGCTCCTGCAAGCAGTTTATAATTTCCCTTTTCCAGCTGGATAAACCTAAAACTTGCGAGAAAAAGCGCGGCATAAAGGGTGATGAGCTTAACAAAATCAATTCTTTCCAGTTGATAGCCAAAAGAAAGATAAAAAGCAGCTATGGAAACTAACAGCAGGACAGAGAAGGTATGATATTTCAGGAATTCTTTCATCTTAGATACAACCAGGCCTTATGTTTTTAAGGTGGAAGTGCTAATATAAAACCATCTGAAGGAATGAGAGGGAGAAATAATTTAAGGCCTTCTTTATCTTTTAGGGTTAAGAGAGCTAAAAACTACAAATCCAAACCCGGCAACCAACATAATGTGGAAGATCAACAATCCGTAATCATCAAGTTTTACAGCGCTGTAAATCCCAAAGCAAAAGTATAAGAGCAGGAGTATTTCAATAAAATTAGTAACAGAAAGCTCTTTATTAATATACACGTTTCCTTTCCAGGAATCTTTTATAGAATTAATGTTGAATTTAGGCGTCCTTACAAAATCACTTGTTTTTCCAAAATGCCCTTCCAGCACGGCGATAGAATTATGAACAGATAATCCCATGGCTACCGAAAAAAAGGCGAAGAACATCCACAGGAACCTGAAAAAACTTTTAAATCCATTTCCATTGAGCCTTTTCCAGGTTACCCAGTAGCAGATAAAAAAGATAAGAGCGCTGATAACAAAAACCCCCATCAACTTAAAGTACCAGCTAAATTGCGGATTCGAATTTTGAATGTACAAAACCGGTACACTCAAAATGGCGAGCAGGAGCAGCAGGATAAAAAGGCTCGAATTGAGCAAATGGAAAAAGCCATGAATTTTGGTGGCGGAATTCTGATTCCTATCTCTTAGCAGCAGAGAGAAATTTTTCCTAAAATTTTCTGCGGCACCTTTGTTCCACCGGAATTGCTGCGAACGCACTGCACTTATAATAACGGGGAGTTCCGCAGGGGTTTCCACATCCTGCAAATATTTAAACTTCCAGTTTTTGAGCTGAGCGCGGTAACTAAGGTCGAGGTCTTCAGTTAAAGTATCTCCCGCCCAGTTGCCCGCATCAATAATGCACTTTTTTCTCCAGATTCCCGCGGTGCCGTTAAAATTCATAAAATGCTTCCCAAAATTTCTTCCCGTTTGCTCTATAATAAAGTGGAAATCCAGTGCAAAGGCCATAACTTTTGTAAGCAGGGAATAATCCCTGTTTATATGGCCCCAACGGGTTTGTACCACTCCAAGTGCAGGATCTTTAAACCAGGGAACAGTTTGCTGTAGCCAGTCTTTTTTTGGAAGGAAATCTGCATCAAAAACAGCAATGAGTTCCCCTTTAGCTGTTTTAAGCCCTTCTTTTAGTGCCCCGGCTTTAAAGCCAATCCGCTTTTTCCTTAAAATGTGCTTGATGTTTACTCCGTTTTGCTGAAGTTCTTCTACCAGAAAACCGGTTTTCTCTACAGATTCATCTGTAGAATCATCCAGTACCTGGATTTCCAGTTTATCCTGTGGATATTCAATTTTAGCAATATTTTTCAGCAGCCGTTCCACCACATATTTTTCGTTGTACAGTGGCAGCTGAATGGTGACAAAGGGTAATTCGTCCTTCCGGTTATTAACATCAAACTTAGGGGAATGCTCTTTATTTTTTCCTGAGCGCCTGTAAAGCAATAACAAATTAAGCTGGGAAAGGCTGTAAAAGAGAATTAATGCCGATGCCAGTGTATATATTATGATTATTGCGAGATCCATTATTTGAAACTGTATTTAAAGATCCATCCTAAAATCTTTATCCCCGCAAAAATAGCACCTTTCACAGTTCCGGAGACTTTAGAAACCCCAATGCGGTTCTTGTAATGTACCGGGACTTCAGTATAACTTAAATTATGTTTCAGGGCCTTCAATTGCATTTCTACTGTCCAGCCATAGGTTTTATCTTCCATATTCAGCTTTAGCAATTTTTCATATTTAATTGCCCGGAAGGGCCCAAGATCTGTAAACCGGGCATTAAAGAAGAGCCTCATTAAAGTAGTGGCGAGCCAGTTTCCAAAAATTTGCGGAAAGGTCATAGAGCCATTTTCACGCCACTTTTTAACGCGGGTGCCAACTACAAAATCCAAATTCTCCTCAATAATGGGCTCGGTTATTTTGGTTAATTCTGAAGGATAATCACTGTAATCGCCGTCTAAAAAAACGATAATAAAAGGTTGGTCTTTCTGCGAAGCCACGTAATCCATTCCTTTAAGGCAGGCATAGCCATAGCCCTTTTTTTCTTCCCTGAGCACCGTCGCGCCGGCCATCCTGGCATTTTCTTCGGTGGCATCTGTAGAGTTATTATTTACTACAATTACTTCAGAAACAGCTTTTGGAATTTCAGAAATTACCCTACCTATAGATTCCGCCTCGTTAAATGCAGGGATAATAACTTTAATAATTGGCGGCATTGAAAATTGCAATTTTAAGTTTCAAGCTGTGAAACTGGTAATTTGTACGCAAATAAAAGGTTTTACTTACAATTTACCTGCTTTTCTGATTGATTAAGTCCAGTAAATCCACGTCATTTCCCAGTAAAACTTCTTCAGAATTTATCCTGCCTTCCTGCGGGCCGTCTTCCAGTTTTAGGACTCCCCGCGGGCAAACTGCAGAGCAAATTCCGCAGCCAACACAACTGGAACGAACAATGTTTTGTCCTTTTTGGGCGTAGGCCCTAACATCTATCCCCATCTCGCAGTAGGTGGAACAATTACCACAGGAAATGCACTGCCCACCGTTGGTAGTGATCCTGAAACGGGAAAAAAGGCGTTGCTGCATTCCAAGTACCGCGGCCATAGGGCAACCAAAACGGCACCAAACCCTGTTGCCGAAAATTGGGTAAAAACCAACCCCAACAACTCCTGAAAATGCTGCACCAATCAAAAAGCCGTACCATTGCCGCAATTGCCCGCCGTGCACAAAGAAAATATTGCCATTGCCGCTTAAATAGTTTATTCCGATTATTGCGAGGATGATGGTGAGATAAGCTATGGCTCCTTTTTTAGCATCTTCGGCAAGCTGTTCCCGCCTAAAAAGCATAATTAAAGCAAAGAAGAGTGTAAGGAAGCCGGCGGAGCCCCAGAGAAAAGCATCTTTACTAAGCCATGCTTCTCCGGGATTTTCATCAAGGAAACTGTACACCACAGCAATGGTCATTACCACCACAAAAACAAGCACACTGTGAATTAGCCAGCGTTCAATTTTCCAGGCTTTTAAAGATTTATCTGAAAGCTGGCGGTATGGATCGCCGGCAGTTTCAGCTAAACCGCCACAACCGCAAACCCAGGAACAATACCAGCGTTTCCCGTACTTGTAGGTTAGGATAGGAGTGATAATAAAGATGGAGGCAATTCCGAAGAAAAGCATGATAAGTCCAATATTTCCTGCGGAAAAAAACGTTTCCAGCTTATAATCGGCAAAAAGGTCATAATTGAGCGGCCAGATATTCGCCGGATTAAAATAAGGCTGGTTTAGCCTCATTAATATTTCGGGAATCAGGAAAGCGAAACCAAGCTGAAAGAACATTACGGAAAAAGTACGGATCACTTCGTAGCGGTTGTGGCGGTACTTCAGAATAAATTTATAGCCGAATACAAGAATGGCAAGTGTATAGAGTGTGCCATACATAAACCACTGGCTGGCCGGATTCCCGCTTATAAGCCTGCTTAGCGGATCAAAAAGGGCAACAACACCGGTGTTTTGGCCATCGGGATTTAATCCCAGGTATTCCGGGAACCAATAGAGTACAATGTAAAGCAGTGTAAGTGCGATTGCTAAAATCCATGCCCAAAAGCCGCGGCCGCTAAGGGATTTAAACCAGACCCCGTCATTCTTTATCCCCGCGTGTTTACCCAGGTAAGCATCGTTGGCAAAAACGACAGTTCCTAAAGTTATTAGGCCAATTGAAAGACTTAGGAAAAGTGTTTTATTAGGAAAATTAATATTGAATGCCGCTAAAAGAAGAATTGCCAATCCCATCAAGCCAATCGCAGAAGCAATTTTTTGAGTGTTGGAAATTGTCTTTGGCGGTTCTCCCGTGAGGGACATATTATGATGAATTTTTGTGCTCATTATGTTCTTATTAAAACCTCAGAAGTCTTTGAGACCTGTGAGGTTTGAATTTTTACTATTCTAAAAACAGTTCCGCTGTATCTTCTAAAACTTCTGTTCTTCTGGAATAATGTACACCAATAAAATTTTTTCTGTCATGAAATAGCTCAAAGATTTCTTTACGTTGGAGCAATGTAGGTTTTTCAGAAATAAGGCTTCGGAAAGAAGAATGTTCGTAACTGCTGAAATCATCTGTAAAGTTATGATGTTCAGGATTTAGATGAATATAAAGAATTAGCGATTTCAGGTATTTTTCATCTTCAATTTTTTTTCTTTGGAACCGATCCTGGAACAGGCTTCCGGTTCTTTTATACCCTTTGTTTATTGCCTTGGCGTATGCGTTGAAAAGGTTTGAGAAACTTCTGGAAATCTTTTTAGAATCTGTTTTCTCTTTGGTTCTTACCAATAGGTGAAAATGATTTTTTAATAAGCAATAGGAATATATATCAGCTGCAGTTGCCAGGTATTGTCGCATGAGCTCCAGAAAATAGATGTAGTTTCTTTTCTCAAAAAAGATATCTTGTTTATTGTTACCACAATTGTATATGTGATAATATTGTTCTGGTATCAAGGGTTCATACTTCATAGTTCTCGGGCCTATAGACCTCACAGGTTTTTAAAACCTGTGAGATCTGAATAATCACTTTTCCTCGTTTACAAGATCGTTTTTAAAACTATTGAAAATTTCCTTTTCATGCCGGTCGTAAAATTCCGGGTCAAAATTGGCTTCACGTAAATTTGCCAGGACATGATTTATTGTTCGCCCTTCATTTAACCAAAGGTCAAAAACTTCGTGGCGCATACGTATTCCAAAGGTGTTAATGCCGTTGAACTTATTGTTTTCAGTATTAAAAGAAATGGTAATAGCTTTTGTGCCATCTTTATGTTGCCAGTTAAAATGCTGTTCATTAACTTTTGGTTCTGCCCAAACCCAGCCATAAGTCTGGTACTCGATATCAAAAAATTTAGCGCTGTTGAACCAGTTCCCGGGATTATACCTCATTTTTCTGCCGGTTAATGTTTGCGCTACTGCTTCTCCCATCATTCTGCCAGTGTACCAAACCGCTTCCACCGCCTTACGCTGGCCATTTACCTCCCGCTGCTGGGCGCAATCTCCAATAGCATAAACACCGGGAATATTAGTTTCAAGATAATTATTTACAAGAATCCCTTTGTCGATTTCCAATTCGGTTTCTCTAAGGAAATTTACATTCGGCTTTACCCCGGTACATAAACCCACAAGCTGGCAGGATATTTCTTCCCCGTTTTTTGTGGTTACCGCACGTACTCTTCCGTTTTCATCAGAAAGAATTTTGTCCAATTCTGTCTCATGCCGAAGAGTGACGCCGTGAGATCGTATATGTTCAGAAATCATTTTTGCATCTGTATAGGGCAAAACGTTGCTCCAAAAAGCTTTTTCCCTTACCAGGATTGTAACTTCAATGTTTCTTGTTCGTAGCATTTCTGCCAGCTCCACGGCTATTAATCCACCGCCCACCACCACGGCATGCCGGCAGTTCGCAGTATTTTCTTCCAGAAGCTGCAGGTCCTGTTTGGTAATCAGTCCCTGTACGCCTTCTAAATCCTCACCTTCCCAGTCAAATTTATTATAAACAGAACCTGTGGCGATTATCAGTTTGTCATAAATTATCGGATCACCAACGGCAAAAAATAAGTTTTTGGAATCAAAATCTATTTTCTCAACCCGGGTATATTTCAGTTCAATATTGTTTTTCTCCCAAAACCAATCTTCATATGGTTTTAAGTGTTCCCACTTCATATGGCCCATATACACATACATTAAGGCGGTTCTTGAAAAAAAATATTCGCTTTCATCTGAGATTACGGTTATCTTTTTATCCGAATTTTTCCTGATATGCCTTGCCGCGGTAATTCCTGAAATTCCATTCCCAATGATAACAATGTGCTCCATATTTTTTTATAGTTTTAGAGGGTTTGGGAGATAATGGTGTTGCTTTTGTTGTGAAGGTTTAGACGAAGATTTCTTCTTAAACTAAAAATAAATACCAGATGAAGCATTTTACCTTTTTGATATTCTTTTTTTCTGCCTTTCTTTCAGCACAAAACCAAGCTGAATTCCTCAATAAAGCGGATAATTTTTTTCGTACTTATGTGGAAAACGGCAAAGTAAATTACGCCGAAATTAAGGAGAATAGCAATGAATTAAAGGAAATATTGAACCTTGCCAAGAGCTTTAACCCAGACCCTTCAAACAGTGATAATTTTAAAGCCTTCTGGGTCAATGCTTATAATCTTGCGGTGATAGATGGAATAGTGAAGGGCTATCCGGTAAGTTCGCCATTGGATATTAAGGGGTTTTTTGATGAAGAATTGCATAGCCTGGGTCAGCAGTCGGTTACTTTAGATAAAATTGAACATGAAATCCTTTTTGACAATTTTCCTTCAGAAGCAAGGTTTCATTTTGCCCTTGTTTGCGCCGCTAAAAGTTGCCCGCCTTTAGCTTCCCATGCTTATAGACCTGAAAAAATTGAGGAACAGCTGGAACAACAAACCAGGAAAACCCTAAATGATCCTGATTTTATCAAAATTGAAAAAAATAAGCTGCTGCTTTCTGAAATATTCAAGTGGTACAAAAACGATTTTACCATAAACGGTGCGAGTCTTCTTCAGTATATAAACAGCTACAGGGAAAATAAAATTCCTGAAGATAAAAATATTGACTTTTATGATTATGACTGGGGTTTAAATGAATTGTAAAATAGCATCAGGATTTTATAATGTTAACACCCCATCCATCTGGCTTCAGTTCCGAAGAGAAGAACATTGAAGCGAATCAGTATTTGGCCTTTTAAACTCATTTAAATTTCTGAAATTCGGAATTTTAAACCTGACAGGTTTCCAAAACCTGTCAGGTTTGGCCGGTGTGGTAAGCGTGGTGGAGTTTATTCAAAAATCATTGCTCTTAAGACTTCATTTTTTAAATTTTTGCGATGACAATGGATAAATTTAAAATTGTCTTTATCATCAAATAAAGTCATTACTTCTGCCCTGGCTAAAGAAGTATCTTTAGAACTTAAAAGTGATTTATAGGAAGAATAAGTGTACTTCCGAAAATCGCCGATTAAGTTATGTGCTTCCGGATTTAGATGAATATAAACAATGAGTTGCCTTAAATAATCTTCACTGCCTATTCTTTTTCTTTTAAATGGTCTTTGAAAGAGGCTCCCGGTTCTGTTATATTTCTTGTTCAGCGCTTTTGTGTAAGCATTGAAAAGATTTGAAAAGCTTTTCGAAGGATTAGCGGCTTTTTCTTTAATTCTTACCAGAATGTGAAAATGGTTTTTAAGTAAGCAATAGCAATAGATATCTGCCACAGGTATAAGGTGTGTTTTCAGAAGTTTTAGAAAGTGAAAATAGTTTTCTTCCTCAAGAAAAATATCCTGCTTATTATTTCCCCTGTTATAAACATGGTAGAAGAAACCATTTTCCAGTTTATCCATTTTTCACGATTCAATTTAAATTTCTGAAATTCGGGATTTTAAACCTGTCAGGTTTGGCTACTGTTAACTACTAGCAGCAGCCACCGCCATCATAATGATAAGTGGATGCGCTTATAAAAATATCATCCCTTCCCAAATCGGCTAGTGCTTTCGCTGTTTTGTCGCAAACCGCCAGTGGCTGATTTTGCAAAAGCACATGCCCTTTGTTATCATCAAAATGATCTTCATTTCCATAATAAATAGCAGCTTTCCCTGTAAAAATACATGGCCCGTCTTCAGGCATGGGATCTTTAATAGCGGCAACTTCTACAGATTCTATGTAAATCAATTCTTCTGTAGGATAATGCATTGGATCCAGGATGCGGTAAGGTTTACGCGCCCTGATTTCAATAGTTCCAAAGCCGGCATCGGCCAGGGCTTTTACATATTCATTTAAAGGGAGGGAACCGCTTAAACATAAAGCTCTAAGGCGCTCATCGTTGCGAAGTTCATCATTCATTGGCTGTTCACAAACCGGATCGCTCATTACGAGCCTGCCGTGAGGTTTCAGGACGCGGTACATTTCTTTTAATGCCTTTGTGAGGTCTTCCGTTTTAAAAATATTAAAAAGGCAGTTTTGTGCGGCAACATCAATAGAATTGTCTTCCACAGGTAAATCCAGGGCGTCGCCTTTCTTAAGGTCTACAAAACTGCTTTTAAACCATTCATTCTGAAGTTCGGCTTCAATAAAATTTTTTCTTGAAGCTTCCAGCATTTCATCAACAGAATCCACACCAATAACGCCACCTTCTTTCCTTGAAAAATAGGCGAATTGAAGCAGTTCCATTCCGCCGCCAACGCCTACATAAAGAATCCTTGGATTGTTGGAAAGATCCCTGGGATGTACCGTACTGCCGCAACCGTAGTTCATCTCCTGCATAATCTTCGGGATTTTAAGCCCGGGCAATTCCCACACAGGATTTGTAGTGCAGCACAAGCCAACATCTGGAGTTAATGCGGCATCGCGATAGACATTTTTTGTGGTTTCAAGATAGCTCATGTTACAGCGATTTTATGACTTCTTTAAAAAGGGTGATCATTTGCGGTTCCGCTTTTGCGGCCATAGCTAATATATCTTTAATATCTACCGGCTGAAGATTATCAGGATTTCCTTCATCTGTGATCACCGATACTGCAGAAACAGGAATATTCAGGTGGTTTGCCACAATTACTTCCGGCACCGTACTCATTCCCACGGCGTCTGCACCAATAATTTTTAGATACCGGTATTCTGCCCTGGTTTCCAGCTGAGGTCCTAAAACTGCGGCATATATCCCTTTATGCAGTGTAATATTATTATTTTTAGCAGCAGACTCCAGGGCTTTATTCATTTCTACATCGTAAGGCTGACTCATATCCACAAAGCGTTCTCCCAAATGCTCCACCCCGTAGAAGGCGAGGGGAGAACCACCCTGCAGGTTAATATGGTCATCTATAAGCATAATTTCACCTTTTTTGAAGTTGAGGTTAATGGATCCAGACGCATTGGAAACCAGTAATTTTTTTATACCTAAATGCTTCATCACCCTTACAGGATAGGTCACATCCTGAAGCGTATAGCCTTCATATAAATGAAACCGCCCCTGCATAACGATAACTTTTTTGCCTTCCAGGGTGCCATAAATAAGCTTTCCTTTGTGAAATTCTACAGTAGCGGTAGGGAAGTAGGGAATGTGGTTGTAACTAGCTTCAGCTTCAATATCTATTTCGTCAACAAGCTTCCCAAGGCCGCTGCCTAGAATAATTCCAATTTCCGGTGCATCAAAGCCCCGGGATTTGAGAAAATCTGTAGATTCTGCTATTTCTTTGATCATTTTGGTTGGTTTAAGAATTTTTGGAAAGCAGGATGATCTATAATGTCTGATAACACATCAACATCATTCCGCTCTTCAAGTAATTTAATCTGGTAATTTTTTAAATCTTCCAGTGTGGATTGTAGCACAGAATTGCTTCCCCACATCTTATTTCTAAATAAATCTGAATTTAAGGATTTCATTCCTAATAAATAATAACCTCCGTCTTCGGCCGGGCCAACAACAACATCGTTTTCTTCAAGTTTTTTAAAAGCCTGTTCCAGGTCCTGCTGTTCCAGATCATACAAATCGCTGCCAATAATTATAACTTTTCTGAACCCGTCTTTAAAACCCTCACGAAAAGCATTTTGCATACGTTCTCCCAGGCTTTTTCCCTGCTGAAGTTTTTTTTCGAAAACCTGCTTTTCCCAAACATCATGATGAGAAATTTCTTCAGAATAAAATACCCGCTTTTTAACCGGAAGATTCTTCGTAATAGAAACCGTGTGCTCCAGAAGAAATTTATAGATATCCAGGGCAGCCTGCTCTCCTGTATCTTTGGCAAGCCGGGTTTTGACTTTGCCTAATTCGGGATTTCTGGTAAAGATTAAAAGGAGGTTTTTTTGCTGATTTTCCTGCATCAAAAGATTATTTAGTCACGCTTCCCTGGCAGCTGCTTCCCGCACCGGCCGTACAGCCGTAGCAGTGTTGGGAAATAATGATTTCCCTGTTGTTAAGCAGACCTTCATTATAATCACTAATATGTTTTACTTTACTGTTTACCTTAAGTTCCAGCATTTGGTTGAAATCACAGTCGTAAAGCCAGCCGTCCCAACTTACGGAAATAGTGTTGGTACACATTACATTCTCTACCGCAGCGGGATTATAAGCTTCCACGAGGGAATACATGTAATCTTCATAATTTTCGGAAGCGATTAAATATTCCAGAAACCGGCTAATGGGAAGGTTGGTAATGGCAAAAAGATTATTGAAATCAATATCAAAATCCTTTTTAAGCGCTTCCTTAAAATCCCGTTCCATGGCTTCCTGGTTAGTTGGCAGAAATGCCCCGGCGGGATTGTAGACCAGGTCCAGTTTAAGTCCACTGCTTTCCCTGGCGTAACCTGCGTTATTCAGCATTTGTAAGGCTTTAATAGATTTATCAAAAACCCCATTGCCCCGCTGCTTATCTGTTTTCTCTTTTTTGTAAAAAGGAAGGGAGGAAACTACATGCACCTTATGCCTTTTAAAGAATTCCGGCAGATCGTGGTACTTCTTATTGGCCAGGATAATGGTAAGATTAGACCTAACAATAAAATCACTGATTCCTGCTTTGGAGGCTTCTTCCACAAACCAGCGGAAGTCCGGGTGCATTTCCGGGGCGCCGCCGGTAAGGTCCAAAGTATGGGCGCCAGTTGTTTTTATAACTTCCAGGCATTGCAGCATGGTTTCCATGCTCATGATTTCCTTCCGGTCGGGCCCGGCATCTACATGGCAATGGGAGCATACCTGGTTGCACATATATCCCAGGTTAATTTGCAGAATTTCCAGCTTTTTCGGTTTAAGTGGAAAATTACCCGTCCCGGAAATTTTATCTTTAAACCTCGGCAAATCTCCCTCTGCAAATATTCCGCCTTCCAGGAAATCTATCTGGTTGGTGGCACTTGATAATTTATTTTTTCTAGCTTTTAAAGATTTTGTGGACATAAAGGAATTAGGTAAGCCCAAACTTCCTCTGTAATTCTGTAATAAGAAGCTCTCAGGCAGAAGAAATTGAGATGTTTCTAGTTTTAGACGAATGGCTTCAGTTGAAATTACATACTTAGCTTTTTGTATTTATTCATCATTTGTACCCCATGAACAAGGGTGGCGCCGCTTTCTATAGCCGCACCGGCATGTACCGCTTCCATCATTTCTTCTTTGGTTATTCCCCGCTGTAGTCCGTCTTTGGTATATGCATCAATACAATAGGGGCATTTAACCACATGGCTTACGGCAAGCGCAATTAAAGATTTTTCCCTGGCAGAAAGTGCCCCCTCTTCAAATACTTTTCCGTAGTAGTCAAAAAATTTATTGCCAAGTTCTTCGCTCCATTCTGTTATTTCACCAAACTTCCTTAGGTCTGCGGGATCGTAATAATTTTTAGACATAATTATTTTTTGGTTTAAATATAAGGAATATGAGCAGCCTCTCCGCTTTAAACAAAATAAATAATAACAAAGAAATGGAAGTTAAGAGAAGGTTCGGATTCAACAAATTCTAAAGAAAATTCAAAATTTCAATCTGAAGGTTTAGAAATAGTTAAAGAGAATTTCCACATTCTTTAAAATAGAAGAAAATTCCTTAAATTGGAAAACATAACCAAAGAAAGGATGAAAATCTAAAATAGCTTCTTCTTTTTGTTGAAGTCCTGGTAAATTCTTCTAAAAAGAAGAAAAGAAACGATAAGAACAAGAAGAGCTTCCAGGGCGAGTAAAATATAGAATAACATCATAGAACTTAAGATTTGTGGACAAAAGTGTCAATTTCCGGCCTGTTGGTGCGAATGGATAAATGTCTCGATATTTCTGGATCTTTGTTGACGTTAATCACATAATTATGGTCATGTTAGCGTGTAAATTTTTGATGCTGTGCCAGATGTGGGTACACTTATAACGTTTTTCACACGACTGTTGCCTGTTTAGCCATAATGTCCTGGTGGAATGTTTGGGAATTATTGGCAAATATTAATTTTACTACTTCTTGCCCGTCTTTCGGGATGTTTTTTACAAATTGTTGAACTTTTCAGGCCCCGCTGCGGGCGATTACAAGTGGCTTTTCAAGCCTCATATTTATGAGAATAGACGTTAAAACCCTACCAGTAAGCGAAGTAATTCATGATTTAGCAGAGTCTTTAAACGCTCCCATTATTGATGGCAGTGGAGAAATAACTTTAAATCTTCCCGGGGAAGTTGGGGAAGGATACATAAGAGGTGCTAATTTTGATTCCGGGATTGGGATTATTACTTACAATTGCAAATTTTACCAGGATGTGGAAATTTGCTTTACTTTAAACTCTGTACATCCTCTTAAATTTATTTTTTGTTCTGAAGGTAAAGTGGGCCATTCATTTGAAGATTCCCATAAGATAAATAATATAGATACTTACCAGAACATTATAGTTTCCAGTAGCGGGTACAATGGGCATTCACTTCATTTTAAAGCGAACGAGGCTGCTCACGTGGCAAGCCTGGAAATAATAAGATCTATTTTTACTCACCGCGCCAATTATGACTTTAAAGATCTGGATCCTACTTTAAAAGAACTTTTTAAGGATGAGGTTTCTGAAAAGCAATTCTTTTACCAGGGGAACTACAGTATTAAGGCTGCCGATTTGATGGATGAGATTAACCGGGAGGATTTTACCGGCTTTTTACGCTCCCTCTTCCTTGAGGGAAAAGCTTTTCAAATGCTGGTAATACAGATTTCCCAATATCAGGATGATGAAGATGAAGACAGGCTGCCCCAGATATTGAGGAAATCGGACATAGAGAAAGTAAATTATGTGGCGAAAAGAATACAGGGGGATCTTGGAAGTAATTTAACGGTGGAAGCCCTGGCTAAAGAGGCGGGGACAAATGTGAACAAACTGCAGGAAGGTTTTAAGTACGTTTACGACCTTACGGTAAATAAATATATGCAGCATATTAAGTTAGAAGCAGCAAAGGATATGCTGATTAATTCTGAAAGGAATATATCAGAGATCGTAGTTGCTATAGGCCTTAATAACCGCAGTTATTTTTCAAAAATCTTCAAGGAAAAATATGGGGTTAATCCTAAATATTTTTTGAAGACAAGGAAAAAGCAGGATTGATTTTTTTTGAAGCTTTATCTCTAAAATGTCAAATTTTGCCAATTATATTAAAGAAGCTTGTGTAGAATCTTTGGAGCAGGCCATTGCTGCAGAAAAAAATGGCGCCCACAGAATAGAACTCTGTGCACACCTTGAACAGGACGGGTTAACACCTTCAAAGCAGTTGATAAGGAAGGTCAAATCTCAAGTTAACATTCCGGTGCGGGTTATGATACGTCCAGGGGCGGGAAATTTCATTTATTCTGAAGCAGAACTCGAAGAAATGAAAGCTTCAATTGAATTTTGTAAAAATGTCGGGGTAGAGGGCGTGGTCTTCGGAATTTTAAATGAAGATAAAACGCTTAACCTGAAAGCGATTTCAAGATTGGCCAAAATAGCCAAACCTCTAAAAGTGGCCATCCATAAAGCGATTGATGAAACACCTGATATTTTAAAAGCTGTAGAAGAATTATCTAATATTGAAGAAGTAAACACGGTTCTGACCTCCGGAGGAAAAAATACCGCTGCTCAAGGCATTCCGGTTTTAAAACAAATGCTCAAGATTGCCAAAAACCGCCTGGAAATAATGCCGGCCGGAAATATAACCATCGAGAATATTGAAAATATTCACCGAGGGTTGGGAGCTAAAGCATACCACGGTAAATTGATTGTAGGAGAATTGGAACCCTAAAAATTAGGGAAAAACCAAATTAGGTTTTTTAAAAAATAAAGAACCCGCTTCAACTATCTGAAACGGGTTCTTTTTATTATAAAAAAGTCTAACGTCTAAAAGCTAACGTCTAACTTCTTCTTACATCATTCCTGGCATTCCGCCACCCATTCCGCCTGGCATTCCACCGCCACCTGCGTTATCTTCAGGGATGTCGATCAATGCACACTCAGTAGTAAGGATCATTCCGGCAACAGATGCAGCGTTTTCAAGAGCTACACGGGTTACTTTCTTAGGATCGATAATACCGGCTTTCATCATATCAACAAAAGTATCGGTTTTAGCATCGTATCCATAGTCTTTTTCACCTTCAAGTACTTTATTGATTACTACAGATCCTTCGCCACCTGCGTTTTCAACAATCGTTCTTAGCGGAGCTTCGATTGCACGGGCAATAATCTGTATTCCTGTACCTTCGTCTGTATTTATGGCTTCAAGAGCTTCAAGGGCTTTAATGGCGCGTACAAGTGCCACACCACCACCGGCTACAATGCCTTCTTCCACAGCCGCACGGGTTGCATGAAGCGCATCGTCCACACGATCTTTCTTCTCTTTCATCTCAACTTCAGAAGCAGCACCCACATAAAGTACGGCAACACCACCTGCTAGTTTAGCAAGACGCTCCTGTAGTTTCTCTCTGTCATAGTCAGAAGTAGTAGATTCTATCTGGGCTTTAATCTGGTTTACACGGTCCTGTATAGTTTGATTGTCTCCGGCACCGTTAACAATTGTGGTGTTATCCTTATCGATAGCCACTTTTTCTGCAGTACCTAACTGATCGATCGTAGCGTTTTCAAGGGTGAAGCCTCTTTCTTCAGAAATAACGGTACCTCCTGTAAGAAGCGCAATATCTTCCAGCATTGCTTTTCTTCTGTCTCCAAAACCAGGAGCTTTTACGGCAGCGATTTTAAGAGAACCTCTAAGTTTGTTTACCACTAAAGTAGCAAGGGCTTCGCCGTCTACATCTTCAGCAATAATTAAAAGTGGTTTCCCAGACTGGGCTACCGGCTCAAGAATTGGAAGAAGATCTTTCATCGCAGATATCTTCTTGTCGAACAAGAGGATATAAGGGTTTTCAAGATCTGCGGTCATTTTCTCACTGTTGGTCACAAAGTATGGAGAAAGATAACCTCTGTCAAACTGCATTCCCTCAACCACATCTACATAAGTATCTGTTCCTTTTGCTTCTTCAACGGTAATTACACCTTCTTTTCCAACTTTTCCGAAAGCCTCGGCGATCAATTCACCAATATGGTCATCATTATTAGCAGAAATAGAAGCAACCTGTTTTATTTTTTCAGAAGAATCCCCAACTTCTTTGGTTTGATTGGCAAGATCTGCAGTTAATGCTTCCACTGCTTTGTCTATACCTCTCTTAAGATCCATCGGGTTTGCGCCCGCGGCTACGTTTTTAAGGCCTTCTTTAACGATAGCCTGAGCAAGAACGGTAGCAGTAGTCGTGCCGTCACCGGCAAGATCGTTGGTTTTGGAAGCTACTTCTTTCACCATTTGCGCTCCCATATTTTCGATTGGGTCTTCCAGCTCAATTTCTTTTGCAACGGTTACCCCATCTTTGGTAACGGTAGGCGCCCCAAAAGATTTACTGATAATCACGTTACGGCCTTTTGGGCCTAAAGTTACTTTTACTGCATTTGCAAGTGCATCCACACCACGTTTAATTCCATCGCGTGCCTGAATGTCAAATTTTATATCTTTTGCCATTTTTTATTAATTTTTATTGTCTTCCGCCGCCGGGGCGGAAAGAATTGGTTAATTAATTTTTTAGTTGATCTTATATCGGGAATTTCCCGCAGAAAAGATTTATACTATTGCAAGTATATCGTCTTCCCTCATGATTAAATAATCTGTACCTTCAAGTTTAAGTTCGGTACCGGCATATTTGCCATAAAGAACCATGTCTCCAACATTCACGGTCATTTCGTGATCTTTTGTCCCTTTACCTACTGCCACAACTTTTCCTCGTTGTGGTTTTTCCTTAGCGGTTTCAGGAATGTAAATTCCCGATGCAGTTTTTGTTTCAGCTGCTGCAGGCTCAATAAGAACTCTGTCTGAGAGCGGTTTAATGTTTAGTGCCATTTTTTAATTTTATTTAGGTTAATTAATTTTTTAACTCGGTACAGTATAATTCGAAAATTGTGCCAGTGAAAAAAGACTGACAATTATCAAAAAAAAATGCCAGCTTGTCATAAGCTGGCATCATTTCTATGGTGGTTAAATTCTTTATTGCTGATCTTCTACCGGTTGTTGTGGTGCAGGTTGCTGCGGTACATTCATCTCCACATCTTCATCGCTTTCAAAAACTCCCGAAGAAGAAGTGCCGTTGCCCATAATAGTCACATTAGAAAGTAAAATAAGCACCAGTAACAGTGTTGCCAGTGTCCAGGTACTTTTATCCAGAAAATCATTGGTTTTCTGTACACCACCTACCTGTTGTCCTCCGCCGCCAAAGGAAGAAGAAAGGCCACCTCCCTTAGGATTTTGTACCATAATTACCACGATTAGCAAAAATGCTACTATAACTATTAAAGCTAAAAAAATTGTGAATGTGCTCATTATCAGTCAGTATTGTTATCTTGTAATTTTTCTATTGCCCGAATTTGGTCTGCAAAGAAACCACTTTTTTCGGGATTTTTCAAAATTAATATTTTATATGCCTGGATGGCTTTTTTATAGTTTTTCTGCTCGAGGTAAACCCGCGCCAGGGTCTCTGTCATCAGGGCTTCAGGGGCAATGGCATTACGCTCTGCCAGGTTGGCTTTGTTGGCAGATTTGCCTGGTTTTATTTTAGGGCTTTTGGAAATAAATTCGTCAATAAGATCAAATTTTTTGTTCTGCGGAAAAGTTTCTTCCCCGTTATCCTCATTTTCCTCTTCATTGCTATTTTCTGAAGAATCTTCCCTCGCTACCGGTTTTGCTGAAGTAAGGCGCAGCCATTCCGAAAAAGAATGTGATTCTGAAGCATTAAAATCAAGCGGCTCCCCAATTCCCAGCTCTTCTTCTGCTGAAGGTTCTTCTGAAATTTGCGCTTTTTCAGCCTCTTCATTTGCTTCTTGCTGAGGAAGTTTTTCCGGACGTTCGAATAAAGCAGGATCCATCACCCTTTCAGATTCAGACTGCTTCATTTTTATAGCTTCATCTATAGCGATGCTGCGCTTGCCAAAAACCTCTTCGGCTTCAAAAACCGGAATTTCCTTCAGCCGTTTTTCCTGCTGCTTAATTTGTTCGGCAATTTTATTCTGATTGAATTCCGCAGAGGTGATGTAATCGAAAAGTATACTCCTGTCTGTGGTATAGGCGGCGGCTTTTTTTAAGGCAGAATTGTAGCTGAAGGACTGGTGCTCTTTTAAGCCTTTAAGCCTTAGTGCTCTTGCCGCCTGAAAATAGGGATATTTTCTCAGGATTTCTTCAAAAAGTGAAGTGTCCCGGGCAGATACCTTTCCGGGATTCTCCAGCAAATATGTGAAATCCTTTATTTCCATTACCAGTCAGTTAGAGCCGCGTTAAAAATATCCTGGGTTATGCGGGTAAAAATTTCGTCTACTGCGGTTTCCAGTTCGCTGCCCACCAGGGTCACGTTCGCGTCATAATCATAATAAAAAGAGAACGTCCTTTCGAAATCTTTCTCCGGCTCCAGGGTGTTGTAGTAGCGCACATTCACGGCAATGGTGAGCCTGTTTTGCGCGGCGGTGTTATCTGCCGTGGCCGTCATGGGAGCAATATAATAATCTACAATTTCTCCTTCAAATATGAGATCACCATTGTTGTTGGTGAGGTTAAGGTTGGTCTGGTTCAGGATTAAATCCTGAAGCGAAAGCGTGAATTGCCTCGCTATCCCTGGCTCCACCAGGTCTGCCTGGTTCTCAAAAAAGTTGACCTGGAAGGTTTCCGCGTTTCCAATATCGGCGCCTGTAAAAGAATAAATTCCGCAGGACTGCAGTGTCAATAGTAAAGCGGAGCAAAAAATTAACAGTGATTTTTTCATGATTTTTTAAAGGCTGTGGGCCATTATCTTTAATTGAAGAGGATTGTTTATACTCAACATTGAGCATTAAACATTAAACTTTTCCACTTAAAGGTTATATTGTTTTATTTTCCTGTAAAGTGTCCTTTCGCTTATGCCCAGTTCTTCGGCTGCGGCTTTGCGTTTCCCGCCGTGGCGTTCCAGGGATTTTTTTATAAGCTCCAGTTCCTTATCCTGCAAAGAAAGTGTTTCTTCCTCCTGAATTTCTTCCGCGAAATAATATTTGTCCTTATTATTATCCTGAAGTTCGTGTTGCGGACTGTTCTGCGGAATTTGTAATACTTCCATCCCGTCTTCTTCCAGTTCTTCCGTGTCTACATCTGTCCCGTCTTCGCCATAGATCTTTTGGATAAGGCCTTCATTTTCGTCCTGTACTTTCTGGGAATTGCCGTCTTCCATCAGCTTTAGGGTGAGTTTTTTAAGGTCGTTCAGGTCATTTTTCATGTCGAACAAAACCTTATAAAGAATTTCCCTCTCATTGCTGAAGTCTCCTTCTTTTCTTTTTTCTGAAATAATCGCGGGCAAATTACTGCCAATATCGGGAAGGTAATGCTTTAAACCTTCGGCATTAATACTTCGCTCCTGTTCCAATACCGAAATTTGTTCGGCAATGTTCCGAAGCTGACGAATATTTCCGCCCCAGCGATACTTCTGAAGCAATTCCACCGCGTCGTCTTCCAGCCTGATGGTAGGCATCTTGTATTTAAGGGCAAAATCTGAAGCAAATTTTCTAAACAGCAGATGAATATCCCCTTTCCTGTCCCGCAGGGGAGGGAGGTTGATTTCCACTGTACTTAAACGGTAGTAAAGATCTTCCCGGAATTTTTCCTTTTTTATAGATTCGAACATGTTAATGTTGGTGGCGGCAACAATGCGCACATTGGTTTTCTGAACTTTGGAAGACCCCACCTTTATAAATTCGCCATTTTCAAGAACACGCAAAAGCCTCACCTGTGTAGGTAGCGGCAATTCTCCAACTTCGTCAAGAAAAATGGTGCCGCCATCGGCCACTTCAAAATAACCGCTGCGGGTTTGGGTGGCGCCCGTAAAAGCGCCTTTTTCGTGCCCAAAAAGCTCACTGTCTATGGTTCCTTCGGGAATGGCCCCGCAGTTCACCGCTATGTATTTATTGTGTTTCCTGTGGGAAAGGGCGTGGATAATTTTTGGGATACTTTCTTTTCCAACCCCGCTTTCCCCGGTAACCAGTACCGAAATATCCGTAGGGGCAACCTGAATGGCCTTCTCTACGGAGCGGTTGAGTTTTGGGTCATCTCCAATAATGCCAAAGCGTTGTTTAATTGCTTGTACTGATTCCATTAGTTAGTCGTTTCAGGTTTTTAAGTTTCAGGTAGCGAAACTTATTGCCCTGGTAGTGTTTTTTATTTAGATACGAAATGAAATTTTTTAATTTCCCACTCAAATTTTCATAATCTTTTACAATCCTGTCAAATTCTTCTTTATCAATATAATTAAAGTCAAATACTCGGTGAAGTTGAGACCTTACTTCTCCAGCAGATCCCTTTGCTATAGAAAGAAATTGTCTAAATTCAAGATTCCCATCTCTTTCAAATCCTTCAGCAATATTATCCATAATAGATCCGGAAGAGGATTTAATTTGATGTTTTAATTTAAAATCAGATTTTAATTCGGTCTCAATAGTTATAATATGGATGATTTTCGCCAATCTTCTTGCTTCTTTCCATATTTCCAGGTCTTCAAATTTATTTACTGTGGCCATTTATTTGAAACTTGAAACTTGAAACCTGGAACTTAATTGTTATCACTATAGCCAACGGCTTCCCCAATTAAGGTGGCGCTGGTACAGTCTTCAATCTTTACGTTAACAAAATCTCCAATTTTATAATTTTCCTTCGGAAAAACAGCCACGGTGTTTTGCGAAGTCCTGCCGCTCCAGTGCGCGTCAGATTTTTTGGATTCCTTCTCAATGAGCACTTCCACGGTCTTACCAATAAATTTTTCGGTATTGTACCTGCTGTGTTTTTGCTGAAGGTTAACAATTTCAGTGAGCCTTCTTTTTTTAACCTCTTCCGGCACATCATCTTCAAATTTACGCTCGGCCATGGTACCGGGCCTTTCAGAATAGGCAAACATAAACCCGAAGTCGTATTTAACATATTCCATAAGGCTTAAAGTATCCTGGTGGTCTTCTTCAGTTTCAGTAGGGAAGCCGGTGATGATATCGTGGGAAATTCCGCAATCGGGGATCAGTTTTTTAATATTATCGATCATTGTGAAATATTCCTCACGGGTATGCAGGCGGTTCATTTTCTTCAAAATCCTGTCGCTGCCACTTTGTACGGGCAGGTGAATGTATTTGCAAATATTGCGGTATTTGGCCATGGCCTCAATCACATCCATGGTCATGTCCTGCGGATTGGAAGTAGAGAACCGGATCCTCATCTTAGGCTGGGCTTCAGCAACAAGTTTTAGCAGCCCGGCAAAATTCACTGCCGTGGCTTTCTGCATTTCCGAAGCATTTTTAAAATCCTTTTTTAATCCGCCGCCATACCATAGATAACTGTCCACGTTCTGGCCCAGCAGGGTAATTTCTTTATAGCCTTTCGCGGCAAGATCATTCACTTCTTCCACAATGCTTTGCGGGTCACGGCTGCGCTCACGCCCCCGGGTAAACGGCACCACACAAAAAGTGCACATATTGTCACAACCGCGCGTTATGGAAACAAAAGCTGAAACGCCGTTAGTTTGCAGCCTCACCGGAGCAATGTCTCCATAAGTTTCTTCTTTGGAAAGGATCACGTTTACGGCGTTGCGGCCTTCTTCCACCTCGTTAATGAGATTTGGCAAATCTTTATAAGCATCTGGCCCAACCACCAGATCAACAATTTTTTCTTCTTCCAGGAATTTGCTTTTAAGGCGCTCGGCCATACAACCTAAAACGCCCACCTTCATATTGGGATTGATCCTTTTTACGGCATTGTATTTTTCCAGGCGCTTGCGCACGGTTTGTTCGGCTTTTTCACGAATAGAACAGGTATTCACCAAAACAAGGTCTGCCTCTTCTAAGTTCTGGGTGGTGTTAAAGCCTTCTTTTGAAAGGATGGAGGCCACAATTTCGCTATCGCTAAAGTTCATCTGGCAACCGTAGCTTTCAATAAAAAGCTTGCGGCTGTTCTCCGCTTTTGGCTCCATAACCAGCGTGTTTCCCTGTTGTTTTTCGTCTAATATCTTCTCCATAATTCAGTAATGCCTTTGCGGTATTTTGACGGGCAAAGATAAGGCGAAACAATTTTATGACAAAGTGACAGTGATTTTTTTCCAAAGTTCACGCAACCTTTTTCAAAAACCATCATCTAAGAAGAAATCAACCATCATGAAAAAACGAACATTTATTTTATTTCTACCTCTGTTTCTTGTTCTTTTCAATGCCTGTGAAAAACAGGATTCCGCAGAAGAAGAAACCTATGAAGTCGCTGTGCCTATCACGCAGCCAATCGCAGAATTTCGTTCTTCTGTGAAGATCCAGGAACCAAAGGCTATAATCGAAGCCGGGAAAATTTATTCCTATAAGGATTATGTATTCGTAAATGATAAATACCAGGGAATACATATTATTGATAACAGCGATCATTATGTGCCTGAAAAAATTGCCTATCTCAAAATTCCCAAAAATGTGGATATCGCGGTGAAGGATGAGATGCTTTACGCCGATAGCGGAATGGACCTGGTGGTTTTTGACATTTCAGACATTAATAATATTAAACAGGTGGAGCGGCTGGAGAATGTTTTTCCCAATACCAATTATGTGGTTCCCGAAGGAGCGGCATTTGTGGATAATCAAAATTTCGACCCGCAAAGTGAAGTTGTTGTGGGCTATGTGATGGAAAGCAGGAAAATTGAAATGACGGATTATGGCGATGATATTGTTTTTTTTGACAATGCCGCGGAAGTCAGTTATTCGTCAGGTGGAGGAAATTCCGGTACGGGTGGCTCCATGGCCCGTTTCAAAATTGTTTCAGATTATTTATATGCGGTGGACCAGCAGAGTATAATGGTTTTTGATATTTCTTCCCTTACAGACCCGCAGAAGCTTTCTGAAGAATACGTGGGCTGGGACATTGAAACAATTTTTAACGAAAAAGACCATTTGTATCTTGGCAGCACCACAGGTATGTATATATATAGTATAGAAGATCCTGAAAAACCAGCTTTTGTTTCCCGGGTGCAGCATGTAATGGGATGCGATCCTGTGGTGGTAAAGGATGATATTGCTTACGTAACCATTAGGGGAGGAAACTGGTGTGGACAGGAGGAAAGCGAACTGGTGCTTATTGATGTTTCCGATAAAGCTGCTCCACAAACCCTTGGTGCCTATGTGATGGAAAATCCCTATGGGCTTGGCGTGCGTGAAGATAAATTATTTGTTTGCGACGGCACCGCGGGACTAAAAGTGTACGATTTAACCAATACCCCCGATCTTGTTCTGGCAGATCACTTTCAGGATGTTAACACCTATGACGTAATTCCACTGGAGGATGTCCTGCTAATGATCGGGGATAATATTCTTAATCAATACAATTATAAAAACAATGAGGTGAATTTAATAAGTTCCTTCAGTTTGAATTAATTGTTTTCTTTTGTTTGGTTTTTTGGAAGGCCCGCTTGGTAGCGGGCTTTTTTAATGTTTCCTTAGTTGGTTGTGACGGATTTTAAATGGGAATATCCGGGAGAATTATCAGGTTAAAAAAAAATTGATATACTTTTGTACCGATAAAGAAAGAATCTATGGCAAAGAATTTAGTGATTGTGGAGTCTCCTGCTAAGGCCAAAACTATTGAGAAATTCCTGGGTAAAGACTATAAAGTTACCTCCAGCTTTGGGCATATTGCAGATTTGCCTACCAAAGAGCTTGGGGTAGATACTGATGGGGATTTTACACCTAAATATATAGTATCAAAAGACAAGAAGGATGTAGTGCGAAAGCTAAAAGGGCTTGCGAAGGATGCTGGTATGGTGTGGCTGGCCAGTGATGAGGACCGGGAGGGAGAGGCTATTGCCTGGCATCTTGCGGAAGAGCTGAAACTTGAGAAGGAGAAAACCAAAAGAATAGTGTTCCATGAGATTACCAAGTCTGCAATTCTTAAAGCCATTGAAAATCCCCGTGGCATAGATTATAACCTGGTGAACGCGCAACAGGCAAGAAGAGTGCTGGACAGGCTTGTGGGATATGAGTTATCCCCGGTTTTATGGAGAAAGGTTAAAGGCGGTCTTTCTGCCGGAAGGGTGCAAAGTGTTGCGGTGAGGTTAATCGTGGAGCGCGAGCGTGAAATTCAGAGTTTTACGGCAGAAGCTTCATACCGTATAGATGCGGAATTTGCCACAGAAGAAGGAAAGACTTTTAAAGCAAGAGTTCCGAAGAATTTTGAAACTAAAGAAGCTGCCCAGAAATTCCTGGAGCAGAATTTAGGGGCTAATTTTAAAGTTGCCGAACTTTCCACGAAACCTGCAAAAAAATCGCCGGCTCCACCTTTTACAACTTCCACACTTCAGCAGGAAGCATCAAGAAAATTGTATTTTTCAGTAAGTAAGACTATGACCATGGCCCAGCGACTTTATGAAGCCGGTCATATTACCTATATGAGAACTGATAGTGTAAACCTTTCTGATGATGCACGAAAAGGCGCGAAGCAGGAAATCCTGAAAGCTTATGGTGAGAAGTATGCGAAGACCAGGCAGTTTAAAGGAAAAAGTAAGGGCGCCCAGGAAGCGCACGAAGCAATTCGCCCTACCAGTTTCGAAAATCATAGTGTGAATGCAGACAGGGATCAGCAGCGATTATATGAACTTATCTGGAAACGCGCCATCGCTTCGCAAATGAGTGAAGCCCAATTGGAACGCACCAATGTGAAAATTGAAGCCGACAAGCATGACAAACAGTTTACCGCGAACGGGGAAGTATTGAAATTCGACGGATTCTTAAAGGTTTACCTGGAAGGATCTGATGAGGAAGATGAAGAGCAAAGCGGAATGCTTCCTGCCCTGAAAGAAAATGAAGCACTGCAGAATTTGTTTATTTCGGCAACCGAAAGATTTACACGTCCGCCATATCGTTACACCGAAGCTTCGCTGGTTAAAAAACTGGAAGAATTGGGGATAGGCCGGCCTTCAACTTATGCGCCAACCATTTCCACAATTCAAAACAGGAAATATATCGAAAAAGGCTCAGTAGAGGGAACAGAAAGGAATTATGCCCAGCTTATGCTGAAGAAGAATAAAATTTCAGAGAAATCTTTAACTGAAACCGTGGGTAGTGATAAGGGGAAACTTGTTCCTACCGCAACCGGAATGGTGGTTAATGATTTTCTGGTAAATCATTTTTCCAATATCCTGGATTATAATTTTACCGCCAGGGTAGAACAGAATTTTGATGATATCGCCGAAGGAAACGAGGAGTGGACGCACATGATGAAAGATTTTTATAAAGATTTTCATCCCCATGTGCAGGACGTGGCCAAAAATGCCGACCGGGAAGTAGGGGAGCGCATTTTGGGTGAAGATCCCGAAACAGGCAAGCCGGTTAGCGTAAGATTGGGAAAATTTGGGCCTATGGTGCAGATTGGATCAGTGGAAGATGAGGAAAAACCAAAATTTGCCAGCCTTGGACCAGACCAGACTTTAGATTCCATTACTTATGAAGAGGCGATGGACCTTTTTCAGCTTCCGAAGAAATTAGGAGAATATAAAGGAGAAAATGTTGAGGTGAATAACGGGCGCTACGGACCTTATGTAAGATTCGGAAAAAAATTCGTCTCACTCGAAAAAGGAGAAGATCCTTTAAATGTCGATTTTGACCGGGCGATGGAGCTTATCAAAGAAAAGGAAAAAGCAGATGCTCCTATTTATGAATACGAAGGCCTTCCGGTTCAAAAAGGAGTCGGCAGATTTGGCCCGTACCTTAAATGGAACAATATCTTTATTAACGTCAACAAAAAGTACGATTTTGATAATCTTTCCGCAGAAGATATCGAAAGCCTTATTGAGGATAAGAAGAGAAAAGAGCGCGAAAAGGTGATCCATAACTGGGAAGAGGAAGGGATACGTGTGGAAAAGGCCAGGTGGGGCAGGTCCAATGTGATAAAAGGCAAAAGCAAGGTGGAATTGCCAAAAACAGTAGATGCGCAAAAACTTACTTTGGAAGAGGTTAAAGATATTCTTGAAAAGAATACGAAAAAGAAGAAACCTGCAAAGAAAAAGGCATCGGCAAAAAAGAAGACTACAGCTAAAAAGAAAACCACGAAAAAGAAATAAGAGCCTATGGATTTTGATTTTTTGAGTCCGGTAGATGGAGATTTACTGGATGAAATTTCAAATTTAGATAGACAATCTATCGGTGCCAATATAAAATTACATACTGCTGAAGGGGGAATTCCTGAGATGGATGATGTTCAGGTGGCAATTATAGGAGTGAAGGAAAACCGCCTGTCGTCCAACAGGGATGATGCGCTGCATTTTTATAATATCCGCTCTTCTTTTTACAGTCTGTTTCCCGGCAACTGGCACATTAACATTGCAGATTTAGGAGATATAGAAAGGGGTGCAGAGGTGGAAGACACTTATTTTGCGGTGCAGAGCCTTGTTGCCCAACTGGTAAAAAAGGATATTATTCCGCTCATACTTGGCGGGAGCCAGGATCTCATTTATGCGCAATATCGTTCTTACGATACCCTCGACCAAATGGTAAATTTGGTCAATATTGACCGTAAATTTGACCTGGGCGATGCCGATAATCCGATTTCCAACGAGTCCTACGTAGGAAAAATCGTAATAAATAAGCCCTACAATTTATTTAATTATTCTAACGTTGGATACCAGACGTATTTTAATTCCCAGAATGAAATTGAATTAATGGAGCGCCTCTTTTTTGATGCTTATCGTTTAGGGGAAATAAGTGCCGATATTTCCCAAATTGAACCTGTTATGAGAGATGCTAACCTGGTTGGCATAGATCTTGGTGCAATCAATGCCGCCGCAATGGGGCATGGGCTTCATGTATCCCCAAATGGATTTGACGGAAAAGAAATTTGCGCATTGGCGAGGTATGCGGGAATAAGTGATAAAGTTTCCTCTTTCGGGATTTACGAATATGATTCCCGGTACGGATCCTTAGGAAACATGCTGGTTGCGCAGATGATGTGGTATTTTGTTGAGGGAGTTAATTTCAGGACCAACGAGAATACTATTTCGGCAAAACAGGAGTTTATAAAGTACCAGGTTCCTGTAGATGAAGATATATTGGTCTTCTTTAAAAGCCCGGTTAGCGGGCGCTGGTGGATAGAAATTCCGTTTTTAGCAAATGTGAATACTAAATTAAAAAGACATACGTTATTACCTTGCAGTGAAGAAGATTACCTGGAAGCTTGCAACCAGGTTATTCCCGAAAGGTGGTACAAAGCCAAGAGAAAAAACGAAGTTTAAAAAATTTTCAGACAATAATTTGATTTACTGTATTTTTATCGAAAATATTGTTTTTTATAAAATATTTAGATAGGTTTACCGCCGTAAATCGAATGTCTTAACCTAGGAGAAATTATGAAGAAGTTTATTTCGCTAATTGCTGTTCTGGCCTTGCTTGCAGGCTGTGGTCGTAGTGATCGGGGGCAGCTGGTAGGTGCGAGAGGTAAAAAGTGGAATCCGGAGAAACCTTATGGTATGACATTGATTCCTGGGGGAGCTTTCATTATGGGTAAATCTGATGATGATATTGCCGACCAAAGGAATGCCCCACCCAAAACAGTTACTGTTCGTTCTTTTTATATGGACGAAACCGAAATTACCAATGCTCAATACAGGCAGTTTGTTAACTATGTAAAGGACTCCATAATCAGGGTGCGGCTTGCTATAATGGCAGAAATGGAAGGTGCCGTTCCCGGAGATGGCGGTATTGGAGAATTTGCCTTTGCTGATGCAGATCCCGAGAATATGACTCCTTATGAGGAATACATGCTCAATGCTTATGGCGAGGGAGGCCCCAGCGATACTTACGAGAACAGAAGGCTTAATAAAGACGTGGACCTTTATACAGAAACAGAGGATTATCCTGATGTTTATTACGCTGAAGTGATGGACTCCATGTATATTCCTTTAGATGAAGCTTATAACGGCCAGCGCACTATAGATGTTAAAAAGCTGAAGTTTAAGTATTCCTGGATGGATATTCAGGCTGCTGCCCGGTCTAAAGAAAACCGTAGTAATTTCATTAAGACTGAAGAAATTTCTGTTTATCCGGATACCACTGTCTGGATCAAGGATTTTAATTATTCCTATAACGAGCCTATGCATAATGATTATTTCTGGCATAGCGCTTTTGATGATTATCCCGTAGTTGGGGTTTCCTGGAAACAGGCCCGTGCTTTCGCACAATGGCGTACGATGTACCACAACCAGTTTAGACAAGGCAAAGATCTTGAGAATGTTCCTACTTACCGTTTACCCACCGAAGCAGAGTGGGAGTATGCTGCTCGTGGTGGCCTGGAAGGTGCAACATATCCCTGGGGGGGGCCTTATGCTAAAAATGATCGTGGATGTTTTATGGCCAATTTTAAGCCTCTTCGCGGGGACTACGCGGCAGATCAGGCATTGTACACTGTAGAGGCCAAATCTTATGAGCCTAATGATTATGGCTTGTATAATATGGCCGGAAACGTGGCAGAGTGGGTGTTTTCTTCTTACGATCCCATCTCTTACGAATATATGTCTACAATGAACCCTACCGTTAATAATCCTGACGATATGCGTAAAGTGGTTCGTGGCGGTTCCTGGAAGGATGTGGCTTATTTCCTTCAGGTGAGTTCCAGAGATTATGAATATGCAGATTCTGCAAGAAGCTACATCGGCTTCAGGACTGTGCAGGATTATTTAGGGACAGACGTTACCCTTAACCAGTCCAACAGATAAGAACCTTAAATTTACTCAAACAATAAAAACCTATTTCTAGAATCTAATCTTTTAATTAATTATGGCAAAATCAAGATCTACAAAGAAGATAACAAACATGGTGTACGGTTTAGGTGCATCTGTGGTAATATTAGGTGCGCTTTTTAAAATTATGCACTGGCCGTTCGCTAATCCTATGCTTATTGCAGGTCTTGTAGTAGAGGCTTTTGTATTCGCTTTTTCTGCTTTTGAACCGGTAGATGATGAATTGGACTGGTCTTTGGTTTATCCTGAACTTGCAGGAGGGCCCGCTGCCAACAACAGGCGTACAGCAACAGTTATTGAAGAAGACAAAGAAGCGGAAGGACAGCTGTCTAAAAAACTGGATACTATGTTAAAAGAAGCCAAGATTGACGCAAATCTAATGAGCAGCCTTGGAGAAAGCATTCGCAATTTTGAAGGAGCTGCCAAAGGTATTTCCCCAACTGTAGATGCTATGGCCTCGCAGAAGAAATATAGTGAAGAACTTGGTGTTGCGGCTTCTCAAATGGAAACCCTTAATAATATTTATAAAGCACAGGTGGAATCTGCTTCACGCCAGGCAGAAATTAATGAGGCAGTGGCTGAAAATGCAGGAAGATTAAAAGAAGAGATGGATTCTCTTACTAATAATCTTGCTTCTTTAAACAATGTTTACGGAGGTATGTTAACTGCTATGCATGGAAATCCTGCCAGGGTCTAAGCCAGAAGAAAGGAGCTTAAGAACCAAATCTTAATACTAAACAAACTACTTAATAATGGCGTCTGGAAAACAATCACCAAGGCAGAAGATGATAAACCTGATGTATCTGGTTTTCATTGCTATGATGGCCTTGAATATGTCAAAAGAGGTACTTACCGCTTTTGGTTTAATGAATGAAAAATTAATAGAATCAAACGCTTCCACTACGGCAAGAAACAATGCGGCTATGGCAGGGTTGGCAGCTAAGGCTGAAGAACAACCTGCTAAATACGCGACCCTGGAGGAAAAAGCGAATAGAATAGATGAACTGTCTCAAAATCTTGATGAGTATATAGCTGAAATAAAAAACAAACTTACTTCAGAAATAGAGGATACAGATGATTACGAGTCTATGGATAGGCCTGACCAGTTGGATGAAATGTTCTTTCAAAGCGGAAGAGTTAGTCCCAGTGGCCAGGAGTTAGTGAATGCTATAGATACCTATCGGGAAGGTGTTCTTGAAGTTTTGGGAGAGGACCCTCGTTTTTCACAAATCAGGCAGGAAGTTCAAAATGAATTTTCAACAGAGGAAGTTACCGATAGCGAAAATGTAACTCAACCCTGGTTGATGTATCATTTTCAGGGATATCCTCTTATTGCATCTTTAACTAAAATGACGCAACTTCAGGCTGATGTGAAAACTACTGAGAATGATATCTTATCAACTATGCTTGCAGGGCAGCTGCAAAGTGAAGTGTCTATGACCAATTATACCACTTTACTTGAAACTCCTAAGTCAGCATATTATCAGGGAGAAGAATTTAATGGTGCCATTGTTTTGGGAAGAAAAGATCCAACTACAAGGCCTAACGAAGTGCATCTTACTCTTGATGGACGAGAATTAAGTGATTCGGACTATAGTATTGAAGATGGCCGTGTAGTGCTGAATATTCCTGCCGGTAGTGCCGGGCAACATACCCTTGAAGGCCGGCTTGTTTTTGAGCAGGAAGGGGAAAGTGTGGACGTTCCTGTTTCTTCAGAATTCTCAGTAATACCTAAACCGAATTCTGCCGTTATCTCTGCCGATAAAATGAATGTACTTTATCGCGGGGTACAGAATCCTCTAACAATCTCTATGCCTGGTGTGCCAGATAATCAAATTAGTGCTAATGCACCTGGATTATCAAGAGTATCCGGGAGTAGCTATGTAATTAATGTTACTACCCTTCAGCAAAGAGAGGTGAAGATTAATGTAACAGGAACTATAGATGGTGAAAGCTATCCATCCAGTGCAACTTTCAGGGTAAAAGATATTCCAAGACCTGTGGGTACTATCCGCGGGGAAGATGGTTCAGTACAAATGCAGCGTAACAGCCTGGAAATTGCAACTGTTGGTGCAAATTTACCTGACTTTGATTTTGACCTGGATTTAAATGTTACAGGTTTTAGCTTTAAAGTTCCCGGGCAGCCTACTATCAGGATTAATGGAAACAGGTTAGATGACAGGGCTAAATCTGCACTTAGAAGGGCCGGTAGAGGTGAGTCTGTTCAGATATTTGATATCAACGCCTCACTGGCAGGAAATTCAGGTTATAAGCTAAAGCAGGTAGCTCCTGTATTTATTGAGCTTACTAATTAAAAAATTAAAACAATGAGCTGGAGAAGATTTTTGGTTTTTAGTTTCGCAGTGGCTCTTAGCGGAGCGTCTTACGGGCAGGCAAATATTTTAAATGCCAATAGCCCGGAAGAAATCGGTAAGAAGAGTGAAGCTCAAAAGCTAGTGGAGAGGAATGATAAGCCATTGGAATATGGATATGTGGGAGACAGGGATATTCTCTGGTCTAAAAGCACCTGGGAAATTATAGACCTTGATGAAAGGGTGAATTTTCCTTATTATTATCCCATAGATACCAACAATATCGGGAACAACAGGAGGTCTCTTTACGACGTGCTGGTTGCGGGTGTTAAGAATGGCGACATTAAGAATATTTATGCCGATTCTTATTTTAATGAAAAACGTACTTTGAAAGATATCCAGGCTACATTGTCTAAAATTGATACTACAGATTTAGGTATTGAGCAGTACAACGCCGGGGAAGAAGTAGACCCTCAGTTTATCGACCGTCGTGATCTTGGTTCTGCCGATGTTGCTGAATATCATATTCGCGGGATCTGGTATTTTGATAAGGTCCAGGGAGAATTGAGATACAGGCTTTTGGGAATTGCGCCCGTTGCGCCCGATGTTAACTTTATAGATTCTGGGCAGACCGATTTAGTGGAATTATTCTGGGTTTTCTATCCAGATGCACGCGAGGTGTTACATCAGGCAAAGGCTTTTAATGGATCTAATAATGCAACCGATTTGTCTTTTGACCATTTGTTGAATGCAAGGCGTTTTGACGGGGTGATCTATAAAGAAGAAAACGTACAGGGCGACCGCGAAGTGGAAGAATATATTCCGGAGAATGCGTTTATGCAGCTCCTGGAATCCCAGCGAATCAAAGAGCAAATTCGCAATTTCGAACAGGATATGTGGAACTATTAGTTTTCAATAGTTTTAAAGATTTAAAGCGTCTTCCCCGGAAGGCGCTTTTTTATTAAAGAAGATCTGGAATTTCTAATATCGGGTAATATGGTAGATTATATTGTTGTTGGATTAGGATTAAGCGGGCTTGCGGTTATTTCCAGGCTTGAGCAGCGAAAAAAGTCTTTTCTTGTTTATGAAGATAACTCCCAGCATTCCTCACAGGTAGCAGGCGGTATTTTTAATCCCGTAATTCTTAAAAGATTCACACTCGCCTGGAAGGCAGATGAGCAAATAAAAGAAGCCATTCCTTTTTATCAGAAGTTTGAAAAGAAGTATAATCGTCAATTTTTACATTTTTGGGAGATCTACCGTAGGTTCCATTCTGCGGAAGAACAAAATAACTGGTTTAATGCTGCCGATAAACCTGGCCTGGATGAATTTTTGAATACTGAACTGGTCAGGCAAGTCAATGCTAATATTCCTTCAAGTTTCTCCTTCGGGAGAGTAAAGAAAACCGGAAATATTAATACTGATGCTTTATTAAAGGATTACAGAAAGGACCTTTTGGGTAGTGGGAAATTAATTGCCGAAAGGTTTGATTATGATCAGCTGGAAATATCAGGGGAATTCTTCAGATATAAGGATCAGAAAGCCAAAAGGATAATTTTTTGCGAAGGCTTCGGGATGACTAAAAACCCCTTTTTCAATTATCTTCCGCTAAGAGGAAATAAAGGAGAATATATTATTATCCGTTCAGAGGCACTTCAGCTAAACAAAGCGGTAAAATCTTCAGTTTTCCTGATGCCGCTTGGGAACAACCTGTATAAAGTTGGCGCCACTTATAATCACAAAGATAAGACCCCGGGTCCAACACAGGAGGCAAGGGGAAAACTGGCAACAGAATTAAACAAACTCATTGAGTGTGAATACGAAGTAGTAGACCAGGTGGCGGGAATAAGGCCTGCCACGGCAGACAGGAGAGCTTTAATAGGTAGCCATCCGGAAATACCAAATATGTATTGCTGTAATGGTTTTGGAAGCCGCGGAGTGCTTATCGCTCCAATGGCTTCAAGGGAACTGGTAGATTTTATCGAAGAGGGTGCTGAAATATCACCGGAAATTGATTTGCAGCGCTTTACCAGGAAACACTACAGGCGCAATTAAGTTTTCCCTGCATTTTTATTATAACTGAAGAAAAAGTTAATCCAGATGTTCCTGGACAAACGTGTAATGACCGGCATAAAAACCACCAGCGTGCCTACAATGGCAAAAAAGGAGGTGAGGGGTGTGGAATTCAGGAATACATAAGAAATAATAAAAGCAGCTACCGAAAAGGCTACACCAACGGCATAGCTCACATACATGGCGCCATAAAAAAAAGACGGCTCTATTTTGTAACGGGTGCCGCAGTTGGAACAGCGTTCATGCATCTCAAAAATTCTTCCCATTTTGTAAGGGTTGGGTTCTTTATACATGCTCTCCTCCTGGCATACAGGGCAGGTGCCGGTTAAGATGCTGTAAATTTTAGTTCCTTTTAAAAATTTCATTTGAAAATTTTGACGGTAAGTCAGGAGGTTAAAAATTCCCCGGCCTTATATGTTATTGAAAAAAGGCGTTTTAGTGCCTCTATATCATTTTTTTTGCACCACAAATTTAAGCATCTTTGCAAAAATTTAATCAGATTTCATGCTTAACATTCACAATCTTTCCGTCTCCTTTAACGGAGAATATCTTTTTGAAGAAATCACCTTTAGGCTTGGCGCCGGAGACCGGGTTGGGCTAATAGGGAAAAATGGAGCGGGAAAATCTACCATGCTGCGTATTATTTCCGGAGAACAGGAATACGATACTGGGAGTATCGCGAAAGATAAAGAACTGAAAATTGGTTTTTTAAAGCAGGATATAGATTTTGTAAAAGGTCGTACCGTAATCCAGGAAGCGCAGCAGGCTTTTGAGGAGATAAAAAAAATGGAGAAGCAGCTGGATCATATCAATGAACAGCTGGCTACCCGCACCGATTATGAAAGTGAAAGCTATACGCAACTTATACAGGATCTAAGCGAAATCACCCATCAGTATGAAATTATCGGCGGCTACAATTATGAAGGCGAAACCGAAAAAGTATTGCTGGGCCTGGGTTTTAAAAGAGAAGATTTCAATAAGCTTACCGATACTTTTTCGGGTGGCTGGAGAATGAGGATTGAACTAGCCAAGCTACTGCTTCAAAGCAATGATATTTTACTGCTGGATGAGCCTACAAATCACCTGGACATTGAAAGTATCATCTGGCTGGAATCTTTTCTGAACAATTATCCCGGCTGTGTGATCCTTGTTTCCCACGATAAAATGTTCCTTGATAATGTGACCAACAGGACCATAGAAATAAGCCTGGGCAAAATATATGACTTCAAAAAGCCATATTCAGAATTTATGGAACTGCGCGGAGAGCTTAGGGAACAGCAACTGGCTGCGCAGAAAAATCAGCAGAAGGAAATAGAGCAAACAGAAAAACTTATTGATAAGTTTAGAGCGAAGGCTTCCAAAGCTTCCATGGCGCAATCCCTTATCAAAAAGCTGGATAAAATAGATCGTATAGAGGTAGATGAAGACGATAATGCGGTTATGAATATAAGTTTTCCTGTTTCCGTCCAGCCCGGGAAGGTGGTGATAGAAGCCAATCATGTGGGTAAATCCTATGGTGAGAAGCAGGTGCTGGAGGATATAAATTTGCTCATAGAGCGTGGCAGTAAGATAGCTTTTGTGGGGCAGAACGGACAGGGAAAAACCACTTTGGCCAAAATTATAATAGATGAAATTCCGCATAAGGGAGAATTAAAGTTAGGGCATAATGTACAGTTGGGATATTTTGCCCAAAACCAGGCAGATTATCTGGATGGGGAAAAATCTGTTCATGAAATTATGATAGATTCTGCCAACGAGAAAAACCGAAGTAAGGTTAGGGACATGCTGGGCTCCTTTTTATTCCGTGGAGATGAAGTAGAAAAAAAGGTGAAGGTGCTATCCGGAGGTGAGCGTAACCGGCTTGCCCTGTGTAAATTAATGCTTCAGCCATTTAACGTACTGGTAATGGATGAGCCAACCAATCACCTGGATATAAAATCTAAAAATGTACTTAAGGAGGCGCTGAAAAAATTTGAAGGAACCTTGATCCTGGTTTCTCACGACCGGGATTTTCTGCAAGGGCTTACTTCAAAAGTATATGAATTTAAGAACCGTAAGGTAAAGGAATATCTGGGTGATATTGATTATTATCTGGAACAGCGGCAGTTTGAGGATATGCGTGCGGTGGAAAAGCGGGAAAAACAAAAGCCTGGTGCTGCGGCAAAAAAGGAAGAGGCTCCTAAACAATCTTATGAAGACCAGAAAAAACTGAAATCCCTGAATAATCGTTTAAGTAAAACGGAAGCGAAGATCACCAGGCTGGAAAAGGAATTGAAGGAGAAAGATGTTGCCCTGGCTACCAATTATGATGAAACTATCGCAAAACCAGAATTTCTGAAGAAATATAATCAGAAAAAAATGGAGCTGGAGAAATTCATGAAAGAGTGGGAGAATATCCAGCAAGACCTGGACAAAATGAGCTGATTGTTTAATAAGGAGCCTTGAAAAAACAGGAATTATGGAAGAGCATTTTTTTCAATGTCCCTACTGTTGGGAAGAAATCTCTGTACTTCTGGATCCTTCGGTAGGAAGGCAGATTTATATTGAAGATTGTGAAAACTGTTGTAATCCTATAGAGTTCAGGATAAATTTCCAAAATGGAACATTAAATGAGTTCCAGGCGGTAAGTATTGAACAGTAAATCTAAGGCCTGCAAAGGTGATTTTAGTAAGATAAAAATCCTTAAATTAGGCTGAAATTTTCAAAAAAGGCCATGCTCCAAACTTTTAATCTAGCTGAAAACGTAATTGGTATTATCATAGATTCTTACGTAGATGAAGATCTTACGGAATCCCTGCAACAGGAAGTGCTGGAAAAAATGAAAAAGTTTGGGAAAATTAACCTTTTTCTAGAAATCCGAAAAGGCAGGGAATTATCAGTTAAAGCTTTTTTTAAAAATGCTCATTTTAATATAGAGCACAGTAATGGCTTTAATAAAGTTGCTGTTGTAAGTGACCTCACCTGGTTAAAGGGAGCGATGGTTTTTAAAGATATTCTTACAGAAGCGAAAATAGAGACCTTTCCTAATAGTGAGCGACTTAAGGCTCTAAGCTGGATTTCCCAATAATTTTTTTCAAAAAAGTTTTTGCAAAGTGAAATTCTGTTGTATATTTGCCATCCAATATCGCGGGATAGAGCAGTAGGTAGCTCGTCGGGCTCATAACCCGAAGGTCACTGGTTCGAGTCCAGTTCCCGCTACTAGCAATGACAAGGCTTTACAGAAATGTAAGGCCTTTTTTTATGGACTGGGTACAACATAGGTACAACATTTTTGGAAAGCCAAATTTGAATAGAAAATAATGTTAATTAACATTATTTGGGGATATTTCCTATCTCATTCGAAGTGTAACTTAGTAATTTGAAGGATTTGTATAATTCTCTATTTCATTAAATAGCTTATTAAAAAACAATGTTCTAATTCTTCAGTATAAGATCTTGGTAATTTTTTAATTGAAATTATTATCAAATTATGTGATAAACCTTTTGAAATCTGTTCCTATTCTTTTTGCACAATCTGTGCATTGATTTTTTTTTATCTTTGTAGTGTGAAAATTATCGCTGTCATATTATCTCTATATATATTCGGGCTTAACTTATTAGCCTGTAATGATAGTGACACTTCACAAGTGATTTCTGATTCAGAAGTAACAGTGGTTGCTACGCAGAATTTAGATATCGACTATTCACATGATAAAGTAGCAGATTTATGCCCTCCTTTTTGTAGTTGCCATTGCTGCCATGTGCATACAGTAGATTTCGGTTCTTCAAATTTCAAGGCTTTGATTATTGAAATTCCATCAAAAGCCTTTGTCCATTTTGACAGCTCAGTGGAAGAACCTATTCTTTCCTTTTTAGATCCTCCAAAAGTTTAATTCAGTTTTTTTAAAGGATAATTATATCCTTTTTTGACCAAATCCTGGTTCTCATACTAGATCCTTGGTCCTATTGATAGATTTTGTTAGGCACAAAATTATTATCAAGAATTTTAACTGAATTAAATTTTTATTTATATGATTAATAAGATAATCGCATTTTCCATTAATAATAAATTTATTATTGGACTACTTACCTTAGCGCTGATAGGGACGGGTATTTGGTCCATGATGACCGTCAACCTGGGATCGGTGCCAGATATTACTAACAACCAGGTTCAGGTGATCACCCAATCACCTAATCTTGCAACAGAAGATATTGAACAATTTGTAACCTATCCTGTAGAACTCTCAATGGGGAACCTGCCCGGGGTTACGGAAATACGATCTGTTTCCCGATTTGGCCTTTCCGTGGTTACAATTGTTTTTGAGGACGATATGGGCATTTACAAACCCCGTCAACTGGTTCAGGAAAAACTAAACGAAGTCAGGGACCAAATACCTGAAAAATTTGGAAGTCCCGCTATGGGACCCATTACTACAGGTTTGGGTGAGATTTATCAATATACGATAAAGCCCCAAAAAGAGTATGACACCGTTTATTCCCCTACGGAATTGCGTACCATCCAGGATTGGATCGTAAAGCGTCAAATGACCCTCGTCGAAGGTGTAGTAGAGGTAAATTCATTTGGGGGCTCTATAAAACAATATGAAATTGCCATTAATCCCGAAAAACTGAATGCGTTAAACGTTTCTATTTCCCAAGTCTTCGATGCCCTGCAAAAAAATAATGTTAATACAGGCGGTGCATATATAGAAAAAAATAATATGGCCAATTTTATCCGTGGTGAGGGTTTAATCAGGTCACTAGATGATATAAAATCTATTGTTATCAAGAATGAAAATGGAGTGCCTGTAACAATTGGAGATGCAGCTGAAGAGGTCCAGTTTGGTAGCCAGGTACGCTATGGTGCTTTTACCCAGGATGGCCGTGAAGCTGTTGGCGGTATGGTGCTCATGTTGAAAGGTGCAAATCCTAATAAAGTAATTGCAAATGTTCAGGATCGTATGGAGACGGTAGAACAATCTTTGCCTGAAGGTTTATCAATAGAACCCTTCCTTGACAGAAGTGTTTTAATTGAAAGAACTACGAGTACCGTGACCCAGAATCTTCTGGAAGGTGCTTTAATCGTGATTTTTGCCTTAGTAATATTATTAGGTAGTCTGAGAGGCGGTCTTATAACTGCTACTACCATTCCATTATCACTTCTTTTTGCTTTTATATTGATGAAGCAATTCAATGTCTGGGCCAATCTAATGAGTTTGGGAGCTATTGACTTTGGAATTATTATAGACGGTGCTGTGATCATCATTGAGGGTACGGTATATGAAATACAAAAACGGATGCGTTCCGGCAAAATAAAATTTAATAAGGCTAAAATGGATGAAGTAGCCTATGATGCCGGAAGTACGATGATGGGTTCCGCCTTTTTTGGACAAATTATCATTCTTATCGTATTTGCGCCCATTCTTTTTCTAACGGGGGTAGAAGGGAAAATGTTTCGGCCAATGGCATTTACTTTTGGTTTTGCCATGATAGGTGCTATTTTCTTATGCCTTACCTATGTCCCTATGATGTCTGCTTTATTTATGAAACCAATTCAGAATAAAAAGAACTGGTTTGGAAAGTTTGAACGCTGGCTGGAAAAAGTTAGTGATAAAATTATTGGAGGGATTCAAAAAGGATACATGCCTTTATTAAAAGGAGCTTTAAGATTGAAGTTCATAGTATTGGGGTCTGCGGTTGTCTCACTTATAGTAGCCGGTTTTATCTTTTCCAGAATGGGAGGGGAATTTGTCCCTCAACTTGATGAAGGGGATATCGCCATGCAGGCGTTAATCAGGCCTGGAAGTGGGTTGAGTGAAACAATCGATGTTTCCACAAAAATAGAAGATATCCTTCTTGAGAATTTCCCGGAAGTAGAAACCGCCGTAGCGAGGATTGGGGTTGCCGATATCCCTACTGATCCAATGCCTATGGATATTGCCGATATGTTTATTGTATTAGAGAAGGATATGGATAATTGGACTTCGGCAAGTTCTAAAGAGGAATTGATAGAAAAGATCAAAGAGAAACTTAATGAAGAACTTACGGGAGTCAACCTGGTTTTTAGCCAGCCTGTAGAGCTTCGTTTTAATGAACTGCTTACCGGGGTCAGGGAAGATGTTGCGGTAAAATTATATGGCGAAGATTTAGACCTTCTTGCTGAAAAAGCTGATAAAATGGCTGAAATAATACAGACTATACCGGGCGTAGGAGATGTGAACCCTGAACGAACATCTGGTCTTCCACAAATGACGGTGCGGTTTAATCGTAAAAAAATTGCGCAATATGGATTGGACATTGAAAAGATTAACGATTATATAAGTGCAGCTTTTGCCGGAGGAACGGCCGGAGTGATCTTTGAAGGGGAAAAGCGGTTTGATATGGTAATACGTTTTGATGAGGCGCACCGCCAAAGCATTGATGATTTACGTACCCTCTATATAGATCTGCCGGATGGAACCCAGGTTCCGATTAAGGAAGTAGCTGATATTAGTTATGTACCGGGTCCTATGCAAATTTCCAGGGATAACACCTTTAGAAGAACCTATGTGGGAGTTAATGCCCGCGGGAGGGATGTGGAATCTGTGGTAAATGACATCCAGCAAAAATTGGATGAAGAGTTAGATTTACCTCCAGGATATTACATTACTTATGGTGGGGAGTTTGAAAACCTTCAAAGAGCAAAAGGGCGTTTACAAATAGTAGTGCCCATCGCTCTATTTCTGATATTCGTGCTTCTGTACTTTGCACTCCAATCTTTTTCCCAATCAATTATGATCTATATAGCCATTCCACTGGCGGCTATTGGAGGAATATTTGCTCTTTGGTTAAGAGATATGCCGTTTAGTATTTCAGCTGGTGTAGGCTTCATTGTATTGTTTGGGGTTGCCGTTTTAAACGGGCTGGTGCTTATTAACAGGTTTAATTCCTTAAAAGAAGAAGGGGTAACCAGTATAAAAGATAGAATTTTTACAGGAACCAAAGAACGAATACGTCCCATTATGTTAACAGCAACAACAGATATTTTTGGATTTCTGCCGATGGCTTTTTCATCGTCAGCAGGAGCTGAAGTACAACGACCCCTTGCTACGGTTGTTATTGGTGGCATGCTTACAGCTACCTTACTTACGCTGGTTGTTCTTCCTGTCCTTTATACATTTGTAGAGAAGAGACGAGAGAAAAAGGAACAGAACAAGCTTGGTTCTTCCAATTCACGATCTTTAGCCACAATTTTGATAATTGGCTTGATGTTAGGCGGAACCTTTTCCGTAAATGCACAATCTGATGAAATGTCATCGGAAAATCCAATACAGGATTCTTTACAAACTATTAGTTTGGAAGAGGCTAAAGAAATGGCAATCCAAAACTTTCCACAATTAAAAGCTGCCCAACTTGAAATTGAAAGTGAGGAAGTATTGCGTAAAACCGCCTATGATTTTGGGAATACCCAAATCTTTACAGGAAAAGAAGAGGTAGGAAATGGCTCTGATGGGATCTATACCCAAATTGGTGTTCAACAACAAGGCATAGATGTTTTTGGAATAGCTCCCCGTTTGAAATTACAGAAAGAAAGGGTGGCCCTTGCTGAAAATGCTTTAGAACTAAATACCTTAGAAGTGGAACGTGAAGTAAGCAGGGCCTGGGCTTCAGTTTATACAAGTAAAAAGAGGTATCGGGTATATAAGAAAATGGATTCAATTTTTGAAGACATTGAAAGAGCAGCACGAATCAGGTATGAAACAGAAGCTACCTCTAAACTGGAGTATCTTGCTACTTCAAATCAGGGGAATGAGGTTAAAATACAGCTGGAACAATCGTACCGAGATTACCTGAAATCAATACAGCGTTTAAACCTATGGTTCGTTAGTGACACAATCTATGATGTACCAGATTTGCCTGTTGAAACTTTAGACGAACCTTTAAACTTTCTGGTAGAGTCGCTTGAAAATCATCCGTTGCTGCAGGTTTCGGAACAAAGGATAGATGTTGCCAAAGCGGTTACCAGAGAACGAAAATCTGAATTTTTGCCCAAATTTCAGGGTCAGTACGGTAGGCAGGAAATAGCCGGGCAATCGGGTTTCTTCCAATATCAAATAGGAATTCAAATTCCGCTGTTTTTTGGGCCGGAATTAGGCCGTACACAGGAAGCACAAGTAAATAGACAGATTGCAGAGCAAAACTTTTATCAGGATAAAATCGAACTGGAAACCGCCTATAAAAATATGCGTGAAGACTACATCAAATGGAGAAACTCATGGAATTATTATAGGGATGAAGCACTTCCGCTGGCCAAAGAGCAACAAGGTGGATCAGTGCTGGCCTTTAAGGAAGGCGCTATCGATTATGTGACATTTCTCCAAAATATAAGAGATGCCATTAGAATCGAGGTAAATGCCTGGAGTGCTTTTAACGATTATCTCGACAGCCGCTACCAACTGGAATATTACCTTAAGAATTCAAATTAAAAATTAAAATAAGAAAATCGATATGAATACAAGATCAATAAATATTCTAATGCTTGCCTTAACGCTCAGCATATTCTTTGGATGTAAAGAAAATCCTGCGGCAGGGGAAGATGCTTCCAGTGAAACTGCAACTACTAATACCGAAGAAGGTGAAAATCACGGTGAGGAAGGAGATGAAGAACACGGTGAAGAAGAAGGTGGGATGCGTTCGGTACATCTTTCAGAAATGAAATTCAATAGTCTGGGGATTAAAGTAGATACCTTGCCTAAAAAAGCTTTGTCGGGTATTGTGGAAGCCAATGGCCAGTTAGAAGTGCCGCCACAATATGAAGCTACCGTTACGGCAATTTTAGGCGGTAATATAACTTCTATAAAGGTTATTGAGGGGGATAAGGTAAATAAAGGTCAGGTGTTGGCTTATCTTTCTCACCCAAATTTAACCAGAATGCAGTCTGATTATATTAATGCATATAGTAGGATGCAATTTTTGGAAAAGGAATTTGAAAGACAGAAACGTTTATATGAAGCAGAGGTAGGATCTGGAAAATCTTTTCAACAAACCCAATCAGATTACCAGTCTGTACAAGGTGAAGTGCGGGGGTACGAATCGCAATTGCGCCAGTTAAACCTAAATGCTTCCCAGGTTAGAGACGGTGAATTATATGAATATATTCCGGTAGTAAGCCCAATTGGAGGTTATATTGAAAAAGTACTGGTACAGGTAGGACAATATGTAGACCCTCAGACCAGTATGTTTATGGTAGTTGATAATGAACATGTTCATGCCGATCTAATGGTTTTTGAAAAAGATATTTATAAGGTGAAAGAAGGCCAAAAGATTGCGTTTACACTGGAATCGGTTCCAGGCAGTAATTTAACCGGGGAAATTTATTCAGTGGGGAAACAATTTGAACAAAACCCCAAAGCGGTACATGTGCATGCAGAAATCGATAATAAAGAAGATTTTCTAATTCCGGGGATGTATATAAACGGAAAAATCAGGACCGGTGAAGAAGCTGTTCCTGCCTTACCGGAAGAAGCAATAATTGAAGAAGAAGGAAATCCCTACATCTTTACGGCCCAAAAACACCAGGAAGATGGTGAAACCGAATGGGAATTGAAACCAGTGCAGGTTAGAACGGGAATAAATGAAGATGGTTGGGTTGAAATTAAACTGCTGGAGCCTCTGCCTGAAGGTACGTTGGTTGCCTATAATAATGCCTATTATCTGGTTTCTGAAATGCAGAAAAGCCAGACTTCCCATGGTCATTAAATTAAAAAAATTAGATGGATGGACTCTCTGTTAAATGTTTGTCTTAATTAAAATTCCAGAGGGTTCATCCTTAATACTAAAATTAATATTACAGCAATGAAAGAAATAAAAGCATTTATAAAACCGAAACGAGTTCAAAATGTAATTGAAGCTCTTAGTGAAAGCGGATTTAAAAGTATGACCCTTTCCCAGGGAGAAGGAACGGGGGCTTTTAAAGCAAAAGGCGCATCACCTTCTTTAGATTTCCGTGTAACAGACAGTCCGGTTGTAAAGTTAGAACTGGTATGTCAAAACGAAGAAGCACAATCAGCAATAGATATTATCCTTGAGAATGCAAAAACAACTGAACCCGGTGACGGAATAATTTATCTTTCCGATATTGAAGATGCCTTCCAGATAAAAACCGGGGAATCCATAAAGCGTTACGACCCCTAAATACTTTTATAGCAAATGGAAAAAATAGTAAAAAAGTTGGAAAGCAAAGGCATCCGCCCTACGGCAATGCGCTTGATGACCTATAGACGGCTGGCACAACTGAATGTGGCCGTTAGCTTAGGCGACCTTGGAAAGGATTTCGAAAGCTCGGAAAGGAGTACGCTTTTCCGTACTATGAAGACATTTGAAGAAAAAGGAATCGTGCATCAAATTGAGGATGGCACCGGCATCATTAAATATGCCCTGTGCGAAGACAATTGTGAATGTGAGGTGGGAAACGACCTTCACTTACATTTTCATTGCAATAGTTGCGGGGAAACCGTGTGCCTTACAGAGCACAAAATCCCTCAGATAAACCTGCCCGACGGCTATGTGGCAGAGGATATCAATCTGGTGGCCAAGGGAGTCTGTGAGAAATGTAGCAATGACTTGGATTAAGTTTTTTGATTTAAAAAATTGGAACAATGATGAAAATTTATAAAAAAGAAAACAAGGTATATATGGTAGCTCAAAATAGATTGGATGCTACCGATTATGACAATTTGATATCTCAATTAAAAAACCATATACAGGCAAACCATAAAGTATACTGGTATATTGAAATGGAAAATTTTGAGGGGTGGACTGCAAGTGCGTATTGGAAAGGCATTGAACTGAAACTTCCGAATGAAGAACGCGTTAAAAAGGTTGCATTGGTGGGAATTACAAAATGGCAGGAACAGTTTACCGAAGTTTTGATACCCTTTACAAAGGCACATATTAAATTCTTTAGCCCTGAAGAAAAACATTTGGCCAAGGAATGGATGGAGAAAGGAAATCATTAAAAAAGTTAAATAAATTTAAACAGAAAGATTATGATGGACAACTGGAATTTTGGGGGAATGCACTGGATATGGTGGGGGCTTTGGATAATCCTCATCTTTTGGATATTCTTAATTCCTTATCCCACCCCGGGACAAAATAGACGGAAGGATAAGGCTATGGAAGCCCTGAGAGAACGATACGCCCGGGGCGAGATAAGCGATGAGGAATTTGAACAAAAGAAGAAAGTCCTTCAGGATAAGAAGAAGTAGTTATAAGGCACAGGCATCGAAAGCGATGGCACCTATGGCTTATAAAAGAAGGTAAAAATGAAAAAACGCAAAGTATTTGTTTTTATATTCATTGGATTAGCCCTTGGCTTATTTATAATACAGCCCCTGGTTATTTCACTCCACATGTATGACATGCAGGGAGGTAATGGCGAATGGTGGAAATCTCTGCTTGCTTCATATCAGCAGGAAGTTAGTTCATGGGATTTGGATCAAGCCATCATCAAATTGCTATTTGGACTGCTGGGCATTGCCTTGTCGCTTATGTTTATGGTCAGGCAAAGAATATTTCAATTGACCGGAAGAAGAGATAAGCTGGAGGAGATCAGAGAGCTGATTGCGGCAGGAGAAAACCAGCAAGTAGAATTTAAATCTACCTTGAGATGGGATTTGAGGCAGTTTAAACCGAATAAGGCTTTGGAAGACGTAATAGCAAAAACAATTGCCGGGTTTATGAACACCCAAGGAGGGCATTTAATTATCGGAATTGATGATGAAGGTAGTATTCTGGGGCTGGAACAGGATTATGGTACTTTAAAAAAACCTGGCAAGGACGGGTTTGAGCAATATATAATGCAATTGGTGTCCCTCAAGTTGGGTACCCATTTTTGCACTTTGGTTAAAGTGTCTTTTCACCAATTTGAAGAAAAGGATATCTGTTATGTAAGGGTTCACAAATCACAAAAACCTGTGTATTTGAATTTGGGCGATCGTTCGCATTTCTTTATCAGAACAGGGAACGGAACCCGCGAGTTGGATATGCCCGAGGCGTTGGAATATATGGAAACATACTTAAACTAAACAATATGGGATTTTTAAAACATTTATTAAGAGGAAATTATGGTCATCATTCCAACAAGCATCAACGTAAAAATAATGACCCAAGATTTAATGAACCCAAGGTTGTTGTGAGATGTACAAAATGCGGCAAAGACAATCCTGAAAATGCTTCTTTTTGTCAACATTATGGCGAGCCTTTAGGTAAAGTAAAATGCATAAGTTGTCAAGAACCAATACCTATGGATGCAAAATTTTGTTCTAAATGTGGCAATGAAGTATAGTTTACATTATGAGAATAAGCAAACAACTTATTGAACGGACTTAAATAATTTTTAAATATGCTCTTAAATAAGCGGATATCAATTTTTGACTTCTTGAAAACCATAAAATTTGACCTGATATTTATCGGTAGTTATTCAATTCTGGTTGGCTATATGGACCAATATGGTTTTTTGTCAAAAATCTCTATTCCAATTGCAATAACCGGCGTTTTTGGTACTGCGGTGGCTCTACTTTTGGGTTTTCGAACCAATCAAGCCTATGAACGGTGGTGGGAAGCCCGTATTATTTGGGGGGCTATTGTCAATGATTCCAGAACACTGGTCAGGCAGTGTGTGTCTTTTTTTGCAAGGGATCAAGGAGGCTATCAAAAGATGGTGAAAGAGATGACCGATCGTCAGGTAATCTGGTGCTATGCCCTAGGGGAATCGTTGAGGAAACTACCCTTTTCCACTCGGGTTAAGGTATACTCAGAATCCTATGGGATTAAAGCATTTAATATTCCTAATGCTTTATTGTCACAACACTCTGAAACTTTGTTAAAGGCAAAAGAAATTGGTATGGTCAATGATTTTCAGCAGGTACAGATAGACAGTACTATAGCCAGGTTATGTGATTCAATGGGCAAATGCGAACGTATAAAAAATACTGTCTTCCCCAAAGCACACAGCTTATTGATTCATTTGATCATCTACGTTTTTGCTACAATGTTGCCTTTTGGATTGGACGATAAAAATATAGCAGTTGAAATCGCTATAACATTTATTATACCAGTCATTTTCATTGCCATTGAAAAAACATCCATACTCATGCAGGATCCCTTTGAAAACGACCCTTTGGATACACCCATGACTGATTTGGCCGAAACGATAGAAATAAACATTAAACAAATGATAGGTGAAACAGATGTTCCTGTAAAGAAAGAGCCAACAGATTATTATATTTTATAATACAAGATGAATACAATGGATTTTCAAACTGAAATAACACTGATACCGAGATTATTTGTCGCTCTTTTACTAGGTGTCCTGATAGGACTCGATAGGGAAATTGACGGAAATGCGGCAGGAATTAGAACGTATGCAGCCGTTTGCCTTGGGGCCGCATTAATTACAATAATCAATACTCATATTGAAGTAACTGCCCAAACCCGCATTGTCGCCAATATTGTTTCCGGTATTGGGTTCCTTGGTGCAGGAATTATTTTTAGGGATAGCGCGAAAAATTTAATTTCCGGTTTGACTACCGCAGCTACAATTTGGGCCACTGCCGCGGTTGGTATATCAATTGGGTTTGGTATGTACCTCATTGGAAGTGTTACATCCGCTTTTCTTATTCTATTATTGGTTTCACATCATTTCCCTTTTTTGAAAAAACATAAAATAAACAACACCTAAAATGAAAAAATTACAACTGAAAATTCCGGTACTGTTACCTCAGGTGCCAAATGAAAAAGACACTTGTGTGCAAAGGCTCATTGAAGAATTAGAAGCCAAAGAAGGTCTTGATAAAGTGCATATAAAAGACGATCAGGAAGATACGGTGCCACAATTGTGCTTTCATTACGATCCGGATATAATTTCTATTGACCGCATTCAATCATTGGCAGAAAGAACCGGGGCTGAAATTACCGCGAAATATGGACATTTGCTTATAGAGGTTGAGGGGATTAGACATACCCGGCATGCAAGGACTTTAGAAAAGAGTCTGCTGAATATCAAAGGCGTTTTGGAAGCTTCCGCCAATGCCGGAGGAATGATCCGTTTAGAATATGATAAACGGGAAACAAGTTTTGATGAGATAACTACAAAGCTCGAAAAAGAAAACCTACAAGTTAAAAAAAGCTCCTCTGCTGAGAATAAGGGCTTTAAATCTGCCGAAAAGAATCCTCAAAATTTAAATAAAGAAAAGGTAAGGGATATAGAAGAACAAAAGCATAAAGATACTGATCTCCAGAATCATAGAGAAGCGGATAGCCACGGGGCCGGGGAAGAAAATTCCCACGCCCACGGAGGTATTTTTGGGAAAAACACCGAACTTATTTTTGCTATTATTTGTGGTGCTCTTTTGGGTATTGGTTTTGGTTTGTCCTACGTAACATCAATACCGGAATGGGTCAGCTTATCCCTATACATAGGTGCCTACTTTTTTGGAGGTTACTTTACAGCAAAAGAAGCCATACAGACCGTAGCCAAAGGTGGATTTGAAATTGATTTTCTCATGTTGGTCGCAGCTATAGGAGCAGCTATTCTTGGGGAATGGGCTGAAGGAGCTTTGTTATTATTTCTCTTTAGCCTGGGGCATGCCTTGGAGCATTATGCAATGAACAAAGCACGAAAATCTATAGCTGCACTGGCAGAACTGGCGCCAAAAACAGCTTTGGTTAAGAAAAATGGTAAAACGGAAGAAGTTGGTATCGAAAAACTCAATATTGGGGATATCATTGTGGTGAAACCAAATAGTAAAATATCTGCAGATGGCGTAGTGGTAGATGGGCAGAGTAGTGTTAACCAGGCTCCAATAACCGGGGAGAGTGTACCGGTAGATAAAGTTCCCGTAGAAGATGTTGAGAAGGATTACTCAGAGGTAGATGATATTAAAGATGAAAACCGCGTTTTTGCCGGAACGATCAATGGGAACAATACTTTGGAGATTAAAGTTATCAAAGCAGCCAAAGATTCAACGCTTTCCCGATTGGTGAAACTGGTTAACGAAGCTCAGACTCAAAAATCGCCTACCCAGTTGCTCACCGATAAATTTGAAAAATATTTTGTGCCGTCCGTCCTTATTTTGGTCGGGATTCTTTTGTTTGCTTTTTTAGTTATTGACGAACCCTTTAGCGCCAGCTTTTACAGGGCGATGGCCGTATTAGTAGCTGCAAGTCCCTGTGCGTTGGCAATCTCGACCCCAAGTGCTGTATTAAGTGGAGTGGCCAGAGCTGCCCGTGGCGGGGTATTAATTAAAGGAGGGCGCCCTCTGGAGGACCTGGGGGTTATTACCGCCCTAGCCTTTGATAAAACCGGAACTCTAACGGAAGGAAAGCCAAAACTTACCCAAGTGGTGCCACTTGGGGATATTTCAGACAATGAACTTCTCAAAATAGCAGTAGCCGTGGAAGGTCTTAGTGATCACCCCCTGGCCAAAGCTGTAGTTCGTGATGGAAAAGAGCGTCTGGAAGGCGAGGAAATCCCAAATGCCTCTAATTTAGAGGCAGTTCTGGGTAAAGGGATTAAAGCATCATTTGGCAATGATAAAATCTATATAGGTAACCTCGACCTGTACGAAGGGCTTGATGAGAGTACACCTTCCGAAAAAATAGCTACGAAAGTGCGTGGTCTTGAAGGTGGTGGAAATACAACAATGCTTATACGAAAAAATGAAGAATATATAGGCATCATTGCATTAATGGATACCCCTCGTGAAGCCGCCAAGGGAACCCTTAAAAAATTAAAAGAAATAGGAATTAAACGAATGATCATGCTTACTGGTGATAACCAGAAGGTAGCAGACGCAGTAGCAGAAGAAATAGGATTGACCGATGCCTGGGGGAGCCTATTGCCGGAAGAAAAAGTGGATGCTATAAAAGAATTAAAAGAAAAGGAATCCAAGGTGGCAATGGTGGGCGATGGCGTTAATGATGCCCCTGCCATGGCAAACAGCACTGTAGGAATAGCTATGGGTGCTGCGGGAAGTGATGTAGCCCTGGAAACGGCGGATATTGCGCTAATGGCCGATAAGTTGGAAACCCTGCCCTTTGCCATAGGTTTAAGCAGGAAGGCAAAGGCGATTATCAGGCAAAACCTTTGGGTTAGCCTTGGTATTGTGGCCCTGCTTATACCTTCAACCATATTCGGCTTGGCAAATATTGGAGTGGCGGTAGTAATCCATGAAGGTTCGACGCTTCTGGTGGTTTTTAATGCGTTAAGGCTTTTGGCTTATAAAAAAGATTAGATCCGGACTTAGACTGTTTTTCGAAAGAATATAAAATGACAAAAACGGAAAAAAAATTATCGTCAAAAGGGATACGTCCCACTGAAATGAGGTTGAAAATTTACAAATACCTCAAAAGGAAAACTTATGCAGTAAGTTTAAATGAAATGCAAAAAGTCTTTATCAATAAAAATATCAAAACAGCCAATAAGACCACTTTCTACAGGGCGATAAAGCTCTTTGAGAAAAAAAGCATGGTGCACCAAATTGACGATGGAACTGCTTTTGCAAAATATGCGATTTCCGATGAAAACGCCAAAGGTAAACACAGTACAGATTTACATATGCACTTTCATTGTACCAATTGTAAGAAAACAATCTGTTTACCAAATAAAATATCGGAAGAGAGTTTGCCAAACCAGTATGAGGTGAACGATGTGAACCTAGTTTTAAAAGGGATATGTAAAAACTGTAGTAAAAAATAATAGGTGGGAGTGCCTTAAGCCTGAATCCCAGCCCCCAATGGTCAAGCTTAAGGTTTTTTCCACCGTAACTAACTTAAAAAAATGTGAATATGGAAAAATTTGATGTAACTATAATAGGATCTGGCCCGGGCGGGTATGTAAGTGCGATCCGTTGCGCCCAATTAGGATTAAAAGTAGCCATTATTGAAAGGTACAACACGCTTGGCGGCACCTGCCTTAACGTGGGCTGTATCCCGTCAAAAGCCTGGTTGGAAGCCTCTGAGCATTATTACAAACTCAAGCATCAATTCGAAAATTTTGGGATTGATGTTAAAGAGGCCAATGTCGATATCCTGAAAATGAACCAAAGGGTTCAGGATGTGGTACAGGAAATCATCAATGGTGTTGATTATCTGATGAAAAAGAACAAGGTTGCCGTCTATCAAGGCCACGGCACCATCAAGGACAAAAACACGATTGAGATTAAGGGCGGGGACAAAACGGAAACCATAACAACCGATAAAATCATCATTGCCACAGGGTCCAAACCCGCTTCACTGCCCAATATTAAAATAGACAAAAAGCGTATCATCTCTTCCACCGAAGCCCTTGCCCTACAGGAAATCCCCAAGCACTTAATGGTCGTTGGGGGTGGCGTTATCGGTGTTGAGATAGGTTCCGTATTCGCCCGCCTGGGTTCAAAGGTTTCCATAGTAGAATATTTTGATAGCCTTATCGCCACTATGGACGGCGCACTGGGACATCAATTGCACCGTTCCCTTAGAAAACAGGGAATTGATTTTTATTTGGAACATAAGGTGACAAACGCAACGGCAACTGAGGATAAAGTAGAATTGAAAGCGGAAAATCTTTCCGATAAAGAAGAAATGAGTTTAGATGGCGATTACTGTCTTATGGCCATTGGCCGAAAACCATACACCGCCAGTTTAGGGCTTGAAAATATAGGAGTGGAAACCAATGAGAAAGGACAGATAACGGTAGATAAAAACCTTGAAACCAATGTCAAGGGTGTGTATGCCATTGGGGATGTAATCCGGGGGGCAATGCTTGCCCATAAAGCCAGTGAAGAAGGCGTTTTTGTAGCCGAAAGCATAGCAGGTCAAAAGCCACATATCAATTATTCCCTTATCCCAAATATCGTGTACACCCAGCCTGAGGTCGCCGGTGTAGGCTTGACGGAAGAAGAACTGAAGAAGACCAATAGAAGTATAAAAACGGGCTCTTTTCCCTATAAGGCAAACGCACGGGCGAAGATAAGTATGGATACGGATGGTTTTATCAAGGTAATCGCAGATAAGGAAACCGATGAGATATTGGGCGTGCATATGATAGGCCCTCGCATAGCAGACAGTTATACCGAAGCGGTGGTAGCGATGGAATTTAGGGCGGCTGCCGAGGATATTGCAAGAATGTCACACGGTCACCCCACATTTTCCGAGACCTTTAAGGAGGCCTGTCTGGCAGCTACCGAAGACAGGGCGTTGCATATTTAAAGTTGACCTAACAGTAAGTTCTTAAAAATTAAGACGCTACTGAGCTTTTTGAAATATTAAGGTTTAAGTAATGAACTCAAAAAACAGATAAGATAAAATGGGGCAATCAGTTCGAAATCAATCCACTATTGGGTATATCAGGGAAACGGCAACAAAGTTCCTCGACAGGGAAACAGCTGGGGGGATTTTTTTAATAATTGCTACTATAGTTGCCCTTCTTTTAGCTAATTCAAAGTGGGCAGGTGCCTATCATCATTTTCTTGGCGATGAATTGCTTTTTGAATTTTCCGAGCATCTTAGTTTTGGGCTAACAATTGAAGAATGGATCAATGATGGCCTAATGGCAATTTTCTTTTTGGTTGCCGGCCTTGAATTGAAGAGGGAGGTTATGGTGGGGGAATTATCTTCAATTAAAAAAGCCTCAGCCCCATTGTTGGCAGCTTTAGGTGGCATGGCAGTTCCGGCCCTCATTTTTATTAGCCTAAATTTAGGCACTGAAAATATAAAGGGTTGGGGCATCCCTATGGCTACCGATATCGCATATTCACTAGGGATTATTGGCCTACTGGGAAAAAATGTCCCCAGGCAGTTAAAAACATTTTTAATAGCCCTCGCTATTGCTGACGATATAGGTGCCATATTGGTGATAGCATTGTTTTATAGCAACGAGTTGAGCTGGATATACCTTGGATCGGGCATGGGGGCATTTGGGTTATTATTATTAATGAATTGGACTGGGATCAAAAATTTGATTTGGTATATTATTATTGGGATCATCTTATGGTATTGCTTCCTTAATTCGGGGATCCATCCAACTATTGCGGGAGTACTTTTTGCCATTACCATTCCAATAGTGCCCAAATTAGACAGTAAAATATTAAAAGAAAGGACCGCCACAAACGTTACTAATCTTGAGAAAACAGAGCTGGAAAAATTAAATCCTCTTCAGGATAAAAAACAACAAATAATTTTAAAAGCTATTAAAACAGATACTGAGAATTCAAGGCCTCCTTTGCTCAAACTGGAAAATTCCCTTGTTGATTTCAATGCTTTCTTTATCATTCCAATTTTTGCAGTCGCGAATGCGGGAGTAAAGCTCGATGTAAATTTAATTGAGGTTGTTTCCGGTTCTTTAGGGCTGGGGATCCTTTTGGGATTAGCTATTGGGAAAGTAACAGGGATTGGTATTTTTACATTGATCGGGCAAAAACTTGGAGTTTCCGAATTACATATTACACTAAACTGGAAACATATAATTGGAATTGGTATGATCGCGGGAATTGGCTTTACCATGTCCCTTTTTATTACCAATCTCGCATTTAATGATCAGGAATTGATTAAAATTTCGAAAATAAGCATTTTGATAGCTTCATTACTTGCAGCTATTGGCGGTGCGGTAATTCTCTTATTAACTTCCAATAAAGGAAGGAAAAATATAGTTAAGTGATATGGGAGAAATGAACAAAAGTACTTTTATAGTAAGTCAAATGGACTGTCCTTCAGAAGAACAGATGATCCGGATGAAATTGGAATCTTATGCTCAAGTGAAATATTTGGATTTTGATATACCCAATCGAAAACTTGAAGTATATCACCTTGAAGGGAATGAGGAAATCAAAGCCTCGATTTCAGAATTAAAATTAGGTGATAAATTTATGGGGACCGAAGAAGCCGAGCCTCCCGTAATAGAAGACCAATCCAAACAGAAAACAATCCTTTGGTGGGTCCTGGGGATAAATTTCGGCTTTTTCATTATCGAAATGACCACGGGGTGGATTTCTTCTTCTATGGGCCTAATTGCAGATTCTTTGGATATGCTGGCAGATTCGATAGTATATGCGCTAAGTTTATTTGCAGTAGGTGGTGCCATTTCCAGAAAAAAGAAGGTGGCAAAATTCAGCGGCTACTTTCAAATTGCATTGGCAACACTTGGTTTTGCAGAGGTATTAAGAAGGTTTTTTACAAGTAGTGAAACACCAATGTTCGAATGGATGATCATAGTTTCCATTTTAGCCTTACTGGGGAACCTTATTTCGCTCTGGTTGATAAATAAGGCCAAAAGTAAGGAGGCGCATATGCAGGCCAGTGCTATTTTTACGTCCAATGATATCATCGTAAACGGCGGGGTGATACTGGCCGGGGTGCTGGTCTATTTTCTGGATAGCAAATGGCCCGATTTGGTAATTGGCGGCATCGTTTTCACGTTTGTAATGCGGGGCGCCATAAGAATTTTAAAATTATCTAAATAATGCAAATATATGTTGCACAAGACGTTGGGCAAGAATAAGGAAATTATGAATAAAAGTAGTGTAGCATTATTAATTTTACTGTTGTTGGTAATAGACCAGGCCATAAAGATTTATGTGAAGACCCATTTTTATTATGGCGAGGAATATTTTGTGTTTGGCCTGGATTGGTTTCGCTTACATTTTTTGGAGAATGCCGGCATGGCCTGGGGCTTTAAATTTGGCGAAGGTTATCTGGCCAAATTTGTTTTAATACTATTTCGCTTCGTAGCCGTTATTTGGGGGACCTTTTATATCAAAAAGATGATACGTGAAGGATATGCAAAAGTCTTTATAATCTGTGCCGCATTTATATACGCAGGTGCATTGGGCAATTTGATTGACGGTGCATTTTACGGACTGATTTTTGAAAAAAGTGATCCCGCACTTCGCAATATTGCAGAAATATTCTCCTCAGGCGGTGGTTATGCCGGATTTTTAAATGGCAATGTGGTGGATATGTGGTACTTCCCTATTATTGATACAAGGCTTCCGGAATGGCTGCCATTATGGGGAGGTAATGAATTTACTTTTTTCGACCCTGTATTCAATACCGCAGATGTTTGGATTAGCACGGGAGTGATTTTACTCCTGATCTTTCAAAGCCAACAAAAAAAAGACCAGAAAATATCGGATAAGAAAAAGTTGAAATATACTGAAAGTAACAGGACAATTATAAAAATCGATTAGTTATGAACGCTTGGCTTTGGGTAGTAGTATTGGGATTGGCAGCTTGGGCTGCCCATTGGGGTGCTGATCAACTCCTTACCCCTTTAAAGATGCTGCGCAAACAATGGGGGCTTACTGCTTCTGCAGGGGCAGCTTTCCTGGCTATTGTAACAGCGAGCCCTGAAGTGGCGATAAATATTACGAGCGCCGCCCGTGGGGTATCTGATATCGGGTTGGGGAATTTGCTTGGTTCCAATATCATTTCCATTCCGCTCATGGTAACCATTGCATACTTTGCTTCCAGAAGAAAGTTTAAAAACAATAAGGAGCATCAAAAACATTTGGATGCCAACCTGCTGGCCCTGAACAAACGTTCCGTCTCGGTATTATCTATCCCCTATCTGGTAATTATCGGGTTGGTGGCTATATTAACGCTTCCCAAAGCCTGGCGTGGATTACAACCCATTGATGGGTGGATCATGCTGGCTGCCTATGCGGCTTTTTTAACGCATGCCATTATAAAAGGCAGGGAAAAGGGTCAGAAGGTAGAATGGGATAAAAAGAAAATATGGCTTTCGGTTGCAGGGGCCCTGGCCATAGCCGTGGGGGCTTTTTTTATTGTAAAAGCTACCGAAAATATTGTTTCGGCACTGAATATTTCCGAAATTGTTGGAGGGTTGTTTATCACCGGAATTATGACTACCGCCCCTGAAATATTCAAAACATGGAGTGTGGTAAAGGGAGGTGAAGTGACTGCAGGTACCACCAGTGTGATTGCAGATAATGCCGTTACCATGACAGTGGCATTTTTCCCCCTGGCACTGGTAACGACCCCAATCGAAGATTTCCAGTTGTTTTGGGTCAACCTGGCTTTTGTAGGACTGATGCCGCTTTTATATTCAGTATTTGTCCATCAAAGCAAGGAACTTCACGGGTTCAGCAGATGGCAGATATTCGTTTTCGATGCAGCGTATATTGTATATCTTTTAACTATGGTGTTTTTTGTTCTAAAACTATTTTAAAAAATGAAGGAGGATTTATTTAAGGATTACCAGGAGAGGCTTAATGTGCTGGATGAAAATATTAGAGCAGTAGCATTAAAATATGCAAGGGATTTCTATTTGAACAAAAATTGTTCAAAAGAAGAGGCTATTGAGCGTGGCATCGTAAAGGCAGAGATGGAAAAAAGGAATTTAGATAGAAATGGATAATATATTACTAATAGTATTATGGCAGAATTAAAAAAATCTCTGGGTACTCTTCGCCTTACTTTTTATGGTGTAGGTACCATTGTTGGTGCTGGAATATATACTGTAATTGGTGCAGCCGCTGGACAGGCGGGAACAGACCTTTGGTTGAGTTTTATTTTTGCCGCCATTGCGGCCAGTGTCTCGGCAATGTCGTATGCAGAGCTGTCCTCTACCTATCCTAATGCCGGTGCAGAATTCATTTTTGTACGGAAAGCTTTTCCAAAAATCGACATTCCATCTTTTCTAACAGGTTGGACGATTGCATTTCACAGTTCGGCCACCATCGCCGCGGTGCTACTTGCTTTTTCAGGGTATTTCAATACGTTTTTTAACATCCCTTCCTTACTGGTTAGCTATGCTGTGCTACTGATTCTTGCATTTATAAGCATTACGGGCATCAAAAAATCATCTACCGCCAATATCATTATGGTCAGTATTCAGCTATTGGGATTGTTTATTCTTATTGCGGTCGGACTTTTGGAAACAGGACCACCAAAATCAGAATTTTTTAAAGTGGAGTCCTTTTCCGGCACCCTGGCAGCGACTGCTACCTTATTTTTTGTTTATACCGGCTTTGAGCATATGGCAGCATTGGGTTCCGAGGTAAAAAATCCGGGCAAGACGATTCCGAGGGCATTTTTATTGACAATGGTGTTTACCACAATTATATACCTACTAATATCTTTTACGGTACTCAATATAAGTGACCCCGCAGAAATAGCAAAGGTAAATTCCCCATTGTCGCTGGCCGCTTCAAATTTAAATTCCTGGTTGCCCGTAGCCCTGGCAGTTGCGGCACTTTTTGCTACGGCTAATGCGGCTTTTAGTGGCATTATTTCCATTAGCAGGTTGCTTTTCGGTATGGCAAGCGTGGGCGAGCTTCCAAAATTTATGACCAAGACCAATGCACAGAAAGTACCCTGGGTAACTACACTGGTGGTTATGGCTGCGGTAGCGGCATTTTTGTTATTGGGAGATATTAAAATTGTCGCAGGAATGTCCTCTTTAGGGGCGTTACTCGTTTTTGTAGCTGTGAATATTGCACTCATCGTTTTGCGTTATAAAGCACCTGACAAAGAAAGACCTTTTAAAGTTCCCCTTTCCATAGGGAAAGTACCTATCCTACCCATTTTGGCCATAATTATTAGCCTGTCTCTGGTAGTTCAGTTTAACTGGCAGGTGTATGTTGCTTTTGTGGGAGCAATTATAGTGGGCATCGTGCTGGATTATTTTTTGGACAAAAAGTCAAAGAATGAGATGGATCCCGAAAAAGAAAAAGAACTGTTCAACCATTAAAATGAAGCTATGGAATGGACCTTTGAAGAATTTAAAACCAGTTTGGATGGCCTCCATCCTGCAGTGAAGCAAAAAGCCCTGGAAATTGCTAAAAGTCTGGTTATAGAAAAGAATTATACTAAGGGAAATGCCATAAAAGAAGGAATTATGAAAGCTGAAGAATGGTTTTACGATTTAGGCGGTTAATAATTAATAAAAATAGATATGTTACAAATTATAGAGATTTCAGGAGATAATATTATTGCAACCAGAGCATCGGGAGATTTATCCGAAATGGATATTGAGAAGGTACATCCCATTATTCATGCTATTTTGGACAAAGGATTAAACGTACGCTGGTATTTTGAAATGGAGAATTTTACCGGCTGGGATTTTCCAGGCCTGTGGGAAGATCTAAAAATGGATACTGCCCACGCAAAAGATTATGAAAAAATCGCCATGGTAGGTGATAAAAAATGGCAGGACTGGATTACAAAGTTCATGAAACCTTTTACCAATGCTGAAGTAAAATATTTTGACTTAGAGGAAAAGGAGATTGCCAAAAAGTGGATTAAACAATAAAGCTTTTATTTAAACAATTAATTGAAAAACTGAATGTATAATTAAAATTAAAAAACCATGAAAATAATAGTTCCGATTGATTTTAGTCAAAGTTCCAAAATTGGAGTTGAGTATGCCATAAAGGTGGCCGAATCTTTAAATTCAGAAATTATCTTTGTTCATGCCTATTCTGAAGGTTATCAATATGCCGGATACGGGGCTATAGTTTATCCGGTTCCCGACAACTTTAGTTCTTATCAGAAATTGTACAAAGAAAAAATGCTGGAATTTCTCGAAAATTTTCCACGTCTGGCGACAATAAAATATAAGAGTATGGTAGCCCCAGGAAGACCTTCAGATATAATTTATCAATTAGCAACAGAAGAAAAAGCAGGTTTGATAATTATGGGGACAGAAGGTGCAGGTGAGGTAGAAGGTTACCTTGCAGGAACTACCAGTGAAAAAGTGAGCAAGGATGTACCCTGCCCTGTGCTGGTTGTACCTGAAGATTTAGAAACTTTTGGTTTAAAAAGAATTTGTCTGGCGCTGGATTCAGATAATCTGAAACCTGATAGGGAACTAAAGGTTCTGGCTGATCTATTAAAGGCATTTAACGCGCGCCTTTTTATATTTCATTTTGCTAAAAGTAAAGATGAAGTTATTAAAGAACAGGAGATAAAAAACTATTATGAGGAGTTTTTTAATCTACAGAATATTTCTGTTCACCTTTTTTCCGAAGGGAAAACTGAAGATAAAATAACCGGTTTTTTGAAAGATAATGCCATAGATATTTTGGCGCTACTTTACAGGAAACATGCCTTTATAGAAAAACTAACTGAACTGGGGCTGAGACGGAAAATGATTTTCAAATCAGAAGTTCCTGTACTTATTTTAAAATGATAGTAGGATTGAAAACAAATCTGCATTTTTAAGTTTATGAAGTCACTATTTTTTAGAAATTAACTGAATTCCTGAGCTTCATACCTTCAGTAAGACCACAGAATTATTTGTGAAATATTCCTATGGTATCCTAGGTGCCCTAAATTAAGGCAATTGTAAGACTACAGTACAATGAATTTTTATCTAATTAGAGGGAATAAACCCTTTTTAAAGCGATAAGTTTGCAATTTACCCAAAAGAAAGTGTAGAAGAAAAATGTCAAAATATAGGAGAAATAGAAGAAAGAAGAAGGGTCAAAAATCTTCCCGGAATAAAATAACTAAAAAAGAAAAGCTTTTTGGAATTTTTTCATTAATCCTTTTGGTCATTGCATCATTTTTATTGTATTTTTTTGTCTTAAAAGACTTTATTCATAAGCCCTGATTATTTAAAAATGTTTACCTACCAACTTTTTCTTAATCTAATGATTCTATGGAATTCATTATTTTTCTTTTTAAAAGTTGAAGTTTTAAGAGGCGTAGAAAATTGACCTTTTGTAAACAAAATACTTCAATTAAAAACCGATTCCCTGTAATATAAGGAATCGGGAGTTCTCTGGTATTTCAATTCAAGTACTTCTAAAGGAGGGGCGACCAGAATTATACTCATATTATTGAGAACCTTCATAATACTCCTAATAGGTAGGCTGTCTCATAGGAGTAAATACAAAGCTTCCAAGTTAGAAACTTTAAACGTACAAACGAGGTTTTCGCCGTTGGTAAATCTTTTAAGAAGCTTAATACTATATATTCCTACAACTGGGACTATCTCAAAAACTGTGTAAGTAGAAAATATCGGGGTTTGCAAACCCCGATATTTTTTTAATCTTGCCTGTAATTTCAGGCCTCTAATATTTACACAGTAATGAAAAAAGAAGATTTATTTGACGATGATTTTTTAAAGCAGTTCAAATCAGGTGAAGAACTCAGTAGTTTTCTAAAACAGCTGCAAAAGCGTGGGCTGGAAAAGATGCTGGAAGGTGAACTCGATGGGCACCTGGATTACGGGAAAAACCAGCGTTCCATAGATACCAATACCCGCAATGGTTATTCCCGGAAGAAGGTTCGCAGTTCCTTTGGCCAGGACACTATAAAAGTTCCAAGGGACAGGGACGGATCCTTTAATCCCATGATTGTTCCCAAGCGGCAGAATATGGTTGATGGTATTGAGAATGTTATTGTATCGCTCTATGCCAAAGGAATGAGCAATAGCGATATTGAAGAACAGATCTCTGAGGTTTATGGTTTTGATGTTTCTACTTCCACCATATCCCGAATTACTGATCGAATTAGTAATGATATTGTTGCCTGGCAGAATCGTCCTTTAGAGTCTGTTTATCTTATTGTCTGGATGGATGGGATCGTGTTTAAGGTACGGGAGAATTCCAAGGTAGTAAACAAGACGATCTATATCGCAGTAGGCCTTAGGAGGGACGGTAAGAAAGAAGTTCTTGGCCTCTGGCTTGGAAAGAATGAATCTGCAGCCTTCTGGATGAGTGTACTCACGGATATGAAAGCCCGTGGGGTGGAGGATATTCTTATCACCGCCACAGATAATCTAAACGGATTTACCGATACCATCAGAAACGTATTCCCGCAGTCCAGAACTCAAATATGTGTAGTTCACCAGATCAGGAATGCCTGCAGGTATGTGGTCTGGAAAGACAAAAAAGCCTTTACAAAAGATATGAAGCTCATCTATGATGCTCCGACCAAACAGGCCGCAGAAGCTGCCCTGGAGGATTTTGCAGAAAAGTGGAATGACAAGTATTCCTATGCTATTAAAAGCTGGAGAGACAACTGGGAGGACCTTACAGTTTTCTATGAGTTTCCACTGGAGATTAGGCGTATTATTTATACAACCAACCTTATTGAGAATTTAAACGGTAAGATCAGGAAGTACACCAAGAATAAATTATCCTTCCCTACCGATGATGCTGTTATGAAATCTGTATATTTGGCTTTAAGGGAAGCCACAAAAAAGTGGACTATGCCGGTTAGAAATTGGGGAATTATCCTCAATCAGTTCTTAACCATATATGAAGAAAGGGTTCGACTTTAAGTAATAAAGCCAAACCCCTTTATTTAAAACTTACACACTTTACGGGATAGTGTCTTAATTTTCTGGTTGTAAATCAGTCAGCACATTACCGCTTCATTCTGCAAAATGCTCCATGTCGGGTAAAAAGATTCCTTTAGGATATCTTGAGCATCCTTTTCATTTTTCTCTTGATGTATTCGATATATAGTAATTTGTGCTTATCCTATAGTCTTATTCTATAAACTAAATAATAAAGGACGCCCGCTAAATCGGAATTCCATTTATCCATTTACTTCGCTTCCGGTTGTTTTTTAATTTCAGCATTTCCATTTCCTTCCCGGCCGTTGCTGTTCCTACCTTTTTTGTAATGCAAAATACCAATATTTAGAAGTTAGTCCAGACTGCATAAGCCAGTCGTATACTCCTTTTTATAAGTCTTCCCTAATTCTAACTCTTGAAAATGTATCAGCATCAAAAAAGGTAACAGCACACGGCCTTTAGATTTGTCATATAGTATTTATCTATAATGGTGATTGTGTTGAAAAGAGGGGGTCTGGGGGAGACTCATAACTTTCAATTTTGTTAATAAATACAAGTTTGGTAGGTGAACTTCGGCGACGGCTAGGATAACGACCTATATAGAGTTTTGGCACCTACCCTTTCTAAAATTGAAATTAATTATTCCTTGTCATTAAATTTAGGATGATAAAAGAAAAAGGACGGGGTGAACTTTTGCGACGGCCAGGTTCACGGCCTCTATAGCGTATTAGTCCCCGTCCTTTGTAACCAGATTGCCAGAACCATATAGGATTTTAGCCTTTGCTATTAAAGGTCTTAGTTTAAGCAATCTATTAAATGCAATATAAAAATATGGAAATTATTGATGTTATTGGTATTGATGTGAGTAAACTGACTTTGGATTGTTGTATCCATAAAAGTGGACTTCAAAGGGGGTTTGCAAACGATCCAGAAGGTATTGGCAAGATGATCAAGTGGTCTTTGAGCAAAAGTAAAGTGAATAAGGAAAATCTCTTGTTCATATTGGAGCACACGGGACTCTATTCAGATAGGCTTGTCGAAATATTAGCCACTGGAGATTACTTGCTAAAAGTAGTATCTGGTCTGGAGATCAAGCGCTCGTTGGGGATCATTAGGGGTAAGGACGATAAGGCGGATGCCAAACGCATAGCCTTGTATGGTTATCGAACCCGGGAAGAGGGGGTATTGGTTAAATTACCCGGCTCCACCTTGGTTAGGTTGAAACGGTTAATGTCCCTTCGAAGAAAATTGGTTGGACAACGGGCGGGACATATGGCGACACTTAAGGAGCAGAAAAAAGTTTTAGAAGAGGATGCTCTTTTGTTCTGGGTACAGGAGGACATTATAAACCTCTTGAGCTGGAGAATAAGTGACCTTGAACGTGAAATGGACAAGCTATTACAGAGCGATCAGGAGTTAAAGGAAATGATGAAGCTATTGGTTGGGATAAAAGGAATTGGCAGGGTTACTGCTCGTTTCTTGATCGTATATACGGCTGGATTTACATCATTCGGGTCGTGGAGGAAGTTTGCTTCCTATTGTGGTATAGCACCTTTTCCGCATACCTCAGGGACTAGTATAAAAGGAAGGACGAAGATTAGCCGTTTGGCAAACCTTGAAGGTAAATCACTGCTTCACCAATGTGCCATTGCTGCAATAAAGTCAAGTCCAGAGATGAAAGCGTACTATGAGAGGAGGCTTGAAATGGGTAAGAGCAAAATGAGTACAATCAATATAATAAGAAATAAGTTGGTGGCCCGGGCATTTGCGGTGATTGCGCGAGGGACACCTTATGTGAATACAATGGGCTACTTTTCCTAATTCACCGCTCCAGTTATTCTTCATATGTACTGCAAGAAGGTTCAATCCAAGTGAACATTTTTAGCGGTTAGAAACTTATTTTCCAAATTCTGCATAGAATTCCTTCATACCTCATTTTATGCCTTAGCGTTGAAGGTAGCTTCTCTTCATCTTCAGGCCTTCGACTTCCTGGCCGTCCACATAGCACATTAACTTTTTTTGGTGGCGAAATAACAACATCCATTCCTGCGGGCGGCATAAAGCCGCTTCGCTTTTTATACGCCCTATGCAGGTCTGGATATTGTAAAATTATTTGCATCAAAAAAAGGTAATGTAAAGGCTCTATGGGAAGTAAGTCGAAAACAAAAAAAGATGAAATCAAATCCACCACAAAATATCGCAACGGCACAAAAGAATCAAAAAAAGGAAAATGCTCTGGATATAAAAAGTATGTCGATCAAAAAGGCTTTGTGGATAAAAAGCAGAACTATAGAAGAAAATTATGAAAGGAAATTTGGATTTATCATAGGATACTCTATAGGAAGTAAATCAAATAAAAATCTCATGAAATCATTTCAAAACAACATACCCGGAAGCGAAGTAAAAAAAATCAAAAACAGGAAAACGCCCCGGATATAATAAGTAAATCAATTATTAATTTTTAAATCTTTTAATTATGAGTACGCTTAGAAACAAAGTTCAGTTAATCGGAAATGTGGGACAAACCCCGGAAATCAGAAATCTTGAAAGTGGTAAAAAAGTAGCCAGCTTTTCAATTGCAACCAATGAATTCTATAAAAATTCAAAAGGAGAAAAAGTACAGGATACGCAATGGCACAATGTTGTGACATGGGGAAAACAGGCGGAGCTTATCGAGAAATATGTTGATAAAGGTAAAGAAGTGGCCATCCGTGGCAAACTAACTTCCAGGTCCTATGAAACCCAAAGCGGGGAGAAACGATATGTTACCGAAATTTTGGTGAATGAAATCCTATTCCTTGGAAACAAGGAAAACGCAGACCAGTAATTTTTAAAACTAAGAGGGCGCCTATCTCCAAAGTTGCGCCCTCTTTTAATTATTAATCTAAGAAAATCAATAATTATGAAAACCAAAGTTAGTGAAATAAAAATAGTCTATCGCAGCAGGGTAAAACTTAGTGAAGCACCAAAAATAAAATCTTCCGCTACCGCTGCCGATGTCCTTTATTCCAATTGGGATAAAGATGAAATAGAAGTGAGCGAGAGTTTTAAACTCCTTCTGCTCAACAACAATAACCGTGTAAAAGGGATTTTTGAAGTGTCCAGAGGCGGGATTACCTATACCCTTGTGGATCTGCGCCTTATTTTCGGAGTTATCCTAAAGAGCCTTAGTACAGCGGTTATCCTTTGCCATAATCACCCCTCGGGAACGCTACTACCAAGTAACCCCGACAAAGACCTTACCCGTAAAATTAAAAATGCCGCTGGGTTATTTGATATCAAAGTGTTGGATCATTTGATTTTAACGCCCGGTGGAGATTACTATAGTTTTGCCGATAATGGCATGCTTTAAAACCCGAAAGTCATGGTTTATCTGAATTTTAACGATTTGAACAAAAAACCCCAAAAACGGCTAATCAAAATTTCCCGGGAAGAAGTAACCCCAAAAATACGGGAAATCGATCCAAAGGTATGCAAGGGAACACCAATCCGATTTTAAGAAAATAATCGAGGAGGAAGGCTTAAAAAACTTATATTCCTATACCTATATTTTTAATATCTGAATAGGTTAATCATTCAAGAAGCTCCCAAGTATTTCTTCTAAAATGTATTCGGCAGTTTTTTATATAAACCAATTCCTTGAAAACAAAAAGGGAAAATTCGCTGTTACCTGAATTTCCCCTTTCTTTTTAGGTCATTGAAACCTATTCAATAAAGATAAAAAAATTCCTGAATTTGCTCACCCTGTTGAATAGGAAATATTTGTTTATTACAACCTGGTACTAAAAAAATCCTTATATTTATTTCGCTGACTTTCAGCATTCAAATTTACGCAGGCGTATCCATTTTTGACTTTCGCCGATAAACCTGCAATCAAATAATTAACAACGGAAATTTTTTCCTGAAAAATGGCAAGGGGCTTTTGACTGTCTATCAAGACAGGCAATAGGCCAAATTGTACGGAATTTTTGTCCCGCGCTGCGGGACGAAAAGGAGTAGCAAGAGGGTAACACGCTACGCGATGTTAAGTACTCCTTTTCGTTTTTAAATAACTGTAAATCAGTTATTTAATGTTTGTTTGAATTCCTGTGTTTAAGCAATTTGCGACAAATGGCCTGCCAACGCCCATTTCTAGGGAAGAATTTGCGACAAATCGGCGAATTATGGACTCATTTATTGGCATCAGGTTTAAAAAAGAAACAGCAAAACGTTTCCAGGAATTTTCAAGAACACACTTCAAATCACACACCGAAGCCCTGGAAACAATGCTGGAGTTTTTTTTCTATAATGAAATTTCCCCCCACGAAAAATTAGGGCCAACCGGCAGGACTATCGAAGCTTCTTTTAAGAAACGTATCAATGCGGTTATTGCCATTATGCGTGATATGGAAAAAACCCAAACCAAACCTACCGCGGCGATGATCGCCTCACTTTTCCAAACCGAAGCACCTCCAAAGAAACCCCTCATCCTGGAAAAGAAAATCCTCCGGGAGAAAAAAGATGGTATTCCCAAACAGGAACAAGATGGTAGGGGTGAAAAGAATTTTTCTGATAATAACCTTTAAAATTTCCTGCTATGTATATCACGATCACTCCCCAAAAGTTAGGTGGGAATTACTCCCAAAGTTCCGCCGGTTTTGTTAGCTACCTGGAAAAGGAAAATGAAGGGTTAGAAGAAGGGGCAAAGGAACATTTCTTTAATCAATATGAGGATGCCATTACCCCTGAGAAAGTCGTCAAAGAAATTGATAACAATACCGCCAAGCTCAAAAAGAAAGAACCCAAGTTCTATTCCATTACCGTGAGCCCTTCCAAATACGAATTAAAACGCCTGCAAAGCAGTAGTAAGGATCTAAAAAGGTATACCCGGGAACTGATGAAAGATTATGTGGCCTGCTTTAACCGGGAAATAGACGGAAGGCCGATTAATATCAATGATATTAAATATTACGCTAAAATCGAACATAGCAGGAGTTTTAAAGGTACAGACCGCCAGGTTCGTGAAAACCAGCCTTACGCCACTAAAATCCTTCAACTTAAAAGTGAAGTCCGAAAAATTGAAACCGGGCTGATGCAGGGAAGTATTCAAAAACGGGAAAAGAAAATTGAGAAACTGGAAGCACAGGCACCACACCGGCAAGATGGTAAGCGAATCGTACAGGGAATGCCCAAAGCAGGAAACCAAAGCCATATTCATATTATCGTAAGTAGAAAAGATGCTTCCAATTCGGTTAGCTTATCCCCGGGAAGTAAATACAAAGCTTCGGAAGTTAATTTTAATGGTAAGACCGTTAAACGCGGATTTGACCGGGACCGCTTTTTTGAAAAAGCAGAAAAGACCTTTGATAAAACCTTCGGCTATCAGCGCAATTTTGTGGAAACCTATACGGCTCGAAAGGAATTTATTAAAAACCCGAACCACTATTTTACCGCGCTAATGGGATTACCGGCTAACGAAAAAGCACTTGCTTTTAAACTTATCCGGGAATCAGGGATCCCGATGATGCCCAGCATTCCAACTTCCCAGGCACAAGTTGCCCTCAAAATTTTTAACAGGCTTAAGAAAGGGGTGGAGCTAGCCGTTAAATCAAGTTCAATCGGTATTTAATTTTAATTATTATGGACATAGAAAATCTTGTTAGACTGCTTCTGATCATCGGGCTGGTAAGCATATTGTTCTATATATGTTTTAGGCTGATCAACCGCTTTGCTTTTATTTTGAATTTATTGCTGATAGTGACCCTTGGCATTTATGGGGTCCAGGATAACCAGTGGATTCCGGCTTTATTATTCCTGGGGTGTCCGTTGCTCCTAATCAATACCCTGATGTATGTATTTTTACATAAGGGTGAGAATAATAAAAAGATCGATAGAAAATACCAAGTCGGTTTTACGACCACCAACGGAAAATTTAAACTGGAGAATATTAAACGCGGTGTTTCCGTTATTGGCTCTGCCGGAAGCGGGAAGACCGAAAGCGTGGTGTATGGCTTTTTAAAGCATTTTCAAAAGGAAAATTTTTGTGGGGTGATTCACGACTATAAGGACTTTGAGCTTACCGAAATGGCCTATCCCCTTTTTAAGGACCGGGAAATTCCCTTTAAGATTATTTCCTTTGATAAAATCATCCATCGGGTGAATCCCATAGCTCCACGATACCTGGAAAATGAGGAAAGCGTCAATGAAGTCTCCCGGGTCCTAGTGGAAAACCTACTTGAACAACGAGAGTCAGGTACCTCGGGGACTACAAAATTTTTTAATGATGCCGCAGAAGGGCTAATCGGGGGACTGATCTGGAAATTAAAAACGGATTACCCGAAGTTTTGTACGCTCCCGCACCTTATCGCTACCTACCAGTACCTGGATACCGATAGCCTGATCCAGTTTTTGGAAACCAATACCACCTCCCGAGCAATGGCCGATGCCTTTATCAGTGGGAAAGATTCTGAGCGGCAAACGGCCGGTGTAAAAAGTACCCTGGCCAATGCGCTTAAAAGGATCAGTACCCAGCAGATTTTTATGGTGCTTTCTAAAGATGAGGTTCCGCTTAATATTAATAGTGAAGAAAACCCTGCAGTTATTTCCGTAGTGAACAATCCAAAATACGAAGCTTCCTACTCTCCGGTAATAGCCACTATTATCCATACCATAACTAAACAAATGAGTGTGCGAAACTCCAAAGCTTCCTTCCTACTGATGGAAGAAGCCCCCACCCTTCGTTTGTTGAATATGCACCGGATCCCGGCAACCCTGAGGAGTTATGATATCGCTACTATTTATGTAATGCAGGATAAGATCCAAAATGATATGATGTATGGGGATAAAGCTAGTAAGGCTATTTTAAGCAACCTGTCCTACCAGTTCTTTGGAAAGGTAAATGACCCCGACACCGCCAAATACTACGAGCGCTTTTTTGAAATTGTAAAGAAACCTACCACCAGTGTCAACCGCGGGTATAGCCTTGATTTTGATACCCGAGTAACAACCGGGGAGAAGGAAATCCCAAAAATCCGTGCCGATGTTTTCTTTCGCCTGAACCAGGGAGAATTTATAACCTATGCAGATGGAAAGGATAAAAAGGTACAGTTTAGATTGCAGAATATTAGGCGCGATCTGCCTTCGGCTAAAGATCAAAAACCTTATTCCAAAGCTGATTTGGAATCTAATTTTGAGCGGGTGTATAAGGAGGCCAAGTCTATATTTGACCAGTAATTATAAGTATATTTGTGGCGTTAAAATCTTTTTTATGAGTGAGACCAACCGTATAGAATATAAAAGGGAGCTTTCCGATGGTTTGGAGAAAGAAGTTGTTGCTTTTTTAAATTATCGTGAAGGCGGTATTATCTATATAGGGATTGATAAGGAAGGAAGAACTTTTGGGGTGAAAGATCCTGATAGTGTGCAATTGAAAATTAAGGATAGGGTAAGGAACAATATACGGCCTTCTGCACTTGGGTTATTTGATATTGTAACTGAGGAACGGGATGGGAATGATATTCTGAAAATCATCGTAGCAAGCGGTTCAGAAAAACCTTACCATCTCAAAAAATTTGGAATGAGTGAAAAAGGTTGTTTTATACGGCTTGGTTCTGCGGCAGAGCCTATGTCACAAAAACTCATTGAAGAACTTTTTGCCACACGTACCCGAAATTCTATCGGAAAAATAAAAGCACACCGACAGGATTTAAGGTTTGAGCAACTTCATATATATTACCAGGAAAAACAAAAGCCCCTCAACAAACAATTCAGAAAAAATTTAGAGCTAACTACGACAGGAGGAGACTTGAATTATGCAGCATATTTATTAGCAGATGAAAATAATGTTTCTGTTAAATTAGCTAAGTATAAAGGGAATACACGGGTCGATTTAGTTGAAAGTAATGAATATGGTTACTGCTCTTTAATAAAAGCCACTAAGAGCGTATTGGATAAAATGAACTTGGAAAATCGAACGATTACCAAAATCACCCACAGTGAACGAAAAGAACATCGTCTTTGGAATGCCATTGCACTGCGGGAAGCCATTATAAATGCCTTTGTCCATAATGATTACACTCGTGAAATAGCTCCAAAGTTTGAAATTTTTAGTGATCGGATAGAAATCACTTCTGCAGGTTCTTTACCGGATGGCTTAAGTAAAAATGAATTTTTTGAAGGTTTTTCGATTCCCCGCAACAAAGAATTAATGCGCATTTATAAAGACCTAGATTTGGTAGAACAACTTGGATCGGGGATCCCCAGAATATTAGAATCCTATAGTAAAGATTCCTTCCGTTTCTCCGAGAACTTTTTACGAATGGTTTTTCCAGCTTCAGAAGAAGTTTTTGATAAAACTACTAATGAAACCCCGCAAGTAACCCTGCAAGAGACCCCGCAAGTAACCCCGCAAGTTCAGGATCTCTTAAATGTGATTAATGGTGAAGATAGCAGAAGTGAGTTGCAATATCATTTAGGACTTTCCGATAGAGAAAATTTTAGAAAAAATTATTTGCAACCTGCACTTGCCGAAGGCTTGATTGAAATGACCATTCCCGAGAAACCACAAAGTAGTAAACAGCGTTATAGACTGACTGGCAGGGGTGCAAAAGCCAGAAAAATTTAAACTTTTAAAGTCGGAATTTTTCAAAATTATCAATTAGGATTATTAATAAACCGATGGGAGATCTTTAGTTTTAAATTACGTTCCCCATCCTTTTCATTAAGTTCCAATATCGCCCTCCTTTCTTTAGACAAGGAAAATTTTGGCATCACATAAACCAATCTTACCGTTTGTTTTTTTCCAATCTTAGCCGGCAAGTTGTACTTGAAAACCGGATCCTGGTATAAGCGTTGTAAGGATTTCTTCTTTCCCTTTTTGCGGGTTTCAATCGCCAGGTTTAAGAAATTAAGATCATAATCCAGGCTGGATCTATTCTCAATTTCGATCACAAAATAGAGCTGCTTCTTATTAAAAACAATATTCTCAACACTTAAAATAATACCCGTCTTGCGTTTTTTTATGCGGCCTATGCGTTGCTTTTTACTCAGCAGGTAGCTGCAGAATCTGCGGTAATGATCTTCCTTCTTGTTTAAGTTCTTTTGCGGTTTTTTGTCCCTAACTGAATCCTTGACAACTGGCTTTTCCTTTCCGATACTTTGCGCTTCAGGGATAAAATAGTTCAGCCTGGAAAGTTGTTCTTTATACTTCAGGATATAGGAGAATACCGAACCATTTGTTCCGATAACAAGTAAATTACTTTCTCTGCCGGGCTTGGCCTGCAGCAGTCCGAAGTGTTGCTGCTTATCCCGGTTATAGGTAAAAACAAAATGCTCAGCACCGGTAATACCCTGGCTAATTTCCTCTGGAAAAAATAGCGCAACATTCTTGTACTCATTAGCGTAAATAGTGTCCAGTTTTTCCTGGGTTTGTGCACTGGTCATAATAAAAACAAGTAGAGCGGCCTTGGTTAAAATATACTTTTTCATAATGATTGTTTTATTGGTTAGCCAATCCCCAATTTGATTCAGGTCTGCTGGCTTTGAGAATTAATTTGTAATTATTTAGAATGGTCACTTTTACATTGCGGTTATTTCGGCGAAATACTTTGCTTATTCCAGTGACCTGGGGTACACTTGGGATATTAATATCACCGATTACATCATCCAAGACTTCCGTGGTTACTTCCGCCCGGAAATTATTCTCGATGTAGATACCTTCGCTACCATCTTCAAGGTCAAAAGCTTTTAGGCTAGTTTGATGCTTATTGATATTTTCAATCTCAATCAGGACACGATTAGGCTGAAAACTAACAAAACCAAAAACCGGGGTGCTTTTGGGAATAAGTTTATCACCAATCCTGGCAGGCTGCGAAAGTCGCATCCGAAGCCTGGAGTTGGCTTTGACTACCTGGGTGCCATCGACGACCACCTTAATTTCCTTATCGGTAGCTTCTTTGGAAGAAACCTCGGGTTTCATAGATGCAGAAGCAAAGAATAATTGATGTTCCAATTCCATTTCTTTGGCCGCTATTTTTTGCGCTTCCTGAATCTCTGCAGTATCAGCCTTCGCTATTGTTTTAATTGAGTATGAGCCGTTATTCTCCGGTGGTCTGGTTGGCCGAGTTTGTGTAAGGTTTACAATTTGCGCCTGCCGGGCTTTTCCCAGCTCATAAATACTATCGATCTTGCGCTCTTTTTCTTTTTCCAAAAGCTCGGTGTCGTAATAACCTAAAGAATCCAAAAACGTTTCATCATAAATACTTGGCGCATTCCTATCCCGAACTTCTTTGAGGTTATCAATAGCCTCCAGTTTGGAATCATAGGTTTGCTGGCTTTCTTCTTCAAGGGCTGGGATTTCCGTTTGCCTGAGGTTTTCCTGTTGCTCTTCCTCCTCCCCAGTGATCATTAAGGTATAGGTGACAAGAAAAATCACAATGACCACCAGGACGCTAATGAATACAATTTTGTTCTTTTCAATTTTCATCCGTTCTAATTTTAATTTTGTGAGGGTACTTTTCTTAAACTGTTTTCGAAATAATCCGTTATGAGAAGTCCGTGAGGGTTATGGGGAAAGTGTCGATCTACGATGAGCAGTTTTCCTGAGCTTACTAATTCATAGGTGTCTACTATATTGCCGCGGTTGATTTCAAAAATAACAGTGGTTTTAAAATGAAACGATTCCTCCTTTTCTTCGAGCTGCGAATCGATCGTTAATACCTTTTGAACCAGTGAGTACTGCAATAAGCGGTTGTAAACCCCTTCGGCCTTTTTCTGCCTGTATAGGTTATCTACCGAACTATTGCCAAGCCATAATGCTTTTTCCAGGTTTTTCTCATAGCTGCTGGCATCAATATTATAGAAGTAGGTGTGAAACAGCTCCAAATGGGCCAGGGCCTCTACCCGGAAGTTTTCTTTTTGGGTAACCAGTTTTAAAGGAATAATACTGCCGTCGGTATTGATGGCGAAGGCACTGTTCAAGGCCTTATTCCTGGTGGAGATGGCCATCCAAATTGCAAACACACTGCAAAACATCGAGCAAAGCACTACGGCCAGCACGATAAAGCGGTTTACCTTTAATACCGAATAGATATTTTTATAAGGTGTTTTCATTTTTAGAATATTTTTTTCAATGATTTAAAGTGGTTATATCGGTTGCTATTGATTAAGTGGTGAACAGTCTCAGGGTAAATGAAATGGCACGCCGGTAGAGCTTGAATTTTAAAAAAACGATAAATACTATCGAACCCAGTTCTACCACAGGGGCAAAAAAACCGCTCCCGTAATCCGTACCGAATAGGTTTTCCCAAAAATTGGTGTTGATTTCCGTATAAAGAGCATTGATAAATACATTAACCAGGAAGAATGCAGGCACCAGCATATATACCGCTGCATACAACCGGAAAAAACCATAGGCCATCGAGCGAAACTTTTCAAATACCGCCAGGCTAAGTACCAGCGGAAAAAAGGCCTGCATAATCCCAAGCAGGAAGTAGCGCTCCGCAAGGAATAAGGGATAAATGAATAAATCCAAAATCCATAAAAACAGGCTGATAAGAAAAGCAAAGGTTTTAAACCCGTATAACGGCGTTACGAGAGCCTCATAAAGTAAAGCCATAGCTTTACGCATCGCCCCCATAGGGGAGACATCTTCCGCAATGGGGATCTCCTGCATTTGGAGTGGCAATAGGGCAGGGGCAGTATCTCGGTACTGGTTTTCAATAGCTACAAGAATATTGTCAAAGAAGCCCAGGATTTGCGTTGAAAAAATAACCAGCAAGACTACCGCAAAGTTTTTCGCCAAATCACCGGGTGAAAGCCCCCAGGTATAACCCTGCCTATCGGCTACCCCTTCATTATACTTTTTAAGGATGTTGACCAAAAAGAAGAGCACCGCCAAGGTCTTCATGCCGACAATGGTATACCGGGAAAATTCGCTTTCCTGGATGGTTTGGAAAACGCTGTCGATATATTCGACACCTACGGCTAATATGATCATCCCTTCCATCATTAAAAGCCTGTTTCCCTGTTATTGATCCTGTCCTGCATTTCCCGAAAAGAAATGATCTCACGGTAACGTTTGGTCTTTAGCCGCACATCGGTGACCATTTCTTTAGACTCGAGTTCTTTTTGCTTTAAAACCTCCGCCCGCTCGGCATCACTCATTTTTAAATGATCACTTGATAAAATCTCATCGATAAAGCTTGCGGTCTCCAGGGAATTATCTACCACGTCACTGAAGGATTCGCTAACACGGCTAACTTCTTCAGATTTTATATAAGGGGAATTCAAAATATCCCGAAGGTCATTCTGCATCACCGCAATAAGGCGTTGGTTGTTACGACCTATCTCACGAACGGCTTTTAAATCCTGTACTACGCTATTGACCTTTTCAATATTTTCTTTCTGAGCTTTTAGAAAATTGACGGTTTTAACAAGATTAGCGGTTTGCTTGGCCGATTCCACCAGGGATTTAACCAGGCTGACGAAGTTCGTATTATCATATACCGGCATCCCCTGGCAGGCAGCGCCTGCAGGAAAGCATAAAGCAAGGGCTATTGTAAATACTAAAGTTTTGTGTTTATTTTTCATATCAAAGTGTTTTAAATTGTGAAGTGCGCTTAGGGCTGTTTGATAAATTCCTTGATAGCCTTTTCCATATTTTTGGTTTTTTTATAAATGGCCATTATGGCCTCGTTTTCGGTTCCGTCGGTGAGATAGGCAGCATAGACTTCGGGTGGTACTTCCAGGCGGAAAATGTTACTTTCCTTACCGATCTTGATAAAGATCTCGGTGTATTTCCGTTTTCCGGTCAAATTATTCCTGATCGATTTCAACTGGTTGAGATCGTGGCTGGAGAGGCTTAAGCGCCTAGCTAGTTCTTCATAACCTTTTTCGTTATTCAGGCTATAGATCACCTGGGTGTTTTCCAGGATGCTTGAGGAAGTCGCATTATTAGGAAGCTGGTTTATGGATTGTAAAATAATTCCAATGGCACCGTTCTGTTTACGAATGGCCTGGTAGTAGAATTCAACGCTTTCCAGGACATTTTCAAATTTGAGTTGCTTGGCAAATTCATCAAAAAGAATAATTCCCTTTTCTGCCCTGTTTTTCCAGATTGTGCGTTGGATCGCTGACTTGATTAGTTTGAGCATCACCGAGAGGATCTCTTTATTGTCCTTGACTTCATCGAGTTCAAAGACAATTAGCCGCTTATCTTCGATCTTGTAAGTTTGATCTTCGCTAACTTCAAATAAGAAGCTGTATAGACCATCGGCGACATACTCCGAGAGCACGTGCAAAAAGTTGGTAACATTGAAGTAGTCGGGATGGATTTTAAGGGTCTCCAGCAGCTCATCTTTTCGCTGCTCGATAAAACGGTAAAAACTATCTAAGGAATGGTTTCCCGTGGTGTTTTTGTAATAGTAACGGAGGATCTTTTTTATGGCTACGGATTGTGCTTTAGTAACCTTGTCATCTGCAGCAATGAGTTCTAATAGAAATACCGAAAGATCTTCCAGCCGCTCCGGGCTTACATCATTGGTATTGGATATGTAGAAAGGATTGATCCCTAAATTCTTTCCGCTCTCGTAGCGCAATACAGTGTACTTATCAGGATAAAGTTTAGCGAACTTGGTATAAGACCCCCCAAGATCTATAATCACCAGGCGGACGCCGTTTTCGAAATATTGGCGCAGGATGTTATTGGCCAAAAAGGATTTCCCTTCCCCGGTAGGGGCGAAGATGGCAAAGTTTCGCGCCTTGATGCGTTTCTTTCCCTCATCCCAAACATCTTTTAGCACAGGAATATTATGCTCACGGTCATTGAAAATAATCCCTGTAGGATCGGTTTTGTAATTAGTGTTATTGATAAACAGGCACAAGGCGTGTTTCAGATCGGTCACATATAGGTCTTCGTCTGAAAAGTTGAAAGAAAAGCAGCAGTAACTGTTCAGTAGGTAATTCTTTCGTTCCTCGCCGCGTGGAGCATAAGGGATGATATCCAGTTCCTTGAACTCAGCCTTAATTTTAGAGGCAATGCCTTCCAAATTACGAGGATCCCGATCCCAAAAAATGACATTAAGATGGCCCCGGATAATCCGCGCGTTCTCATCGCTATTGATCTTCTCCAGGATTTCCTGGATCTTTCCAAGAACAACTTTGTTATGAGAGCCAAAGTTGGAACTTTTGCTAAGCTCTTCTACTTTTTTATCCAGTAGCTTGCGCCACTTGTGTTTATCATCCAGGTAGAGGATATGGTTGACTATATGGTTCTCTCTTAAATGAAGCCCCAGCCCATCAATAAACCCCTGGTGAAATACAAAATCATCGGATGTGAATTTCTCATTGGTTTTGCTCGACTGTACCCTTTCGCCAAAGCACAGCTCGCTATTGATAGCCAGGGCATCAAAATAATTGTCCCCCGTTTGAATATGTTGTTTTTGGAGTAGGAAATCGGTATCGAAACCCTCATTGAAACCATTGAAGTACTCGGAAGTTAGGCTGATGATTTCTTCTGATGGTATTGCTTTTATAGAAACCTTTCGGCTGTTAGCAATAAAGGAAACACAATCGTTTACCGAGCCGATAAAGCTTTTAACGTTGGCATCCAGTTCCCTGACAATTTCTTTGGAAACTTTTCGAAAAGGATTTACATATTTGGAGTTGTTTAAAGCTTTGTTCCTGGTCAGGGTAAAAAATATTAAAGAGCGGTGTGCTATATACTCCCGATCTTTAAAATGATCTCGTGTGGCTTTTTCCAAAAAGGTTTTGTTTGGAAGTGTCGTTGCAGTGAATGCTTTCTTCTCATAAATATCCTGCATATGCACTACTGTACCTACCGGCAGGGACTTAAGCGCCTGGAACCAGGTGGCGTGCAGGTCTTCAAAATCTTTTTCCGATAAGGAGTAAATTTCAGGTAGGTCCAGCTGATAACACAGCACAACGTTACCGTTTGTGGAAAAAATGATATTGTCTCGGATATCGGCAATTGGCCAGTGGGAGGAAAGCTTAATTTTTTTCATAATCGATACCAGAATCTTTTTTGTTACTAATCATTTTCGGAAATGCCCCTGTCATCTGCATAAATTCTAGGAGCCTGCTGGTACGGTTTAACCCGATATACAAGAATGCATTAAAGAGCATAGCGCTGATAATCATACCCAGGCTGAAGGAAAAAATGATGACCAACAGGGAAGCGATAATTGAAAGCATCATTAGTGCAAATAGGGGAAGGGAAAGCCCAAAGATGACGGCACCCTTCCGAATGTTCCTATAAGGTTCATACTTCTTCATGATTTTACCTTTTAAGAATTAAACTACAATGCTGATCAAATAAGTGAAGATGCCTACCACGGCTCCTGCTATAAGTACAAAGACCAGGACGCGGGTAATTCCCTTTTTGAGATCGGAGTTTTCCCCAAAGAAGTGGCCGGCATTAAAAAGAAAGCCGACCAAAAAGATGATTCCAAGTATAATTGGAAATATATTCCTTATAGTATCGGAAATATCAGCCACAGAATCTTCGATCCCGCCGATTTGCGCAAAAAGTGAAGTGGAAAGCAACGATAAAAAAGTTGCCAGGAAGATTGATTTTTTCATAACGGAAAATTTTAAATTTTTGATTCGATTTCGTTATGAGAAAATTAGAAATTTAATGACTTAAATTATTGAAAATCAATAAATTGTGGATAAAATATTATTTGTAGTTAGTTGATTTTCAATGGTTTCATTTAGCACTAAATGCTATGAAATTTTGAAAATGGGGTGTTGATAACTTGAAATGTGGAAAGGGGAGGAGGGGACAAAAACATCAATTTTGTGATTTTGTTCCTGAATATGTGCATCAATTTTGACAAGAACCGGCAACCAGAAAACGAATTGTTATTGATGTTGGACACAGGGGAAAAGAATCTGGTGCCATCGGAATAAATCGCATTAAATAAACAGATGTGGTACTGGATATAACCTTGGAGCTTTAAGGCTCAACGAAAAGTCATAAAAACCAGTGGATATTTATTTGATCCGGTATAGCGATACGCTTATTTCCTTATCCGATTGTACTAAACTGGCAAAGGCACTGAATGCTGATTTGTTTATTTCTTTGCACTGCAATCATTCTCATAATCCCACTGCAAGAGGGATTTAGGTGTATGTTGAAAAATACGAATCTAGAAATTCAAATGAGTCTACTTGGTTTGTCTATCAATTACAAAACCAAATTAGAAAGCATTTAGGCTTTGAAAGTAGGGGTGTGAAGTTTTTTAATTTTCAAGTGTTTCAGGAAACAGTTGGTGCTCCTTGGAATTGGGCCTTATGAGCAATCGGGATGAAAATTCTTTTATCCAAGCACATCCGAAGCATATTAGTCTAATCTTATTAACTACTCTAAAAAATGTACAATGAAGAAATTATTTAAAGAAGTTTTTAAAACAACTAAAAAGATATTTAAACAGCTTATTGCAGAATTCTTGATTTACCGCAAAAAGTGATTAGTTGTGAGGTTTATTATTAGTAAAAATGTTTTTGCAAGATTGAACTTCTATTATGCTGAAATGCAATTGAAGCTAATTCGGCAAAATTTTTAATTTTTGTTGGGTCACTCTCATCCATATCAATAAAATTATCTTCGTTGAGCAAAACATCTATTCGATCGTAAATAAAATTAGGATTATCCTTTTCCGACTTATCGATTCCTTGATATAAAAGACTGATATAATTTGCAACGAGTTGTGATTGACTTTGCATAAATAAATCTATTAGCCGTTGACGTTTGTCTTTTCTCATCCAGTAGTAAAGCCCCCATCTTTTCCGAGAATTACCATCAGTAAATTTTTTATGACCAGTACCTAACGACAGTATTTCCAATTGAGACATTTCAACTTTAAAAGCTTTAATTGCTTCTAAGAAAGCTACCAAAGTTGGATTATTTGCCATCACACCGCCATCTACTTTGTTTGAGAAAATTCTCTTTGTCCCTTTCAAATCTACATATTCGGATGTGTAAGGATTAAAATAGGTGGGTGCGGCAGATGTTGCCATTGCAGCCTGGTATGCAGGAATATGGTAGTCTCGCTCAAATGCGGGATGGTATTTTGTTTTGAGAACACTTGGATTGCCCTGGATCAAATCGTATATGGGGATGCAAACATCTGTTTTACAATCATCAAGCCTTGGTTCTACGCCATCATTTATTTCCTTAAATTTATTGCGCACCAACTTTTCTAAAAATTCTCTTTCGTGTGCAGAATTACGAATTTGTCCAAACCAGAAAGACTTCTTTTTGCCAAATATCCCTTTGGCATTATCTAAATAAAGATTATAAATTTCCTTAGCGGGAATGCCAAGTGCTAACGCAATTGCTATAATTCCACCAGTCGAAGTCCCTGTAATCAAATCAAAATGCTGATAAATCTGGAATTTACCATCCGAGCGATTTTTTAGTTCATCCTCAAGTAGCATTAAGAACATTGCTGGAAATACACCCTTTACTCCACCACCATCTATGGAAAGTATTTTAAACTTTTTATTTTTCATCTCTTATAATGTTTGTATAATCTTCATTAGGGTATTCATTATGACCACCACCATACCATTGCCCTTCTGGTAGCCATAATTCGTAATAATAAAGCCATTCACTTGCCCAAGGAATTACCGTATCCACAATATAAGTAAATCCATTCCACTCTTTTTTACTGGGGGAAAACAAACACAACTGTTGTTGTTTACTATTATAGACGTGAGGTAGCTTGGTTCTGTTTGAAGCAATTTTTAAATCCTTCTCAATCACAAACACTCTAATAGACCTATTCTTTTCGTAGTTAACGAGAATTTGGTACTTTTCGCTAATAGCCGTAGGTTGAATCTCTATTATGATTTGAAAGCTGTCCCAAGAATTTTTGACCAATTGTGAATCTGGGAAATCTATTTTAATCTTTTTTAGCTGTTCTGAAGAAAGTATCCCTTTAAGCTTTCTCTTGCTATTGGTTTTAAAATATTGACTTCTCATCTTTAAATATTCCCTTCAAAATTATGATTAGGAATTGGCTTACCAACACTGCCTAAAAGACCAGTACCTATTGCCATTTTTCTATTTCCTTTCTCACGTAGAATCCTATTTTTTTCGCCATACTCAGCAAAAGTTCTCTTTACTACCTGATTTCCGTACTGCGCCGAAAATGATTCATTTAAAATATGTAGTCCCTTATTTTCACCATACTTAATCGCAGATAAATCCTCTTCCAATTTATCAAGCCAGGCATAAAAGTATTCTTCTTTTTGAGCAACTAATGCCCATTTATCAGCAAAATTTTCTGCTTCATTAACTGGGTTGCTTACCCATCTTTCTTGTTGACCTGTTTTAGGATTTAGTTTTGTTTCAATATAACTCCGCAATCTACTAACAATGTTTATGTAAGCATCGGCAATATTTTCACCTTTATCATAAGCTCTACTCGCAAGAGTAGTTATGATAATAGAAATAGGTTTGTTTTCACTGTCATACTCATCTGAGGAAAACATTATATCTCTGTGTCTTTTTAAAAGTTGAACTACACGCTGTAACGGCATTTTTTCCTTTTGAAACGGACGAACTGGGTCGACGGATTCGCTCAGGGCAAACATTCGTTTTGAACTGTATATTGCTCTTTGAAAAAACCATTTTGCATACCCAAAAGGATTGCTTTTTAGCCACCATTCAGTCTCGGTCATTATTGAGTAGAAAATGTTCTCTTTATCTGTTATTCGGATGGCCAATTTGTTTGTATCCAATTGTTGATGATTATTGAAAGCTTCGTTAAGTAAGACTGTAAAATTCTTATCGGCAATGGATGGAAGAATATCCATATGATAATTTGCTTGGTCTGAATATTCAAGTGTCCAGCACCTTTGGCCACCATCTTGACTTTCCAGCATATTTTTATACACAGAATGCTCTTTAAGCCTATCACCAACAGCTTCTTTTAAATGCTTTTGGGTCCAATGGGCAGGCTTTCCGTTTAGTTTACACACAAGGTCGATATCAATGTCGTCATCTTCACATATTGGCTTAATAATAGTTCCGAGCATAAAAGATCCTTGAGGGATTATTCTTGGCGAGTAAGGAAAAAGGAAGGAACCTTCCTTAGATAGCCAATCACCAACCGCTTCGTAGCTTTCTACTGCTGCATTGTATTGATTCTCTGTAATATCCAAGTTCTCACCCAGAATTTCGAGTATTTCATTAATTTCTTTTTTGTAGGATTCAGTCATGTTTTTATATTTTAAATGGTCTTCTTTGGGATGTTGTCAACGACAATTTGCTTTGTGGACTATGGCGATGCTATAATTATGGTGGCTGACTTTAATGAGAGCCACCATAATTACTTAGTTGGGCTGTACAAGAACTTTAGCTATACTACCAATGACAATTAATGTAGCAAGTCCAAAGGTTATAGCTTTAGCTACATCGCCTCGAACATTAACACAATTGTTCTTATGGCAAACACTTAGCCTACCTTCTGCAAAATTTATAGAATTCATAAAAGAATTGTTTAATTGAACACTACCCCAACATCAAGCTCTGGGGAATAAGCTTACTTTTCTTTTCTTACTCCTTTAAAAGGTTTGTTGCTTGAGGTTTTTCCATCCATAAACCTACCCGTGTTTGAATCACGTTTTACCCAAGAATCAGTTTTTGGGTTGTAGGTCTGTGAACGGTCTCTCACAGCACCTTTTCTGGAATTGTCTTTTGGTGGATTAGTTGCCATAATTTTAATTTTATGTCCTTTGGAGTTTTCTATATATTTGATCTCCTAATGAACGTATTAATAATTTGATTTATATAGTTATATGAACAATGTGTGACACGTAAAATTTTGTCACACTCTTATCATATAATATTGAAGGTGTTTATGGACATAGAAACCCAATTATTAGAAATTGCTGTGAAGGAAGACTCTCCTTCTGAAGCCAAAAAATCAATATCAATATTATATGAGCATTTCAGAAAATTTGTTTACAATGTAACGTACCAGCATATTGGATTCACACTGCAAAGAGAAGAACTTGCATTAACAGTAACCTCAGAAGTATTTATTAAGATATGGGATTCTCCTTTAGATTGGGAGTATGACAAAAAGAAACACTCCACCCAAGAAGATGGTTTTAAAGCGTATTTAGCCACTATTGCTCATTATAAGTTGATGGAGGAATTAAAGAAAATTAAATCTGTTCGAGAGACTGAATCAACAATTATTGATGATGAAGACAGTGAGTGGAAATGGTTTGTAAGTGAAGAGGAATTCAATCAGTTGGATAAAGAGCTGGAAGAAAAACGTAACTTGATAGATGATTGTTTAGCCGAATTTTCTGGTAAAAAAGCAGATATTGTACGTATGTACTTTTTGCTTTATGATGATGAAAAAAGAATGACAAAGGAAAAAATAATCCTAATGGAAAAGACTTTTGAAACTACTTGGCAAAACATCAGACAAATCATATCAAGGTCAAAAAAGAAAATCGAGAGTATGTTGAAGGATAAACTCTAAACTTATAGAAAATGACATCTAATAAAAAAGACATTGGAAAGCTCTTGAGAAAGCACGGATATTCTACACCTAAAAATTCAGATGAAATTAAGGCATTTGAAAAAAAATTTAGTGATGGGTATGTAACTCCAAAAAGGTGGCCTGACATAGCAGATATTATTTCTGGAAATAAATCTTCTGCTAAGGTTATATCCATTGAGAAATCTGAAAACAAGGCTTCAAAAAACTTAGCTATGGCGGCAAGAGATGGTAAAAAAATATCTGAGAAAGATAGACAGCAAATGAATAAGGACAAGAGAAATGCCAAGAAAAAATGAATTCCTTTCACGTAGCGATGTTGAAGAACTTAATGAATTGGCTAGTGGTATTGCTGATTACTACTTTCCAAATGGGCAAGTCGATCCCATATTAATCGCTGAAAAGAATAATATATCTTACAGTTTTGGCAATTACTCAGACTCATTTGATGGTCTTCTTGAATGTGAGCATAATAATTTCCATATTTTCATAAACTTAGACAGGTTATCTCAAGCCTACTCGGAAAGAGCCCGGTTTACTTTTGGACACGAACTAGGTCACTATTTTATAGACGATCATAGAAATTCACTACTCAAAGGACTTTCACCTAGTCATTGTTCAATTACTGGATTTCAAAGTAGAAATAGGGCGGAAAGACAAGCAGATTATTTTTCTTCTTGTTTATTGATGCCTGAAGTTGGATTTAGAAAATATTGTTATCGGAAAAAATTTGAATTTAGAATAATAGAAGAGCTGTCAAAAAAATATGGAACCAGTAAAACAGCAACTGCACTTAGGTTTTGCGCTATTGGCAATCAGCCTATAATGGTTGTTTATGCTTATAAAGGCAAAATTAAGTGGTTCTGGTCATCATTTGATTTTAAATTTAGATGGTTAAAATATGGTAAGGATAGACTTCCTGAAGATACGGTCGCGGGAGAATATTTTTCGATGGGTAGGGTATCCTCACGCACTGAACCAGTATTTGCTATGGACTGGTTTGATATAAAATTTTCCGGTCAAGCAGAACTTCCTTTTAAAGAACATTGCCTAATGAAAGGGGCGCATACGCTCAGCATAATCTGGGAGGATTAGCTTAGCTTATTATTTCCTCTTATCCCTAGCATTTTGATCAAAAGCTACTAAATTAAACAATTCCCGCATCCGGCTGCGAACACGGTTACCGTAACGTTCTTCCAATTCTTCAGCATTTAAATTAGTGGTAGCATGTGTTTTTACTTTTCTATTGGTTTCCAGGAAAAGGTCATATCGGGAGAGTAGTACTTCTCCCATAACATTCAGGTCTTTACCGTAAAATCTACCGGGCGGTTCAACGCCCATATCATCAAAACAGAAAAACCTGGAACTTCCATATTCTTCTATAGTTTTATATCCCAAATGATTAAAACTAAAGGTTACATTTCGGCAAGGGATCATTTCGTAAGTGCGTTGTGCGGGCACCAGGTGCCTTAATAATTTCATCAAAGAAGTTTTACCGCAGCCTACTGGACCTGAAAGTAGTATCCCTTTTTCGATATCAATTTCATATTTATCGCAGGTAGCCTTGTCCCTGATGAAATAAGAACATAACTTTAATAGGATTTTTTTGTCTTTCTTATAAATTTTGAAATTTTTCCCGAAGAGCAATTTTCCTTTGGCATCAAGGTAGACCAGAATTTTTTCAAAGTCATAGTGCACACATTTTCCGTCAAACCTGCCTAAGGAATATTCAATGCCACCTTCAATTATTTTAGAGGGGTTGTCCATAATCTTTATTTTTTGTGGTTCGCAGGTTGTCCCTGAAATGGGATGCTTGCTTTTTATTTAACTTATTTTTTTCTTTCATAAGCGATTTTTGTTCGACCCAATATTTAGCCAGAGCGCGCCAATCTCTCACATCAGAACCATCACTTGTCTGCCACTGCCGGTCTTCATAGTACTCGTAGAACTCTTTTCCATAATTAAGATTAAAATTTTTATTACTAAAAAAATCCAGTACCACCTTCAAACTGTTTGGATGTTTATTATGTTTTATTGGTTTAGTATTGTTTATAGTAGATACCAAAGCTTGTCCACTGGTGGGACAGTGTTGGTCTATTACTTGTTCCCTTATGGGATGGTAGCGTTCCGCAAGTGGTTCTAATTTGGGATCGTAATGGTCTTCCTCAGGTTCATCACTTGTCCCTATAATAGACATCTTGATTTTACTGCCTTTATAAGGGTTATTGGAAGGAAAGTATTCCAGGTAACTCCAGGTATCAAGATTGGTTATACATCTGTGATAGGTAGATTTAGATCCTATCTTTGCAGCATTCATCAAATCCCTTCGGTTCACGAAAAAATCCGGCGCGAATCTGCTACTATTCCATTCCTGGAATAAAGCCATATACAAGCTGATATGCGTTGGATTTAGACGCTCATCAAAATAAAATTTTTCAAAAGCGGCGTTTAAAAGCTTTATATAATTCATCGCTTAGTATTCTAAATGATGCACACGATTCTCTTCCATTACTTTTTGGATTTCATCCATCTCGTAATAAATGAGCCCACCTATTTTGGTATAAGGCAACGTACCGTTTATTCTTAAGTTTTGAAGCGTTCCAGGACTTACCTTGAGAAGATCCATAACTTCAGCAGATTTCAGGTACTTTTTAATCCTTCCTGACTTTTGCTGGGCAAGCAGTTTTTTAATGTCATCCAGCAGTTCCATTTTAAATTCTCTTAAATCGTCGGTGGTAATAATTGATGTAGGCATAATACAATGGATTTTAAAAAGGGGACTATAGGTTATAATAATTTAAATAGCCCCCTTCAGGTTATTAAAAAAGTCTCCTGTCAAAATTGTAATTAACCTTTGAGAGTTTTTATATAGGGATGTGGTAACTACGTAAAACTTTAACGTTTCATAGTTTTTGATACGATTTGAGATAATTTGGTAAATTCAGTGCCTTGAAAAATGAATTTTGTGCTGGAAATAATAGACAAAACCGAAAACACGTAACTACGTGGTTACTTACGTGTTTTTAGAATAAAAAATAAAAGAAAATTGAAAGTGGTTGCACTCCTTTGCAAGAATTGAAAAGTATTGGATAATGAGATGGAGAAAGATAATTTACTAGCAGGGGCAGGGGTACATGGTTAATTGGTACTATTAATCATCATCCTTATTCATTTTGGTCTCAAGCAACATTATTAACAGGTTTAAGAATTTAGTGCGGTCGCCTTTTCGAGCTTTAATATTGGAGTAGGTTTTATAGGGATTAGCCAGCTTGATATTAAAAATATCCTCAAAAGCCTTGCAAATGGTAATAATGTCTGATGTTCCGTGGTTTAAATATCCGCTGGCAAACAAGGCATATATAAGCTCAATTAAATCAGTTTTTCCGCCTGACCAGACTAAAAGACTGGGTTGTCGTTCTCTAAATTCAGAACTACTGCCGGGCTCTAACCGCTCTAATTGTTCACGGATATAATGGATGTAACGATACAGTGCCTGTACTTTGGCCCAAAGCATATCATGACTGGTAGAAAACTCAGGATTTTCGTAATAATTAATGGAAGGGGTAAGGGAAAAGTCCACCTGACTCTGACGGCTAAAGAACTGGTGATCCAGATAACTATGGTTTTGTTCCATATAATGAACAAATCCGTTATTCGTTGAAAAGAACTTATTGATTTTCTTGATTTCTTTTTTCAGAAATCGCACTTTATGAGAGTTCCCTGCTTTGGGCAATAAGAGCTCGCAAGAACGTACCTCAGTGAAATAGATAAGGTAGCTCATCGGGTAGGGTTTGATGTTTTTGAAAAAATCAATTTCCGATTGGCTATCCTCAAAATCTTCCCGGTCCACCAGCTTTTGCAATCGGGATAAGGTTTTGATACAAAGATTTATACCGCATTCAGCCTTTTTCAAATCGGAATCCTCCGACTTGATAATGCCTTCAACCTTTTCGCTAAATGTCGACATAGTCTTTTCGAACATGCTGGTAGTAAATGAAAATATATAAAATCGTTGTTGGGCTCTTTTCAAGTTTGGTTTTGTTTAGATATATTATACCAGGGGACCCTAATTGGCAATAAATTAGCTCAAATTATATGATTCGAGATGTTAAAAGCAGAAAAACTGCTAAATATTAATTAAATTCACAAGTTTACTTCCAGATTGTATAAGTATTAATTGAATTTTATCTTTTATATTTGAGATATGTAAAACTGGTTCTTCCAGATACTCCCTTAAAAAACCCTACTTAACAAAAATAAACAGCCCCTTATGTTTAAAGGTAAGTATGGTACATATTGGATTGAAGATGGTATTCTATTCGTAGATTATAAGCCAGATCTTGTAGTCTCTCTAAAAGTTGCCAAAAGAATTGCTCGAGACCGGATGGAATTTCAGCAGAACAAGGAATATCCGGTTTTTTGTAATCTTGACGGTATTGTTGGAGCACATTCAGATGCCCGGCACTACCTTGTTCAAGAAGGGACATTGCTAATAAATGCCCTGGCACTTCATTCCACATCTCCGGTTGCTATTCGGCTTACCGAATTCTATCTCAAAATTCACAATCATAAAATACCGACTCAGATTTTTAAACATAAAAACCAGGCTATGCATTATTTAAAACCCTACACCCAATGAAATATTAATCTAAACCTACAATTATGGAACGTGAATTTAATAGGGCAAATTTACGTGGTATATACCGCATGCTTACCGAAATAGCTAAAGGCAATTTTGCCTTTCAAATCAAACGCACCCACCACAGGGATGAGCTCGAAGGGCTCAATGCTTATGCAAATCAAACTTCAGAAGAACTTTATAGAAAGCGGCATCAATTTTTATGGCTTAATAGAAATACCGAAGCTATGGTGATCCGAACAGCGAACTTTCTGTTGGACAAAAATTTAAGGGTGATGGATTATAGCTATAAGCATCCTGATAATATTGAAGTTGCCCAAAATAATATTTTAGGCAAAGCATTTTCTGAACTACTTGTTAGAAAATTTCAGGAAACTTGGGAGAAAAAAATCCTGAAGTTCATAGCAGGCAAAGAACAATCTTTTGATATCCGTTTGGAATATCATTTTGATGAACTGCTAAAAATAAATTTGCATACTGTTGTCTCTAGGTTAACAGGTGTAGTAGAGGAAAAATATATAGTGACTTCTTATCTTATGGATGGCTCTAAAGATTTTTTCTCAGAATTACCAGAAAATTCTGAAATCAAAACGTTTTCAAAATGGGACCAAAAATTATTTCACGAAATCCATATCTATATTATTCACCATTTGGATGAACCTCCTAAAACTTTAGATCAATTAGCTATGCTCTTCAATACCAATGAATATAAAATAAAGACTGGGTTCAAAGAGATTTTTGGTTGTACCCCAAACCAATATTATAATAAGCAGCGCATTCGGGAATGTAAAATACTCATTGAAAATACGAGTCTCTCCCTAACGGAAATTTCAATTAAGATGGGCTTTAGTTCTTACCCCCATTTTTCGAAGAGTTTTAAAAAGGAAACTCATGTAACTCCTAGATTTTACAAAAAAATCACCCGAAATTCATAAAATTTGGATGAATTTATACTGATCTGACAAGTTTACCTCCACTTTGACTAAGTATTTTTACTGATATTTACACTGTTGATGATCAATGAATTAAAAGCTTTTAAATGGAGTTTTTGAAGAATGAAGTTAAGAAGCAAAAACTATAAGCCCTACTTCGTTTTCAGTAACACTCCTAAAGATTTTATTGCGCGATGATGCAGGTGGAAGCCGATTACCTGTTTTACAACGGCATTATTTATTAATCTATAAATTTAATACGATGAAAAATTTAAAATTTTTATTACCGATGTTGGCAATGATATTTGCCATAGGATTGACCTTTGCTACGGTAGATCCGGAGCCGAAGCCGGAACCAGTGGAGCAAGCACAGGACTATATTTTACTCAATGGAACTACTTGGGTGAGTATTGATGAGCAACCATGTGAAACCGGGGAATTTACCTGCCGCGTACAAGACGGGGAAAACGGACCAATATATGAAGTCTACGATGAAAGGAACGATGAAGAGCCAAAAGGAAGCTCTTCTGAGGATCCAATGGTTATTGAACTTTAATTGCTCAATTGAATGTTAGGCACATCGCGTAAAGTGATGTGCCTTTTAACTTAGTTTACCTGCTTCCTACTTTCAGGAAGAGAAAGAAATTTTTGCATGTTTTCTTCGATTAGATATCGTTTGGCTGCCCTATTGATTTCTTCTAAGGATATAAAATATTCCAATAAAGTGCCATACTGTAAAATATCCTGAACATAATTTTCTCCAACCACCAATTTAGACTGAAGGTATTCAGGCCAGAAATTTCCATAACCAAAATTATTAAAACGTCCTTCAAACCCCTTTACTTCCTTAGCAATGTTTTTTTCCAGCCATTCCCTTTCTACACCTTTTTCTTTTAATGCCAAAAATTCTTCCCTGGCATATCGAATCATTTTCTCTTCATTACCAAGTTCACTGTTAAATTGGATGAAAAATGTAAAAATTCCATTTTTAGTATCAAGCCATTCTCCATTTCCAATAGGTGCATAGCAACCATCACGTAATCTTTTTCTGATGCGATCTCCCAATGCTCTAGACAACAGCCTTAATATAGCTTGAGTTTTTAAATCTCTTGTTACCTTAACCGGGTAATAAAGATTAACAAAAGCTTGGTTTATATTTTTAAAATAAAGGGTGTCATCTATTTTTTTCAAAGGAAAATCAAAACCGGTCGTTTTTCCTGAAAACACTTCCCTACGTGCCGGAAAATTTGAAAGTTTTTGAACTATTTGAGGTATTAAACGACTTTTATTAAAACCCCCAGTAATTATAAATGTATAGTCTTGGAAATTATTAAACCATTTTTTGGAGGCATTTATTACTTCTTCCTCTGTTAAGTTTTCTAGGTCCTTCATTCTCATTTTTGGAAGCTGTGGATACCATTTAGTTAGAATTTCATTTTTTATAAAACTGGTTGAACCCCTCAGTCCAAACCCGCTCAATTGTTCTTTCTTTTGAGCCTTCCATCCAGCAAAGCCAACCGAATCTTTCCTTGGATTGTTCATATATAAATACAAGAGGTTAAATAGTTCATTCCAGGACTCTTGAGTACTACTCCCAGTTATCAATTGAAAATCCTTAGTTTGCCTAAAATTAATATTTAAGTGCTTTTCATTTTTAAAGCGCTCCAATTCAAATTTGTTATAGGGTCCGGCACCGGTATATCTTATTACCTCAGGATAAACCTTTGTCGCCAGATATTTTTTGCGATTTTTTAAGGGGTTTCGATTTGATCGAAAAGCTTGAAATGAAATTTTATTTTTGAAATTATCAGAACGTGGCTTGGTTGGTTTTAGGACTAATTTAATTCCGTTTTTAAGCTTTATTGTAGTTACACCAATAATATTTTCTTTTTGTCCAAAATCATTCTTGTTTACTTTATTCGGGATATTGGCTGCTTTTGCTAAAGAATGTATGGGAGGAGGTAGTGGCTTTAAAGGAGTTACTTCTTTGGCACTAATTTCCCTGATCCATTTCCTTAATTTTTCATCTGAGGGTATGCTTTCAATCTTTTCGCTAAAAAATATAAAATCTGTATTTTTATTCAGTGCTGCTTGTTCACCTATAAAAGCTGTCATTTCCCTAAGGCTAATCTGTTCAAGAATTTCAGAAACCAATTTTGATTCTACGCTTGGATGAGGGGCTGCGCTACCTTTTACAAAATGATCTTTTAACCTACTAATCCACTCCGAGGAAGGATAAGAGTTTCTTTCTGTATATTTTTGCATTAGCGATTTCTTGCCTTTTTCTAAATCAGAACTAGTTATTCCCAAATGCATTTGTCTCCAGGCTAGCATTGTTTTTTCCAGACGCTTTTTCATATGTGTGGTATCATTTGTTTCAAAATCAATTTCCATTTTTGAAGCCAAAATTTGTCCTCCTCCTAACAGATTTCGCCTATAATTAAGATTCAAATTGGAATATGGGGGGTGACGTTGCTGTTCAAATTGGTTTTGTTTTTCTTCAATTAATAGCCAATAAAGTTCCTGAATTAAGAAAGACCTATAATCAGATTTAGAACTTGGATTGTAAGAATAATTAGGTTGCTTTCGCAATATTGTTGATCGAAGATTGGAACGTACACTATCAAGCACACTTGTAAACCAAATTTCCCCATCCAATTCAAACTTCTGAGCATTTACATAGGCTTCAGCATTTTTTGGGTTTTCTGGTACTTTCAAATCCGAAAATAAGCGCTTTATTTCTAATTCCGTATTATCCAGATTAATATCTCCAACGATGATTGCAGCTTGTAAATCCGGTCGATACCAGTCTTGGTAAAACCGAAGAAAAGAATCCGGGTTAAAATTTTGGATACTTGTTTTTTCCTTTTTGAAATTGAAAGTTTTAAAATCAGTAGGTTCTAAAATTTTTTTATGAATGACCCTGCTTTTCCAGTCCCTATAAGGATTAATCGTTCTCATCTCACCTAATACCGCAGCCTGTTCAACAGCTATAGACTTTTGGTTTATACGTATGCCACGTGCCCAATCCCTAAGCACTTGTAGCCCATCTTGATATAATGGCTTATTTTGAGATGGAATAGTAGCATAGTACCAGGTAAATGTATATCCCGTTTTGGCACTTTTATTTTGTGCGGGTCCACTAAATTTGGCATCCAGGCTTGGAAAATTCTTTGTCCCTTTTGCTAAAACGTGCTCTAAAAGGTGGGCATATCCCAATTGATCTTTATCCTCATGATACATTCCTGCTTTTACAACCATATTTAGCTCGATACGATTGGATGGAACATCATTCTTTCGAAGATAATAGGTGAAACCATTGTCAAGGCTCCCATACCTTACCAAACTATCCAATTGTAAACTTTCTTCTTTGAGTCCCTTCCTATTTTCCTGCGTTCGGCCACTTCCAATGCACAGGAATAGAAATGCTGCTAAGAAAAAGTATGATTTGTAAGTTTTATTTATAGTTCGGAAATTAATAGCCGTCATTTTGATCTAGGTTTGGGTTTTTTCTTCGCTCTTCTGCAGGAATAGGATAATAAACATCCGTTTCTTCCCACATTGGTTTAGATTGTCCTAAGACTTCTCCTGCTTTATTTATACGTTTTAAGTCCAACCACCTATGACCCCATTCAGCAAATAATTCTTTTCTTCGCTCTTCTATGATTACATCAAGTAACTCTTCCTGAGAGATATCAGGTCTGGTATCCGCTATTAAGGACAGTCCGGCCCTACTTCTTATAATATCTAGATCCTCAACAGCACCTGAAATGTTTCCCTGTCTTGCCCGCGCTTCAGCCCGAATTAAATATTGTTCTGCTAGGCGTAATACCATAGAATATTCCTCAATAGGGAATTCACTCGTATTCCAAACTTTGTATTTATAGGCGAAAAAGGCCTCTTCCTCATTGTGATAGCTTATCCAATTATTAAATCTTAAATCATCTTCTTCAAAAATCTCCACAAAAGTTTCTCGAAGTTGTATACTGGCCACAAATGAAAACACAGGATGGATAAGAAACATACTTGCTTCGTTGGTATTACTAATAAAGCCTCCATCTCCTATTGGGGAAATTTGCCAAATAGCTTCTTTGCTATTAACCAAAAACACATCGTTGAGATTATCCAAAAGTTGATAGGTGCCAGTTTCCGCTATAACCTGGCTACTTAGACTCTCAGCATCTTCCCAATTCTGCAGGTGTAAGTTTACGCGACTTAACAATGCTGTAGCTGCATATTTGTTAACATTGGTACGTTCTCCATTTAAATAATCCGTACCTAATACATCAGCAGCAATTTCCAGATCATTTATTATTTGATCATATACCTCCTCAATAAGAGATCTCGAAGCTAATTGATTATTGTTATATTCAGTGGTTGTTAAAAGGGGTATTTCACCATAGAGATTTACAAGATAAAAATAGCTAAAGGCTCTAATAAATCTGGCTTCACCTTCTAATTGTAATTTGACACCTTCGCTTAAATTTTCGGAGTTGTATACTCCCTCCAATAAGGAATTGGCCATATAAATAATATTATAGGCACTGGACCACAAATAAAGGTTATTTGGGTTATCGGGGATCAATTCATTTTCCTCAAATTCCATCCGGGTATAATTACTCGGATTAATATTCCGAATATTATCGGCTGATAATCCGGACAGGACAGTTACACTGCTTCTGGAGCCATTTGAAAATGCTGCCTTGAATAATTGATTGTAAATTCCATTCATTGCACTTCTCGCTGTTGCATCAGTGCTGAAAACATCCTGTTGTATTAGCTTATTATTTGGAGAGCTTACTTCCACGAAATCTTCGCACGAGAGGAATAGAAGCGCTATAGCAATTACAAATGTGTTATTTATAGAAAGTCGTGATTTCATAATTAAAAAGTTTTAAAAGTTTATTTCAAGACCCGCAGTTATCGTTCTCAGATTTCCAATCCCTGAAGAAGTGCGTTCGGGATCCATTCCGGAATATTCCGAGAAGGTCAATAGATTCTGGCCATGAAGAAAAAGTCTCCAATTTTCCATTCCAAATTTCCGCGTGAATGCTTTTGGCAGGTTATAGTTAAGTGTTATAGTTTTCAGGCGTACAAAAGATGCATCTTCAACAGGAATTGAAGTATTGATAGCATAGCCATAAGCAGTTCTTGCCTGTGCAGATTGTGAAATTTTTTGATAAACGGATTCTCCTGCAAGTGTAGCCAGTGCAACCGATCTTGAATTACCTACTGTCCCACCATCAAAGCTAGTTTGTAAACCTTCTTGCATTACAAACTCCCATAAAAATTGTAGGTTAAAATTTTTAAATGAAAAGCTGTTGTTTATGCCACCAAACAGTTCACGGTTTAAATCCTGGATAATTATACGGTCTTGGTAATCAAAGCTTCCATCTTCATTTACATCTCTTACCGTATAAAAACCCGTTTCAGGATCTAAGCCGGTATAATCAAACAAAAGGGAAATATTTAACGGGTAACCTACCCGATAGGTATTGGCATATGAAGACTGGTCAATATCGGGATAGTTAACCAATTCATTCTTTGGGAGACTAACATTTAAAGAAGTTTGCCATCTAAATTCTTTGCTGTCTATATTGAGGCTTGAAAATTCAAATTCCCAACCGGAGTTTTCAACTGTTGCAGGTAAATTGGCTTGTACTGAGGTGAAACCGGTAATCTCTGGAAGTGGATAACCTACCAATTGATTGGAAGAACGGTTTCGGTAACGACTAAATCCTGCACGAATACGTTCTTCAAAAAGACCTATTTCAAGACCTACTTCAAGTTTTTTATTAACTTCCCAGGAATAATTAGGGTTGGCCAGGCCAGTGGGGTATAATCCCCCGGGGCCATCGGTTGCTTCATAGGCATTTAAATAACCATAATCTCCTATTTGATCATTGCCTGTGGTACCGTAACTTCCTCTTAACTTCCCGAAGCTTAAAAATGGGAGTTTTTCTTTAATGAAATTTTCTTCGGTAAAAATCCAGGCAGTTCCTACAGCACCAAAATTGGCAAACCTATTATTAGGGCCAAACCGAGACGAGCCATCCCGTCTTCCGGTAAGATTAATATAATATTTTCTATCCCAGTTAATGCCAATTCTTGAAAATAGGGCTGCATATTTATATTCTGCACTTTCTCTTCTGGCATTTATAATTGATTCAGCTGCGGCGATATTGCCGATTAATGCTTCCGAAGCATATCCGGTTGCCCGGAAACCTTCCTGGTTTTGGATGTTTTCTTGAAAAGTAGCTCCTACTATTGCATCAATTTTTAAATTATTGAAAGACTTTTCAAATAAAATTTGTGGTTCCAAAATCCAGGATTTTCGGCCAGCGCTTAAGTGTGAAGAGTTATTCGGTGTTTCATCAGCAGGGTTATACGATTGGGAAGGTTGTTTTCTCATTTCCTTTGAATCATAATAGGAATATCCCATACTGGTTTTAAACCTTAATGCAGGAAAGATTTCGTAGGATAAAGTAAGGTTTGAAATGAAATTGTTGGTTTGCGTATTGCTGGTATTAAAATAGCCCTCCAGCGGATTATCAAGTCCGGCCACCCCCCATTCTTCCCAGGCCAGGGATCCATCATTGTTGAAAATTTCGGGTGCATTGGGTGGCAAAAATGCTGTGGTGGCATTGAATCCTACATTTCCCACTAAATTGTTGGTGTCAACTCCGTAATTTAGGGAAAGACTTAGGTTGAATTTATTGTCTCCAGAGCGATGATTAAGATTTAGATTCCCGGTTACTTTTCGGTAATCATAATCCCCGGGATAAACTGTGCCCTGGGTATAATAGGAGCTACCAAATCTAAATGAAGTAGTTTCATTTCCACCTGAAAAAGTAATATTTGCATTAGTTGTTTCAGAAGTCCCTCCATAAAGAAATTCCTGCCAGTCGGTATAACGATCCTGATCCCACAATAAAAGATCATAAGCATTTCTTTCTGTGGGCTCAACTCCGTCGTTTTCAAAAGCTGCTCTTCGAATCTCAAGGTATTCTTCGGTATTTAATAAATCCCATCGATTAGGAACTGTTGCCATGCCAGTATAAAATCTTGCTTTCACGCTGGTCCCAATCTCACGTCCTTTTTTTGTGGTAATTAGAATAACTCCGTTGGCTCCCCTGGAGCCATAAATAGCGGTAGCATCGGCATCTTTTAAAACTTCTATACTTTCAATATTAGAGACATCCAGGTTATTTAACGGATCTATCCCCGCACTTGACATAAGGGAATTACTTTCTACCGGGGTTGAATTGATAGGAACACCATCTATAATATATAAAGGATAGTTTCCTTCTTCCCGTAAACTATTGGTTCCCCTAATTTTTATAGTAGGAGCCATTCCAGGATGGCTGCCACCGGAAGTAACTTCTACCCCCGCCATTCTACCGGCCAGGGCCTGTATAGGACTTACCACCGGTTGTAGTTCTATTTCCTCTGCGGTAACTCTTGAAATATTCCCAGTTCGTTCTCGTTCAGTAGTATTGTAATAGCCAGCATTAATTTTTACTTCGCCAAGGGCAGAAACATCTTCCTCTAATTGAATGCTAATTTCTTCGTTGTTATCTACCGGGATTTCTACTGTTTTAAAACCTATATAGGAAAAAACCAAAGTCCCATTGGCAGGAGCAATGATGTTATATGCTCCATCCAAATTAGTTACTGTTCCTCTATTGGTATTTTTTACTGTAACGGTAACACCTGGAATAGGAAGGCCGTTTTGATCTTCTACTACACCTGAAACTTCTTGCTGCTGCAAGGGCAGGGGAGTAGTGGTTGCTGCATTAGCAGCCTTGGACAGGAAGAAGAGTACCCCGCCTATAATAATTAGCGCCACCCATTTAAGGCGCGAGTAATTATTTTTCATAATTTTACGTGTGTTTTGAATGAAACATTGTTTTATTTAAGCTTAGGCCTTCCCCACACAGACGCCAATCTTTAGGAGGAAGGTCTTTTTGCTTATAGGCTAATTCAAACTTTTCTTCAATAGCAATTTCTTTTTTTTCTAAACCGGTGCCCAAATACCGGTTTCACTTAAACCTATTCACCAATAATTTTACCCAAGGCTCCAGCGGAGCCCCACCCAAAAGCCGCTGAAAATTATAGGGCTCACAACGGCGACCCACGGGATTGTTTAAGTGATTTTTCCTGCTCCCGCAAGCTAGGAATTAGTGAATACAGCTGCGATTTTGCAACCGGTGACCGCTTTGGCCTGAAATAAATTATAGTGTAGGTTAATTTATTAAATACCAAAACCGGCCCTGCTCACCTAAGAACGCAAATTTTGGATTTGCACGAATAAGGAAAACCTATTACATTTATAGCATTGCGAATAACCATATAATGTAGTGTCTTAACCCTTCTGGCAATGCCTGTTTATTTTGCACAGGTAGCGGACCGGTTACGCCCTCATTATTCTGGGGCGCATTTGATGTTTTTTGATATAGGTTGTAACGATCGGGGTTGTACCTTAAGGCTATGGTACGAGACAAAACCTTTTGCCGGTTTACTACCGTAGAAGTGCTTTAATGGGTCTGTTCTTCTCGTTTTCATAGTTTTCAAAATTATGTAAACGATTTGCTGATAGATGAGATACAAAAAAACGCCCCTCACACTTCTGTCCGAAAGGGTAAAACGACCAAGCTTTAACCCCGCCTTAGCTTCGAAAAGCTTTGACGTCCATACAGAAGTTTAACGCGAGAGGCGTCCGCCAGAAAGGCTCTGTAAAGATACCTATTTCTGGCAATTTTGGACGAACTCACGGTCAACTCGTATGGAAATGCTTGGTCTTTTTTTCGAACGAGCAACATCGTTAGTTCTCTCCCAATATGGGAGTGACAGTATTTTATGGATTAATTAAATCCGTACAAGTCTCATTAATAATGATTTGAATTGTTATCGAAACAAATATAAGAAACATTTTTTAATAAACCAATATGTTGGTTTAAAAAACTTATGATTTATGTCTAATAAAAAGGTTTTAATTACAACTGTCTACAGTGAAATATCTCACTTAGATTATCTTTTTATCCTATACATAAAACAACTTCGAGAAAGGAATAATTGGACTCAACAAGACTTAAGCAAAAAGATGGGAGTCTCAAAAAGTTTTGTAGGTAATGTTGAATCATTTATCCAACGCCATAAATATAGTATTAGACATCTAGGTCTTTTAGCAAAAGCATTTCGCTATAAATCGGTAGCAAATCTATTTGACTTTCCAGCTCCAGATTATGATATGATAAAATTGACATTAAAAGTTACCCGCGTTATTCAAGATAGCGGAAAGGTTAGGAATAAGTCGGTAGAGGTTGTGAAGGTGGAGCCGATTGAATAGTGATGTGCGAGATTTTGTATTTTTGTCTTAACTCTCACAACCGTGCGAGTATTAAAAACGAGCAGATTATCCTTCAATAAAAAATTTTATATTTAAATTTCCATAAAGAATTCATTTTAGATGAAAGAAGAAAAATCTTATTCCCGGAAGGAAATAAATGAGATATTTAGCCAAAATGGACTTGATTTTAATTTCGAAGAATTATTGAATCTAGATTCAGACATAATATGGTGGAAAAAACTAAGCTACGATTGGAAAATTATTATGCTTTATAATCACAATTATGAATATAGGTTTTTTACCAGTGGGAGAATAAAAGACTTCAATTCAGTACTAGATGAAATTAAACAATACAACAAATTTGAACTAAAAAAGTTCATTGATGAACTAAAAGAAATCAAAGATTGTTTTTTTAATTTTGATACGAGCCTTTTGATAACTGATTTTAAACCATTGGAAAACTTTTTGAGAATTGAAAGGTTATTTTTAAATGGTATGAGGTGCTGTAATTTAGAAACTATGCCAACTTTAGAAAGTGTAAAGTTTTTAGATGCTAAAAACTCAGCGTTAAATTCTCTTTTAAATATTTCAAAATTCAAAAATTTGGAACATCTGGATATTCATAATACACATATATCTAATTTAAACGGAATTGAAGAACTTAAAAAATTGAATTTTTTAAATGCAAGTAATACTGATATTGATTCACTAAATGGATTAGAAAATCTTAAAAATCTAAAATATCTATCAATATTTCGGACTGAAATTAAAAATTTAGATGCAATAAGAAAACTTGAAAATCTTCGTACTATTTACGCGTATTCAACTAATATTAGGGATTTAAATAAGTTAGCCGAATTAAAGAGCCTTGTAAAAATTAATATTAATAATACTTCGATTAACGATCTATTACCATTAAAAGAAAACCATAATTTACAAGAGGTTGCTGCTAAGGGAACAAATGTAACTCTAGAAAATGCAGAAAAATTAAATGCTTTGATGCCCGGAACAATTATTTTACTACAATAAATACTTACAACAGAGCGGTTCATCGCAAATATCCGGTACCGTTAGAAAGAAAATAATTAACTTGACAAACAAACCTATACTAAGCCGACAAATCAGTTACTCCGCCAACATGCGATAACCGAGACCATTGGCGGTAATTTTTGTCATTCTTTATTATTAAATAGTTGAATTTTAAAATCAAATAATTAATGGGAAAAATTGGCAGACCTCAGAATGAAGTTAATGCTATGAAATACGAAAATTTTCTCAAGAGAGGTTTTCGATTCAATAGAAGAGTAAGTAGAGCAAGTAAGAGTGAATTGATTAATTTGATAAATTGTGAAAATGGAATCAAACATACATTCCTACCAAATAGAGAGAAACAATTATCTGAGATAAAAGGTAGATTAATAAAAGCTATTGAATTAATTATAAAAAATAATCATTTGGATAAGATTAACGAGAAAGCGTTAAGTGATTTATCCATAGAAGTAAATAATGCTAATTCATCATCAGATATTAATAAAATTGTAGAATCTGGATTATATTTTTCACAAGAAAATAAATAGCAAAAAATATATGGAATTTGACATAACAGATATTGATAAAAAACTACTTATAAGGACATTATTAGCACACTCTGAACCAATTGGATTGGGGAAGGCAGAATATAATACTCGAAAATCTCATCGAGAAATCGTTGATGGAATATCGGATCAAGAATGTGATTATTTATTAAGCGAATTTAATCATTCTTCAGAAAAACCTTCAACATTTGGAATTCTAGATTATCATATGGGAAACCGATGAAACTTAACTTTTTTCGAAAACAGAATGGACAAGTAATAGTAAGTTCAGATGACTATGATACTCGAAATGGAAGATATAGATTCTTATAAGCTATGCTAAATACATTTCATTTAGATGAAATAAAAATCACTAAAAAGGGATATCAACAATTCGTAATGACGGATTTACCAAGTGAATTAGAAAGAAATAAAGAAGAAAAAAAGTTATTTAGAGATTTACTAAGAAATTTGACCGAAAAAAAAGAAAATTTTGGAAAATACTGGGAATTTGACCTTGAAAAGGTTGATTACACACCATCAATTATGAGATAAAAAACTACTGCCAACTTAAGTCGGTTCATCGGAAAAAACGGGTATTGTGTAAAAAGTGTAATTTTTAGAAACCAGAGAAAAAGTGCTTAAGCTAGTAAATCCCTTCTAATCTAAATCACTAGAATTTTTAGCTTACAAAAGTAGTTTGTTTGCATAAATCCCCGAAAAATAGTAAGTTTATAACTTAGTTTCTTAGTGCAAATGGAAAATAATAGAAAATACAAATTAAGAAAGGCAGCTTTAAAACCTGGCGTAAAAAATAGGAGATTTAAAGTGTTGGAAGATGATAGAGATCTTTCCTTTATAGGAGCGATTGCTGCTAGTGCTACAAATGAGGCTTATCATAAGGCTGTAGCGATTTCAGAGAGTATTATCGAAGTAGAAGATGGTAAAGTGATTCGCAAACAAAAGGATGGAAGTTTTGAAGTTATTCAAACCTTAGCACCTCGAAAGTCAGTACAAAAAGGAAAGACAATTACCATACCTTAATTTATTATGGCCAGCAAAAGATTGCGAATGTTTGCAGGCCCTAATGGCTCCGGAAAAAGTACCATTTTTAATAAAATACGTTCGCAATTTAGTCTGGGTATTTATCTTAATGCCGATGAGATTGAGTATCTCTTGCGCAACCGGAACCAGTTGTCCTTAAAGGCATTTAATCTTAGTGAATCCCACGGACTAAAATTTAATAAATTTCTTCAAAATCATTCTCTTTTCCAGAAAGCTTCTTCCCAGGGTTATAACATAGACCTTAATTGCCAAAATGGTATAATATCTAACCCTAATAATGCCACACATTCTTATGAGGCTTCAATTCTTACGGATTTTTTAAGAACCGAATTAATTCAGGCTGGTCAAAAAATTACATTTGAAACGGTAATGTCACATCCTTCTAAAATAGAAACACTTAAGAAAGCCAAGGAATTAGGTTATAAGAACTACTTATATTTTATATGTACAGAGAATGTAGAAATTAATAAAGCGAGGGTTGAAGAGCGTGTGAAGAGCGGTGGTCATAATGTGCCTCCCGAGAAAACAGAACAACGATATTACAGAAGTCTTGAGCTACTGCCGGAAGCAATAGAAAATTCTTACCGGTCATTTATTTTTGATAATAGTGAAAATACCTCGAAATTAATACTCGATGTTTATAGGGCAAGAAAGTTACTTTTCAAACTGAAGAAGTGCCGCTTTGGGTAGATAAGTATTTTTTGAATTTATAAATATAGGTTGCTAAAAAATTTATTCAGGAGTATGTATACCCCTCGAATATTTAATAGTTAGTTAAGTTTGAATTTGCCGTGTTTTAATGTTTTTGCAGGTAACCAAGACAGTAACTATGATGGTAACCAAGATGTAGATTATAATAAATTGGTGGAATTAATTAACAAACATAATTTGGAGGGCTTTTTTCCGGAAAATGTAAACCCAACTGAAGAAATTTTGGAGGATAATTTGAATATTTCAAACCAAACAAAAAATTTTAAAACCCATATTGAATCATTGTTTGAAAATAAACTTCTAGGAAGAACAATTAAGGACAAGCCAACAAGCAAGCTACAAAAATATTATACCACCCCTTTAGGAAAAGTAGTCCTTGCCGTTTATAAGAAAAATAAATAAGTTCTAAGAATAAAAGTACTACTTGTATAAATACAGCATAAAATATCCCGTTGCATTTAACCAAGCCAACAAAAAAATTGTTCCAATAGAGAAGGTTACGAAGGATAATAGGTTGAAATTAATTTGTCCTGTGTGTAAGGATAATTTTATAGCTATTATTAATCACCGAAATCCACATTTCAGACATAAACCCAATACTGAGTGCTCCGGCAATTTAGAGTCTTATATACACTGGTTAACAAAAGAGGTTTTTAAACAAATTGGAGAATTGGATATACCTGAACTCTTAATTGATGACCTTCCCGAAAAACATAGGCAAAAATTTCAACTCGATTTTAATGCGATACTAGATACAAATATACCTTACTCATTTCAGGGAGAATTTAAAAAAGGATTAAAAGCAAATCGTATGCGTCCGTCTAAGTGCATCTTTTCTGAGAACCGTGTAGGTTATAATTTAGCAGTCTAAATATACTTAAAAATGACTCGATCTTCTACCTCAGAAATGCGTAAGCTGGTCACCAGCTTTTATGAATCAGATCAAAATCAATCCGCTTTTGCCCGTGCCCATGGAATCAGCAAAGGCAAGCTATCCTATTGGATCCAGAAATTTCCCAGGGAGCAAGTTACAAAACCCGCTAAAAGCAATTTTGTTTCCTTATCGGCCGACCCTTCTACCACACCGACATCCTCCAGGAGTATGCACATCCGTTTAGGTAATGGCGTAGAAATTGAAATTCCCCTGTAATGTTTGCCTTAAGCAGTTCCCTGAATTACCAGTTATATCTTCCTGGTACCGATATGCGTAAGAGTTTTGACGGGCTATGTGGTTTGGTGCTTGGAGAATTAGGTCATAGTCCCCAGGATGGTTCGGTCTATATCTTTATCAATAAAGCGCGCAATAAAGTCAAGTTGCTGCACTGGCAGTCCGGGGGCTTTGTGTTATATTATAAACGCCTGGAGCGTGGTACTTTTGAGTTGCCCGATTACGATGCATCCGTGGGAGGACTCCAGCTGGATTACACCCAACTGGTAATGCTCATAGACGGGGTAGCCATCACTAATATTACCCGGAGAAAACGCTATAAAAAAGCCCAATAAATGCTGGTATATTTTTAACAAGGGTTGTATTTTAGCTACCCGATGACCTACCAGGAGCTACAAAAAGAAAACGAGCAACTTCGAGAGTCCAATGAATTCTTTAAGGAGAAAATTTCCGCTTTGGAAGTGCAACTCGGGCAGCTCTATAAACTGATCCAGGGTTTTAAATCGGAACGTTTTATCCCAGAAATCCTGGAACAGCAACTATCGCTTTTTTCTGAAAAACAAGATGAACCGGGGCAAATAGCTGCACCTAAAGAAACGATCACCTATACCCGGGAAAAACAAAAACACCCGGGACGTGGTAGTTTGCCGGAACACCTTCCGGTGCGGGAAGTCATTCTTGAACCAGAAGAAGATGTAAGCACGCTGAAAAAAATTGGCGAGGAAGTTAGTGAAACCCTGGAATATACCCCGGCCAGCCTGGTTAAAAGACGTACCATTCGTCCTAAATATGCCAGGAAAGACCAGCAAGGGGTACTAATCGCACCACTACCCACGCGTCCTATCGAAAAATCTATTGCCGAGGCCTGCTTACTGGCCTATATCCTGGTGAGTAAATATATTGATCACCTGCCATTCTATCGTCAGATCCAGCGCTTTAAACGAGAGTTTGGGTGGGAACCGGCCTCCAGTACTTTAAGTGACTGGATGGCGAGTTGTTGCCAGCTGTTGGAACCTCTTTATAATACCTTGAAGCAAAAAATCCTTGAAGACGGGTACATCCAGGCGGATGAAAGTGTGTGCCTTGAAGCGGCCTAAAGTAATGCCGCAGGCTGTTAGATTGATGGTGGTAGACCCACCGTAGGGGTTAACAGACAGACCCTACAAACCACCTTGTGGTGCTTTATTTCGAAAGAATGAGGTGCTGAGCGACAAGGAAAAGGCGAGAGAATACTCGTCAGGTGAATTTCAGTGAGCTGAACGAAAGTGAATCACTGGTTAAGTTAAAGTACCGATATCGCCAGATTCTGTCGAAATCGGAGAATTGTGTTTCTTCTCCGAGAATAAAACTTAGTGGCAGTAACCTGAAGTTGACTAAGTGACAGGCGGTACAGAGGTGGCAGGACACTGAAATAGGCGATCTAACGGAACAAGGGAATTTGTACAGGGATGGTAAGGGAAATGCACAAGCGGAAACCCCGTGAGGCAGAAAACCAATGAACTGTACAGAGGCGGACTAAGCCGTAGTACTGCAGAAGTCTCTGTAATGGAGATGGAGGGAAGGGCTTAGCCAGATTAGTTTTATGTAAGACACAACTTTGAAAGAAGGATGATTGATTATTATGAAACAAAACAACATCCAATAACCAAGAAAATGGTATTGGATGCGTACAAGAAAGTAAAGTCCAAAAAGGGCAGTGCCGGAGTCGATGGACAGAGTTTACAGAATTTTAGGGAGAACCTCTCTGGAAATTTGTATAAAATCTGGAACCGTATGACCTCAGGCAGTTATTTTCCGCCTGTTGTAAAGGAAGTTCGTATAACCAAGAAAACAGGAGGCTTTCGCAGTCTCGGAATTCCTACGGTATCGGATCGCATTGCGCAACAGGTGATTAAAAGTTACTTAGAACCCAAGGTGGAAAGCAGTTTTCATCAGAATAGTTATGGATACAGACCCAGGAAAAGTGCGCATCAGGCACTGGAGAAAACAGTGTCCAGATGTGGTTATTACAGTTGGGTGGTAGACCTTGATATTCGTGGATTCTTTGATAACATTGACCATACCCTACTGATGAAGGCAGTAGAAAGGTATACAAAAGAGAAATGGGTGTTGATGTATATTGGAAGGTGGTTGAAAACAGGAGTATCCAGAGAAGGTGAAATCACCGATAGAATAAAAGGTACTCCTCAAGGCGGCGTCATTAGTCCGCTACTTGCCAATATATTTCTTCACTTTGCATTCGATAAATGGATGCAAATCCATCACTCCAATATGCCTTTCGAACGATATTGCGACGATGCCATCATACATTGCACATCAGAGAAACAAGCATATTTCATTAGAGAGGCTGTTTCTAAACGGATGAAAGCTTGTAAGTTGGAACTCAATAGTGAGAAAACTCACATTGTGTATTGCAAGAATCACGTGCACAGCGAAAGTCACAAGAATACAAGTTTTGATTTTCTCGGTTACACGTTCCGCCCCCTCAGACGACCAACCAAAAATGGTTGGAAACTGACTTACTTTCCAGTAATGAGCCACGCCTCAAAGAAAGAAGCAAGGCGAAGACTTAAGAAGGTTGTCAATAGAAAGTTTCGGGGATCCATCCAAGAACTGGCACAGATAATCAACCCTATGATAAGGGGCTGGTATCAATATTTTTGCAAGTATTCGAAATGGACAACCCGTGGACTATGGTATTGGTTAAACAGGAAAATAGTTAGATGGATTAGGAGGTACAGAAAGCGCAGTAGAGTGCAAGCTCGAAAATGGCTAAAAAATGTGTACAAGACTAACCCACAATTGTTTGAGCATTGGAAACCTGTCTTAGATATAAAACCTTACTAATTGTACCGTTAATCTGGAAGCGCCGTATGATGGGAGACTATCACGTACGGTGCTGTGAGAGACTTGGGGTGAAATTCCCCTTGTCTACTCGACCCGATAAAGGTGCTGGATAGTGATAAAAAAGGCAGCACACATCAAGGCTATCAATGGGTCTATCACGACCCCTTGCAAAAACTGGTGCTCTTTAATTACCGCAAAGGACGCGGGCAACATGGTCCCAAGGAACTCCTTGATGGGTATAAAGGGTACGTTCAATGCGATGGTTACACGGTATATGATAAAATCGGGTTAGATCCGGATATTACTATGGCCGGTTGCCTGGTGCATGCCAGGCGAAAATTTGTGGATGCCCGGGACCAGGATCAAGCAAGGGCAGAAAAAGCACTAGCGATATTTAGTGAAATTTATAGGGAGGAACGAGCGATCAAAGAAGCAGCAGCCGGGGATGCAGAGATGCGAAAGGAACTAAGATTACAAAAGGTGCTGCCGCTACTGCAACAGATCAAAACCTGGATCCAGGAAGAACAGTTTAAGGTGTTACCTAAAAGTGCGATGGGGAAAGCCATGACGTATTTTATAAATCAATATCCTAAGTTCGAGGTGATCTTTGAAGATGGCAGGATCGAATTGGATAACAACCTTATTGAGAATGCTATTCGTCCATTGGCTCTCGGCCGAAAAAATTTCTTGTTTGCAGGCTCTCACAAGGCTGCGCAAAATGCGGCTATGTTATATTCCTTCTTTGGGAGTTGTAAAATGCAGGGTGTGAATCCCCAACAGTGGTTAGAGGATACTCTGCAAAGAATACCTAATCATAGCATCCAAAAACTGGAGGAGTTATTGCCCGGCTATCAAAAAGCTTAGCAAGCTTCCCTTGAGAGATACCACAAGAATCCTATACTAAAATATAATTATGAAGAAAGTGACTTATAATGAAAAGGACAATAGTGAAACTTCTGAATTAGCCGGTCTGATCAGAAAAATAGACACTTTAGATGCGCAGTATGTAAATAGGATTTGTGAGGAAATATTTAAACATCAACCTTTCTTCCTAACCGTTCTTCTAGGTTACAGAGCAGATGTTTCCCCGCAGGAGTTGGAAGAAATAATGAAAATTTATTTTTTAATATGGGAGTATTTTGGATCAAACGAAAATCTTCCCAAAAGGAAAGTGACCCAGGCCCAGTTCGAAAAGCTTCAAAGGGGTAATAAGCATATGCTTGATTATAGTGAAGGAGAACCCGAAGAATCCAGAGAAAAGATTTATACAGATACATTGCAGAATCTCCAATCTAAATCCTTGTGGACAGCTGTGCTCTTCAGATATAATAACAGACCAGTACTAATCAATATGGATCGGGAGAACAAAGGAATAATCCTTTTAGGTATTCTTAGCTTTATTCAGAGCTTTGAAACCCAGTAGAGTTTTATAGATGGCAGGGATAGATAAGGAAGGGAATGATGGGGAATATATCTCTACTAGAAATGACCAGAATCCATAACTTCTAAAAACACTGGCTCGGACGGATACAGCAAATCTAACTGATAGTAAAAATTTAGCAATAGAAGGAATAGAAACCGAAAAGGAGTATAATACCGAGCTGGGGAAGGTTAGAATTGACATTGTAGCGACCGTTGGTGATAAAGAGTATTTTATTGAACCATTCTTTTCGAACTCTATAGATGATGATAAGAAGAAAAAATTATCACGAATCAAAAAGCCTACTTTGTCTATAGACCTCGTAGATTTCCTTGATAATTTTTATTTCAATTTTTCATTTGAGACATTGAAGAAATATCTTATTTCAAAAAAAAGTAAAAAGTGGGAATATTTGTCCGAGGATGAATATGGTAGCTATGTAGAGGGTTATCAGCAATATTTATTTGAGGAAATTGAGAGGAATAAATTTTTAATTGATAATCACAATTCTAAACTTGAAAAAATTGCAACCTTAGAAGAAGAATGCGATAAACGTAAGGAAAATATCAATATTCTTAGAAAAGAAATTCGAGAAATAGAAGATGAAATTCTTTCTCTAAAAGATGAACTTAATGTCCCATATTATTAGGAATTATAATAACGGTAAACGGAGCATATTTGGTATTCGCATTCAATCCAACCAACTTGAGTCAGTAAATGACAGGATGTTAAGTTTATTAACGCACTAATATTAATTACTCCTAACCAATTTAATATTCAATGAATAATCGATTAAATAATATAATTAAAGGTGATTTTAAGAATTTCGACCGCTGGATTGAAGTTTTGAACCGGCAAAGGAACTCTTTATTTGATATGGAGAACCAAAGTGAGGAAGAGTTAACAAATTTGACTTACGAAACTTCTGGCATACTTGGGGAAATTGCTGATTTGGCTATAGAATATGGAAATTTTAAAGATGACTTTGATACAAGTAAAATGTACGTGAATTTATATGGACCATCATTAATAATTGAATCAAAAAAGACTGGCGGCACTTATTATTTAGCAACTGATTTAGAAGGGATTTACTTAACAACATCATTTCTTCATGCTGATAACCTGAAAAATATGAGCGATTCTTTTTGGCTAGAACTTTTTAAGCTAAAAAAATTCAGTGGATTTGAGTATGAGGAAAATTCATTTTTCTCAATCGATGTGCAAAGAAAATATCCTGAATTATTTCATACTTACAAAGATACATTGTTCTTAATGTTTAGAAAATTCTTTTTATCGCATACAGAAAAACATAATGACATAGATATTGGAAACTTCAAAGTTAAATGGAAGCCTGACGAGGATTTCAGTAAAATGATTTCGGAAATATGTTTAGCATTTAAATCTATGTATAAAATGGACTATCAATTGTGGAAAATAACTGACTTGCGAATGAAAAAGAATGATACTAGGAAGTAAGCCTTCCTGTTGGTGGTACGGACGAATGTATATGCAAATTTTTAGTATCAATTATTTATAGCAGCTCAGAGGTCACAAACATACCAAAAATTATGAAGGGAGATATACATTATAGTCTTCACTAAAAAGGCCGAGAGAACCAGAGCAATAAAATCTTGCCTAACACTTGAAAAACCATAAAGAATCGTGTAAAGTTTTAATTACTGAATTTCCTTTTCCGGGTGGTTCACTTATGTACCTTGGTAAGATATATAATATGCTAGAAACTCTCGCCTCAGCGCTGGATAAAATAAGCCCCGCCTCATACGGGACTTATTTGCAGATTAATATTAGATAACGCCGTCTTTATCAGCCGCAAGTCGCCCCCATCATCTGCAAGGTGTTGGCCACTCCTTAACCGCTATCTTCAACTTGAATTCAAATATAAAGGACTTTTAAATAACTGTATATTACAAGCTGGGAAACTTAATTTTTTCTAAATTGGTTTTTAACCAGTGAGAATATAGAAATCTAAGGGAGATATAATAAATAAAAATGGGAGTTATGAAGTCATTAAAAATCCAGCTTGCTTTCTTAACAATCATACTATGTTTTTCATCTTGCAAAGAAAATAATGTAAGTAAAGATGCCTTCAGCTCTAAGGAAATGCTCATCAGAATAGCAGAATTAGAAATTTATCCTGAGTACATAGAGGAATATAAGGAAATTTTGAAAGAAGAAGCTGAGGCCTCTGTTAGGGTGGAGCCCGGGGTCGTTTCAATTTTCCCCATGTATCAAACGGAAAACCCTAACCAAATAAGGATTTTAGAAATTTATGCTGATAAAAAAGCATACGAGTCTCATTTGGAAGCACCGCATTTTCAATATTATAAAACCAATACCCAGAGAATGGTAAAATCTCTGAAATTAATAGATATGAAAGCAATTGATGAAGAGTCAATGCCAGAAATATTTAAAAAAATTGACGGACATAATTAGCAGATTTTCTGTTAATCCATTACTGAATATATCTTTAATAACCCTGAAATTAATCTCTCCCGCATCTGTATTTGCAGAAGATATTCTTGGAAATGGAAAGATACTACTGAGGTCACCGGCACCTTTCAAAAAATTTAGGTAATTGCCATCACCTAAATTTAAAAATTGATTACACTATCCAAAGCCTCATCAGCTTCTTTATGAATAAAATTCGCTTGATAATTTATGGTGGTAGTTACCGAGGAATGGCGGTAGAGTTTTTGTAACATTTGAATTGGAATTTTATCGCCAGAAATATTCCCGAAGCTGTGACGGGCGATATGCATGCTCATTTTTTTCTTAATCTCTAGTTTTGATGCCACCCTTTTTAGGAGCCGGTTTAGGTTTCTGTTTACACTTTGGGTTCTAATAGAAACTCTATGGGTATCTGATAGGTCTGTGTCTTTGAGATAATCAAAAATCAAATCCTGTAGGGAATCTTTCTTTCGATACTGTTTGAATATAGCCTCAGCCTTTTCTGGTGTTTTAAGGGTTACCAATTTACTGTTTTTGTTCATTCGGTACATTAACCTTCCATCATTAAAATCTGACCATTTTAATTTTAATACATCACCTACCCTGATCCCGGCAAAATAAAAACTGATAAGCCATACATGCACGGCTTTTTGCTGAGGTTCTGTCAGATCGGCGGCATTTTCCAGGCGTTGTATCTCTTTAAGGTTTAAACCAATTTTCTGGGTTTCTGGAATTTTGATCTGAATTTTTCCTTTTCCGAAGGGATACATACCTCTGTCAACTAAAGATTCAGATATGGCAAGATTGTAAATAGTTCGTATTAAAATCAGATAGTTCACTACCGTACGCGGTGAACGCTTTTTATCATGAAGTAAATAGGCTTCAAATTTTTTAAGAAGTGAAACAGTTATCTCATTAAAACCTAATTCGTTTTTCTTTATAAATTTTTTTAGCTTTTTTAAGCGACCTACCTCAGTATCATATTGATGATGTCGATTCCTGTTTTTTAAATTTTCCAGATGCTTATCTGCAATTTCAAAAAAATCGACTTTTTTATTCTGTGTGATTTTCCTTTTTATGGATCTAACGTTTTGGTATTCTTCACTGCTTTCAGCTTCGAGAACTTTCTTATTTGCTTCGGCAATTTTCGATATAATAAAATTGTTGATGTAATTGGCATTAGGATGTTTTTTCCTCACACACCTATTTGTTTTATCCCAGTATTTTTCTTCAATATATTGACCGGTACCCAGAAACGTACTTTTTCTGTCTTTTGTGATCCTAATTGCTATCGGAAATTTATTTTCTGAGTTCTTTTTTTTGCGTAAAACTGCTCTAATGGTTGCCATAATAAATACATTGAATTATAAATATAGTGAATTATGGGTACAACATAGGTACAACATTTATTAGTTTAAAGCCTTATTTTTTAATATTGAAAAATATTGAAATAATCGTAAATCATTGAAAAACAGGTATTTTAAGTGTATTTGAAGGGTGGAGGTTGAAAACTCATAACCCGAAGGTCACTGGTTCGAGTCCAGTTCCCGCTACTATCAAAGACAGGGCTTCACAGAAATGTGAAGCCTTTTTTTATGGCATATTCAGAAGTAAAGCAATTTTCATGGATCATTCCTAAAAGTTGTGGACTAGGCAAATATTCTGATTAACCTGAACAGGAAGAATTCAAGGATCATTCCTAAAAGTTGTGGACTAGGCAAATATTCTGGTTAATCTGAACAGGAAGAATTCCATATTTTTCACTCCTCTAAACTGACTTCTAAAGGCTTTAATTTTTTGCATTACAGGATTTCTTACCCCCTCCCTTTTTTCTAAACTTAAATTCATATCTGTAATTTATTGATTCTTAGTAAATTATTGAATAAATTTAATGATATTTATAGTGTTTAGTATAAAAAATCTAACCACTAATTATTTCAGCCATGAAAGAAAAGATAGAATCCCTTACCGACGAGCAGGCCCAACATGCTTTATTACGTTTTTATGAACTTTTACCGGAAGAGTTTTGGCAGGGTTCCAGACTTACCTTTGGAGACTTTGAATTCTGGCAGGAAGAGATACAAGAAGCTGCAACCCCGGAGATACAACCTTTTCTTAAAGCAGTGGAAGACGAGGCTGATCCATCAGCAAGGGGAGAAACATCACGGCTTGTACTGAAGCAGATGGCAGCGCACAAAGATTTTCAGCCTTACCTGGAACAGGCTGTGGAAGAGGCTAAAATTCCGCATATGGCTCCCATTCCAGAAATTATTATTGCGGCCACTATTGTACTGGCAGCAATGCCTAAAGAGATTGAATGGAATAATTCGGCTGGAAATCAATTGAAAATCAAGTTAGGGCACTTAGATAGTGCAGCTGAATTCATCAAATCTATTACCTCTTTTCTAAAAGAATCCAAAGGACTGTTGCCATTCTAAAACAAAAAGAATCCAGGTATGAGTACGCTGGTGGAACAGATGAAGCTATTGCAGGAGGCGAATAGGAAACTTGATATCGCCATCCAGGAAAAATGGTGTCTGCTCCCTTACCAGCCTGAAAAAGCAAACAGTGAATTTATAAAAATAAACCAGGAGTTTCAGCAGCTTTCTAAAGACTGGGAGCAATGGTTAAGGGATTTTGAAAGTTTCAATATTGACAATAAAATTGATCTTCGGGATCAGATCAACTCCATACTTGACCAAATGGAGCAGTTTCTCAATCAGGGAATGGGGCTGGCTCTGGCTTTACTTGGCAGGTTAGTTGAGGCCCAGCAGGCTTATGAGCGGAGCCTGAACTTACTTGCAAATTCTCCCGGTCCTTCCGAGGCTTCTTTGAAAGAGGCAATGGGGCAGCTTGCTCTACAACGGGCTAACTTTGATGAAGCCGAAGAATATTTCCAGTCTGCTTACGATGGTTTTATGAAGTTTGCCGTACCGGAGGCCTGGCTAAAGTTTGTAAACCCCGAAGATCTAAAAAAATCTGCCCGTCTTTCGCTGGAAGGTGCAGCCAGAATGCTTGATAACCTGGCACAGGTTGCTCTGCAACGTGGGGATCGCGAAACATTTCTGCAGCGTCAGTTAAAAGCTATTGAATTTGCTAATAGCAAGGATTTTCCCCGCCTGGCAAGGAGCCTGTGGCTTAATTTCTATACCTGGCAACTTCAATGGGACGTACGCGGTAGGCTTCCGGATATTTTAAAGCAAAAGTTTAACGAGCTGCAAGATATGCAGGAAGGTGTGGGATCTGGTTTGGAGACAGATACCCTTATTCTTGAAGCCGAAAACAGTATTGTTCGCGGCAGTAGAAGCCAGGCTAGGAAACTATTGAATAAAGCAAGAGGGATTCTGGAGAAGGAACCCCACCTGATGGATAAGCGTTGGAAGCTGCATTTAGCATTCGTTAATTATTACGAATGGCAGGATGATATCCTAACCGCAATTGCGCATGCCGAAGCAGCTTTAGAGGCTGCCAAACATACCGGAGTGCCTGATCTTATTTATCAGGCCACCGATAGCCTGGTTCGCTTATCGGCCCTTGAGAAAGCAACATCCGGCCATTATTCAAGGGCAAAAAAACTGTTGGACAATACAATAGATATGCTCAGGCAAATCGAGGCGGGTGAGGTCCTGTCGCAGGCGCTAATGCAACGGGCCCTGGCATATCATCTACCTTCCGGTAATTATAAAAAAGCCCTTGCTGAACTTGATGAGGCTGAAGGATATGTTAGAACCCGGGATTTGCGGCAGCTGATCCTGGGTGCACAGGCGGCTGCTTTAAAGATGAATGGGCAAAAGGAAGCGGCATTAATAAAAATTCAGCAAGCCATTAATTTATGCCAGGAGCAGATGTTGCCGCAGGGGCAGGCTTCTGCGAAAAGTTATAGGGATTTACTTCATCAAACTGAAACCCTGCACGAAGCTGCGGCAATTTTATCGGCAGATCTGGGGCGGGTAACCGAAGCTTTTGGCTGGTCAGAAAAAGGTAAGACCCTCCTGCTACGGCAGCAGTTAGCGCAGGCAGGGCAGAAATCTCAATCGGATACATGGGAGATTCCGGGGGTCACCTACAATGAAGAATTGCAACAATCTCTCAAAGAAGAGTCAACGGCATTCCTGTTCTTTTGTATTGGAACCGGCAGAACATTGGCCCTGCTGCTTGACCCAACAAAGACGGCACCTAAACCATTTTTTGTTGACCTTAAAGAGACAGACCTTCAGGGAACAAAATTAGCCAAAGGCTTATGGCCTTCAAGTATTACAAGCGAAAATGAATTTGTCCAACTTCTTTCCTATTTGTCTGAGAAGCTATTAAAGCCGATTGCAGATGTCCTGCAGGATGTAATGGGCCGGTGCGAAACTCTATATATAGTCCCTGATTCCAGATTGTACCTTGTTCCTTTCAGTGCGCTTAGTTGCAATGGAAAACTGCTTGTGGAACACAATCACTGCTCTCTTGCTCTTGCGCCCTCTGTTGCACTGTGGCAATGGTGCCGGCAGCGTCGCCTGGCCATCAGGGAGCGTAGCTGTATGGTGGTTGGCACCGGGCATTCGGGTAAATTTTCTTTTGCAAATCAGGCAAGGGCAATCATGAGGGGATGTAACTGGAAGAATTCGCCAACTTATCTTCTGGATGACGAAAGAGAGGTAACGGCTGAAGGTATTTGGCAGACTGCCAAAAAACATAGTGTACTACACTTTTCCTGTCATGGAATGGAGGAGCCTACAACTCTCGATACGCTTTCTGCATTGCACCTTGTGCTCTCCAACAATGAAAAATGGCATGCTAAAGATGTTTTTAGTCACAAAAATGAATTGTCTGCTGAGCTTGTATTTTTAAACGCCTGTATGTCTGGCAGGTTTAGGTTGCAGGAAGGTGTGGCTATCGGGGGATTTTGGGAAGCTTTTTTGCATGCCGGCGCAACCTCCATAATTGCCACCCTGGCTGAAGTTCATCCCAAAGATGCTGAACAGCTTGCACAATCATTCTACAGAATCTGGTTAAAGGGTAACATAACCAAAGCCCGGGCACTACAAATGGCGCAACAGGAATTGCGTGAAAAAAACACTGATTCCTTTCACTGGGCCCGCTATATCCTGATTGGTGACTGCCGTTAATGCTTCAGATTATTCTCTCTAAAATTTTAATATTTATAGATACCTGCCTAAGGCTTCTGCCTGCCATCATTACGATAAAGGAAAAGTGATAATGAAAAGCCTCTCGATTTCAGTAGGAGGAACTGCATTCTGCTGCTATGCTAGAGCAAATTTATTATAATCCAATTAATAATATTAAGATTAAATGGGGAGAGAAGGCCTCTTTTAGAAACTCAAAATATGTTATCTTGGCAGGCCAACTGTTGGCGTGGCACAACGGCAAAACTAAAACTAGCATTATCATCATTAAGGGGCTAAAAGAATTATTTTCCTTCGGGAAAAAATTTCCGCATCACCTGGGCATCTGCCTAAGTGGTGGGAGTGCACGCGGTTACGCTCATGTTGGGGTTTTACAGGCGCTGCATGAACATGGGATAGAACCGCAAATAATTTCAGGGACAAGTATGGGAGCTGTGGTTGGAGTGCTTTACGCCGCCGGTTATTCCCCGGCCGATATAAAGACAATTCTTATGGAGGAAACCTTTTCTAAAATGACGGGATTTTCCTGGAGAAGGACTGGTCTTTATAAGCTACAGAAAATGAAAACAGCCCTTGAACGTTATATTCCTGAAGATGATTTTGCTGTTTTGAAAAAACCATTTTACCTGGGGCTATGCAATCTTGATTTGGGTTGTGTTGAAATGCGTGGCAGCGGACCGCTTTTTAACTACATTATCGCGAGCTGCTCTGTTCCCGGTTTCTTTGCGCCTATAGTTCTGGATGGCGTCAATTACGTAGATGGCGGACTAATGTGCAACCTGCCGGCCTCACCTATTAGGGAACAATGCAGATATCTTATAGGATCACATGTTAATTTTCCCGGAAAAAAAGTTGGATTTGCCGGGCCAAAAGCGATCCTGGAAAGATCTGTTAATCTGGGGATTACTCAAAATACCGTCCCTGAAAAGGCCTTATGTGATATAGTAATTGATCCTCCAGAGATGCAGGCTTATTCCCTGTTTGATTTCAAGAAGATAGAGGAGATCATTTCAGTTGGTTATACCTGTACTGTTGAAATGATTGATAAAGGAGAAATTCCCGTGAAGAAATTAAGAGAAAGGTGATTTTATTGATATTTTGGTGCGAATATTTTTAGATCAATGAAAAACAGGGGGGAAATCATAGTCCGTAGCTGGGAAAGTTTTGGCTATAATTTTAGCATAATCGTCCAGGATTAACTTTTTAGGTTTGGCTTAAAATTCTTTAATTTCTTGTTTAACAGATAGACTTCCCTGCTTAACGATTCCAGGGATTCCTCAAAAAACTGCATTTTTCCTTTAAAAGCCATTTCCCGGTGGGGAATAAGCACATTGCTCACTTTTCCCATTACCATTAGAAGCTGGTGAATGTCAGATTTTTTTATTTCTTTTTTCCTGCTTTCATCAGGGTTATCGCTCTCCGTCCAGAAATATCTATCATCCTCATGTTTATAAATTCGTTTGGTAAGAATTGCATCTTCCGTTACGAGGATAACAATAGAACCATCGAGCACATGATCCAGATTTCGCTGGGTTTGACATATTAAAATATCACCAGACATTACTGTAGGCTCCATACTATTCCCTTCGTTCTGAATTAAAATACTATCCTTGGTAGGATTAAAACCCGGAATCCTGTAATATTCAAAATCATCCATGACATCTTCCTCATGCATATTCTTTAGGAATCCGGCATGTGTCTTCGCATTAATTAATGGAATAAAGCCGTTCTTGTAATTCATTTCAATTAAATTTTTAGAGGTCAGTATTTAAATTCATATCTTAGAAGTCAATAAAATAAGGGAAATTATGAATGTTTTCAAGGGTCAAAATCTCCTAGAGTTCTCTGATCGGTTCAAAACCGATGAAGATTGTAAAGAATACCTGGCCAGGATTAAATGGAATGATGGGTTTGAGTGCCGTAAGTGTGGTCATAAAAAATCCCAAGTAAGAAAGGATTTCTCGAGAACCTGCAATATTTGTTCGCACCAGGAGTCTGCTACTTCCAATACACTTTTCCATAAAGTCAAGTTTGGCGTGCGCAAGGCTTTTTTTATCGTCTTCGAGATGGCTACCAGCACCAAAAGTCTTTCGGCGAGTTATGTTTCTGTACGTTTCGGGGTGACAGAAAAGACAGCGCGCCTGTTTATGCACAAAGTTCGGGAAGCCATGGAAAGCAGTGGTAACCATCCTATGGATGGAACTGTCCACGTTGATGAATTTGTCCTGGGTGGGCATGAAAAGGAAAAAATTGGCAGAAGTTATAAGGCCAGGAAAAAGAAAGCGATAACGGCTGTTGAGCTAACGGATGATGGCAAGGTCAAGAGAATGTACGCAATGCGTATTGATGATTTTTCGGCCAGATCCCTGCAATATATCTTTGTTGATCATATCAGCCGTGACGCGAAAATAACAACAGATAAATGGCGTGGTTATAGGCCGATTGCAAAAGCGTATGATATTACACAGATTGAAAGTAATTCTGGTTTGAATTTCAAGGCGTTGCACACGATGATCCATCAAATAAAATCATGGATAAGAACAACATACTCTTGGGTCAGCGATTTTAATATCAATAGATATTTTAATGAGTTTTGCTTTAGGGTCAACCGCTCACAGAGCAAGGCAACAATCTTTAATAATCTACTAACCAAAATGGTCAACAAGGATAAAGTGTATCACAAACAAATTATATGTAACTAACTACTGACCTCAATAAATTTTTATTTCCGGATAAGAGAAAATCGGCGGTCACTTCATACAATCTCGACAGTCTTAGGAGGTGTTCCGAATTAATACCGTTTTGACCATTTTCCATGAGAGAATAGGCAGGCTGTGACACAAAAAGTTTTTCAGCTATAAAAGATTGGGGATAGTCCCTCTTATAACGTAAATCTTTTATTCTTCTTGCAATCTCCAATCGTTCTCGCATAATTCCCGTATTGTACCTAATATTATTCGAAAATATAAGGTAGGCTTATTTTTAGGCCTCGATAGTTAAACAGGTGTTAATATGCTATAATCATTTTAAGATAATTTTTAGAAAATCAAGATACTCGTGACCTTCGTTATTCTGCAGGAGATTCGCTAAAGTTGAGTTTGGAGCGTACTTTCCCGGGCTTGTTTTTATACTTGTGAAGCATAATGCTAAAAGTGGTGCCTTTACCTTCGTTGCTTTCCAATTCGACGCTTCCTCCATGTGCCTCAGCAACTGCTTTAATTAAGGTGAGTCCCATTCCCCAGCTTTTTAATTTTCCCGCACTTTCTTTTTTGCTGCTATTAAGAAAATCAAAAATCCCTTCCTGCTTATCCTGTGGGATAGGATTACCAAAGTTATGCACGCTGAGACTTACTTTTTCGGGAAATTCCTTGACCTTAATAGTAATAGCAGAATTTTTTGCACCGTGTTTTACAGCATTAGATACCAGGTTTTCAAGGATCCTTCTTATGGCAGTACCGTCAAATATTCCATTTAATTCCTGGATATCGGTTTCGATGTGAATGTCGTTGGTGTAGATTTCAGAAGCTTCTGAATATACCCATTTAACATCCCGCATCAGGTCTACGTTCTCAAAGTTCATCGTGATGCCTTCCCCTGCTTTTACCGTTATGGCATCAAGCATTCCTTCCATTAATTCCAGCGACTTTTTTAAGCTTCTCAATCCAAGTTTTTGAAGTCTCTGTAGCCTCTCTTCTCCTTCGCTATAATCCATCATCTCTATGGCAAGGTAGGCGGCAGAAACCGGGTTTCGGATATCGTGGGCTAATGTGCCTACCAGCTTATTCCGCATTTCCTGAAGGGCTTTAGTAAATGAACCCGCGGAATTTAACATGGCGGTTTCCAGGGTATACTTCAATAATATTCCAACTTCTGCAGTATAGGCATCATTTTTCCTAAGAAAATCCGTAAGAGTTTTGTGAAATATAATGTATTCATGCAATATTTGCTCCACGGTATATTTTGAAGAGGCAGCCCTGTGCCGCCCGTGGTCTATACTGTTCGATATAATTTCCTCGTATCGCTCCTCATTTTTTATTTCTTCAAAACCCTCATACCTGTCCATAATTTCGGCAATATCTTCCAGTACATGAGGTAGTTGGTTTCTTAATGCAAGATTAGAGCTGATTCTGGAAGCTTCAACTTCCTTTTTTACAGTTTTCGACCAGGAATCCATAATTTCATCATTGAACTTCCTAATGATTTGAGCTGCTCTTTTCATCTTAAATTTGCATGTTAAGGAAATGCAAATTTATTCAAGATTTGCCAATTTTAAAAGTTTAATACTAGTCCAATATAATGATATTTACATTTTATTGCTTTTTTTGAAGGAATTCACCTCCTTTTTTTGTTAAAGTAATCTTAAGATATCTTTGGTTATTCTATGGATTTAACTTAAAATTAAAGTGAAAGAAAAAATACTGTCACCTTACAATGGTTTTTGGAAGATTAGCTCTTAAAAAAGCTATTTTAGTAAAATAACTGTACTAAATGGAATCAATGCAAAACATAAGCCCTGGAAATCTCATCCTTCAGTTACCCCTGAAGGTGCAATATGGGGTAATGGAAGATATTTTAAGAGACCGGGCCATAGGAGAGAAAATCGGAACTGTAGATGATAAAGGGGAAACCACAAACTATGCTGAAATACTGGACATAACTTTTGGAGAAAGCCTCAGAGAAGATTTCGATTTTGCCGTTAACCTGAAATTTAAAACCCTCACCAAATTATTTAAAAATAAGATTGGAAGGCTGGAAATGGATGTGGCACTGGAGTTTGATGAAGCGACGCAGGAAATAGGTATAAAAAATTACAACCTGGAAGGGGATACCAATAATTGGTTAATGAACAATTTTATTGAAAAAATGGTCAATAATGTGCTCTACGGAACATTAAAAAAGAAAATGAAGTTTGATTTGAGCCCTTTGATTGCCCGCCGGTTGGAAAAGATAAATTCAAAGTTCTTGGCTGGGATGGAACCACTGGAAGGTATTCTGGCAACCGGGGAAATTAAAAATTTTAAAATAGACAACATTGTTCCCGGCAGCGGATTTTTACTCATTCAGGTGAGCCTTAATGCTGAAGCCATGGTAGCAATCGAACATTTAAACCTGGAGCAAATAAAAGCATAACGCTGTTGGGTATTAATTTTTATTAAAAGCTGCGTAGAGCCTCTTTTCTATCCAACCGTGAATTTGTTTCCGCATAAAAGGCTGATACCTGTTTTTGATAAAGCTTATAAAGTTTCAGGTTTTTTCCCTTACCAGGTGCAGTAATTCGAATTTCTTCGGAATTTTTAGCGTGGAGTATTCCGGATCATATTCCAGTTGGACCAGGCTTACTTCTTCAGTGTCTATAAAGGCTTTTCCAATTTTAAACGGAAGGCCGTGAAACCTTACCTGGAGATGCTCATAGGGAGTTAGGTATTTCCCGTCTTTATGCTGTTGAATAAAAACTTCACTGGCCCTGCCTCTGAATTTGAAAGTTTTAAGGCTGTACCTGCCCTTCTTATAATCATAGCCATCATGCGCGTCTTCATATAAAACAGAAGTTTCGTTTCCGTTTTTATAATAAATATCAAGATATAGTTCCTTCAGTACAATTTCATCTACATATTGCTGTACCGGGAATTTTGGAATAATAGCTCCCTCTTTTACAAAAATGGGTGATTTTTCTAAAGGCGCATCCACCCAAATTTCTTTTCCGCCAACAATCTGCTCGTCATTCCAGAAATTATACCAGCGTCCTTTTGGAAAATAAACGCGCCTTCCCAAGGAATTAATATCCTGGATGGGACATGCCAAAATCTGGTTACCGAAGATGAATTCATCAGACCTGTAATAAGTATGGGCATCTTCCTGGTCAAAATAAACCAAAGGCTTTAAAATGGGTATTCCCTCCTCTACATATTGGTAAAAAGCCGTGTAAAGATAGGGAAGAAGCTGGTACCTGAGGTTCACAAATTCCCTTGTAATATTCAGGACTTCTTCTCCAAATGACCATGGCTCCTGGTTTCCATGGTCGCCGGAAGAATGCACGCGGCAGAAAGGATGAAAAATTCCCAGCTGAATCCACCTCGTGAACAATTCCCCCGAAGGCTGCTCCGCAAAACCACCAATATCACTGCCTGTAAAGCTCATGCCACTTATACAAAGGCGCTGCACCTGGGTGTTGGCGAGCCATAAGTGTTCCCAGGTGGCAACATTATCTCCCGTCCAGGTGGAGGTAAAACGCTGGCCGCCGGCAAAATTTGCTCGGGTCATATTAAAGGGGCGTTTGGGAAAAGCGTATTTTTTTACTCCCTCGTAAGTGGCCCTGGCCATTTGCATTCCGTAAATATTATGGGCTTTTCTATGGCTGCAGGCATTGTCATCGTAATCATGCCGTACGTCCAGGGGAAATGTTTTGCCGGGCACTTCCATCACTGCAGGTTCATTCATATCATTCCATACGCCTTTAATGCCAATTTCACCAACAAGTTCTTTAAAAAGATCTGCCCACCATTCCCTTACTGCAGGATTGGTGTAATCTGGAAAATAGCACTCACCGGGCCAGACTTTGCCACGCATATATGGGCCATCGGCCCTTTTGCAGAAATAATCCTTTTCCAGCCCTTCCCTGTAAACATCATAATTGCTGTCTATCCTTATGCCCGGATCAACAATTGCCACCGTTTTAAAGCCTTTTTCCTCCAGTTTTTCAACCATCTGTTTGGGGTTCGGGAAATGTTCCCTGTTCCAGGTAAAGCATCTGAAACCATCCATGTAATCTATGTCCAGGTAAACAGCGTCACAGGGAAATTTCAATTTTCTAAAATTATCTGCGAGTTCGCTTAACCTTTCTTCCGGAAAATAACTCCATTTACTTTGATGGAAACCTAATGCCCACATGGGCGGCATGTCGGGCGTTCCGGTGAGGTGAGTGTAGGAGGACACCACATCGGCCATTTGCGGCCCATAGATAAAATAATAGTCCATTTCTCCCCCTTCAGCCCAAAACCTGACCGCATTTCTCTTTTCATGGCAAAAATCAAAATGAGAGCGAAAACTGTTATCAAAAAAAATTCCGTAGGAGGTGTTACTATGGAGCCCAATATAAAAAGGAACCGCTTTATATAATTCGTCTACATCTTTACTGTATGCGAACTGGTCGGTATTCCACAGGCTTAATTTTTTTCCTTTCAGGTTAAAACTGGTTGGCTTATCTCCTAATCCGAAAAAGTTTTCTCCATCCATGGATGTTTTAGACATCTTTACGTAGTTTCCTCCGTATTCAAAATTTTCTTGCCAGTGAAAACCGGCTTCATCTTCAAGAATTAATTTATTCTGAAGGTCATAAATGGCAACTTTCAGGTCCCTGGTAGAAATCCGGCATTTAACTTTACTGGTGAGAATAGTAATAAAAGAAGGGTTTTCCTGTATTTCGAATTTATTAAAACCATGAATAGTTTCCTTATCTATGGCATAGGAAAAGTCGTTTTCAAAGATCCCGTCAGTACCATATCTAAAGCGAAGGATGCTGTCCCTTAAAACATCAATTTTAAGCAGTACGTTGTTTTCTGTGGTAAAAGTGACAGAGTTGCCCTCAAACCGGAATTCCTTTATCTGGCCGGGGAATAAATTTCCTTTGGTTTCCAGTTCGGTACTTGTGATCATAAAAGAAGGTTTTACTAAATCATCAAATTTTTCCCGCGAGTAAAACTTTACCCAAATGAAAATTAGAGGCAAAGATAAGGTATGAAACCATATCATTATTGGTTCGCTATAACATTAACTGATTATTGCTGAAGGAAAAACTTATACTTTGCACTAAAAGTAGTGGCCTTAGCTTTCAGGCTTTAATTCTGTTATGAACATAAAAAAGGATCGCTGTGAATGGCGATCCTTTCGCGTTCGCGGAAGATTTATTGAACGCTGGCTATTTTACTGGGAGAGGAAGGAGGTGGCACGGCATTGTTAACCGGTTGCGTGTTCTTTAAGTAAACGAAGATTGCCGCAAGATCCTTATCGCTTAACTTAGCAAAGTTTTGCCAGGGCATAGGAGGTAATAGTGGCCGTCCTTCTGGCATACCCTTATGTTTCCCTTCTCTTATGGCGGCTATAAACTGTTCTTTTTTCCAGGTTCCAATCCCGGTTTCGTGCGGGGTGATGTTGGATGCATAAGATATGCCCCAGGGCCCAATGGCTGCGGTAAGATCGGCATTCATCAACACCCATCCTTCCGCAACAGCCTCAGGATGGTGCTTTGGAAGTTTTTGCCCTGCCTGGTATCCCGATAAGGCTAATTCCGGTATAATTTCCGGCCCTTGTTCTCCCATTCTTTTTGGCGAATGGCAGTCATGGCAACCAATGGCATTTACCAGGTATTCCCCTCTTTTAATAGAGTCCTTTACAGTCATACTGGCTTTATCAGGAACATCTTCATAGTATTTATCTTTACAGCTGAAAGAAATAAGAATAGAAGCTATAAGGCAGAATCTTAACCAATTATTCCATGCCTGCGAAAAAGACCTTCCGCAGTAAGGCGAAAGGCCGGTAGAGGGAGTAGCCATAGGGGAGAAATATTTATATTAACAATATTAAGATTAGAACAACAGGTTAAAGGTTCTATTAATTACTAGAAATGGCAATAGGTGTTTTCCGGTATTTTTTATTCTTGCGGAGGAAAACTATTTTTGAAATATGAAAATAGATAATCTTGAGCAGGGATTTTTTGGGATTGGTATTCAGAATGGGAAAACGCCCGAAAATCTTGGTGTACTATGGCGTTCCGCTCAAAATATGGGAGCCAGTTTTATCTTCACCATTGGCAACCGGTACGCAAAACAAGCCTGCGACACCCATAAAGCTGTTGGAGCAATGCCTTATTTTCATTATAAAAGCTTTGATGATTTTTATGCTCATCTTCCCAAAGGAGCCATGCTGGTGGGAGTGGAGCTTACAGAAGATGCCGAGCCCCTGGAAACATTTAAGCATCCGCGCCGCTGCGTGTATTTGCTGGGCGCTGAAGATCACGGGTTATCAAAAAAAGCTATTTCAAAAGCCCATCACCTGGTAAAATTTAAATCCACGCTCAGCCTTAATGTTTCGGTAGCTGGAAGTATTGTGATGTATGACAGGGGACTGGAGAAGTAATTCCTGCCTCTGCTCCTGCCTTTTTTCTGTTCTATTCCGTAATTTAGCGGGAGTCAAAAATTAAAATTTTATAATGAAGCAATTTACACGAACAGCCGTTGTGCTTATGCTTATGAGTATTTTTAGCTATAGCGGTTATGCACAGGAGGTTATAGAGGATAACCAGTCCGATTTTGGAGAATTTATGGACCGCAGCGGTAACCGCTTTAGGTCTGCCTCCGGAGTACCTGGTGAAGAATACTGGCAGAATGAAGCTGATTACAAGATTAAGGCGACCCTGGATGATGAGAACCACCGTATTTCAGGGAATGTGGTACTTACTTACACCAATAACAGTCCGCAGGATTTGGATTTTATCTGGATGCACCTTGAACAAAACAGGTTCACCCCCAATTCCCGGGGCACCCTTACCACTCCAATAAGCGGGAACCGCTATAACGGCGATGTAGACGGGGGCTATACGATAAGCAACCTGGAAGCCAAAGTAAAACGCAGCACTTCTTCCCATTATATTATTTCTGATACCCGTATGCAGGTGTTTTTTGATAAGCCTGTTCCTGCCAATGGCGGCCAGGCCACCATTTCTATGGATTTTGAATATAAAATTCCGGAGAAAGGCATGGACCGGATGGGACGTCTTGATGTTGAAGACGGTACCATTTATGCCATGGCCCAATGGTACCCAAGGGCCGCGGTTTATGATGATGTTGAAGGCTGGAACATCGAGCCATACCTGGGCGCGGGAGAATTTTACCTGGATTACGGAAATTATGATTACGAAATTACCGCTCCTTATGATCACATAGTGGTAGGATCTGGAGAATTGCAGAATCCGCGGGAGGTGCTTTCGGGTACTATGCGGGACAGGATGGATAGAGCCTCTGAAAGTGACTCTGCTGTTTTTATCGTAAAGCCTGAAGAGGTGAAGGATATGTCTCTAAGGGCCAAAAACAGCGGCATGCTTACCTGGCATTTTAAAATGGAAAACACCAGGGATGTGGCCTTTGCTTCTTCGAAAGCTTTTATCTGGGACGCGGCTAAAATTAACCTTCCCGGCGGGAAGACGGCCATGGCACAATCGGTTTATCCACAGGAAAGCGCAGGCCGGGAAGCCTGGGGGCGTTCTACAGAATATACCAAAGCAGCCATAGAGAATTATTCCAATATGTGGTATGAATTTCCTTATCCCGTGGCTGTAAACGTAGCGGCAGCGGTAGGCGGAATGGAATATCCCGGCCTTAGTTTTTGCGGATGGCAGTCTGAAGGCGAATCCCTGTGGGGTGTAACCGATCATGAATTTGGACATAACTGGTTTCCTATGATTGTTGGTACTAACGAACGCAGGTATGCCTGGATGGATGAAGGTTTCAATACTTTTATAAACCATTACAGCACTCAAAAGTTTAATAACGGGGAATATGCTTCAACATTAAACCAGACCAGGAGAATGGTTGGATGGTTCACCAGCCCAAGCCGGGAAGGTATAGATACTTATCCTGATGTTACTAATTTGAGAAACCTGGGGATGACGGCCTATTATAAACCAGCCGTAGGATTGTTGCTGCTTCGGGAATATATTTTGGGGCATGAGCGCTTTGATAATGCCTTCAGGTCTTATATTGAAACCTGGGCATATAAACACCCGCAGCCGGCAGATTTCTTTAACCATATGGAAAACGTGGCGGGAGAAAATCTTTCGTGGTTCTGGAAAGGATGGTTCTACGGAACCGGAAATATTGATATTGCCCTGGAGGATGTAGAGGAAAAAGATGGCAATTATATTATAGAGCTTTCCAACCTGGGAGATATGCCGATGCCTGTGGAAATGAAGCTGACTTACGAAGACGGCAGTACAGAAGATCTAAGGCTGCCGGTGGAAATCTGGCAACGTGGTGATACGTGGAGCCATCTTTTGGAAACAAATAAAACCTTGGAGAGAGTGGAGCTGGATCCTGATAAGATTATCCCGGACATCAATTTTTCCAATGATGTCTGGCCAAAGAATATCTATAAGAATTAATTTTTTCTGAAAATTGTAATTTGAAGAGACCGCCTTAAAATTTTGAGGCGGTTTCTTTTTTACATGATCCTGTTTTGAGAAATAATTTTTTAACTGATTTTTTCGTTGGAGAATTTACTCTTTTCGAAACATGTTGTTTTCTTTAATAAGCCTGGCGGTATCTTCAGCCACAGCATCTTCCCATCCGGGTTGGCCTTCCCTAATCATTTCATGCACTTTCCTGGAATTGATCTCCAGGATATGAGGATCGTATTCCAGGATATCCACTACCCGGCCGTTATCCTTAAAAAAGCGGAACAATTCCCTGGCACGTGGTTCCACCTTCAGGTTTTCACTGGTAATAATTTCTCCGGTCTCAGGATCTTTTTGAGGTTGCAGGTAAATTTTAAGGCTTTTAAAGAATAATTTACCAAAAGCTTCAAGGATTCCGCCACTTAAATGGGTATAATAATCTTCCTTAAAAACTTCAATAAAAGTATTTACGCCCATCGTAAGCCCCATGCGTTCGCGTGTAAATGCTGAGAAATATTCCACTACTTTATAATATTCCTGGAAATTAGAGATCATTACTGTATGTCCTAAAGAGCACAGCAGGTCTGCCCGGTCCAGGAAATCTTTTTCATCTATTTCCCCTTCATTTTTAAGGTTGAAAAGGGTAATTTCAAAAATGGCCAAAATCCGGTCTTCATCTACTTTGTTTTCTTTTTTAAACAGCTCAAGTGATTTTTCGAACATGTTGAGGTTAACCTTGGTTACAGGCCTGAAACTTCCCCTAAGGGTAAGAATATTTTTCTTATAAAGAAGGTTGGCCGCCAGTATATTATTGCCATCGGGCGCAAACATTACGGCGTCTGTTTTTCCTGTTTTTACAAGGTGAAGGCTCATTAGCCTGTTATCTACATTTTTAAAAGTCGGCCCTGTAAAATTGATCATATCAATTTCAATCTTAAAGGAATTAAGGTGGTCATATAAGCTATTAAGAAGGTAAACAGGGTCATCATGAAAATAATAGGCGCCGTAAATTAGGTTCACGCCCAGAATGCCTAAACTTATCTGTTGTTTGGCTGCGTTGTTTTCGTGAAACTGAACATGGATAATAATTTCACTATATTCCTCTTTTGGCCTGGTTTGGAACCTGATGCCAATCCAGCCATGTCCTTTGTACTTTTTAGCAAAATCTATGGTGGCCACAGTATTGGCGTAACTAAAAAAGAGCTTGTTTGGGTGCCTTGCACGGGAGATACGTTGTTCAATTAAACCGGTTTCATAGGAAAGCATGCTTTTTAGGCGGGACTCGGTAACGTAACGTTTGTTTTCGCCCACGCCATATATGGCATCGCTAAAGTCTTTGTCATAGGCGCTCAGGGTTTTTGCTATGGTGCCAGATGGGTTTTCTGCCCGGAAGAAGTTGCGAACAGTTTCCTGTCCTGCCCCAATTTCAGCAAAAGTGCCGTAAATATTTTCATTAAGGTTTAATCTTAGAGCCTTATTTTCGATAGAAACGATATCCCTAAACTCTCTTTCTTTTTCTAAATCTTCAGCCATATCTCTTCTTCTCTTTCCCATAAAAGTAAGAATAATATATGTCAAAAAAAGGGAGGAGGCTGCTAAGGATTTGCTAAACTCAGGAGCTGTTTTTCGCTATTTCTAAAAAGATTGGGCAAAATCTAATTTGTTTTTCTATTTTTAAGAATAAATGAAAACAGAATAATAGAATGGCTCATAAATTTTCAAGATTAGTTTTATTGCTGGCTATGGGGTTTTTCAGCTTTAACGGAATGCATTCCCAGGAAATCGGGATATTTGATAATCACCTGGATATAGGTGCGGTAAAGAATGAAGGTTCTGTTACCTACAACGAGGAAGAACAGGTTTACACCATTACCGGTTCGGGAACAAATATGTGGTTTGGTGAAGATGAATTTCATTTTTTATGGAAAGCCATCCAGGGCGATTTTATCCTAAGGGCGAGAGTAGAATTTGTTAGGGAAGGCACAGATCCTCATCGAAAAATCGGGTGGATTGTGCGTAACAACCTTGCTCTGGATTCACCTCATGTAAATGCGGCGGTACATGGAGACGGGCTCACCTCTCTTCAGTATAGAAAAAGTGAAGGAGCAGATACGCAGGAGGTGGTTTCACAGGACGAAGCGCCGGATGTGGTCCAGCTGGAAAGGCGCGGGAATTTATTTATCATGTCCACAGCTAAATTTGGGGAACCCTTTACCAGTGTGGAAGTGGAGATGGACCTGAGAAATGAAGTTTTTGCAGGTTTGTATATAAGCGCCCATAATCCCGATGTTGTGGAAAAGGCAGTTTTTAAAAATGTGCGGATATCCAAACCAGCACCTGAAGACCTGGTTCCTTACCGGGATTATCTTGGGAGCCGGCTGGAGGTTATGGATGTGGAGACGGGGGAGCGCAAGGTGCTTCTAACCTCAGGCCACAGCATACAGGCGCCAAACTGGACAAAAGATGGGAAGCTTATCTATAATTCAAATGGTTGGTTATATGAATATGACCTGGAATCGGGGAAAGTTTCTATGCTGAATACCGGATTCGCCAGCAGCAATAATAACGACCATGTATTGAGTTTTGATGAAAGCAAAATAGCCATAAGTCATCACAATCCTGAAGATAGCGGCAATTCTTCCATTTATTATCTTCCAATCGAAGGCAGTGACAATCCTGTAAAAGTTACCAAAAACGGCGTAGGCGCTTCCTATGCCCACGGCTGGACGCCCGATGCCGGGGAGATTCTCTTTACCGGGGACAGGAATGGGCAGTATGATATTTATAAGGTAGATGTGGAAACGGGAGAAGAACAGCAATTGACCAATACAGAAACACTGGATGATGGATCTGAGTTTTCTCCTGATGGAAAATACATTTACTTTAACTCCAACAGAACGGGTTCCATGCAGGTATGGCGCATGAAGCCTGATGGTAGTGAAGAAACTCAAATAACTACAGATGAATTAAACGACTGGTTTCCCCATATCTCTCCGGATGGGGAGCAAATGATCTTCATTTCTTTTCCTAAAGAAGTGCCTTCCGGCGACCATCCCTTTTATAAAAGATGCCTGCTAAGGTTAATGCCTGTTCAAGGCGGTGAGCCTAAGGTGATAGCTTATCTCTACGGAGGGCAGGGTACTATTAATGTCCCAAGCTGGTCGCCAGACGGGAAACATGTGGCGTTTGTTACTAATTCAGATTAATTATGAAAAAAGTTATTATTTTAGGATTTATCCTAATGTCGATTAATATGAATGCACAAAGCGGCTTTAATTTTAAAAAAGATCATGATGCCCTAATGGTGAACGATGTAGATGCTTCGGCGGAATTTTACATGAACATTCTGGGCCTTCCGGAAATTCCTAATGGCGGTTTGGGGGACCACATCAGGTGGGTGGAATTAAATGATAAAGTCCAGATTCATCTTATAGAAAGTGAAGAACAGGTAGAAAAGAACAAAGGAGTGCATTTGGCAATCAATACCAATAATCTTGAAGGTTTTATGAACTTCTTAAAATCTAAAGATGTTCATTTTGAAAACTGGGCGGGAGAAGCCGGAACCACCAATACCAGGCCAGATGGCGTAAAGCAGATTTATCTCCAGGACCCAGATGGTTACTGGATTGAAGTGAATGATGGTAAATTGAAATAAGGAAACCAACAATCTCTGGTTGGTCTATTTGTATCAATGTGCGGGCAGGAGCGCCACAGAATGCTGTAACCAGGAGATAAGTCTTCTATTTCATCAATTCTGGTGGTTTTTTTTGTACTGATTGATCTTTCAAAAAATTAATGTATCTTTTCGTTTTTAGTTAATAATACATAGGCATATTTATCAAAAACGAAACAGATGATTTTAAAAGCTAAAGGTTTGCTATCTTATTCATGCCTGTTCTTTTTCACATTATTTATTTTTAGTTGTGGAAAAGAAAAAGAGGAGGATACCCCCTGGATGAACCTTTTCAACGGAGAGAATTTGGAGGGTTGGACCAAAAAAGGAGGTGAAGCCAACTATGAGGTGAAGAACGGTGCCATAGTGGGTTCCACGGTTAGAAATACTCCAAATACTTTCCTTACCACAGATAAGATGTACGATGATTTTATCATGGAAGTGGATTTTAAGGTAGATTCCACAATGAACTCCGGCATCCAGATTAGAAGCAATAGTTTCCCCTATTATCAAAATGGCCGGGTGCATGGTTATCAAATAGAAATAGATCCTTCCCCCAGAGCATACAGTGCAGGAATTTATGATGAAGCAAGGCGCGGCTGGTTGAATACATTGGAAGATAATCCTGACGCACAGCAAGCTTTTAAGCAAAATGAATGGAATTCTTATCGTATTGAAGCCATAGGCGATACTATAAAGACATGGATAAATGGGGTGCCTGCTTCTTATCTTATCGATGATAAAACCGGCGAAGGTTTTATTGCACTACAGGTGCACAGCATTGGAGATGAAGAGGAAGAAGGAAAAGAAGTGATGTGGAAAAACATCAGGATTTTAACCGACAGTCTTTCAAAATATTCAAAAGATACTCCCCTGGAACCTGTAGTCACCAGGAACAATCTTACAATGGATGAAAAGAATAATGGCTGGGAGATGCTTTGGGATGGAGAAACCACTTCAGGATGGAGAGGTGCGAGATTGGATGAATTCCCGGAGCAGGGCTGGAAAATAGAAGATGGGAATCTAATTGTATTGGCTTCCGGAGGAGAAGAGTCTGCCGCGGGAGGAGATATTGTGACCAAAGAAGTTTACGGTGATTTTGAATTAAAGGTAGATTTTAAAATAACCGAAGGTGCCAACAGTGGCATCAAATATTATGTGGATACCGATATAAATAAAGGCCCGGGCTCTTCTATTGGTCTGGAATACCAGATCCTTGATGATGAACGCCATCCTGATGCGAAATTAGGAAACCATGAAGGCAGCCGAACTGTTGCTTCCCTTTATGATCTTATTGAAGCAAGCCCCGATAAACCTATAAATCCTGTTGGGGAATGGAATACTGCGCGTATTATCTCCAAAGATAACCATGTAGAGCACTGGCTTAATGGGGTAAAGGTGCTGGAATATGAAAGGAAAAGTGACAATTACAGAAAACTGGTATCTGAAAGTAAATATGATAAATGGCCAAACTTCGGGGAAGCTGAAAAAGGGCATATTCTGCTTCAGGATCATGGAAATCGCGTTGCTTTCAGAAATATAAAAATCAAACCGCTGTAAATTCCGAAGATGACAACGAGAAGAAATTTTATAAAAAAAGCTGGCCTTGGAGGGGTAGCATTAACTGTTGCCGGTTCTGCAATGAATATGTCTGCACAAAGCTATCGCCGCATAATTGGTGCGAATGAAAGATTAAGAGTGGGTATTGCAGGGCTTGGCCGCCGTTTGGGTGCATATTACGATCCTATCGCCAGGACTGATAGCAATGTAGAACTTGCTTACTTGTGCGATGTGATGGAAAGCCAGCGTATAAAAGCACTTCAAAATTTTAAAGAGGTAATAGATTATACTCCCAAACTTGAAAATGATATTAGAAAAGTTATAGATGATCCCGATGTTGATATCTTAATTAATGCGACTCCGGATCATTGGCATACCCCCGGCTCGATTATGGCCATAAAAGCCGGCAAGCATGTATATGTGGAAAAGCCCAGCAGCCATAATATGGAGGAAAACGAAATGCTGGTGAAAGCTGCAGATAAATATAAGCGTGTGGTCCAGATGGGGAATCAGCAGCGGTCCTCTGCGCATACCATAGAAATAATTAATGAAATTCATAATGGTATTATTGGCCGGCCTTATAAAGCGGTGGCCTTTTATACCAATAGCCGGGGAGAAGTGCCGGTTCAGCAAAAAGCACCTGTTCCCGCAGGTCTGGATTGGGAATTATGGCAGGGGCCTGCGCCAAGAAGGGACTATACTTCTGAAACTTGGAATTATAACTGGCACTGGTATGGCTGGGATTATGGAACTGCAGAGACAGGCAATAATGCAACACATGAGCTGGATATTGCCCGGTAGGCACTACAGGTAGGTTTCCCTAACTATGCGAGAACAGAGGCCGCAAAAAGGCATTTTTTGGAAGATGGATGGGAGATGTACGATACCATGGAAGCCACATTTAATTTTCCTGAAGAAAAAGTAATTCAATGGGATGGCAAGAGCCGCAATGGATATGATACCTACGGCGGAGGGCGCGGCACTATAATTTACGGAAGTAACGGCGCTGTTTTTATTGATCGTGAAAAATATGTTTTAACAGACAGGAGCGGCAATGTGGTGCGCGAAAGAAACTCTGCATCTAATGAAGCCGGTACTGCTCTTGGTGGCGGTGGAGATATGTCTACTACCCACATGATGAATTTTTTTGATGCTGTTCGTGGAAAGCAGAAGCTTAATGCTCCTATTGATGATGCCAATGTAAGCATGGCCATGGTCCATTACGCAAACATAGCTTACCGTATAGGAAAAGGTTTTGAAATTGATGAAAATACCGGGCGTATGTATAACCGTGATGCCATGAAGCTTTGGGGCAGGGAATATGCGAATGGGTGGAAGCCTGAAGTTTGAAATGAATGGTTTTTACATTCTTCAATTGTGGCAAGATTATAATTCATCCATTTTAGTATTTCAATGCTTGGTTTTTACGGCTTTCTTTTAGTTGAATGGCCGAAATTCCGCATAAGCGCTTCAGATGGGTACTAGTCTCCACTTATCCTTTTTATTAAATTTGAATAGGTGACTATTTTCGTTTTTCCTATTTTTTCGAGCACAAGTAAATCGCTATCTCCGGTAACTAGATAATCTGCTTTTCCATCGACTGCCAGGTTTAGGAGAAAATTATCTTTTGGATCACGACAAATATTTATCTTAGATTTGATCGCTACCAATTCAGCGTACTGATCAAAAAGATCTAAGAGTTTTTCAATATCTTTTTTGGAGAAGAATTTTTTAAATTTCGGCCTTCCCACGACTTCTATAAATTCTTCCAAAGACTCATTTGAGAATATTAAGTTGATGTCTGCTGTTTGGATTAAATGGTCAATTTTATTGAAGTTTTTGGAAATCAAAAAACTAATCCACAAATTTGTATCCAGGATTATCCTTTTACTCTTCATACCGTGATTTTCTCACGCTCTCTACTTCTTTTGTAATTTCATCAAAACTTATTTCTTCTTTTGATTTAGATCTAAATTTTTTCAGAAGATTTGAAAAATCAGATTTCTTTTCGGTTTTGATTTTTATCAAATTTAAATCAGCTAAATCTTTCAATAAATTTTTAGCTTTCGGATTTAAGATGTCGATTCGGATCGTTTCCATTCCTTATTTTTTATAAAGCTAGTGAATTATTTTCTTTCTTTAATTTTTTTGTGTATGCTGCTCAATGGCATCTGTAACAAAGTATACTTCCGGGCGTCTAAAAATAAAATCATCACATGAGGCGCCTGCTTTTTTATTTCATCTTTTCTGTTATTTCTTCACTGCAATTCCTTTCTGCACAGAACATTTCAGGAACATTAAAAGATTTTCAGACTAAAGAACCTATTCCTTTCGCTACGGTACAATACGGAGCAAACAAGGGAGTGGTAACAAATGATGAAGGTTTTTTCAGTATTCCTGGAGAAAAAATAAGCGTTGATAAAATTTCCATTTCATCCATCGGGTATGAAACCGTGGATATTCCTATAAATAAGCTTGAAGAAATAATCTATCTGAAGGAGAAATCCATAGAACTGGCAGATGTTTTTATTTCAGATAAAAATTTAAGCGCTGAAGAAATTGTGGAACGGGCGCTCGCCAGGGTAGACAGCAATTACAATTTCAATCTTACCAAAAAACGCTTCTTCTTTCGCAGGTCTTATTTTAACAACGTGAACCAGTTTGATCTGGAAGTTGAAGAAAGCACTGTACCGGAGGTCAACCAGGACCTGATGGATGAGGTGGTTGCAAAAATTCCGGATTATGCCCACAGTTATTATGAATATCTTGGCGATTTCTATGGAAATCAGGAGAAGCAGAAGGTTCAGCTTATAAAGGCTGCAAACCTGGAAAACCCTGTAAATGAAGAATCCCTTGAAGAACTTTCGCACAGGTTTGAAAAAATACTTCAGGAAAACCTCGGGGAGGATACCTTCCTGAAAATCAAGACCGGGATTTTAGGTTTTAAGATGGATGCCGAAGAAATAAATGAAGGCATTGAAAAAGCCAATAATCCCGAAGAAAAAACAGCGGAAGAACTGGAAAAGGAGCAGGTAAAAAAGCATAAGGAAGTGCAGGAAACCGCGGCAAAGTTAATCAAGGGTCAGCTGCAAAATATGTTCTGGAAAGAAGATGGGAAACTTGATGTTTTTGAGAAAAGCCGCAAGTATGATTTTGCTGTGGATGGTTACACGCAGCTTGACAATTCCATTGTTTATATCATCTCTTTTGAGCCAAAAAGAAAAGCCGATTTTAGAGGAAAAATGTATGTGAATACCGAAGATTTCGGGATACATCGGCTGGATTACGAAAATGTAAAGCCGCTGAAGAAATTTAGCCTGTTTGGGATAAGCGCAAAAAATGACGTGTATCGCGGCAGCATGATCTTCAGCAGGGATAGCCTGGGGAAATATAACCCGAAATACCTGGAAGTGCAGGATGGAAGTACGGTGGGAGTGGACCGCCCACTTAAATTAATGGTAAAAGAAGACAGGTGGCTCTTTAATAAAAAGCTGAAAGAGGTAGATATGGAAATAAGGATAAACAACAGCGATATTTCCAAATTCCAGCTGGTGATATATGAAAATAGTGAAATTGATGAAGGCACTTACAACAGCCTGAATGTTACAGAGGAATTTGAATTTGGGAACTTTAAAAAATACAACCCCGATTTTTGGACCGGCTATAATATAATTGAGCCCAACGCCGCTATAAAAGCTTTTGAAGTTATAGATGAAGAAGAGCAGGATTTGTAGAAATTCCAGCTCGCTTAAAAGTAATTAGCCATCCGAACGAAGTCGGGAACCTGAAAGATTCTCCCGCCTCCGCCCGAGATAACAATTGCTGATTATTGGCAGCTTAAGTCGTACGTTCTCAAATTTATACTTTATCTGTCGCTACTTTATAATGCGGGTCTTCCAGTACGTTCACTTCAATAATGGCATCGGCATTGTGCAGTAATTGTCGGCAATCTTCGCTCAAATGCCTTAGATGAAGTTTTTTGCCCTGTTTCAGGTATCTTTCGGTTAACTTATTTACGGCTTCTATACCAGACATATCCACAATCCTGCTTTCAGAAAAATCGATTATTACCTCTTCAGGATCATTAAGAATATCGAATTTTTCATTGAAGGCGGCCACAGATCCGAAGAAAAGAGGACCGTAAATTTCATAATGTTTCACCCCTTTTTCATCCACCCGTTTCCTGGCCCGGATTCTCTTGGCATTGTCCCATGCAAATACCAGCGCAGAAATGATTACACCAACCAATACGGCCAATGCCAGGTTGTGCAGGAAAATAGTTACCAGAGTAACCAGTACCATTACCAGAACATCAGACTTTGGCATTCTCCTGAAGGTTTTAAGGCTGGCCCATTCAAACGTACCAATGGCCACCATTATCATTACGCCGGTTAGTGCGGCCATGGGCAGTTTTTCAATAAGGTCTGCGCCAAACATGATAAAAACCAGCAGCATTACCGCGGCCACAATACCCGATAATCTTGCCCGCGCCCCGGAAGATACGTTTATAAGGCTTTGCCCAAGCATGGCACATCCTCCCATTCCGGAGAAAAGGCCGGAAAGCATATTTGCCGTTCCCTGGGCCACACATTCTTTGTTGCCACGGCCACGGGTTTCGGTGATTTCATCTACGATATTCAGCGTTAACAGGCTTTCAATTAATCCTACCCCGGCCATAATGGCCGCATATGGAAAGATCAGCTGCAAAGTTTCCCAGGAAAATGGTACTTCCGGGATATGAAAGGGAGGAAATCCACCGCTAATAGATGCCATATCTCCAACGCTTTTAGTATCTATGCCCAAAGCCACTACAATTCCAAAAACTACTAAAATTGCCGCTAATGAAGAAGGGAATACTTTGGTGAGCTTTGGCAGTCCCCAAATAATAACCATTGCGGTTAATACAAGGCCCAGGAATGTCCAAAGCGGCGGGCCCGTCATCCACACCATTTCTCCGGCAGCATTAAGCGTTTTAAACTGGGCCAGCTGTGACATGAAGATGATAATGGCCAGGCCGTTTACAAAACCAAAAATTACAGAATGCGGCACAAGCCGAATAAGTTTACCAAGCCGAAGCACCCCTGCCAGAATTTGGATAATTCCCGCCAGGATAACGGTGGCGAAAATATATTCTGGCCCGTGTGTTACCGATAGGCCTACGATAACTACTGCCACCGCGCCTGTGGCTCCAGAGATCATCCCCGGGCGACCTCCCAAAATTGAAGTTATCAATCCCATTACAAAAGCCGCGTACAGCCCGGTAAGCGGGGAAAGTCCTGCGATAAAGGCAAAAGCAACGGCTTCCGGGATTAGCGCGAGGGCAACGGTTAATCCCGCGAGAATTTCGGTTTTATAATCTACTTTTTGTTTAAAATCGAAAAGATTAAAAATCTTTGTCATAATCAATAATTTATATGGTGGCGTGAATGGAATTTTTTCAGATAAAATCCTGAAATTGAAGCGTCGGGGCATGAGAGCCGCTTTTTATGGCGGAGTAACAGGAGACGATATTAAAGCTCTTCCGTTTTTCATAAGAGCCGGCAAAATTAGATAATTTTATTTAATGGCAAAGCTTCAGCTTAATTACCTGCTTATTTTTAAGACATTCATGAAAAACCGCTGCTTGTTTTAAAGCATTGATAATCAATTAGCTTATGAAGGTCTGGTTTTTATACTTGTTTTTCCGCCTAAAGCCCTGAAGGATAAAAATGTTAGGAGGGTGGGCTTAAATAAAATACCTTTGTAAAAAATTCTAGTTATGGCACATAAAGCCGGTTTTGTAAATATTATCGGGAACCCCAATGTTGGGAAATCCACCTTAATGAACGCTTTTGTAGGAGAAAAGCTTTCCATTATCACTTCCAAGGCACAAACTACCCGCCACAGGATACTTGGTATCGTGAATGGCGAGGATTTCCAGGTGATTTTAAGCGATACTCCCGGTATTATTAAACCGGCTTACCAGCTGCAGCAATCCATGATGGATTTTGTGAAATCGGCTTTTGAAGATGCCGATGTGCTGGTGTATATGGTGGAAATTGGGGAAAAAGCTCTTAAAGATGAGGCTTTTTTCAGGAAGATTATCCATGCCGATATCCCTGTTTTATTACTGCTGAATAAGATTGACACTTCCAACCAGGAGCAGCTGGAAGAACAGGTGCAGCTCTGGAAGGAGAAAGTACCCAATGCCGAAATTTACCCGATTTCAGCCTTACAGGGTTTTAATGTTTCTGAAGTTTTTAGCCGAATTGTGGCGCTTTTACCTGAAGGCCCCGCATTTTATCCCAAAGACACCCTTACCGATAAGCCGGAACGCTTCTTTGTAAACGAAATTATTAGGGAAAAAATCCTCATGCATTACAAAAAAGAAATTCCTTATAGCGTAGAAATCGACACCCAGGAATTTTTTGAAGAGGAAGAAATCATCAGGATGCGTAGTGTAATTATGGTAGAGCGGGAAACCCAAAAGGGCATCATCATTGGCCATAAAGGATCAGCTTTAAAAAGAGTGGGGGTAGAAGCCCGCAAAGACCTCGAAAAATTCTTTGGAAAACAGGTGCACCTGGAGCTTTATGTTAAGGTAAACAAGAACTGGCGCAGTGATAGCAATCAATTGAAAAGGTTTGGGTATTCAGATTAAGCTGAATCTAAAAAGCCTGAAAATCCTAAATTCTTTATAAGCCCTCCTTTGTGCATAGGCTTCAGGTTTCATTCTTTATATATTTAAGTCTGTTCCATTTTTGATAATTGGTCATGGGCTATTTTTACATTAGTACAATCATTGTTTTTCTGGCTGCCATCTTTGGGTATTTTAATACGCGCTTCCTGAAGTTGCCCAATACCATTGGGCTTATGCTTATTACCATAGTGTTCTCCCTTGGTACTTTTGGCTTAAGTTATTTTGATGATACCATTTTAAATGCTGAAGAATATGTTATTCAGCAAATAGATTTCCGCAAAATTGTGCTGGATTTTATGCTTGGTTTTATCCTTTTTGCCGGAGGTTTACATACAGATTTAAACAAGCTTAAAATGCAGCGGTGGCCGGTTATTGTATTTGCCACAGTGGGAGTACTTATTTCTACCTTTCTGGTAGGAATCCTGATATATTATCTGCTCAACCTGTTTCTGGGGCTGGATCTAAATTATCTCAACTGTCTTTTGTTCGGTGCGTTAATTTCTCCAACAGATCCTATAGCGGTTTTGGGAATTCTAAGGAAGGCCGGTATAGATAAGAAACTGGAGATAAAAATTGTTGGAGAATCCCTGTTTAATGATGGGATAGGAATAGTTATTTTTCTTACCCTCTTTAATACTGTGAGTATGGGAGGAGAAGGATCGGGAGTATGGCAGATATTAAAGCTTTTTGGGCAGGAAGCTGTTGGCGGGGTGGCATTAGGACTTAGCCTGGGATGGCTCACGCATAAAGTGATGCAGACTATAGACGATTATAATATTGAGGTTATTCTTACTCTGGCCACTGTTATGGTGGGGAGTGCCATTGCGCAACAACTCCAGCTCTCGGCTCCGCTTGCCCTGGCTACTGCAGGGCTGTTCGTAGGGCGGGAAACCGTAAGGATAGGGGCAATGTCTGATCGCACTGAAAATTATGTGGATAAATTCTGGGAGCTTATCGATATTCTCTTCAATACCATCCTTTTTGTGCTTATTGGAATGGAAATACTCGTGTTAACAGTAAAGGGAGAATATTTTCTTGCCGGGGCAATTGCCATCCCCGTTGTTTTAATATGCAGGTACTTGTCCCTGCTTGGCCCGGTAAATATTTTTGAAAAAGGCTTTGCTTTCTTTCCAACAAATATCCGCATTATGACCTGGGGCGGGCTGCGTGGGGGGATTTCAATTGCTCTTGCTCTTGGTTTAACAGAAGAAATGCACCGGGACCTGTTTTTGGTAATGACTTATTGCGTGGTGGTATTTGCAATTATTGTGCAGGGGCTAACCGTGCATAACTTTGTAAAAAGCGATAAAAATGAAGCTGAAAAAGAAGTAAGCACAGCCTCCTGAAATATTCCTGAAAATAAGATAAATAATATACAAAGGCATTTGTTTTAAAACCACTAATTTTGCCATTTAAAAAGAATCAAAGATATGGGGAATATTGTAGCCGTTGTAGGAAGGCCTAACGTGGGAAAATCTACCTTTTTTAACCGGTTAATCCAGCGGCGGGAAGCCATTGTAGACGCGGTAAGCGGGGTTACCCGCGACCGGCATTATGGGAAGTCCGACTGGAACGGGCGAAAATTTTCCCTTATCGATACCGGTGGTTATGCCAAAGGCAGTGAGGATGTTTTTGAAGATGAAATAGACAAACAGGTAGAGTTGGCTATAGATGAAGCAGATGCCATTATCTTTATGGTAGATGTGGAAACAGGGATCACTCCAATGGATGAGGATGTTGCATACCTTCTCCGGAAGGTGGATAAGCCTGTATTTCTCGCCGTAAATAAAGTTGATAATAATAAGCGCCTGGCCAATGCCGTGGAATTTTATAACCTCGGCCTGGGTGAATATTATCCCATAGCCAGCACTAACGGTAGTGGTACGGGAGACCTGCTGGATGCTTTAGTTGAAGCCCTGCCGGAAACAGAAGCAGAGGAAGAAACAGAACTGCCCCGGTTCGCGGTGGTGGGAAGGCCAAATGCGGGGAAATCTTCTTTTATAAACGCCCTTATAGGGGAGGATCGTTACATAGTGACCGATGTTGCGGGAACTACCCGTGATTCTATAGATACACGTTACAACAGGTTTGGCTTCGAATTTAACCTGGTGGATACAGCGGGAATCAGGAGAAAATCCAAAGTGAAGGAAGACCTCGAATTTTACTCGGTAATGCGATCTATTCGTGCTATTGAAAACTGCGATGTATGCCTTGTTGTTCTTGATGCCCAGAGAGGATTTGACGGCCAGGTACAGAATATTTTCTGGCTGGCGCACCGCAACCGCAAAGGCATCGTAATCCTGGTGAACAAGTGGGACCTTATGGAAAAGGAGACCAATACGCTTAAAGATTACGAAGCCAGGATAAGAAAAGAAATTGAGCCGTTTACAGATGTGCCAATTGTTTTTATTTCTGTACTCACAAAACAGCGTGTTTTTAAAGCTATAGAAACTGCGGTAAGAGTATTTGAAAACAGGAGCCAGAAAATAAAAACAAGGGAGCTAAACGACGTGATGCTGCCAATTATTGAAAACAATCCACCGCCTGCTTACAAAGGCAAATATGTAAAAATAAAGTTTTGTACCCAGCTGCCTACTCCACAGCCACAATTTGCGTTTTTCTGTAACCTTCCGCAGTATGTGAGGGATCCTTATAAACGTTTTATAGAAAACAAACTTCGTAAGGAATTTGACCTGAAGGGAGTGCCGGTAACAATTTATTTCAGAAAAAAATAGGGTTTTATTAAACTTTTAAGGTTTTAAGGAGTCATAGGAGTACCGGAAGCATAAAACTTCCGGGCATTCTATCAATCAACCTTAGATTTTAATGAAATTTTATCTTAGTCTCGCCTTAGTTTTTCTTTCGGGCCTCGCGTTCTCCCAGCAATTTGAAGTAACAGGAAAAGTGGTAGATGAAGAAGGGCAACCTTTGGAGTCTGCTACCGTTTATCTTGAAAAGGCAGCAGACAGCAGCCTGGTTACCTATACAATTTCAGAAGGCAACGGCAGCTTCCGCCTTACCGGGAGAGCCCCGGAAAATACTCAGGCCAATCTCATCATTTCTTTTGCAGGATATAAACCGCTCCGGAAATCTCTTCAGCTAAAAAATAAAAATATCGCGCTGCCCGCCATCAGCATGGAAATTGAAGATAACGAACTGGAGGAAGTAATGGTTACCGCCACCCGTGCGCCCATAACCATTAAAAAAGATACGCTGGAGTTTAATGCTGATTCCTTTAATACCCGCCAGGATGCCAATCTGGAGGAGTTAATGAAGAAGCTGCCCGGCGTGGAGGTAGATAATGAGGGAAATATTACCGTTAACGGCAAGCCGGTTTCCAGGATCCTGGTAAACGGGGAGGAATTTTTTGGGAACGATCCTAAAATTGCCACCAAGAACCTTCCCAAGGAAATTATTAATAAGATTCAGGTTACCGATACCAAGACGAAATCGGAAGAATTTACGGGCAAAGCCGGAGACCCCGATAACAAAACGGTCAATATTACCATTAAGGAAGATAAAAACAAGGGGTATTTTGCCAGGGCCACCGCCGGCGGGGGAACAGATGAACGCTACGAACTAAGCGGGATAGGAAATTATTATAAAGATAATCTAAGGATTACCGCGCTGGCCAGTTCCAACAACATCAATACTTCAGGCTTCAGTTACGACGAGGTATTCGGGATGATGGGAAGAACCGCCGGGAGAAATATCTTTGGCGGAGGAGGCGGGGGAATAACCAAGGCTGAGACTGCCGGCCTCAATTTCGTGAACAAGTGGGATGAGGAAAAAGAAATTGAATTAAGTACCGATTATCTCTTCGAAAGGGGAGATACCGAAACCCGCACCGTGGTGGCAAGGGAGAATTTCCTGCCAGATTCCCTTTATTATACTAATTCTGAACAGCGCAGCAATTTGCTCAATGACAGCCATAATGCCAGCGTGCGTTTTGAAGTTGAATTTGATACGCTTACCCGCCTTTCTGTACGTCCACGTCTGGATGCCGATTTTGGCCATTCGTATCGAAGCAGAACGGCCGAATCTCTGGATGAAGGGCGAAACCTTGTAAACAGTACAGAAACATCAGAAGATGAAGAGCTTAATAATGTGGATTTCAGCAACGATATAGATTTCATAAGGCGGTTTGGAAGTCGCGGCGCTTACCTGCAGCTGGAATTTTCGAACGACCACAGCCGCCAGAAAAACGACAACTTTTTTTATTCTGAGTTTTACGAGAGCGATGAAGCCCTTACCGAAGTCCAGGATCAGTATATAGATGAAGATGAAAATGAGAATAATTATTCTTTTGAAGTTAGCAAACGCAGCGTGCTTGCGGACCAGTTCTTCCTGGATGTCTCCTATGATTTTGATTATGAGAATTCTACCAACAAAAGGTATGTGTACGAAAATGATGATGCCGGCGGGGATAGCTATAACCAGCTCAATGAGCTGTTAAGCAGTGATTTTGAAGTGACCAGCAGGCGGCACATCCCAAACCTTGGGTTGAATTACGAAGGGGATATCTGGCGGGTAAATACCGAAGTAGGCCTTTTGCATACCAGCCTCGAAAATAGCAATTATTTAGAGGAAACTTCTTTTGACAATATATACAACAACCTTTTTCTGGAGGCAGGGGTGCGCTACGAGATAGAGCGGTCCAAAAGCCTTTCGGTACGGTATAACACCAATGTGGACATTCCTTCCATCAGGCAGCTTCAGCCTGTGGTAGACAGGACTAACCCGCTGAACATTGTGGTGGGTAACCCGGAGCTTGAACCAACTTACCGCCAGAGTATAAACCTTAATTACCGCAATTTCGATTTTGCCACGCGCAGCGGTATCTTCAGCTGGATGAATTTTGATTTTTATAAAGATAACGTGGTGCAGGTGAGCATTGTTGAAGACGGGAGGCGTACCACCACTTATACCAACGTAGATGGGGCAATGAACGCGAATATGGGGGCTTTTTACAACAAGCAGTATAAAACTGAAGCAAGTACTTTTAGGTACAATGTGGGCTTTAGTGCCAGTTACAACAAAAGCGTAGGTTTTATTAATGGTGAAAAATTCCATTCCGAACGCTATAATATTAGCCCAAGGCTGCGTTTGAGTTATGAAATTGAAGAGCTGCTGAATGTTGAGCCAAATTATGAACTTACCTTCAATAAAACCCAGTACGACATTAGCTCTAACCGGAACGAGCAATTTACCAACCATCGCGCCGGGTTGGAGGTCACCACCTACTGGCCTGAAAATGTGGTTTTCGGGAATGATATTTCTTATAATTACTTCGGAATTGTCTCGCCGGGATTTGACAACTCCTCAATTTTATGGAATATGAGCCTGGGCTATGAGTTTTTAGATGATAATGCCACAATTAAGCTGAAGGTGTACGACCTGCTGGACCAGAATATCAATACCCGAAGGGAAATAGGCGATGATTACATACAGGATGTGAGCAGCCTTATCCTTACCCGCTATGCCATGCTTAGCTTTACCTATAAGATCAAGAATTTTGGTGGAAGTTCCGGTCCGGATCAGGGCAGGGGGCGTGGTTATAGAAGATGATCTTGCAGATATTATATAATTGTAAACGCTAAAGGACAACCCTTTTTATAACTCCTGTATGTGAAATTTAATTCTTGGGGATTAATCTGGTCTCTCTGGTCCTGATTCCTGGTTCTTTTTTATTTCACAGAATATTCAGGAGGAAATTAACACCTTTTGGTATGTCTACATTGGCAAATTGTCCAGAGAAAACTACCAGCTTCCACCGGCACCCCCGCCACCAAAGCCGCCACCGCCAAAGCCGCCACCGAAGCCACCGCCTCCTCCAAAGCCGCCACCGCCGCCACCAAAACCACCGCCACCACCAAAGGTGCCACGGCCCAGCGAGCTTAAAATAACTGCATCAAAAAGGGTACTTCTGCCACTTCTGCGGCCTCCGTTTCTACCACCACCTCGTTTCTTACTCAGCGCAATAAGGATAATAATAAAGACGATAAAGAAGATTATAGTTCTTATCGGAGTTCCTCCGGAAGCCTGTCTCCCCTGTGGAGTGCCTTCAAAAGTACCGTTAAGAACTTCAAATACAGCGGTTGTTCCCTTGTCCAGGCCAGCATAGAAATTATTTTGCCGGAACTCTGGCAGAATAATATTTTCTATTATAAGATTTGTTTTAGCATCGGTAAGATATTCTTCCAGGCCGTACCCGGTAGTCATCCATATTTTGCGGTCATCTTCAGCAACAAGAATAAGGAGTCCATTATCTTTTTCACTCTGTCCAACACCCCATTCCTGTGCCCAGTGCGCGGCATAAGTCCCGGCATATTCGCCGTTGAGGGATTGGATAGTGACTACTACAATTTGGGTTGAAGTGGTATCGGCATAATTGATTAGTTTTTGCTCCAGCCTTTGTTCTTCAGAAGAAGAAAGCATTTCCGCTTCGTCATACACGCTGGTTTCTTCTGAAGGTTTTGGCGGAATATCTCTTTGTGCAAGAAGAATTCCTGTGAATGCGAAAAGGAAAAGTAAAGTTAGGTGAAGCTTTTTAGAAAGTACAGGCATTTATCCTTTGGAGATTTTATCGGAAAGTTCGTTTACATCATTTTCATTCCATGGGAAATGTTTCTGAAGTTCTGTTCCTGCTTTTAAAACACCATCCACGAGCCCCTGTTTGAACTTTCCTTGTTTAAACTGAGCCACAATAGCGTCTTTGGTGCTTTCCCAAAAATCATTTTCAACCACATCGTTTATACCTTTATCGCCATAGATCACAAAATTACGGTCCTCTACGGCAACATAAATAAGTACGCCGTTATCCTGCTTGGTATTGTCCATTTTGAGCATGTGAAACACCTCCATGGCACGCTCAAAAATATCTTTGCCGCCGGTGGATTTTTCGAGGTGTACCCGAATTTCTCCCGAAGTATTCTTTTCGGCAGTGCGTATTGCTTCTACGATTTCCTCTTCTTCAGCCTTGCTTAAAAATTCTTCAGCTTTGCTCATATCTTAAAAATCAAATTCCACATCAGGAGCGTTTTCCGCTCCGGCGTCTGCTTCAAAAGTCGGCTTTCTTTCAAACCCAAACATTCCTGCAAAAATATTATTAGGGAACTTTCTAATGTATGTATTGTATTCCCTTACCGATTCATTAAACCTGGTTCTGGCCACGCTTATCCGGTTTTCGGTTCCTTCCAGTTGGGATTGCAGTTGAAGAAAATTCTGGTTAGCCCTTAATTCAGGATATCGCTCCACCGTTACCAGAAGCCTTGAAAGCGCAGAGCTCACACCGCTTTGGGCCTGTTGGAATTGTTGGATTTGCTGTGGGTCCAGATCATCGGCATTTACGTTTACTGATGTTGCCTTAGCCCGCGCTTCAATAACATCGGTTAACGTTCCCCGCTCAAAATCGGCTGCGCCTCTAACCGTACTTACCAGGTTTGGGATAAGGTCGCTCCTTCTCTGGTAGGAGTTTTCCACATCGGCCCAGGTTTGTTTTACGGTTTCTTCAAGTTCTACCGCCGTATTGTTGATGCCCGCGGTAAGGCTGTAAATTATTATAGCTATAACAACAATAACAATTGTGGGGATTAGCCATTTCTTCATAATTACAACTGATTTTTTATATTTATAAGGGTAGCTTTAATGCCCTCTAACTTACGAATAATTTCAAAGTTATTTAGGGTTTGCTGCTTTTCTTCTTTCAGGTGGATTTTGGCGCCTTCAAGGGTGAAGCCGCGCTCTTTTACAAGGTGAAAAATAAGCTCCAGGTTTTTAATGTCCTCCTGGGTGAACTTCCTGTTGCCTTTGGCATTTTTCTTTGGTTTAATAACATCAAATTCCTTCTCCCAAAACCGGATAAGGGAGGTGTTTACCTTAAAAGCTTCGGCAACTTCGCCAATGCTGTAATAGCGTTTTTCGGGTAGGTTGATGTGCATTAATCCAGAGATTGATTTTCCTGTTGTGCTTTTTCCAGAATTTGGTCAAATTCTTCGGGAGAAAGGTTTCCGTAGTAAAAATTGATTGGATTTATCCTTTCATCATCTTTAAAAATCTCATAATGCAGGTGTGGCCCTTCAGAACGGCCGGTGCTTCCAACAAACCCAATCACGTCCCCGCGTTTTACCTTTTGGCCCCGCCTTACGTTATACTTGTAGAGGTGACCATAGAGACTGGTGTAGCCGTAGCCATGGTCTATCCTTATGTGGTTGCCATAGCCGGTGGAGCGGTTGTCTGCCCTGGCCACCCGGCCATCCCCGGTAGCATAAACCGGAGTACCCCGCGGAGCACTAAAATCCATACCGTAATGGAACTTTTTTACTTTGGTAAAAGGATCGGTTCTCCATCCATATCCCGAAGCAATACGTTTTAAATCTTCATTTTTTACAGGTTGAATGGCCGGAATAGCGGCCAGTAAGCTTTCCTTTTCCTTTGCAAGTTCGGCGATTTCATCTAAAGATTTGGATTGAACAACCAGTTGCTTGGTGAGAATATCCATACGTTTGCTGGTTTGGATAATAAGCCTGGAATTATCAAAACCTTCCAGGTCTTTATAGCGGTTAATCCCGCCAAAACCTGCTTTTCGTTGCTCTTCTGGTATGGGGTTGGCTTCAAAATAAAGCCTGTAAATGTTGTTATCGCGGTCTTCTACATTGGCCAGCACTTCCTGTATCTGGTCCATTTTCTTGTTCAGCAGGCCGTATTGCAGTTTCATGTTCTGCAGTTCCCGCTTCAGCGCTTTTTCCTGCGGAGTTTCTATTTGCGGAATGTTCAGGTAAATTACCAGCAGGATAAATCCCGCCAGGAACGAACTAAGGATGCTCAACAGTATAATTCCCAGTTTCCGGCCTTTACGGCGCTCTATTTTTTTATAGGAAAGTGTCTCGCTATCGTAATAATATTTAACCTTCGACATGAGTTAAATTTATGCTATTTTTGCCATTCAGTTACCGCACAATTACTGTGCAAATTTAGATGGTAAACGAACAAATATAGCAATTGTTTCATCGCCATCATAATTTTGTAAAACCACAACAGAAGAGCTTCATGAAATCGCAGGATATCCGAAACCAGTTTCTCGAATTTTTCAAAAGTAAAGGCCATTCCGTAGTAGCCTCGGCACCCATGGTAATTAAAGACGACCCAACGCTTATGTTTACCAATGCCGGGATGAACCAGTTTAAGGAATTCTTTTTAGGAAATTCAGAACCCAAAAATTCCCGTGTTACCGATACGCAAAAATGTTTGCGGGTTAGCGGCAAACATAACGATTTGGAAGAAGTGGGGCATGATACCTACCACCACACCATGTTTGAGATGCTTGGGAACTGGAGTTTTGGGGATTACTTTAAAAAAGAAGCCATTCAGTGGGCGTGGGAACTGCTTACTGAAGTTTATAAAATCAATCCTGAAAATTTATATGTTTCGGTTTTTGAAGGCAGCAAAGACAATGATAAGCTGGAGTTGGATTCCGAAGCGCTGGACCTGTGGAAGGCCATTGTGCCTGAAGAGCGTATTATCTACGGAAACAAAAAGGACAATTTCTGGGAAATGGGAGACCAGGGGCCTTGCGGGCCCTGTTCCGAAATTCATATCGATATCCGGACTGAAGAAGAAAAAGCTAAAAAACCCGGTCGCGAACTTGTAAATGCAGACCATCCGCAGGTGGTGGAAATCTGGAACCTGGTTTTTATGCAATATAATCGCAAAGCCGACGGCTCCCTGGAAGAACTGCCTGCAAAACATATAGACACAGGGATGGGCTTTGAACGCCTTTGCATGGTATTGCAGGGAAAACAGTCTAATTATGAAACCGATGTTTTTACACCACTAATCCATGAAATTGAGGCCGTGACCAACAACAAATACGGTGCTTCAGAAAAGGCAAATATCGCCATTCGCGTAATTGCAGACCATGTGCGGGCGGTGGCTTTTTCTATTGCCGACGGGCAGTTGCCCAGCAATACCGGCGCCGGCTATGTGATAAGAAGGATTTTGAGAAGGGCCATTCGCTACGGATTTACTTTTCTTGGTACCAAAGAACCTTTTATTTACAAGCTTATGGAAACCCTTAGCCGCCAAATGGGCGATGCTTTCCCTGAGTTAAAATCCCAGAAGCAACTGTGCGAAAATGTGATAAAAGAAGAAGAGCATTCATTTTTGCGGACCCTGGATCAGGGGCTGGTGCTGCTGGAAAACATTATAGAAGAAGCCGAAGTAAAGAAAATCTCGGGAAAAAAGGCCTTTGAACTTTACGATACCTACGGTTTTCCCATAGACCTTACAGCGCTTATTTTAAGGGAACGCGGCTACCATCTGGATGAGAAGGAATTTGAAGCCGAGCTGAAGAAGCAGAAGGACCGTTCCCGTGCTGCCACGCAAATTACCGCCGGCGACTGGGTAGAGCTGGGCGAGGTAGATAAAGAATCTTTTGTAGGTTATGATCATCTGGAGGCTGATGTGAAAATTGCGCGGTACCGAAAGGTGGAAACAAAAAAGCAGGGGGAATTATTCCAAATTGTGCTGAATAAAACTCCTTTTTATCCTGAAGGTGGAGGACAGGTAGGCGATAAAGGCTATCTTGAAGCGGCCAACGGAAATGTGACCTACATAACCGATACTAAAAAGGAAAACAACCAAATTATCCATTTTGCCAAATCGCTGCCCGAAAACCCGGAAGAAGATTTTAAAGCAATAGTAGATGCCGACCAGCGTGCCCGCACTGCTGCAAACCATACGGCCACCCATTTGCTGCACCAGGCGCTGCGCAACATTTTGGGAGAACATGTGGAGCAAAAAGGCTCTATGGTGCAAAGCGGCCATTTGCGTTTTGATTTTTCCCATTTCAGCAAAGTTTCTAAAGAAGAGCTGGAAGAGGTTGAGGCTTTTGTAAATGCGCGCATCCGTGAAAACCATGAGCTTTCTGAACAGCGTAACCTGGCCTACCAGGAAGCCATAGACCAGGGAGCCATCGCTTTGTTTGGTGAGAAGTACGGAGATAACGTAAGGGCGATAAAATTTGGAGATTCCATGGAACTCTGCGGCGGGACGCATGTACAGAAAACTTCAGATATCTGGTATTTTAAAATTACAGGAGAAAATGCTGTGGCTTCCGGAATAAGAAGGATAGAAGCCATTACCGGAGAGGCGGTGAAAGATTATTTCGCCAACCAGGATAAAACCCTCGAAGAGGTAAAATCACTTCTGAAAAATGCCAAAGATCCTGTAAAATCCATCAACAGTCTTCAGGAGGAGAATTCAGAATTGAAGAAGCAGGTGGAAAGCCTACTGAAGGACAAGGCGAAATCTTTAAAATCTGACCTTAAAAATGAAATTTCAGAACAAAACGGGATCAATTTTCTGGCAAAAATTGTAGACCTGGATGCAGGAGGCATAAAAGATCTGGCCTTTCAGCTTGATAATGAAATGGAAAACCTTTTTCTTGTATTTGGCACTGAACAAAACGGCAAAGCCCTAATTTCCTGTTATATTTCCAAAAACCTGGTGGCCGAAAAGGATTTAAACGCCGGAAAAATTGTGCGTGAACTCGGGAAGTATATACAGGGCGGCGGTGGTGGCCAGCCATTCTTCGCCACGGCCGGGGGAAAAAATCCTGCTGGTTTAAATGAAGCCATACAGGCAGCGGCAAATTTTGTAAAGTGAAGTATGAGGTTGGAGATACGAGGTAAGAAGTAAAATCTGAAGTGAGAAGTTGAAAAATAAGCCTACAGCCTGCTGCCGAATACATAAAGGAAAAATATGGAATTCAGGACAATAGTACCTACAAAAGAACAACAGCCGAAAATTGATTATAATTCCAAAATTTTTATGCTTGGCTCCTGTTTTACAGAAAATATTGGGGAAAAGCTGGAGTATTTCAAGTTTCAGAATTTTCGCAATCCATTCGGAATATTTTTTCATCCCAGGGCAATTGAGAATTTTCTGGACCGGGTGGTTTCCAGGTTTAAGTATAAAGATGAAGATGTTTTTCGGCATAATGAACGCTGGCATAGTTTTGAAGCCCATTCTGAATTGAGCAACAGCAACAAGAAAAATTTGCTGAGGGACCTCAATACGGGATTGAGAAATTCTGGAAAATTTCTAAAATCTGCCACTCACATAGTCATTACTCTTGGAACTGCCTGGGGATATTACCATAAAGACCTGGATGAAACCGTAGCCAATTGCCATAAAGTTGCACAGCAGGAATTTGAAAAGCAGCTAATGACGGTAGATGAAATCCGCCAGAGTCTTTTGCAGATTTTATCTTCCATTCATCTTATAAATCCCAAAGCTTCCATCATATTTAATATTTCCCCGGTGCGCCATCTTAAAGACGGGTTTACGGACAATCAGTGGAGTAAATCCAATCTCCTGGCGGCGTTGCAGCAATGCTTATCAGAATTTTCTCAAAATAAAGAATGGGGAGAAACCCTTTCCTATTTTCCCAGTTATGAGATTATGATGGACGAGCTCAGGGATTACCGATTTTATGCTGAAGATATGGTTCATCCCAATAAAACTGCTGTGGATTATATCTGGAAACAATTTCAGAAAACGTGGATTTCTGCGGAAGCAGAACCAACCCTTAAGGAGGTTGAGAGAATTCAAAAGAGCCTTTCGCATCGTTCATTTAATCAAAAATCGAAGGCGCATCAAAAATTTCAAAAGCAGCTGCAGGGGAAAATGCAGAAACTTCAAAAGAAGTACTCTCATATCAAATTTTGAGATTCGGATAACAAGAAGGTTACATTGGGATAATCTTAAAAATTTAGTCAAATTTATTATGGGTTTTAAATAATTTGTATTTTTACAATACGGATCCTGACTGTTAAGGTGTTATAGTAAAGGGTTTATATTCTTTATTGCCTGGGCTTCGGGATTTGTAATCTAAAATTTGTTGGGGTAGATTTTAGAATTTTTAAAACTAATGGACGGGTGGGGCCGTCCATTAGTATTTTAAAAAATCAATGAATTTTCCTCCACACCTTTAAAATAGTTGTTTTCTGCAAGATCTCCACGTGTAGAAATATTATTTGTATTTTGCTCCTAAATCATTTAAAAATGAAAAAAATCCTGGCGGGAATCCTGTTGGTTCTACTAATTTTCTTCGCTTATAAATATTTCCAGAATCAACAAAATGAAAGGCAAAAACTGCAGGAAAATACTTCTCTTATTCAGGAGCAAATTCGTAATGTGGGGAAGTTAGTGGTTACTGAAGGCACTTTTTCGCAAGTGTATTCTTACAAAGATTCAAAAAAGTTTTATTTAGATATATTTTCTGCCCGTAAAAAAGCACTCATTGTCGTTAATGCTGAAGTAACTGTAGCTTACGACCTGAGTAAGCTTAAAGTAGCAGTGAATGAAGAAGAGAAAACTGTCAATATTCTCAGTATTCCTGAAGAGGAGATAACCATCAATCCGGATATTCAGTATTACGATGTTACCCAGGATTACCTTAATAAATTCGACGCTTCAGATTACAACAAGATTAAAGAACGGGTAAATGCCTCCATCCGCAGGAAAGTAGAGCAGTCCAGCCTGAAATCTAATGCGCAAAACCGGCTGATAAGCGAGCTTCAGAAAATTTACATTCTTACCAGTTCTATGGGCTGGACGCTGACTTATAATGATAATCCCATCCAGAATTCCGGAGACTGGACGAGCTGAAGATGTAAATTCTATTTCACGAGTTCAGCATCAACCATGGTAATGCCATCTTCAATAAGATGCCTGATTTTTGGCCTTTTTGCTTTCACGGTTTCTAAATGCTCAAGAACTTCTTTGGCCAGGTTCTGGTCTTGGAAAACCGCAAGTTCATAGATTTCCACAGCAAGAAGCCAGTCTTTGGGATGATATTTTTTCAGCAGGTCAAAAGCAGCATTCAGCGAATATTTAGTGGTTTTACCTTCCCTTATATTTCTTACCGACTCATAAAGGCTTTCCAGCTCTTCCCGCTCTGGTGTCTTTTTACTTTTTACCGTAGTTGAAGAGGTTTTGTGGGTAATCAGGTCAAAAGAATTATTATCTGCAGGCCCGGCAAAGGCTGAAATCACCTCCTTGCCAACAGCCATATCATATTTCCCCCACTCCGGTTTAAAAAGTATTTTTTCGCCATGGGTCACGCTGCAGTTTTTAAAGCTGATGAGGATAATTTTTCCCTGCAGGTTGCGGGTACCGGTTATAATCTCGCCCTCAACCACAATACCGCCTTCAAATTCCAGTTTCACCTGCTCGCCTTCATAGATGTCATACGCCCGCAGGTCCCGTGGGCTCATATCTTCAATAGCAAGGTTAATTCCTTTTAGCTTACCAATGGGAGAGCCAAAACCTTCGGGATGATTTTTGGTTCCATGCCCCACCAGTTCCTTTTCCCGGTAAGATAATGCGGTTTTTCCGCTGGTTTTAACGTACACAGGTTCGCCTTCATTGGAGATTACTTCTGTAAAGTCTCCTGAAACCTGCAATCCCGTGCTTAATTCTATAGTGCCAATACTTTTAGAATCAATCAGCTTCTGAATACCTTCCAGTCCTCCTTTGCGAAGCGCCATGGAATTGGCAAATTCTTCCAGCACCAGGCTAAGATGGGCAAAATCTGGCGTTACATATAACTGTGGCTGGGGTTTGGTGATATCAAAATCCTGCTTAACCGCCTCAATAGTGTAAGGCAGCTTCTTCACTTTATCGGTCATGCACCAGGTGCTTTCCCCAATAGAAGACAAAAGTCCGGCGCCATAAATTTTAGGGTTTTCAAGGCTGCCAATCAATCCATATTCTACCGTCCACCAGTGTAAATTACGAATCCGGGCCATTTCGCTGGCTTCACCCATATTATTCTGAAGGTAATCCACTTTTTCTTCCGCAGCTTTAATCTCTTCTTCAGGCGTATCTTCAGCCTCTTTTAAAATACTCAGCAGCCGTATGGCTTCGTACATTTCATAATCCCGGGAACTGGAGATGGCTTTGCAGCCAATCTCGCCAAACCTCCTCAGGTATTCAGCATATTCGGGATTGGCGATAATAGGCGCATGCCCGGCACCTTCATGAATAATATCCGGCGCGGGCGTGTATTCTATATGTTCCAGTTGCCTGATATCACTGGCGATGACCAAAACATTAAAAGCCTGAAATTCCATAAAAGCCGCCGGTGGGATAAATCCGTCTACGGCAACCGCAGCCCATCCAATCTCCTTTAAAATACGGTTCATCCCGTACATATTGGGAATATGGTCTATGGAAATGCCTGTTTTCTTCAGTCCTTCCAGGTAAGAAGAATGAGCCACCCTGCTGAGGTATTCCACATTTTTGCGCATTACATACCTCCAAACCGCCTGGTTAATGGCGGTATAATTATCATAATTCTGCGGTTTTATATATTGCTGAAGATGTGCCGGCAGCCGGTCCAGAATTTCGTTGGATTGAATTTGGTCAAGCATAATCGTGTGGTTGTGGTTTGAACTAAAGGTAAGAAAATTGTAGTTCAAATTGCAGGATTTCGGGAAAGGCTGTAAATAAAAAAGCCCCGGTTAAGGGGCTTTAAAAGTACTTTATTGATTTGATCCCGGAGGATATTTTTCTAAAATTTCACTTACAATCTCATTGATGCGTTCCTGTTTCCTTTCAACTTTTTCAGCCAAAGCTGCAGTTCCCATTCCCTGCCAAACCAGTTCCATATCGTCGGAATCAATTAGGTCAATATAAAGTGTACCTTCACTGGTACGGTTAACGGTATTATAGCCACTTCCCCAATACCATGGGCTCCAGCCCCAACCATAGCCCCAGCCGGGCATATTGTTCTGGTAAATATTAATGTTTTCGTTTGTTTTGGTAAAAATACTTACCAAAAGATCAGGATTTTCAGATTTGGTAAAGCCTTTTTCGTTCATTGCCTGTTCAATAGCTCTCAGAATTCGTTTTTTGTCAAGATCTGAAATTTCCGCCTTGTCAATTCCCGGTTTAAAGAAAGCATAGGTGTTGTAAGAACTAAAATTGGCTTCGCGGTCATAATCGGAAGCGACCCGCACAGTGTTGCAGGAAGTAAAAAATACTGCGGCAAGCAACAGAAATGGTGTAAACTTTAAAATTTTCATATTCTCAAAATTTAAGTGGCCTTTAAACCTCACTTGTCCGTTTACGGTTAATCGGCCTTTAGTTAAATGCCCATGAAGGGCGTCAATGGTTAAGTTAAGCTGAATTAATTAAAAATCTTCTTCAGTAGCGTCTTTTCTTTCCAGATAATAAAAAACATCGTTAGCTGTGATATTATTAAAATTCTCCTTTAAGATGATGCTCAATCTATTTATTGAATACAACATGCATAATTTAACGGAGAAAGACGCTCTTCAGATAATTAAGAATCTCAACAATCATGCCGATAATCTCAGTATTACGCAGGATACATCAGATATTCCTGTTAATATTGTTCTTTATTTGTTGTAAAACAATTGCGTTGTAAACATTTCATCAAATTTTATAAGAACTCTTGTGGCTATTGGATTTCGAGTTACTTTTTAAGATGAAGAGACTGTTCTTGAATATGTAAGCCTACATTTTTTTCCTTTTCTTGCATCCGACGCCCGAAGGGAGAGGAATGCATGTAAAAAAGAAGAGTTTAAAGGAAAGTTTAATTAGGACAGGATTGGTTATAAAACAGTTGAAGTATTGTCGTCGATACCTTTGTGGGAAAAGTGGATTTCCCCATTTTAATTACTGCCTGTTGGTTTTCCTGTTGTAGCCATAAGGACAATGCCGACAGCCGCTTTCACAGCAGTAGCCTCTTTTTAAATGATATTGCTCTGTAAAACATTTATAGCCTTCAGGCGTGAGATAATAATCGCCCTCTTCCAACGGGATCTTTTTTCTTGAAAAATTCATATCACAAATTTACAATTTCTTATATTGAATGTGTGATCGTGCTTGTTAACAAATATCTGCTGGCAAAAGGATTTAAAGGTGTGAGTTTATGGCCTTTTGTAATTGTAAAATATTCGAGGTATAAGAAGGATGGGGTTTTTCTTAATCATGAAAAAATTCATTTACGGCAACAGCTTGAAATGCTCATTATTCCTTTCTATTTATGGTATGCAATAGAATTCTTTATTCGTTACCTTCAGTATAAAAATGGGTATGAAGCTTACAGGAATATCAGTTTTGAAAAGGAAGCTTATGGGCTGGAAAAAGATTTTGATTATCTAAACCGAAGAAAATACTGGTCTTTCCTGAAATATCTCTAGCATTTCGTTGTATGGCAGGAGCGGCTTTTTGATCTTTGCATTATGGCTGATTTTCTCAATGCTGAATTTGACGCGGTTCCCAACCAGTTTATTAAAACCTTTGATAATGGCGTGTCCCTTTACCTGAAAAGGGAAGATTTGCTTCATCCTGAAGTTCCCGGTAATAAATTCAGGAAGTTAAAGTACAATATCGCTGAAGCCAAAAGGCAGGGAAAAGAGAAAATCCTGACTTTTGGCGGAGCCTTTTCCAACCATATAGCCGCCACCGCAGCTGCCGGAAAACATGCTAAAATAAAAACAGTAGGAATTATAAGGGGTGAAGAGCTTGGGAATGATCTGCCAAAAACTTTGGATTTTAACCCCACGCTCAAGTTTGCCAGTTCCTGCAGAATGGAATTGAAATTTATCTCCCGGGAAGTGTTCAGGAAAAAAGAAGATCCGGCGTTTATTGATAAATTAGGAGCAGAATTTGGGGATTTTTACCTGGTGCCTGAAGGCGGCACCAATACGCTCGCTATTAAGGGTTGTGAAGAAATCCTTACTTCAGCCGACGCGAAATTTGATTATATCTGCACTTCAGTTGGGACTGGCGGCACCATCTCAGGGATTATTAATGCCTCTCTTGCCCATCAGCAGGTGTTGGGGTTTTCAGCATTAAAAGGAGAATTTCTTGATTCCGCAGTAAAAAAGAACGTGACCAAAGAGAATTGGCAAATTATACCAGATTATCATTTTGGCGGTTATGCAAAGGTAAATGCAGAACTGGTCCGCTTTATCAATCATTTTAAGGCGGAATATGATATTCTGCTGGACCCGGTTTACACAGGGAAACTAGTTTTTGGTATTTTTGCAATGATCGAAAACGGCTATTTTCCGAAGAATGCAAGAATCCTTGGGGTACATACGGGAGGATTGCAGGGAATTATTGGGATGAATAAACGATTACAAAATAAAAATCTGCCCTTAATCAATGCGTGATATGAAGATAAAACAGCTCCTTTTGTTAATAATGATGAGTTTTTTGCTGTTTTCCTGCGGAAGTAAGAAAAGAGCAGCCAGGCGAAATTCCACCGGAGATACGGTAAGCAGGAGGGAAGCGCCGGCCAGTGTTGAAAATAATGTGAGGGAAAGAAGCGGGCCCGTAACTTATGCGGTAAGTGTGGAGCATTATATACAGTTATTTGCTCCAATTGCGATGGAAGAAATGAAATTGTATAAGATCCCCGCAAGTATAACCCTTGCCCAGGGCATCCTTGAATCCGGCGCCGGCAGGGGACAACTTTCCCGAAACGCCAATAATCACTTCGGGATTAAATGCCATGACTGGAAAGGCGCTAAAGTGTATCATGATGACGATCGCCGGCAGGAGTGTTTCAGGAAATATAAAGACCCAAAATATTCTTACCGTGACCATTCCCTTTTTTTAGCGGAAAGAGGACGCTATGCAGAATTATTTACCCTGGACGCCGATGATTACGAGGGTTGGGCAAAAGGCCTTAAAAAAGCTGGTTACGCTACAGACCGCAGGTATCCCGATAAACTGATTGACCTGATTGAAAAATATCAGCTGCACAAATTTGATGAAGAGGTGCTGGGCAGGCCTTCCCGAAATTATGCCGATGTTGCCGATGGAAACCGTACCTCTACGGCAACTTACGTGGTGCGTAAAGGAGATACGTTGTACTCTATCGCGAAAAAATATAATACCACTGTTGCTCAAATTCAGCGGTCCAATAACCTGGATGGGACAACTATTTCCATTGGGCAGCTGTTGTATATTAACTAAGAAACTAAAATTATGATTTATAAAAGAAGCAGCGAATTGTTCGCTTCAGCTCAAAAAGTAATTCCCGGAGGAGTAAATTCACCCGTTCGCGCATTTAAGGCTGTTGGTGGCGACCCCGTCTTTATTAAAGAAGCTAAAGGCGCATATATTTATGATGAAGATGGGAACCAGCTTATAGACTACATCAATTCCTGGGGGCCACTTATTCTTGGCCATGCGCACCCGCCGGTGATAGACGCACTGGTGGAAAGAGCAGAAAAGGGAACTTCTTTTGGAACACCTACCGAACTGGAAACCAAAATTGCGGAACTCGCGGTAAAAATGGTGCCAAATATAGATAAAATCAGGATGGTGAATTCCGGAACCGAGGCCTGTATGAGTGCCGTGCGTCTAGCCAGGGGTTTTTCAGGAAAAGAGAAAATTATCAAATTTGCCGGCTGTTACCATGGCCACAGCGACAGTTTTCTAATCCAGGCAGGCAGTGGGGCTGTAACTTTTGGAACTCCAAACAGCCCCGGCGTTACCCAGGGAACTGCGAAAGATACTTTGCTGGCAACATATAACGACCTGGAGAGTGTGAAGCAGCTTATTGAAGCGAATAAAGATGAGATTGCCTGCCTGATTATAGAACCTGTTCCCGGCAATATGGGCTGTATTCCTCCTAAAGAAGGGTTTTTGCAGGGTCTAAGGGAGCTGTGTGATGCTAACAATATTTTGCTGATTTTTGATGAGGTAATGACGGGGTTTAGACTGGCTCCGGGAGGTGTACAGCAACGCCTGGGGATCAATGCCGATATTGTTTGCTTCGGAAAGGTGATAGGTGGTGGTTTGCCAGTTGGGGCTTTTGCTGCCCGGGACGAAATTATGGATTACCTGGCCCCGGTCGGGTCGGTATACCAGGCAGGAACTTTGAGTGGAAACCCTTTGGCAATGGCTGCCGGATTGGCTATGTTGCAGGAGCTTAATGACAGGCCTGCAATATATGAATCTATAGATAAAAAAACAGAGTATTTACATAATGGAATGGAAAAGGTACTGGAGGAAAATAATATAGCGCATACCATAAACAGGATGGGATCTATGATTTCAGTGCATTTTTCTGAAGAACCCGTGGTAGACTTTGCTTCTGCGGCAAACGCGGCCTCAAACGGGAAATTTAATACATTCTTTCATAGTTTGCTGGAAAACGGAATATACATCGCCCCAAGCGCCTTTGAAACCTGGTTTATAACTGAAGCATTATCTTATGAAGATTTGGATAAGACTATTGCCGCGGTAGGAAAAGCAGCCAAAGCTTTATAAATTTTGTAGTGCTGAAATAAAGGAGGCTTAGCGAAATCATTAATGTTATTAGTGCGGGTCCTTGTAAAATCTTATTCCCGAAATAGTGTAAAAATTTTATCTATATTTACTTTTTTAAGAGTGATTAGCTCAGTTGGTTCAGAGCATTACCTTGACAGGGTAGGGGTCACTGGTTCGAATCCAGTATCACTCACAAGTTACTGTTCGTCCGGTGTTATGTATGGTTTCAGGATACATATATCCGGATGGATTTATTTTAGGTGCACTTAATCATATTGTTATGGAAGAGTTGAAAATCGATGTAAAAAATAATGGAGAAGTAGTAGGATTTAAAATAGATTCTGAAGTAATGAAGGATCTGTGGCTAACTCATACAAAAGAAAAAGTTGATGCGAATATCAGGAACTTCGCTATTGATATTGAAGTCTCGCCTAATGGAATCGCCACTAAGATTTCTAAGATAGATGAGATGGCCGTACTCACTTTAATAGCTAACAGTGAAAGGAAATATCAATACGTTGTAGGGAAAGATCTGGAAATGGATAAGGTTGCAAATATGGATTCCCATCAAGTCCCCGATCAGATTAAGGGGCTTATAAGGCAAACCTACGACGCGGCTTGTGCTTAAGCCATTTGCTGGTACATTCTTCTCGTGGAAACGGTTCGGGAATTAATGATCCAGAAATAATAGTTATTGGAATTATTTCAAATTTTCTGCCTGCTTAGGTTAAGTGGTTTTTCTGAAGAAAAAGTTTTAGGGAAATACTTTTACTTCGGAATTTTTTAAATTTAAGATCTAAAGCTGCCATATCCAATATCTTAATTATGCTAAAGCCCGGCTTTTTATTTCTTTTTCTGTTTGCTGTATTCCTTTCTACGAACAGTTTTGCTCAAATTGACAGCCTGCCAAAAAAGGAGAACCTGGTTGTAGGGGTTTATTCCCAGCCTCCCTATATGATTGCTGATGATAAAGGGAATTGGGACGGGATTAGTATTCGTCTCTGGCGGGCAGTGGCCGATCGGCTGGATGCTAAATATCAACTAAAAGAAATCTCCAGGGATTCTGCGGTAACGGCATTGGCCAATCAGGTTGATGTGGTCCTTCTGAAAGATGTTACCGCCGATGCAGAAGAACAAATTGATTTTAGCCATATTTATCATAAGGCCGAAATGGGCGTTGCCTCCTCCCAATCAATGAGTCTGTCTTCTATAGCCAAAGCTTTTTTCAATAAGCGCTTTTGGTATATTGCCGGAATGCTATCTGTTTTGTTGCTGATAGTGGGCAGCATTATCTATTTTATTGAACGCGGCAGCAATGAAGATAACTTTGGCGGAGAACGATCTGTCGTGCGGGGAATAGGTTCCGGTTTCTGGTGGGCCGGCGTTACAATGACAACTATTGGCTACGGCGATAAATCCCCGGTGACGTTTTGGGGTCGTGCCGTGGCGCTAATCTGGATGCTTGTGGCTATGGCGGTTACAGCTGTGCTTACTGCTTCCCTGGTTTCGGCGGTTATGGGAAACTCTTCAAGTAAAATAAATATTCCTGAAGATTTAAGAGATATGAAAATGGTTGCAGTGCAAAGCTCTTTTGCGGCAGATTATCTGCAGAAGGAAAGAATTCCTTTTAAGGAGGTGGAGAATATCTCGGAAGCTTTAAAAACAGTTAGGGACCAGAAAGCCGATGCGGTTTTAAACAACGTGCCCGTGATGCGTTATACCATAAACAATGATCCTGACCTTTCCCTAAAGGTGCAACCGATAAATATGGATCCACATTATTATGCCTTTGGCCTCGCCCAGGGAGATTCCCTTAGGGAGCCGCTAAATCTGGCGATGTTAAAGGTGATGAATTCCTCCTTATGGCAACAGGAACTGGAGCGGTATGTGCCAGAGAAGAAAAAACGATAAAATTGATTTTCCTTTTATATAGCTTCCAGAATTCTTTCCAGTGCTAATCCTCTTGAGCCTTTAATAAGAATATGGCAGTTATCAAAGTTGGTTTCCTGGAGATGCTCCTTCAGTTTTTCCACACTTTTAAATTTGATGATGGTATTTTTGTTGGTCTGGGTACGGTTAAAATGATCCCCGACCAGATAACATTCGGTAAAATCATCATTTTCGAGTAAGTTCACTATTACCTGGTGTTCGGTATCTGCTGAAGCTCCTACTTCCAGCATATCACCTAGAATAACAATTTTAGGCTCTTTTGTTTCCAATTCCTGGAAATTGGAAATGGCAGCATGCATACTTGTAGGATTGGCATTATATGCGTCCATAAAAATAGTATTGCTTCCCTTTTTTGTAATCTGCGAGCGATTGTTTGCAGGGGAGTATTCTTCAATAGCTTCTTTTATTGCATCAAAAGGAACTTTAAAATAAAGGCCCATGCAAATAGCGGCAGCGATATTTAAAGCGTTATGCTTTCCTGTAATTTTACTGTTGAAATCTGTATCGTTAAAATTCACGCTGGCGTAAGACTGGTTTCCGGAATAGCTAAACTGAACCTTTGCATCTTCAGCGGTACCAAAAGTAAAAATATGGTCATATTTAAAATGTTCCCGCTGTACAGGGTCATCTGCATTCAGGAAAATCAGCCTCTTGTGTTTTTTCAGATGTGTATAGAGTTCGCTCTTGGCTTCAATCACTCCTTCAAGATTTCCAAATCCTTCCAGGTGGGCTTTTCCGAAGTTGGTGATATAGCCGTAGTCCGGCATTGCGATATTTGAAAGCTCCGCAATTTCTTTAAAATGGTTCGCGCCCATTTCCACAATTCCAATTTCGGTCTCTTCATCCATAGAAAGAAGAGTGAGCGGAACACCAATATGGTTGTTGAGATTGCCTTTTGTAGCTACTGTTTTGTACTTTTTGGAAAGGACTTTATTGGTGAGTTCCTTGGTGGTGGTTTTGCCGTTGCTGCCCGTAATTCCTATAATGGGCAGTTGTAAATATTTTCGATGAAAGTTGGCCAGTTCCTGTAAGGTTTTAAGAACATCTTTTACCAGGATAATTTTTTCCGGATCGGTGGCATAACTTTCTTCGTCTACCACGGCTAATTTTGCGCCTTTTTCTATGGCTTCCCTTGCAAAAGTATTGCCGTTGAAGTTAGTCCCCCTGAGAGCAAAATAAATTCCGTTCTCCTTAATATATCTTGTATCTGTAAAAGCTCCCGAGCTTAACAGGAAACGCTGGTGTATTTGTGCTACATTCATAAAATAAAGCTATAAAAAAAGCCCTAAAAAATAGGGCTTTTAAAGATATTTAACCAAAATTGTTAATTTCTGGCTGTCTTATTTTCTTCTTTGGATTTGGATCCCACCCGGGACATCGCATTTCTAAAGCCAATGTAATCTGTAGCCATATCCTGAGGGAAAAACCTTCTTTGTGCGGGATCTAGCCAGTAGGCTCTGTCTCTCCACGAACCTCCTTTATAGACTCTTACTTCGTCACTAATGAGGGTTGTTCTTTCGGCAGAATCATAACCTCTCTCTGCAATAGTTCCGGTGCTGTCACTGTACTTCACATTGTTGTAAGTTGGAGAATTATACATCCTCTTGGAGGGATCACTTGCATCCTGGAAAGGCTGGTAATATCTTGTAGAACTTTTGTCCCCGTCACGAAAATCCCTCTGGTCACTTTCGGTATAATTGGTTCTCATATAAGTATCCTCGCTGGTCACAGGTGTCTGCGCGATTTCTCCAGGAAGGTTTCTGGCTACAAGTTTACCATTGCTTAACGTATCATACTGAACTTCGTCAGCTCCAAGTATTTTTACACTTCCATCTTCATTAATAGCGTTTTTGGTATACACGTTACCTCTGTAGTAGTTAAAATCGTTAAATTCATCATCTACAATCGGGCGGTAAACATCAAGCACCCATTCTGCAACGTTTCCTGCCATGTCATAAAGGCCAAAATCGTTTGGTTCATAAGATTTTACTTCCGCGGTAATATCGGCGCCGTCATCACTCCAACCTGCAATTCCACCATAGTCCCCGGCACTTTGCTTAAAGTTCGCCAGCTGGTCTCCCTGTCTTTTAACATCACCAGACCTGGTGTATTGTCCATCCCATGGATATTTTTTTCTGCCACGGTAAACATTATAGTTTCTTAACCCAACAAGGGCAAGAGCGGCATATTCCCATTCTGCTTCTGTAGGCAGGCGGTATTCCGGAGAAACCAGTCCGCTTTCCCTGCCGGGATATACTTTTCTAACAGGATTACCTTCATCATTGGTGTCTTCCAGTCTGTCCTGGATTTCTTCTCCCTGGCTCAATTCCGTATTTCCTCCGTAGGCATTTGAAGGGGAATAAATATAAGCTTCGGTATTAAAAGACTGCCCGGGTTCTGCCTGATACCTGGCACCTTCTGCTATAATTCCTTCTTCCTCAAGCATAAGCTCGTTCACCCTGTCGGTTCTCCATTTGCTGAATTCCACTGCCTGAATCCAGCTCACTCCTACCACAGGATATTCAGCATACGCAGGGTGGCGCAAATAGTTGTTTACCATGGTTTCGTTAAAACCAAGGCGGTTTCTCCATACCAGGGTATCAGGAAGTGCTCCTGTATAAATATCTTTATATCTTTCTTCGGAAGGAGGGAATACTCTTTTTATCCAATCCAGGTATTCCAGATACATTTTATTGGTAACTTCTGTTTCGTCCATATAAAAGGACTGTACATGTTGTTGGGTAGGGCTGTTGTTCCAGTCGTGCATGGGGTCGTCCTGAACCCTTCCCATGGTAAAGGTTCCTCCTTCAATAAAAACAAGGCCCGGCATTGTTTCCTGTTCCTTAAAGTCGCTATTGTACTGGAATCCACCTTCGTCTGAATTGATGTCCCAGCCGGTGGCGCGGGAGGTGTTTTTATAATCTCTGGAATTGTTACAGCTTATCAGGCCAATGCCAAAGGCAATTGTAAAAAGTGCTCTTACAGCAATATCAGTTCTCATATTCATCGTCCTTTTGATAGAATTTTTAGGCTTTGCAATATAGTAATTAACGCTAAATGTACAAGATTATTTTATTTAATTAAAAAAGTGTCCAAAGCTCTTTAACTGTCTGATGTGCTTAGGGCTTGCTCCTAATTTCATAGTCCTGAAACATCAAAAAAAGAACCCTGTTATTAACTTTTTAAAAGCGCAAAATTACAGCTTTTTGTGATAGGTTTGCAGAATTAGTGCCAAAATCGGATTTCTGAAATTGAACAATAAACAATAATTTGCTTTTTTTGCAGTTATTATTTGTTGAATGTGGAACTTCCAGATCAAATTTTAATTTTGGAAACCGCTTTAGGCCTTCGTACGGGGACTGCCTGCAATTTTAGGCTGGAAGGTTCTTTCTTAACAGGAATTTAAATATATATTTGTTACAGATAACGTTCAGGATGAAAAAATTCAAAATTGTACTACTTGGAGTTGGGTTACTTTCAGGCTTCTCTTCTTTTGCCCAGGAAGAACAGGATAGGGTGATTACCACTGCAGTTCCATTTTTACAGGTAGCGGCAGATGCCCGTGCTGCAGGTATGGGAGACCAGGGGGTGGCTACTTCTATGGATGTGTATTCCCAGCAATGGAATCCCGCGAAATATGCTTTTGCCGAACGCCAGCAGGGAGTTGGGTTTTCTTACACTCCTTATTTAAGTGATATTGTGAACGATATCTTTCTGGGGAGCTTAAACTATTATTATAAACTGAATGACAGAAGTGTCTTTGCTTCAAGTTTACGTTATTTTAGTTTAGGTTCAATAGAAACAAGAAACACTTTTGAGCAGGCCCCGTTACTGGTGAATCCGCAGGAATTCACTTTTGACCTCTCTTATTCCCTTAAGCTAAGCGAAGATTTCTCTATGGCGGTTGCAGGTAGATATTTGCATTCTGACCTTGGCCTGCAGGATGAAGAAGATTTAGGGGCGGCAGGAAGTTTTGGCGTAGATGTGGCCGCATTTTACCAAAGTCCTGAAATCTATATGGATAGTTTTACAGGGAGATGGAGATTAGGTGCCAATATTTCAAACATAGGCCCTAAGATGAAGTATGATGATTCCGGACAGGAAGATTTTATTCCAACCAACTTTAAAGCGGGAGCGGGATTTGATTTTATCCTGGATCCGCAGAACAGAATAGGGACATATGTGGAATTCAATAAATTGCTGGTGCCCACTCCACAGGATTTTAATGACGACGGGGATATTAACAGTGAAGATGAAGAAATCTATAATGATATAGGAGCAATTGAAGGAATTTTTAAATCTTTTGGAGATGCGCCTGATGGATTTGGAGAAGAGCTTCGGGAAGTGACCTGGGCGCTTGGGGCAGAATATAAATATCAGGATGTATTTGCCTTCAGGGCGGGTTATTTTAATGAAAATGAAAATAAAGGGTCCCGAAAGTTTCTTTCTTTTGGAGCCGGGTTCCGTTATGAGATTGTAAATATAGATATCTCTTACCTGTTCTCTACTTCTAATGTGCCCAGCCCGCTGGAAGGAACCTTACGATTTGGCCTCACTTTTAATTTCGGGGAGGAGTATTATAACTAATTCTAACCTGCAAACTGCTAAAACTATCCCATTTCATTTGGTACATTTGTTGTTCTGGTTACCTTGTATTCCCAATAAGTATTTATGAAACCACTTACTTTTACTTCCAGTCTGGAAGTTTATGATTCTCTTGGTGAACTGCCTGAGGATATTCAGGATTTAATGAAAGAAGCCTTTAAGGCGCGCGATACAGCTTATGCGCCCTATTCAAAGTTTAATGTTGGGGCAGCCATTCTTTTGGAAAACGGGGAAACGGTAATAGGGAGCAATCAGGAAAATGCCTCTTATCCTTCGGGCCTTTGTGCAGAGCGCACTGCTTTTTATTTTGCCGGGGCAAAACATCCCGGGGTAAAAATGCAAAAAGTGGCCATTTCAGCAAAATCACATCAGCGAGCTATGGAAAATCCTGTGCCGCCATGTGGCGCCTGCAGGCAGGCTATGGTGGAGTATGAAGTGAAACAGAATGCTCCTATTGTGCTTTACTTTATGGGAGAAACCGGTAAAGTGGCCAAAGCAAAATCTGTCCAGGATTTACTGCCCTTTATTTTCGACAGCAGCTGTCTGTAATGTTTTCGTATTTTTTGCTCTAAAACTGTTTTTCATTCTTACTGAAAATAGTATTTTTGTTATCCGCTTGGCAAAACCCATCTGTCCGGCCTAAAATTTTATACTTTGATATGAAGAAAATCACAAAAGCCACCTATTTAAAGTGGTACGAGGATATGTTGTTTTGGCGCAAATTCGAAGACAAGCTTGCGCAGGTTTATATTCAGCAGAAGGTTAGGGGGTTCCTACACCTTTATAATGGGCAGGAAGCTATTTTGGCCGGAGCCCTTCATGCAATGGATACTGAAAAAGACAGGATGATTACCGCTTACAGGAACCACGTTCAGCCTATAGGTATGGGAGTGGACCCAAAAAGGGTGATGGCCGAGCTTTACGGAAAAGGCACTGGTACCTCCCAGGGCCTTGGTGGTTCTATGCATATTTTTTCTAAAGAACATCGTTTTTACGGCGGTCATGGGATTGTAGGAGGGCAGATTCCTCTTGGTGCGGGTCTTGCCTTTGCAGATAAATATTTTAAAAGAGACGCCGTGACCCTTTGTTTTATGGGAGATGGCGCCACCCGTCAGGGATCGCTTCACGAAACCCTGAATATGGCAGTGAAGATGGATCTTCCTGTTGTATTTTGTGTTGAAAATAACGGGTATGCCATGGGAACTTCTGTAGCGCGTACTTCTAAAGGAACCGATATCTGGAAACTTGGGAACGGGTACGAAATGCCTTGTGGGCCTGTAGATGCTATGGATCCGGTAAAAGTTGCTGAAGCTCTTGACGAGGCTATTGCCCGTGCAAGAAAAGGGGAAGGCCCAACCTTCCTTGAATTAAAAACATACCGTTACAGAGGCCACTCTATGAGTGATGCCCAAAAGTACCGTACTAAAGATGAGGTTGCGGAATATCAGAAGCTTGATCCTATCACCAAGGTGCGTGATATTATTAAGGAGAAAAAGTACGCTACTGACGAAGAAATAAAAGAAATAGATAAACGCGTTAAAGACAAAGTATCAGAATGTGAGAAATTCGCTGAAGAATCTGACTTCCCTGAGAAAAATGTTATGTACGACGTGGTATACGAACAAAAAGATTATCCATTTTTATCACATAAAGTAGACTAAATTATGGCTGAAGTAATTAATATGCCACGCCTTAGCGACACTATGGAAGAAGGTGTTGTGGCAAAGTGGTTAAAGAAAAAAGGTGATAAGGTTGAAGAAGGAGATATTCTTGCCGAGATAGAAACCGATAAGGCGACTATGGAGTTTGAATCTTTCTACGAAGGAACACTGCTTCACATAGGAATTGAAGAAGGTGAAACCGCGCCTGTAGATACTTTGCTGGCTATAATTGGTGAAGAAGGAGAGGATATTTCTTCTTTAATCGAAGGAGGTTCCTCTTCAGATAAAGAAGAAGAAAAATCTTCCGAAGATAAGTCTGAAGATGCACAGGAACCAGAAGATGAAGCTGCTTCTGAAGAAGAAAATGGAGGAGACGGAGAAATTCCTGAAGGAGTAGAAATAATTACCATGCCGCGCCTTAGCGATACTATGGAAGAAGGTACTGTTGCCGCCTGGATTAAGCAGGAAGGTGATAAGGTTGCCGAGGGTGATATTCTTGCTGAAATCGAGACGGATAAGGCCACCATGGAATTCGAATCCTTCTATGAGGGAACGCTTCTTAAAATTGGGATTCAGGAAGGCGAAACCGCAAAAGTAGACAGCCTTTTGGCAATTATTGGCCCTGAAGGAACAGATGTTTCCGGCATCAGTGCTGATGGTTCAGCGAAAAAATCTTCAGCGAAAAAAGAACAAAAGGAAGATAAGGCCGAAGAAGAGCAGAAAGAAATCGCGGCTACAGAAGAAAAGAGCGCTACCACTTCAGAATCTAAAGATACGGGCCGTATTTTTGCGTCTCCTTTAGCCAAAAAAATGGCTGAAGAAAAAGGTATCGACCTTTCCAATGTGGAAGGTTCAGGAGAAAATGGCCGTATTGTTAAAAAAGACATAGAATCTTATAAACCATCTGAAAAACCTGCAACTCAAACGCAGACTGCCGGCAGCGAGGAAAAACGCGCTTCTGTGCAGCCTTATGTTCCTGCAGGGGAAGAAAGCTTTGAGGAAATTAAAAATTCTCAAATGCGCAAGACTATCGCGAAAAGGCTTGCCGAATCTAAATTTAAAGCGCCACATTATTACCTTACCATCGAGGTAGATATGGATAATGCCATGGCTTCCCGTAAGCAAATTAACGAGCTGCCAGATGTAAAGGTTTCCTTCAACGATATGGTAATTAAGGCCAGTGCGATGGCCCTTAGAAAACATCCGCAGGTAAACAGCCAGTGGACAGACGATTCTATGAAAATGGCCAAGCACATCCACATGGGAGTAGCTGTGGCCGTAGAAGAAGGGTTAGTGGTGCCTGTATTAAAATTTGCCGACCAGATGTCTATGACGCAAATTGGCGGAAATGTAAAAGAACTTGCAGGGAAAGCCAAAGCCAAAAAATTACAGCCTAAGGAAATGGAAGGCAGTACCTTTACGGTTTCCAACCTGGGAATGTTTGGAATTGTGGAATTTACCAGCATTATTAATCAGCCTAACTCTGCTATTCTCTCTGTGGGGGCAATAGTAGAAAAGCCTGTGGTAAAAAATGGTCAAATTGTAGTAGGCCATACCATGAAGCTTACGCTTGCCTGTGATCACAGGACGGTGGATGGCGCTACCGGAGCTGCATTCCTGCAGACCCTTAAAACATATATGGAAAATCCGGTGACTATGCTGGCGTAATTCATTTCCGCTTTTGCCAATAATTAATATCAAAATCCCACTATAGCGTGGGATTTTTTTATCTTTAATGCCAACCAACTGAATTTGTCATTTTGGTCTTTTTTAAACCTTCTTTTAATTATTCTGAAAAATGAAAATCCCCTTTTATAGAATAGGAGCAATAGCTTCAGTTTTTTTAACTGTTGCCTGTAATTCAGCACAAAAAAAATCTTCAGATGCTGTTATTGCTTCTGAAGATAAACAGTCTGCACGGACAAATTTTGAAGTTTCGGCGGCAGATTTAAAAGAGAACCTGGAATATCTGGCTTCCGATGAGCTTCAGGGTAGGTCAACGGGCACAGAAGGAATAGAGAAAGCCGCAGCTTATATTGAAGAGGATTTTAAGGACAACGGCATAGCCTCCTATTTTCAAAATTACAGGGACAGGTTTGAAGTTCAGGGTAAAAAAGCTTTTAATATTGTTGGGGTACTGGAAGGAAATGATCCGCAGCTAAAAGACCAGTACATTATTATTGGTGCTCATTATGATCATATTGGGATTCAGGAAGCTGTGGCCGGGGATTCTATAGCAAACGGCGCTAATGATAATGCCGCCGGGACTGTAGCGGTAATGGAACTGGCTGAAGAACTTGCAAAAATGGATAATAATGGAAGGAGCATCATTTTTGCCCTATTTTCAGGGGAAGAATTAGGCCTTACCGGTTCGGCGCATTTAGCTGAAGTGTTAAAGCAGGAAAACCTGGATTTATACGCGGTGGTAAACCTGGAAATGATTGGTGTGCCTATGAAAGATAAAGAATACATGGCTTACCTCACCGGATTTGAAAATTCTAATTTCGCTGAAAAATTTAACGGGTATGCGGGGCAGGAAATTCTGGGCTTTCTCCCTCAGGCAAAAGAATATAACCTTTTTAAAAGAAGCGACAATTATCCGTTTTTCAACCAGTTTGGGATTCCCGCACAAACCATCAGCACTTTTGATTTTACTAATTACGAATATTATCATCATGCTGAAGATGAAGCGGGAAAAATGAATTTTCAGCACATGGGAAACTTAGTCGAAGCTATTTTGCCGGCGATTTTAAAAATGGCTAATACGCCGGAAAAGGAAATTAAAATGAATGAATAACGACATTTAAAAAATTCATCAATTTAATAAACTTTATGCCGAACAAACAATTATGAAAAATATTGTAATTACCGGAACCAGCAGAGGTATAGGTTATGAACTGATTTCAATTTTTGCCAAAGCAGGGTACCAGGTGCTGGCCCTTTCCCGGAATGATGAACCTGTTAGAAAGCTAAATTTTGAAAATGTGACAGCGCTTTCCTGCGACATTGGTAAAAAGGAAGACCTCGATGAAGTTTCAGATTTTATTTCTTCTGAATGGGGGAATGTTGATATTCTAATAAATAATGCCGGCAAGCTCATTAACAAAGCTTTTGCAGAACTTACTGCCGAAGATTTTGAAATCGTTTACAGGACCAATGTAATGGGGGTGGTAGGCCTTACCCAAATAGTCCTGCCCTTGATGCCAAAAGAGGGACATGTGGTGAACATCAGTACCATGGGTGGCGTACAGGGGAGTATGAAATTTCCGGGTTTATCGGCATACAGTTCCAGTAAGGCGGCCATAATAACTTTAACGGAATTACTGGCTGAAGAATATAAGGAAACTGGCCCGTCCTTTAATGTTTTGGCCCTGGGTGCGGTACAAACCGAAATGCTGGAAGAGGCATTTCCAGGTTATAAAGCTCCTCTTTCCGCAGAAGAAATGGCGGCTTACATTGCAGATTTCAGTTTAACAGGAAATAAATACTACAACGGAAAACTTTTGCAGGTTTCCAACAGCACACCTTAATTTTTGATGAAGCATATACTTGAAAAATATCTCCCCAGTCATGCTACGGAGCCGGTTTTTATGCTTATAAAAGACAATAATGTCCATCTTAAAATTGTAAACGAAAGAAGGACCAGGCATGGCGATTACCGCCGGATGCCTAATGGGGCGCAGCAAATTACAATTAACGCTAACCTCAATAAATACCGTTTTCTTATTACACTTGTGCATGAAATTGCGCACCTGCTGGCTTTTGAACGCTTCGGTAGAAATATTAAGCCGCACGGCACCGAGTGGAAGCTTACCTTCCGCAACCTGATGTTGCCCTTTATACGCCCGGAAATTTTTCCGCAGCAATTATTGCCTTTAATCGCCAGTCATTTCAGGAATCCCAAAGCCAGTAGTGATACAGATGCGAGATTATCGGTGGCACTAAAAAGTTTTGACCCGAACAATGATAGGAGTTATGTTTTTGAGGTGCCTTTTGGGGCGGTTTTCAGGATATATAACGGGAAAGTTTTCAGAAGAGGGGAGAAAAGAATCAAACGCTACGAATGTTTGGAAATGGCTACCGGAAAGATATATTTGTTCCAGCCAAATGCAGAGGTTGAACTTTTAAAAAATTAATATTAGAATGAACAGTAATTATTACGCTATTTTAATGGCAGGTGGAGTAGGTTCCAGATTCTGGCCTGTAAGTACAGCAATGTGCCCAAAGCAGTTTCAGGACGTTTTAGGGGTAGGCGAAACTTTGGTACAAAGTACCTTTAGGCGGCTTTCACAGCTTATTCCGCGGGAAAATATTTACATCCTCACTAATAAAAACTACAGTGATATTGTTAAAGAGCAGCTGCCAGGGGTAAAGCAGGAGCAAATTGTTCTGGAGCCTGTTATGCGCAATACCGCTCCAAGCATCCTGCTTGCTGCCATGAAAATAAAGCAAAAAAATAAGGATGCCGTAATGATGGTGGCGCCCAGTGATCATTGGATCCAGGGGGAGCAACAGTTTGTTGAAGACCTGGAATTTGCCTTTGAAGAGGCCGCAGAGGATGATAAACTAATCACGCTGGGAATTACCCCAAGCTTTCCCAATACCGGGTACGGCTATATAAAATACGATGACACAGAAGAAAAAAGGATGATGCCGGTACAGGCATTTACAGAGAAGCCAAATTTTAAAAAGGCAGAAGCTTTTCTAAGAGAAGGCAATTATGTCTGGAATGCAGGGATCTTTATATGGAATGCCAATGCGATCCTTCAGAATTTTGAAAAATTACTGCCGGAGATGTACAGGCTTTTTGAGAAGGGCAATGCTGCCTGGAATACCGAGAAGGAACAGGAATTTTTGGATGAAAACTATCCGCTGGCTAACAAAATTTCTATTGATTATGGTATTATAGAGAAGGCGGAAAACGTTCATATGATTCCTGCTTCTTTTAAATGGAATGATTTGGGTACCTGGGGGTCTTTGCAGGAGCAACTTCCGCAGGATGATAATGGAAATACGCTTATTAACGCCCGTTTTCTTTCTTTTGAAGCTGAAGGGAACATCATACGGACTGAAAAAAATAAGGTGGTTGTAATTGAAGGGCTCAAAGATTACATCGTGCTGGAAAATGAGCAGGTTTTATTGATAATGCCTAAGAAAAACGAGCAAAACATAAAAGAGATCAGGGATAAAGCTATGGAAAAATTTGGGGATAAACTTGGATAATTTCCGGCAGGGACAAAAGAAGCGGCTTTCGGTTTTTGCTGAAAAAGAAGACACACAGCGGCTAAATGAAGATCAAAACTGATATCCTTAAACTTACTTTAAAGCTATAGTCCCTGTAGTTGCGCCTGTCTTACTTTTTTGAACAAGTCTGAAGAATAAACAAAGTCTGTAACAGTTTCGTCATCGGTCTTAAATATCTGGCTTTTGTCACCTTTCCACGCGAGAACGCCATCTTTTAGAAACGCGATGTTCTCACCAATTTCCAGTACAGAGTTCATATCGTGCGTAATAACCACCGTGGTGATTTCGTACTCCACAGTAAGTTCATGGATAAGGTTATCTATAATTGTAGCTGTTTTTGGGTCCAGCCCGGAGTTAGGTTCGTCGCAAAATAAGTATTTCGGCTTATTTACAATTGCTCTTGCGATAGCCACCCTTTTCTGCATCCCTCCGCTGATTTCCGCAGGAAACTTTTTACGATGCTCTTCTCCCAGCTTAACCCGATCCAGCACTTCATAAACGCGGTCCAGGTGGTTTTTTTTCTTTCCTTTTCTAAACATCCTTAGCGGGAACATCACGTTCTCTTCCACCGTCATAGAGTCAAATAAGGCGCCTCCCTGGAAGAGCATTCCCATTTCCTTCCGCAACTCGCGTTTTTGTTCGGGATTAAAACTGGAATACGCTTTTCCATCATACTCTATTTTTCCTTTCTCCGGAGTAAAAATCCCCAGCATGGATTTTAGCAATACACTTTTTCCTGAACCGGATTGCCCAATAATAAGGTTTGTCTTTCCGGTTTCAAACACAAAGTCGATCCCCTTTAGTACATTCTGTTCACCAAAACTCTTATGTAGATCTTTAACTTCAATCATGTTAGCTAAGTAATAATTGGGTTACTATATAATTTGTAACGATAATTACCACACTGGTCCATACAAAAGAGGTGGTACTTGCTTTTCCTACTTCCAGGGAACCACCGGTCATGTAGTAACCATGGTATGCCGGGATAGTGGCGAGGATCATGGCAAAAAGAAAGGTTTTAAAAAAAGCGTAGAAAACCTGGTAACCTATAAAATCCTCCTGTAATCCGCTAATAAAAGCTTCCGGGCTTAGAAAGCCGCCAAAAACCGCTGCGGCGTAAGCGCCCATAATTCCTAAGAACATGGAAATGGCAATAACAAACGGATAAGTTAACATTGCGATAATCTTTGGGAAAACCAGGTAATTTAGCGAATTTACCCCCATTACTTCCAACGCGTCTATTTGCTCGGTTACCCTCATAGAGCCAATACTTGAGGTAATAAAAGATCCTACTTTCCCCGCCATGATTATAGAAATAAAGGTGGGAGAAAATTCCAGGATTATAGACTGCCTCGCAGCATATGCCACCAGGGATTTGGGGATTAGCGGGTTGTTGAGGTTTAAAGCCGTCTGCAATGCCACAACTCCACCAATAAAGAAAGAAAGGAACGCCACAATGCCTAATGAGCCTATTACCAGTTCATTGATTTCCTTAAAAATTAATTCTTTCAATACCGAGCGTTTGGTCATTCTGCCAAACACCCCTTTAATCATTAAAATATATTCACCAATGGAATGCAGATAACTCATTCAACAATTTTTGTAAAGCTAAAATACAAAAAAGTGCCACTAAAGTTATTAACGTAGAATTAAAGTTTTTGCCACGCTAATCCTTAACTTCGTGTCTTTAAAAAACCTATTATGAAACGCATAATTTTTTCGTTCCTGGCGCTTGTTCTTATTTCCCCCGTTAAAGCCCAGGAAGTAAAGAATGAAAAACCAAAACTGGTTGTGGGGATTGTGGTAGACCAGATGAGGTACGATTATCTCACCAGGTTTTGGGAAAGATACGGGGAAGGAGGCTTTAGAAGAATGATAAATGAAGGCTACAACTTTAAAAACAACCATTTTAATTATGTGCCTACCTATACCGGCCCGGGACATACCTCGGTACATACCGGCACCAGCCCGATGAATCATGGGATAATAAGTAACAGCTGGTATGATAAGTTTGAAGGAGCAGAAGTTTACTGTGCAGGGGATCCTTCTGTAGAACCTGTGGGAACCACTTCTTCCGCAGGAAAAATGTCCCCTCATCGAATGAAGGTTACCACGGTTTCAGATCAAAACCGCCTGCATACCCAAATGCGGGGAAAAACAATAGGTATTTCCATAAAAGACAGGGGCTCTATTTTGCCTGCGGGACATACTGCCAATGCTGCTTACTGGTACCATGGGGGGGACGAAGGTAAATTTATAACCAGCTCCTATTATATGGAGGAACTGCCGCAATGGGTTAAAGATTTCAACAATTCCAACGCTGCGGAAGAATACTTCAAAACCTGGAATACGCTGGAAGATATTTCAACTTATAAAGAAAGCGGGGCAGATATTAACAACTTTGAAGGTGGTTTTAGAGGAAAGGAAACGGCTTCTTTCCCTTATGATCTTGCTAAACTAAAGGATGAGAATGGTAATTATGAGATAATTCCTCAAACTCCTTTTGGCAATGATCTTATCCTGGATTTCATGTTGGTGGCAATTAGAGCCGAGCAACTGGGCCAGGATGAGGATACCGATTTTCTGGATGTGAGCTTTTCCAGTACAGATAAAGTAGGGCATAATTTTGGGGTAGATTCCAAAGAGATTGAGGATACTTATTTAAGGTTGGACAGGAATATTGCGGAACTGCTGCAGTATCTGGACAATTATGTGGGAGAAGGTAATTATACTGTTTTTCTTACTGCCGATCATGGAGGAGGAGAAGTTTCCAGCTACCTGAAATCGGTAAAAATTCCTGCTGATTACTTTGATTACAATGCATTCTCAGATAATCTTCATGCTTTTGTGGAAGAGGAATACGGCGAATCAGACTTCATTGAGAATATTTCCAATAATCAGGTATTCTTTAATTATGATGCTTTAGATGAAGCTGATATTGCAACTAACGAACTGGAAGAAAGGATCGCCCATTATATCCTTCAGCAGGATCAAATCGATAAAGTTTTTACAAGGTCCCAGTTAGAAAACGGCGGACTTACCACCGGCATGGGAGCTTTAATCCAAAACGGTTTTAACCAGAAGCGCAGTGGAGATGTGGTTTTTGTGCTTAATCCCGGCAGCGGCTATTCCAAAGGTTCCACCCACGGCAGCGGCTACAGCTACGATACGCATGCGCCCCTGCTTTTCTTTGGAAATGGTATTCCGCATGGCAGTACAACAGAGCGTTCAGAAATTACAGATGTGGCACCAACTGTTTCGGCTTTGCTGGGAATAGAATTTCCAAGCGGTACAACCGGTCATCCATTATACATTATGCTGGACCAGGAAATTTCAGAATAACTTTTTACGAATATTTTTCCAACGCAGTGCTCTTATAAAGCGGCCTTCTTCTTCGGAAACAAGAAAAGGCTGCTTTTCTTTTTTAGCTTTAAAGTAGCCACGGAGGGAGTCCAGAAGAAACGTGGACTGTTTCTTTTTGAAGGCCAGTTTGGCTGAAGCAATTCCAGTAAGAGCAAATCCGTAATGCAGTCGGTAAAACGCTTCTCCCTGTTTATATTTAGATGTTTTGTTATAATTTTTTCCTGTAGGTTTAAGATGTTTTACCAACAGGCTTTCATCTGTTTTAATTTTCCAGCCGTGATATTGTGCAAGTAACTCATCCAAAGTATCCCAGCCCATCGCTGGCTTTAATTTTCCAATTTCAAGAAAGCATGCCTTGCGATAGGCTTTTAAAGCCCCGCGCACATGGTCTTTCCCGGTTAAGTCTTCTTTTATCCAGCTACCTTTTTCAAATATGGAGCAAAAGCCTCCGCAAATTCCGGTTTTGGGAGAATTCTGGAAGTGTTCAGAGAGCTTTTCAAGATAATTTTCAGGGAAAAGCAGGTCGGCATCAAATTTACAGATCACATCATAATGCTCACCCATTGTTTCATAACCTTTATTGAAGGCATTGATCACTTTGCTGCCGGGAAGATGCGTGCTGCCTGATTGATTTCTCACCAGCTTTATAAATGGATATTTGAGGATAAAAGACTCCACAATGTCTGCAGTCTCGTCAGAAGAATTATCGTCTACAACCACAATTTTATCCGGTAATTTAGTCTGCTGAACCAGGGATTGCAACGTTTGGCCAATAAATTCAGCTTCATTATGGGCCGGGATAACTATATAAATTCTCACAAGATGAATTTTCTAGTCTGTAATTTACAATTTAATGGATACTTCACCTTTCCGCGTAAACCGCATAATAACGGGGTGTAATCCTTCTTAACAAAGGACGTACTCCTACTTTATTTACCGGATTTGTCCATTTTGCGGTGTCCTTTATTTTCCAGCCTGCCTTTTCAAGTAACCAGTCAAACTGCCAGTCTTCAAATTCGTGGTAATGCCGGTCCCATTTGTCGGTTTTGCTTCTGTAGGCCGGAGAAAACCATAATTTTAGCGGAATGGTAGCGATGAGTTTTTCAGCTTTTATATCCTTCAGTACATTAAAAGGCGCCACAAGATGTTCAAAAATTTCAAAGGCAGTAACAGCTTCATGACCTTCTTTTTTTACTGCGGAAGTATCCAGGTCCAGGTCTTCTCCGGAAGTGTTGGTTACTTTATAGCCTTGCTTCCGCATCACTTCAGAAAATGGATTTTCTACTCCTAAGTCTAAAATGTTTGCGGGTGAAGCAACATGTTTTTGTAAAAATTCAATGGTTTCCCTGTACCTTTTGTTCGGAAAGCTGTTTTCGTACATGCTAATATTGGTAAACTACCGCGTTAATGTTCATGCCTGCTCCAACACTTGCAAAAATCATTACGTCCCCATCCTTCAGTTCCTGATTCTCTATTTCACCATTAATAACCAGGTCCAGAAGAGTAGGCACAGTGGCCACACTGCTGTTGCCCAGCTCCTGGATAGTCATGGGAGTAACATATTCCGGGACATCCAGGCCATGTAAATTGTAAAAGCGTTTAATGATGGCATCATCCATTTTTTCGTTGGCCTGATGAATAAATATTTTTTTCAGGTCCTTTATTGATTTCCCGCTTTTTTCGAGGCAGGATTTCATGGCTTTAGGTACATTGACCAGTGCAAACTCATAAATTTTACGCCCGTTCATCTTTATGTACCTGAGATCCTGTGGGGCTTCAGCATTATTGGATTTACCAAAATAGATATAATTCGCTTCGTTGTAAGCATAAGTGGCACTCTCGTGTGCCAGGATTCCGCCTTTTTCTTCTGAAGATTCCAAAACAGCCGCTCCTGCACCGTCTGAAAAGATCATGGAATCACGGTCATGCTTGTCAACAACCCGGGAAAGTGCTTCCGCCCCTATTACCAGGCACTTTTTTGCCATTCCGGCCCTAATAAAAGCCTGCGCCTGTATTAGTCCTTCTATCCATCCGGGGCAGCCAAAAAGCACATCATAACCCACGCAGGATGGATTTTTAATCCGTAGATGATGTTTAACACGTGTGGCCATGCTTGGAACGGTGTCACTCTGGTGACAATTGAATTTTACATCACCGTAATTATGCGCCACAATAATATAATCCAAAGTTTCGGGGTCTATTCCAGAAGCTTCAATAGCCTTTTGAGCGGCAATAATTGCCATCTCCGAGGTATTTAAATTATCGTCCAGGTACCTTCTTTCTTTAATTCCTGTGATGGCTTTGAATTTTTGAATAGTGCTTTCGTTATCACCCGGGAAGGTAGAACCATCTATATTATAAAATTCATGTTGATGAAAATCAGCATTTTTAGTAATTACATTAGGGATGTAGCTTCCTGTGCCGGTTATTTTAATGCTCATTTTTTCGGAACTTGTTAAGTTTGTCTAATTTAACGAAATATTGGGAATTTTTTGCGCCTACCGATGGAAATTACGATGGCTGGCACAAAAATCGGAAGCAAAAAAGAGGAGCTAACAAGCTCCTCCAATGTTTTAAGCTTCAGCATATTCCTCGGTGGGTGGGCAGGTGCACATTAAATTCCTGTCGCCAAATGCCTCATCTACACGCCTAACGCTTGGCCAGAACTTGTTTTCCCTAACATACTCCAGGGGATAGGCTGCCTTTTCCCTGTTGTAAGGAAGGTTCCATTCATCTGAAGTAAGCATTTGCAAAGTATGCGGTGCATTTTTAAGGACGTTATTTTCATCTTCGGCAGAGGTTTCTCCGATTTCCTTTCTAATAGAAATAAGCGCTTCACAAAAACGGTCCAGCTCGGCCTTACTTTCGCTTTCGGTAGGTTCAATCATCACCGTTCCCGCTACGGGAAACGAAACGGTTGGGGCATGAAAACCATAATCTATAAGCCTTTTTGCGATATCTGTAACTTCAATCCCGTTTACTTTAAAAGGGCGGCAGTCAATAATCATTTCGTGGGCAGCCCTTCCTCTTTCTCCGGAATAAAGGGTCTTATAATGTTCATTTAGACGCTCTTTTAAATAATTGGCGTTCAAAATAGCATATTCTGTTGCTTTCCGGATTCCTTTTGTTCCCAGCATCCGTATATAACCATAGGAGATCAGGCAAACTAAAGCCGACCCCCATGGAGCGGAAGAAATTGCCCCGATGGCTTTTTCTCCGCCTGTTTTTATCACAGGATTGCCGGGCAAAAATGGCTTTAACTGTTCGGCAACGCAAATTGGGCCAACACCGGGCCCGCCGCCACCATGTGGAATGGCAAAGGTTTTATGCAGGTTCAAATGGCAAACATCGGCACCTATAGCTCCAGGGTTTGTTAGCCCAACCTGGGCATTCATATTTGCCCCGTCCATATAAACCTGTCCTCCGTTATCATGGATAATATCGGTGATTTCCTTAATAGCCGATTCAAACACCCCGTGGGTGGAAGGGTAGGTAACCATTAAAGCTGCCAAATTATCTTTATGTTTGATAGCTTTCTCCCTAAGGTCTTCCACATCTATATTTCCGTTTTCTGATGCTTTGGTCACGATTACTTTCATTCCCGCCATTACTGCGGAAGCAGGATTGGTGCCGTGGGCCGAAGACGGAATAAGGCAAATATCGCGATGGCCTTCGCCTCTAGACTCCTGGTAAGCTCTTATTACCATTAACCCGGCATATTCTCCCTGCGCGCCGGAATTTGGCTGAAGGGAAGTTGCCGAAAATCCAGTGATCTCGGTAAGGTATTCTTCCAGTCTTTTTAATACAACCTGGTAACCTTCGGCCTGTTCTACCGGTGCAAAAGGGTGGATGTTCCCCCATTGCGGATTGCTGAGCGGAAGCATTTCTGAAGCCGCATTCAGCTTCATGGTGCAGCTTCCCAGCGAAATCATGCTGTGGTTTAAGGATAAATCTTTGCGCTCCAGTTTTTTGATATAACGCATTAATTCCGTTTCTGAACGGTAAGAGTTGAAAACCTCATGCGTTAGAAATTCTTTTTTACGCTGAATCTCCGTTGGGATTACCGTGTTTTGAAGAAGCTCCTTCAGAGGTTCAGCCTCTTTTCCGGCAACTTTGGCGAAAACCGCGATAATATCATTAACATCTTCAAGGGAGGTCGCTTCATTTATAGCAATAGAAACAGTTTCTGTATCGGGATAATAGAAGTTGATCTCATTTTCTTCTGCTATTTTCTTAACAGCTTCAGCTTTGGCCTTAACCTGAATAGTATCGAAATAAACCGAATTTACCTGTTCAAAACCTAACTTTACCAGTTCAGCAGAAAGATTGGTCGCTGAATAATGTACGGTATCAGCAATATATTGTAGACCTTCCGGGCCATGATATACTGCATACATTCCAGCCATAACTGCAAGTAAAACCTGTGCAGTACAGATGTTTGAAGTGGCTTTGTCTCGTTTTATATGCTGCTCCCGCGTTTGCAGGGCCATTCTAAGGGCGTTATTGCCATCGACGTCTTTGGTTACCCCAATAATTCTTCCCGGCAGGTTTCTTTTGTATTCTTCTTTGGTGGCAAAATATGCTGCATGCGGGCCACCATATCCTAATGGAATTCCAAAACGCTGCGTGGTGCCTACAACAACATCTACTCCTAATTCCCCCGGGGCCTGGAGTTTAACGAGGCTAAGAATATCGGCAGCTACGGCTACTTTTATTTCAGCTTCTTTACAATTGGCAATAAATGAGGAGTAATTATGTACTTCCCCAAATTTTCCAGGATATTGTAGAAGCACTCCAAAAAAGTCCGAAGAGAAATCAAAGTTTTTATGCTCCCCAATTACCAGCTCGATACCCAGGAAATCTGCCCTTGTACTTAAAAGGGAAATGGTTTGAGGCAGGGTTTCTTCAGAAACAAAGAATTTATTAATATTTTCTTTCTTTTGCTTTCTGTCCCGAACTGCATGCAATAAAGCCATAGCTTCTGCCGCCGCGGTAGATTCATCCAGGAGTGAGGCATTGGCAATTTCCATCCCGGTAAGGTCACTCACCATGGTTTGAAAGTTGAGTAAAGCTTCAAGGCGGCCCTGCGCGATTTCAGCTTGGTAAGGGGTATAAGCAGTATACCACCCCGGATTTTCCAAAATATTACGCTGGATTACCGCCGGTAATATTGCCTGGTGATAGCCTAAGCCAATATAGCTCTTGAAAACCTTGTTTTTAGCAGAGAGTTTTCCAATATGTTCCGCATACTGGTTTTCACTCAGTGCCACAGGAAGGTTTAGGGGAGATTTAAGCCGAATATCGTCTGGAATGGTTTCGTAGATCAACTGTTCAAGAGAATCTACCCCTATGGTTTGCAACATTTCTTTTAGTTCGCTTTCCCTGGGGCCAATATGGCGCAGTGCAAAAGAATCTGTCCTCATTAAAATACTGTTGTGTTTTGAGCTGCGAAATTACATATTTTAAATGTAAAATAGCCTGATTTAAAGGCGAGCAGTTGTTAAGATTTTATGCAAGTCTAAATGAAGAAAAACCGCTGCTGGAATTTAATAAAAAATACTTTCCCGGGGGAGAAAGTATTTAAAAACTAGAATGGTTAATAGATGTTACTTTTGTTATATATACGCAAGACAGCGGAATTTAGTTTTCGATTTCGGAATAAAATAGATGTAGCGTAAATAATAATCTTTGAAATGTTACTTAATTACCCCAATCTTACAGGATTAAATACGGTTTTGTAAGAATTATATAGTCACAGAGGTTTTTATTACTGCCGTTGTAAGTTGCACATTTGCCCTGCTGAAGCTTTAACTTTGTATTTTTACTAAATGAATCTATTGAAAAATTTATTAGACCTGTACATTAACAGTAGTATTCATGTGGCTTTGGCAGTGGTTTCTTTGAGCCTGGTAAGTTTTTTCAAATTTCAGATCTCTCCTGATTATGATTTGCTGCTTTTTATCTTCTTCGGGAGCATTACCGGTTATAACTTTGTAAAGTATGCGGGAATAGCAAAATTGCACCACCTTAGCCTTACCCGAAATCTTCGATTTATCCAGGTTTTTTCTCTGGTTTGTTTTCTTGGGGCGGGATATTTTGTTCTGCAACAGTCCTGGCAAATATTAATACTTTCGGGAGTTTTAGGAATATTTACCTTGCTGTATGCGGTGCCATTCTGGAAAGGGAAAGCAAATTTAAGGAGTTTAAACGGGACAAAAGTCTTTGTGATCGCCGTGGTCTGGGCTGGAACCAGTGTGCTGCTGCCACTTCATAAGTTATATAATTTGGAAAACAGGGACGTGTTAATTGAATTTTTTCAGCGCTTCCTGCTGGTAATAGTACTCATGCTTCCCTTTGAAATCAGGGACCTGAAATTTGATACCTTGCAACTGGGGACGATCCCGCAGCGTGTGGGATTTGGTAAAACGAAAATCCTGGGATACGTCTTGTTGCTGCTGGTAATTCTTGCTGAAGTTTTTAAAGAAAGGTTTTTACTAACCAACTTTATTTCCCTGGTTCTTGTTTCCCTGGTCTCAGGAACATTTCTTTACAAAACCAGAATAGATCAACAGCCATATTTCGCGTCTTTTTGGGTAGAGGCAATTCCAGTAATGTGGCTGGGAATAACCGTTGTGGTTATAAATCTTTTTTAGCCAGTTCTTCCCTTATTCTTTCTTTCCAGAGCTCTTTGTCTACTTTATTGCAGGTTTTTAAGTTGGATTTTTTTATCAATCTGGTAAGTTGGGTATTGCGGGCGGTATATTGCTTACAGCGCCGGCAGACGGCCAGGTGCATAAGCAATTTGATTTTATTTGCGCGGCTAAGTTCTTTATACTGCGCTTTATCGCAACAATTTTCTGCCTTGGAACAGTCAATAAGAAAAAAGAAATTTCTAAACATCATTAAAACCAGTTTTTTTCCAGGCATGCAGCCATCGCCACCCGTGCTCTGTGAATAATCACCCACAGGTTAGACGGGGTTATATTAAACTCATTACAAATCACTTCAGTATCTGCACCATCAATAGTTTTCATTTTAAAGATCGCAGCCTGCTTTTCATTCAGCTGGTCCAGGCATTCCAAAATGGCCATTCCCAGTTCGGTGTTTTCCATTTCATCTTCCGCATTACGGTCTGAGGCGTCTGCCACCTGCTCTTCCAGCCATTCTCCATCGCTATATTCATCAGAATAATTTATATGGACTTCAGCCTTCCCTTTTTTGGAATTTATACGGCGGTAATAATCTATAATTTTTCTTTTAAGTATTGAAATGAGCCAGGTGCGTTCACTGGCTTCTCCTTTGAAGTTCTTTTTAGATTTTAGCCCGGCAAGAAAAGTTTCAGAAATAAGATCATTGGCAATCTCACGATCATTTACCCGAACAATCGTGTAATTAAAGAGATAATCGGAATATTTGTCTACCCATTTGGTGGGGTCTAGGCTGTGCGCTGGCATGATCTTTAGCTGAATGTCTTCATCCAAAAATAGAAAAAGATAGCATCAAATGAGTTATAAAAATGATAAGATTAAAAGTAATCGGCCAAGTTCCATTTTAATCTGAAAATCAGCCGATTTTCTATTTTGCATCCTAGTTTGGAATTAATCCTGCCCTTTTCAACAGTGCGTCAGGTTGAGGCTCTTTTCCGCGGAATCTTTTATAGAGTTCCATTGGATGTTCTGTACCTCCCCGTGAAAGTATATTTTCCCTGAACTTATTGGCGACTTCCCGGCTGAAGATTCCCTGTTCCTGAAAATATTCGAAGGTATCAGCATCCAGGACCTCTGCCCATTTATAGGAATAATATCCAGCAGAATACCCACCCTGGAAAATATGGGAAAAAGATGTGCTCATGCAATTTTCAGGCACATCCGGATACAACCTTGTAGGTTCAAAAGCTTTATCTTCATGCGCCTTAACATCTGTAATCCCGGTGGGGTCTATTCCATGCCAGCTTAGATCTAGCATTCCAAAGCTTAGTTGTCTCAAGGTAGCCATTCCTTCATGAAAATTAGCCGATTCTTTTATCTTTCCTACCAGTTCCATAGGAATGTCTTCTCCGGTCTTGTAATGTTTGGCAAATAACTGTAAAGCCTCTTTTTCGTAACACCAGTTTTCCAGCACCTGGCTTGGCAGTTCCACAAAATCCCAGTACACATTTGCTCCTGAAAGGCTTGGGTAAGTAGTATTGGCTAGCATTCCATGTAAGGCATGCCCAAACTCATGGAAGAGCGTGGTTACTTCGTTAAAGGTGAGTAAAGAAGGTTCTGTTTTAGAGGGTTTGGTGAAATTACAAACTATAGAAATATGCGGCCTTTCGTTTTTGCCATTTTCTATGGCTTGCTGTTTGTAAATAGTCATCCACGCGCCATTGCGCTTACCTTCCCTCGGATGGAAATCGGCATAAAAAAGTGCAACTTCTTCATCATATTCATCGGTAACCCTGTACGTTTTTACATCGGGATGATATTTATCCACATCAAAAACTTCATTAAAGCTAAGGCCGTAAAGTTTGTTAGCGACAAGAAAAACACCTTCAATTACATTTTGGAGTTTAAAATAAGGCTTCAGTTTTTCATCATTCAGGTTAAAAATTTCCTGTTTTAATTTTTCTCCATAATATGCCGCATCCCATTTTTCAAGATTGTTGATCTTGTCCAGTTTTTTGGCGAAATTTTCCAGTTCGGCAAATTCTCTTTCCGCAGCGGGTTTTGCCTTTTCCAGAAGTTCATTTAGAAAATCATTTACCTTTTCAGGCGTTTCGGCCATTCGCTGTTCCAGCACAAAATGCGCGTGGGTTTTAAAACCTAACAAGTTTGCCCTTTGATGTCTCAATTTGGCAATTTTCAGCACATTTTCCTGGTTATCCAGCTCATCACCATGAAAACCTTTAGCTCCAAAGGCAATGGCCATTTTTTTTCGGAGCTCCCTGTTTTCAATATATTTCATGAAAGGGATATAACTGGGGTATTGCAGTGTAAAGATCCAGCCTTCTTTCCCTTTATCTTCCGCTGTAGATTTTGCTTCTTCCCTAAAACTTTCAGGCAGGCCTTTCAGGTCTTCTTCATCGGTAATATGGAGCTCGAATTTATTAGTTTCCTCCAGGACGTTTTCCCCAAATTTTAAGCTTAAGGAAGACAGCTGCTTATCGATTTTCCTTAATTCCTGCTGTTTTTCTTCAGGTAAATTGGCGCCGTTCCTGGAGAAGGCTTTATATTTTTTCTCCAGTAGAGTCTTTTCTTCAACCCCTAAATCGAGGTTTTCCTGCTCCTGAAAAACCTTTTTCACCCTTTCAAATAGAGCTTTATTAAGGATGGTATCGTTCTTAAATTCGGTAAGTAACGGGGAAACTTCCTGGGCGATTTGCTGGATTTCCTTATTGGTTTCCGCAGAGTTTAAATTGAAGAAAATGCTGGTTACCCTGTCCAGCTGTTTTCCTGCAAAATCAAGGGCTGCGACAGTGTTTTCGAAGGTTGGTGTTTCTTTAGAACCGGCAATCTCATCTATTTCTTTCCTGGCTTTTTTTATGGCTTCCAGGATTGCAGGTTTGTAATGTTTGGTTTCAATTTTTGAAAAGGGAGCCTCATCAAAAGTTTCCAAAAGAGGGTTATATGTGGGTTGCATAATTTTCGTTTATTAATGTTATTGATATTTATTATAATGTAAAAAGTAGCTTTTGGGACTTTTTTAACTATATTTACACCTTGAACAAAACATTTAAAGTGTAGTTAATTTTAAGTTGTGGATTAATATATTTAGAATGGTTAATAAATAGGATTTACAAATTGAAAAGGAAGTTAACTACTCCGCAAGCCGCATTTTATGCGGCTTGTTTCATTTTTGTACCTTTTTAGAACCTTCTATTACTTTCTCTTTAAGCCCTTCTTTATAAACCAATATTTTATCCAGTACGCATTTATCTGAACACCCAATAATCTGCGCGGCGAGAATGCCCGCATTTTTTGCCCCGTCCAGCGCTACTGTGGCTACCGGAACTCCGCCGGGCATTTGCAGTATAGATAAGACCGAATCCCATCCATCTATGGAATTTCTGGATTTTACGGGAACCCCAATAACCGGAAGCGGAGAGAGGGAAGCAATCATGCCGGGTAAATGGGCGGCGCCACCAGCTCCGGCAATAATCACCTGTATATCCCTGGTGTGTGCGTTTTTGCCGTAATCAAACAATTTTTCGGGGGTGCGGTGGGCAGAAACAATATCAACTTCCACTTCAATATCAAAACCTTTCAGGATGTCGATTGCCTCCTGCATCACCGGCAGATCGCTGGTGCTGCCCATAATTACTGCTACTTTTCCCATTTTATTTTTTTGAAATTACTTTAATTGAATTTTTTACTTCTTCAGCTATCTTCCTGGCTTCAGAAATTTCCCGGTTTACAATAGTTACATGTCCCATTTTTCTAAAAGGCCTGGTGATCTTTTTTCCGTAGATGTGAGGCGTCACGCCTTTCATGGACATTATTTTTTCAATATTTTCATAAACCACCTCTCCTTCATGATTTTCATCTCCTACAAGATTCACCATAATTCCGCCAAGCTTGCTTTCCGTTTTTCCCAATGGAAGGTCCAGGATGGCCCTAATATGTTGCTCAAACTGGTTGGTATAGCTGGCTTCAATACTATAGTGCCCGCTGTTATGTGGCCTTGGGGCAACCTCGTTAACCAAAATATCATCTTCTTTGGTCTGGAACATTTCTACGGCAAGTAATCCTACATGCTTAAAAGCTTCGGAAACTTTTTTGGCCAGGTTTCTTGCTTTTTCAGCTACTTCGGAATCTATCCTGGCGGGGCAAATCACGTATTCCACCTGGTTGGCGGTAGGATGAAATTCCATTTCTACCACCGGATAGGTTTTAACTTCGCCTGAAGGATTTCGCGCCACAATTACGGCCAGCTCATTCTTAAAAGGGATCATTTCTTCCGCGATACATTCGGCGTCTTGAATTTCTTCTAAATCTGATTTAGCTTTTATCACGGCCACCCCTTTCCCGTCATAACCTCCGGTAGTGCTTTTCCATACAAAAGGGAAAGTTCTTTTTCCTTCTTCAATAGCCTTTATAAGTTCTTCTTTACTGCCGAAAATTTCAAAGCCGGCAGTAGGAATTTGATGGTCCAGGTAAAATTTCTTCTGAACTCCCTTATTCTGAATTTTTTCCAGGGTTTCTGCCGAAGGATAAGTTTTAATACCTTCTTCTTTTAACTTCCTAAGGGCATCCACATTTACGCCCTCAATTTCAAAAGTAAGCACATCTACTTTTCTCCCAAAATTAAGAACCGTCTCATAATCCATAAGATCACCCTGTTCAAAATAATTGCAGGAGATCCTGCACGGGGCTTCAGGATTGGGGTCTATAACGTGGGTTTGTATATCGAGCTTCCGGGTTTCATAAAGCATCATTTTTCCCAGCTGTCCCCCGCCAAGAATGCCTAATTTGAAATCTGAAGAAAAATAATTGAGCATATATATTTCAGGTTTAAGCAAAAATAAATTTTTAAGGTGGAAACAGCCACTTATTCTGTATAAATCTGATAGGGTGGGTAATTGAGAATCCTTATCTTTGCCTCTTTAAAATTTTTGATGTTTTGATCCAACTTCACGATTTACAATTCGAACCTTTTATTTCCGAAGCAGAAATTGAGGAAGCCATTGCTAAAGTGGCAATTAGCCTGAATGAAGAGTACAAAGGGCAAAATCCTGTTTTTGTGGGAGTTTTAAACGGCGCTTTCATGTTTGCTTCAGATGTGATTAAAAGATTTGAAGGGGATTGTGAAGTGAGTTTTGTTAAACTGGGCTCGTATGAAGGTACTTCTACTACCGGTACAGTAAAAACCCTGGTAGGGCTTAACCAAAAGTTGAAAGGTAGGAAGGTGATTATCCTTGAGGATATTGTGGATACGGGCAACACCCTGGAAGAAATTAACCGTATTCTGGAAATAGAAGAGGTGGCAGATTACCAGGTGGCAACATTGTTTTTTAAGCCTGAAGCTTATAAAAAGGATTTTGAGATTAAATTTAAAGGACTGGAAATCCCCAATAAATTTATTGTGGGTTACGGCCTGGATTATGACGGTTTAGGCAGAAATCTTACACAAGTATATAAACGCAAAGAATAAAAAATGACAAATCTGGTGCTTTTTGGCCCTCCCGGAGCAGGAAAAGGAACGCAGGCTTCTGTGTTAAAGGAAAAATATCAACTGGTGCATATCTCTACCGGAGATGTGTTCAGGCATAATATTAAAAATCAAACCGAGCTCGGTCTAAGCGCGAAATCCTTTATAGACAGGGGGCAGCTGGTTCCCGATGAGGTTACTATAAATATGCTGCGTGCCAAAGTTGAAGAGCATAAGGACGCTAAAGGCTTTATTTTTGACGGCTTTCCAAGAACAGTGGCACAGGCTGATGCTTTAGGTGAATTACTGGCTTCTATGAACGAAGAAGTGGATGCTATGGTTGCGCTGGAAGTGGAAGATGAAATTTTGGTGGAGCGTTTGCTCGAACGGGGGGAAACTTCCGGAAGGCCTGATGATGCAGATGAAACCGTGGTGCGAAGAAGAATAAAAGTTTATTACGAAGAAACTGCTATTCTGAAACAATACTATCAGAAACAGGGTAAATATTACGGAGTAGACGGAGTGGGTTCTATTGAAGAAATTACTGAAAGGCTAAGCAAAGTTATAGATAAACTTATCTAGGCCGGCTTCCCGATTTTTATATTTAGCTGCTAAACCTTAAACTTCCCTCAAAGGAGAAACTACAAAAATGACTGAAGGAAATTTTGTTGATTACGTGAAAATTCATGTTAGTTCCGGAAACGGGGGTAGCGGTTCTTCCCATTTGCACCGGGAAAAATATGTTGCCAAAGGCGGCCCCGATGGAGGCGACGGCGGTAGAGGAGGCCACGTGATTATACGGGGGAATAAGAATCTCTGGACCCTTTTTCACCTAAAATTTAAAAGGCATGTAAGGGCAGAACATGGAGGAAACGGGGGAAAGCAGCGCAGTACAGGTTCCGATGGTTCCGATGAATATATAGATGTTCCGCTGGGAACGGTAATTCGGGATACCGAAACACAGGAGATAATTCATGAAATTACTGAGGACGGAAAGGAATATGTAGTTGCTGAAGGAGGAAAGGGCGGACTTGGAAACTGGCATTTTAAAAGTTCCACAAACCAGACGCCACGTTATTCCCAGCCGGGGATAGACGGGCAGGAGGTAGATGTTACCCTGGAGTTAAAAGTACTGGCAGATGTTGGCCTGGTTGGTTTTCCAAATGCCGGAAAATCTACGCTTCTTTCTGTGATCACCGCGGCAAAACCAAAAATTGCCGATTATGAGTTTACCACTTTAAAGCCCAACCTGGGGATTGTGCAATACAGGGATTACAAAACTTTTGTGGTGGCAGATATTCCCGGAATTATTGAAGGGGCAGCTGAAGGGAAAGGGCTTGGTTACCGCTTTTTGCGCCATATTGAAAGAAATTCCACCCTGCTTTTCTTAATTCCTGCAGACGCGCCCGATGTGAAAGAGCAATATGAAATTCTTGTGGACGAGCTGCGCCGGTATAATCCCGAAATGCTGGACAAGGACAGGCTCATCGCGATCTCGAAAAGCGATATGCTGGATGCAGAGTTGAAGGCGGAACTAAAAAATGAGCTGGATAAAAGCCTTAAAGCCGATTATGTTTTTATTTCTTCTGTAGCGCAGCAGGGCCTGACTGAGCTAAAAGACAGGCTTTGGGAAATGCTGAATAAGAAGCCTGCTTAATATTACGAATTTTTCTTTTCTGGGATAGTTTTTGCTTATTTTTAGTAGAAATCTGGATGGCAGATATTAAACAGGAAGCGGAAGCTTCTAATACCTCTACTAATATGAAAATTGTAAAACTTCTTTTTTTATGCCTGCTTTTTGCGGCTTGTAATACTCCTAAAATTGCTTATGATTACGACCAGAATGCTAATTTTAGCAATTATTCCACCTATGCCCTTTTTCCTGAATTCCATTCCGGGTTAAGTCAGCTGGACGAACAAAGGATTGTAAGGGCGCTGGATAACGCTATGGAGCAGAAAGGCTTCAGTAATGCAGATAATCCGGGGATTTTTGTAAATGTTTACACAGAGAAATTTCAGGAGGAAAGCAATAATTCCGTAGGAGTTGGTATTGGAGGTGGAGGAGGAAATATGGGTGTTGGCGTTTCCGGCGGTATTCCCATTGGAGGCCCGGAAACATTCCTGAGAATGACAATCGATTTTATAGACAGGGAAAAAGATAGTCTTGTGTGGCAGGCCATAATAGATACCAAATTTGATCCAAATTTAAGTCCGGAAGAACGGCAGGCCCTGTTTAGTAAGATCATTAAAAGAGCTCTTGAGGCTTACCCTCCTGAGAAATAAAAAAACAACAAAGCCCTCATCCAGAGGGCTTTGTTTTAGGCTTGGTGCTTAGTCCGCTATATCTTCTGCAGCGTCCTCAACATCATCGGCGGCCTGTTCTATTCCTGATTTTTCTTCCCTACAGGAAGTAAAAACAGTCGTATAACAAACCAACGCCAAAATCAGCATCAGTTTTTTCATATTTTCATTTTTGTTTTCGTGATTAAATCTAATAATCGTCAGTATTGTTGATTTCATCTTCCACTTCATTCCCGGCATTATCTATGGCGTCACCAGTTTCTTCAGCTGCGTTTTCAACTGCATCTCCGGTTTCTTCAGCGGCATTTTCAATGTCCTCATCTATATCGTCGAGATCATCTTCTTCCATATTCATGTCATCGGTTTCCATTTCCATATCATCTGTGCTCTCATTTTCCACATCTCGGCAAGATGTAAAAGAGGTGGCAAAGGTGAAAAGAAATACAAAAAATAAAATTTGTCTTTTCATAATAAATTGTTTTTACAATTATTAATTAACAAAATTAGTTATGTAAATGTCTATTTATTAAAAGTTGTTGCTAAACTTTTCATAAAAAAGTATAAAACTTTGAGTGAATTGAAAATATGGGGCAAGTAGCGAAAACCAGCAGGTTTTCCAAAGCTATAGGAAAGCAGTTCTTGCTTTTTGCTCTCCTTATTTTTTATGAGGAAAATGGCGGCACAGGCTACTGATCTGTAAATGTTTTACCTTCAAAAAAAATACTTGCGAACAACTTCTGTTGCGCCTGTATTTGAATTGATAAAGTGCCCGGCGATCATCCCGGTTTTTTTTCTGAAATTTTCATCGGTCATTAACCTGTTCAGGAGAGAAGAGGTTTCTTCTGCGGAAGCAACCGAATAAAGTCCCGCCAGTTGTTGCAACTGTATGGCTTCAGGGAATTTGGAAAAATTTGAGCCAATAACTATAGGAACCCCAAAGGTGGCAGGTTCCAGAATATTATGAAGGCCGGTTGTTCCCGCAGCACCGCCAACATAAGCCACATCGGCATAGCTGTAAATCTTCCCGAGTAAGCCTATAGTGTCCACTATTAAAACCTGGAATTGTTCCAGATCTTCAAATTGCTCACTGTACCTTGCGGTCTTTTTCTTTAATTTATCCTGTAGCGCGTTTATTTTCTCGGCTTTAATTTCGTGGGGTGCAATGATGATCTTTACATTTTTTGGAGACTCATTGATATAGCTTAGGAGATAATCTTCGTCTTCCGTCCAGGTACTGCCGGCAACCAGGCACAAATTCCCCTGCAGGAAATTTTCAATAAAATCAAGTTTATTATCATATTCAACCTGTCGGGAAACACGATCAAAACGGGTGTCGCCACTAAGGCTGGTGTTGCTGAATCCAATACTTTTCAACAACTCCCGGGATTTCCTGTTCTGAAGAAAAAAATGCTCAAAAGCTGTCAGCGCATTTCGCATCCAGGTTCCGTAGCTTTTAAAGTAGATTTGATTCTCCCTAAATGCTCCCGAAAGAAGGAAACTGCGAATATTGCGTGCTTTTAATTCTTTTAAATAATTTGGCCAGATTTCATATTTTACAAAAAAAACCATTTCAGGATGGCTAAGCCTCAGGAATTTCCGCACATTTTTTTTGGTGTCAAACGGCAGGTAAGTAATCACGTCTGCCAAGGGATGTTTCTTTTTGTTTTCATATCCTGAAGGAGAGAAAAAGGTGACGAGGATTTTATGGTTGGGAAGCTCCTTTTTTATCATTTCCATTACCGGTACGGCCTGTTCAAATTCTCCCAGGGAAGCGGCATGAAACCAAACCACCCTGTCTTTTTGTCTAATTTCAGCTTTAAGTTTGCTGCTAACCTTTTTCCTGCCTTGAATGCCCTGTTTTAACTTCTTATTGAATAATGCAGGGACAGGAAGGAGCATTTCTGCCGCGCCGGTAAATAGATTGTATAAAAATTGCAAAGCGTGTATTTTTTAAGCTTGCTAAATTAAGCCTTTCCTATATATTGCATTGGCTATAGGGCTGATATTTCGTATTTTTGGTGCCCTACAAATAAAAATGATGAAAAAGATACAGATGGTTGACCTTAAGGGTCAGTATAAAGATATTAAAGAAAAAATCAATGGATCCTTTGAAGAAATTCTGGATTCGACTGCTTTTATCAACGGTCCCGAAGTTCAGAATTTTCAGAAAGAATTAGAAGATTACCTGGGTGTAAAGCATGTAATCCCTTGTGCTAATGGTACCGATGCCCTGCAGATTGCCATGATGGGTCTTGGTCTTAAGCCGGGAGACGAGGTGATAACTGCCGATTTTACCTTTGCCGCTACTGTTGAGGTAATCGCACTTTTACAACTGACCCCTGTGCTTGTAGATGTGGAGCCGGACACGTTTAATATCGATCCCGAAGCTATAAAAAAGGCAATTACTCCAAAGACTAAAGCCATAGTCCCAGTTCATCTTTTTGGGCAGGCGGCAAATATGGACGCCATTATGGAAATTGCCAAAGAACATGATCTTTTTGTTATCGAAGACAATGCGCAGGCTATTGGCGGAAATTATCATTCCAAAGCCGGGCAGGTTTATAAAACCGGAACCATGGGAGATGTTGCGGCCACTTCTTTTTTCCCTTCTAAAAACCTTGGCTGTTACGGGGACGGCGGCGCCATTTATACCAATAATGATGAACTGGCGCATACCATCCGCGGGATCGTGAATCATGGCATGTATGAGCGCTACCACCATGATGTTGTGGGTGTTAATTCCCGGTTAGACAGTCTGCAAGCGGCGGTGCTGCGGGCTAAGCTGCCGAATCTTAACCAGTATAATGAAGCACGGCGGAAAGCTGCAGATAAATACGATAAGGCTTTCGAGGACCAGGCAGAAATTGAAATTCCTAAAAGGCAGGGCAATAGAGATGCACATGTTTTCCATCAGTACACTTTAAAGATAACCAACGGGAAAAGAGATGCACTCGCGAAACATCTGCAGGAGAAAAATATCCCCTTCGGAATTTACTATCCTATTCCGCTACACCTGCAAAAAGCTTATGCAGATGAGCGTTATAATGAAGCCGATTTTCCTGTGACCAACAAACTGGTAAAAGAGGTGATTTCTTTGCCTATGCATACAGAACTTGACGATGAGCAAATAAATTTTATTGCCGGAACTATTGTTGATTTTATGAACAGGAAATAGAATTAGTGGTGTAGATTGGCAGTATTTATATTTATTTCTTCGGAAATTAAATTCCCTTCTTCCGTCATTCCCTGGATTAATAATTTAATTTCCGATTGTAAGGTATTTTGTATTTTAATGCTAGCCGTACCTTTTTGATTGAGATATAAGTCACCAATCCACTGGATGATCCCGTAGTCTTCGAAAATCTTGCTGGTATAAGAACGGTATCGTGGAGTATAAAATTCCTTTGCAGGTGCAAAACCATTTTCAGCAGTAGTCATAAAGGTAGTGGAGTCGTCGATATCAGACTTTTCACGGTATAAATCGTTTAAGGTGTTAATTTTGATTACGCCTCCAATGCCGGTAGCACCCATTATACCGCCTCCAGTCCTGTTGATATAAACAGATTCCACGTCTTCTGTATATAAGGTCGAAAGAAAATTATAATTCTGCACTCTTACATTATCCATATATATTATCGGCGAATAATTTTGGCCGAGCCTTCTGGAGATTATCTGGAGTTCGCCACTCCCCGGATTTGTAGAAATTTCAAATCCCTGCATTCTTAAGTAGCTGGTAAAAAATAGACTTTGCTTCGCTACCTGGTCTGTAATTATTTCTGTTTGTCCACTCGGATCTAATTCCATGGCTATCTCTTTTGCGCTTTTGCTACTGCCGGAGATTAAAACTGTGTCTAATTGTTGTGAAGAAGAAATAAAATTTTCAAATTCATAATCCTTTGCAGCTTTGGTTGGTGCAAAAGATTTTTTAATAAGCTGTTGTTCCAGGTTTTCCAGCCTTTTAAAAGGCTTTATCACCAGGTTTATGGCGGGCTTTTCAATTTTATTCTTCTTATTCGCCAGTCCCACATATATAGAAGCACTGTCCATCAAAAATATATTTTCAGCTTTAAAACGGTTCTGTGCATCCAATTCAAGAATCTGGAAGAGGCCAGATTCATTAGATTTTAAAAACAGGGTCTGTCCTTCAGAGACTTCAGGGTTGTTGATTCGGCCTTCAACCGTAAAACCTCTTTCAGCCTGATACCGTTCATGAGGAGGATGATTAAAGATATCTTTCCAGGAATATTTACTCCAACCCTGGGTTAGCAAAAGAAGGTCCAGGTTATATTCCTGCTCTCTTTTATTTTCATCTTTTGAAAAATAGTAGCCGGCATTTTCCACATGACCATTTATATAGGGCTTTAAAAGAAATGCGGATAAGATATCATGATTTGGAGCATTGGCCCTGGTGCCTGCCGGAAGCACCGAAATACTTAAGCTATTGCCCTTTATGCCATTCTTATTTGTGCTGATGGTTAATTCAAGACTGTCACTGGGTTTAGCAGCAAGAGAGGCCTCCACCTCCAGCCTTTTAACTCCTTTATTATTGAAAACAAGGCGTTCTGCCAATGGTTGATGTGCTTCATTAAATATAGTAAGGGTATTAATCCCGGGAAAAAGAGAATCGGTTTTAATATTTACCGGAGCAGTAGGCTTATTATTGGGAAACTGAAACTGGTATATTTTCATTTTTCCTTTTTGGTGTACGGCCAGCAACAAATTCTCTTTCTCCAGGTTGGCAAGACTTTTTTTATTCGTTTTTACAGAAACGATGAGTTCATCTTTTAAAAAATGAGTAGATAAGGTTAAACCTTCCACTTCTGCCGGTCCTATTGGTTGTATAATATTTTCGCCATTTGCGTTGATGACCAGCGAATAGCTTTTCCCGGGCTCAGGTCTGAAACCAAATTTTCCCATTCCGAATTCGTTAGAATTGAAGTAAGTAACCACCTTGTTTTCAGAATCCTTGACTTTTGCATTCAGGAAAGGAATGCCTGCCCCTGTTTTGCCAAGCAGCTTAACTCCTACATTGTTATAGGTATTTGCCAGCAGATGCCCTCCTTCCGGAAGGATCTGCAAATCCACATTTTCCTTTTCCGGAAGAGGATTTTCGCCCGTTGTTCCCCCAAGTATAGTGAATGTTGTGGCGTAACTAAGATCTTCACTGAAATTATCCATGTACCTGGTGGAGGCTTTTATAATATAGTTGCCGGGTTTAAATTCTCCTGGCTTCAACTGGAAAGAACCTGTTCCTTTTCCTCCATTTATAAAAATGGTTTTTGTCCCTAAATGTTCTCCTGAAGCATTATATATATTCACATGTAAATTAGACGTAAAGATGGAAGGGCGATTATTCCCGGGGTTATAAACATAAGCGGCAAACCACAATTCTTCTTTAGGCAGAAAAGAGGTTTTATCTAAATGAAGGTAAACGGCTTCCCGGTTTAAGCTGAGGTATTCAGCGTATTTTTCCTGTAGCCCGATTGCATCTACAGGTTTTTGAGCATATACTATGGAATAAAAAAAACAGCAGAGGAAGAAGGCAGTTCTCTTGATAACAGTCACAGGGATTTAATTTTGAGATTTGATGAATAGTTGCTGTAGGGAAAGAGAATATAATAAAAAATAAGGTAGAATATTAATTGAAGAAGTATAAATGCCGGTTTTTTAACAAAAAGAAGCCTGGTTGTAGTGACCAGGCTTATCTGCAGTATCAAATGTGGGGACCCTTAAATTTCTCCCGAATGCACCTCCGCACTGCGGTCTATTTTTTTTACAAGTCCCTGTAGAACTTTTCCCGGGCCTACTTCAGTAAATGTTGTGGCGCCGTCTTTAATCATATTTTGCACAGACTGCGTCCATTTTACCGGGGCAGTAAGCTGAAATACCAGGTTCTTCTTAATTTCAGAAGGATCTGTAACCGCGAAGGTGCTCACATTTTGGTAAACTGGGCAAACCGGTTTTCCAAAATTCACTTTTTCAATCGCATCTGCCAGTTCCTGTCTTGCCGGTTCCATTAAGGGAGAATGGAATGCGCCACCAACCGGCAAAAGCATTGCCCGGCGCGCGCCTTTTTCTTTTAAAGCTTCACAAGCCTTTTCCACAGCTTCAACTTCTCCTGAAATTACCAGCTGCCCGGGGCAGTTATAATTTGCGGCAACCACCACGCCATCTACATCGGCGCATACTGCTTCCACCATTTCATCTTCCAGCCCCAATACAGCAGCCATTGTGGAAGGTTTAACTTCACATGCCTTTTGCATGGCCATGGCCCTCTTATAAACCAGTTGCAAACCTTCTTCAAAACTTAGCACCTTATTGGCCACAAGGGCAGAGAATTCGCCAAGTGAATGTCCGGCCACCATATCAGGCTTGAATTTATCACCCATCACCTGGCTAAGGATAACGGAGTGTAAGAAAACAGCAGGTTGGGTGACTTTGGTTTGTTTCAGGTCTTCTGCAGAACCTTCAAACATCACATCTGTTATTGAAAATCGAAGAATATTATTTGCCTCATCAAAAAGTTTTTTGGCCGCGGCAGAACTTTCATACAGGTCTTTGCCCATTCCTGAAAACTGCGCACCCTGGCCTGGAAAAATATATGCATTCATTGCTTTTAATTTATGAGGCTAAAATAGACAAAAAAAAAGACCTCATAACAATACGATTATTACAAGGCCTTTTCCTGACAAATACAGATTTAAATATCTAATCTTCCTTTCTCACCAATATCCTTCTGGTCCCCGCCTAATGCCGCAAGTCCCATCTTAAAAAGGGTAATATATTTGTTTTGCTTTGAATCCCAGTAGTAAGCTTCCTGTGGGCGAACCTTGATTGCTGAGAGGTTTGGATCATCTGAACCCGAGAACCAGGCATCATCTACTTTGGAATAAAAATCTTCCAGTGTTTCTTTATCGGTAACAATAGAAGCCTTACCAAAAATGCTTATGAATTCCATGTCTGAAGTATTACTGTAAAGCAGCTGCACTTCGTCATCCTTGGCAATATCAGCATTATGGTCGCTGGCCATACTGCTCAAAAACCAGATATTGCCGTTACCGTCCACTTTTTTTGTTGACATGGGGACCGCACTAACGGGTTTCTGTCCAAGGCCCGTTACCAGAAATCCGGTTTTTATATCATCCACAAGGGAGGTTAATTTTTCTTTTGCTTCCTTTTGATTCAGGTTTTTCGTGCTCATTTCCAATTTTTTATATGAGCTAATGAAGATAAGAAGCCAAGGGCTGGTTTTGAGCTAACAAACTCCTAAAAGTTAAAACAGCAGTGTTAAGAACTGTAAAATTAGCGGTAGCGGCGTAAAATATTTTCTACGGAAGCTTTATATCTGGACCCAAAGATATTTAAATGTACCAGCAAATAGTATAATTGCCAAAGTGGTACTCTTTCTTCAAAACCTTCGGCTAAAGGAAAATGTTTATGGTAAGCCTGAAACATTCTGGCGTCAAAGCCTCCAAACAGTTTCATCATGGCAAGATCCATTTCCCGCGGTGCAAAAGCTACTGCGGGGTCAATAAGAACGGGCATCCCATAGGTACTCGTCATATAATTACCATTCCAGAGATCCCCATGAATCAAAGCCGGAGCTTCATCAGGAATTATTCCGGAGCAATTTTTAAGAAAGTTGTCCTTATTGCCCAGATCGTAACCTCTGTCTTTAGCCATTTTAAATTGTGGCTCCAGCCGCTGGTTTACATAAAAATCGGCTGCGGAATTTTCTGCGGAATTATACTGCGGAAGGCTGCCAATGTAATTATCGGTTTCAAATCCAAAATTTTCAGCAGAAACCTTGTGCAGTTCTGCCATTTGTTTTCCGAAGATTTTCCAAAAATCTGAAGATTTTTTGCCCGCTTCTAAAAATTCAAGGATAAGGTAAGATTGTTCCTCTACTTCACCCCTATGCAGAGTTTTAGGTACTTTAATTATTCCAGATTTTCTAAGGGCGTCCAATCCTGCTTTTTCTGCCTCGAACATTCCAGGATAACGTGCAGCATCATTAATTTTAATCACCAGTTTATCAGCGGAACCTGTTTCAATCAAAAAAACATCATTTATATCTCCGCCGGAGAGGGGAGTGGTGTTTTTTACTGAAAACCCATGTGCTTCTCCCGCGGCATTTATTATTTCTGAAAATTTATTTACGCTCATAGGTGATATATGTAAAGGAATACTGGTGTTTCGCATCCTTTTCATGAAACTCTTCTGAAGAAACTTTCCATTCTTCCTCGTTGATTTTCGGGAAAAAAGTATCGGCATCAAAAGTGCCATGTACGCGGGTGAGTTCAATTTTTTCAGCTTTGTCTATAGCCATTTTATAGATTTCCCCGCCACCTATAATAAACGGCTGCTGATCAGCCTCAGCAGCTTCCAGGGCTTCTTGTAAAGAATTCACCACTATAGCGCCTTCGGGTTTAAAACTTTGGTTTCGTGTAATTACAATGTGGGTGCGGTTGGGCAGTAGGTTTGGGAAAGACTCAAACGTCTTGCGGCCCATAATAATATGATGTCCTGAAGTGAGCTTCTTAAAACGCTTAAAATCATCTGGCAGGTGCCATACAAGGTCGTTATCTTTTCCCAGGGCATTATTTTCCGCGGCAGCGGCAATCATTGTAAGCATAAATCAGGTATTATAAGGTTTACGCGGAGTTTCAGGGTCTGTTTTCTCAGGATGTGAATTTTCAGCTTTTGGCAGCGGATAATCTTTTTCTACCTTGGTCTGCATTTTGGCAATTTTCTCCTTCTGCTTTTTAACCAGGAGTTCCATTTGCCTGTCCTGCCATTCCTTTCCCATAAAAGTATGGACCACAAAAACATTAAAAAAATGGATTAGGAATATTAGTGCCCATAGAAGCACGGCCCATACAAACCAATTATAACCCAGGGGTTTAAAATCTTCCTGGTAGCCAATAACAACGTTTAAAACAATTAGAAAAACAGCTCCTATCAGGAAGATCACAAAATGCTGAAAAAGCCTTTTCTTTTGCAGGGTTCTTTTACGGGCATATTCATAGAGTTCCCGGTTTTCTGCATCTAGTTTGGAGTTGTTTTTTTTTCTGGACAGCATAATTAGGAGTACTTTAGTGTAAACCAAATTTACAGTTTTTAAAAAAGAATTCCCGCGCACCTATGGATAATTTAAGAAAAGGCTTTCCTGTTTTAAAAAGATATACCTATTTGAACACAGCAGCTTCCGGGCTTTTACCAGAAAAAGTTTTTGAATTCCGGCAGAACCATGACCTGGATTTTCTAATTTCTGCCAGCATATTAAAAGAAAGACAGGGGGGGATTTTAACCGATGTAAGGGAAACCGTTGGCAGGTTTTTTAATTGCGAGGCACATCGTGTGGCACTTGTTCCAAATTTTTCCTATGGCTTTAATACGCTCCTGGAGGGTTTTGAAAAACCAAAAAAAGCTTTGTTGCTTAAAGGGGACTATCCCTCTATAAACTGGCCGGTAAAGTCCAGGAACTTTGAGATTTTTTATGCGGCCATTAATGAAAATCTTGAGGATAATATCCGCAAAGCTTTAACTGAAAATAAACCGGACTTTTTCGCTTTTAGCATCGTCCAGTATATCAACGGTGTAAAGTTGAATATCAATTTTATAAGTGAGCTGAAGCAGGAATTCCCCGAAACTCTATTTATAGCAGACGGGACGCAGTACCTGGGAACTGAAGCTTTTGATTTTGATTCCACGGGAATAGATGTGGTGATTAGCAGCACGTATAAGTGGCTGAATGCCGGCTACGGCAATGGCTTTATCCTCTTCAATGAAAAAGTGGAAGGGAAAATTGAACCCAAACATCTTGGCTTTGGATCGCTGCAGGGAAAATATAAAGCGCACGAAGGAAATTTTCTGGGCAAGTTTGAACCCGGCCATCAGGATACCTTAAATTATGGGAGTTTGGCTGTGGCCCTAAGGCTGCTGGAAGAAACCGGAATAAATAAAATTGAAGCGCAGGTTGTCAAATTAAAGAATTTTGCCTGGCAAAAGTTTGCAGAAATGGGACTTCTTGAAAAATATGTACTGGAGAGAAAAGAACATTCTTCGCTTTTTAATATTAAAGGAGATGATACACTTTTTCATCACCTTCGGAATAAAGATATTATTACCTCACAAAGAGGGGAAGGCATACGGGTAAGTTTTCATTATTTCAATACCACCGACGAAATTGAAGAACTTACAGAGGCTGTTAAAGAAAAGATGTAGGTTTCTGTTTTGTAAATCATAAAAGATTTATATCCCATTATTTTTCTTTCGGTAAAATATCATTTCTATTATTAATAATTTCATAAAAGTTATATATCTGGCTGATTTAAGGAAATTTAAATGCATCGTAATTCTTATTTTTACAGCGTTCTAAATATAAAATACAACACCTATGCCTATTACAAAACAATATTTAAAGTCCAAGCCGGAGTGTAAGGTTACTTTCAACATTCCTGCTAAAGAAGCCTCCTCAGTTGCCGTTGCCGGCGATTTTAATGACTGGAAGAAAATGGAATTAAAAAAGCTGAAGAACGGTAACTTTAAAGGCCAGATGAAGCTACCTACAGATAAATCTTACGAATTTAAGTACTGTATAGACGGGGAGTGGAAGAATGAAGAAGAAGCTGACCGTTATAACTGGAATGAATACGCGGCAGCTGAGAACTCTGTTCTGGAGCTTTAATTTGCTGGAAATAAATTGAATTGCCGGAGGCGGTATTTTGCCGCTATCCGGTAATTTCTACTCCGTTCCAAAAGGCAACATAATTTTCAATAGGTTTTGCTGCATGGCTCGCCTGTGGATAATACCAGGCAGCATCTTCATTAACTTTATCTTTCACCTTTATATTAAAATATGAAGCCTTGCCTTTCCAGGGGCAGCGGGTGTGAGTCTCACTTTCCTCCAGGTATTCCTGTTTTACAGATGCCATGGGAAAATAATGGTTGTTTTCCACGATTTTAGTCTCATCACTTTCTGCTATAACAGCATTGTTCCAGATAGCTTTCATAATATTTTTTACTTTAGTTTTATGAAAAAAATGCCAGTGAAAAAGTAGGTTTACTCCACCAGGATTTGATAAACGCCGGTTTCCTCCTGCCGTTCATACTCAGCACCTTCTATTTCCACGCTGTTTATTCTTGTAAAAGAACAGCAATCTTCAGTTACCCTATCGGCGTCTACGAGCAGGCGAAAAGATACTTCTTCTCCTATTTCAATTAAATAATCTGTGTTTTCGGTTTCCCATCCTATGCTGCCAACCTGAAGTATATTATAGTCATTTTCTGAAATAAAAACCACATCCACGTCGGAATCTTCAGACTGGTCGGTAATGGAAATATCCTCTTCCTGAAAGGTACCATTGGTAAACAGGTTCTCACCGGAAGTTGCATCTATAAATTCAAATTCAAATGCTTCGGGAGGTGTAAAGCAGGAATAGTCTTCGCAATTACTGTTACTGTCACACGCTGAAAAAAGAAAAATAAGGCCAGTTAATAAAAGTAATTTCTTCATCTATAATTTTATATTTAAGTTGTTACTACTATTTAGATGGAGAACGCGCGAATGGTTGCGTAAAATCTACACTAATTTTCAGAATCTGCATTAATCCTTTTTCTGAACACGTAATTTTTATAGCAATTTTCATTATCGCTAAAGGCTGTTTCTATTGCCAATCCTGCTTTTTTAGCAAGCCATTTCACAACCGCATCGTCATATTTCTGAGAGATCTCTGTATGAATAGTTTCCCAGGCTTCCAGGTTTACTTTGAGGTCTAATTTTTGAATATAGACCTCCTGTGCTTCTTTACTTACCAAAAAACTTTTTGCCGTTCCGGATTCGGGATCGTAGGTTTCCCAGTGTAGAAAAGAATCAGTATTAAAGTTTCCGGCCAGTTCGGTATTAATCCTTTCCAGAAGGTTCTTGTTGAAAGCTTCGGTAATTCCTGCAGGATCATTGTAGGCGTCCAGGATTTTCTGCGGATGCTTTTTCTGATCAAAACCCATAAAAAGCATGTCATCTGAACTCATGGAATTTTGAATATTCTTTAAGAATACTATGGCATCCTTATGCAGTAAATTTCCAATATTGGAACCTAAGACCATAATAATCTTCTTTCTGGTATTATAATCTGCCAGGCGCTCCAAAGTTTTAAAATAAGTGCCCTGCTGTGTTTTCACCTTCACTTCAGGTATTTCATCGGCCAGTGCAGCTTCTAACTCATCCAGCACATGCTGGCTTATATCCACAGGCTGATAAGTGAAATCGTATTTTTTTTCAGCTAAATGGCGCAAAAGTATTTTAGTCTTTTTGCCGTCCCCGGCACCAAGTTCAATAATGTCAAATCCTGAAGCACCGTTAAAGGAATCGGCAATGGCCGCGGTATGTTCTTCAAAAATTACTTTTTCACAATTGGTCAGGTAGTACTCCGGCATTTCCATGATCTTCTGGAAAAGCTTATCCCCCTTTTCATTATAAATGTATTTTGAAAGCAGATATTTGGGAAAACTCGTTAAGCCTTTATAAGTGTCTTCTGCAAAGGCAGTGTCGAAATCGGTCATTGGTGTGGACATCATAATGTTTTATCTGGCTAATCTCAGGCCTGTGAACTGCCATCTTAGGTGAGGGTGGAAAAAATTTCTGTAAGTTGGGCGGGTGTGTTTTTCTGAAGTGGCCACGGAGCCTCCGCGAAGTACTTTCTGGCTCACCATAAATTTGCCATTATATTCTCCTAAAGCGCCTTCTGCGGTCTTAAAATTGGGATAAGGAGAATAAGCACTTTCTGTCCATTCCCAGCGGCTGCCCCATTTAAAGCTGCTTTGAGCGATTTCCCATTCAGCTTCAGTAGGCAAACGCTGGCCTTTCCATTGGGCATAAGCGAAGGCCTCAAAATAAGAAATATGGCTCACCGGGGCATCAGGAATAAGAGAAATCATTCCGCCAAGCGTATATTGATGCCAGTCTCCGTTAATTTTATGCCAGTAGGAAGGTGAAGAAATATTATGGGTGTTTTTCCAGTCCCAGCCTTCCGCATGCCATAAAAGAACATCATCATAGCCACCGGTTTCAATAAATTCGATATACTCTTTATTGGTAACCAGTTTGTTGGATATCTCATAATCGTTGAGGTAAACTTTATGGACTCCCAGCTCATTGTCATAACAGAAATCCTCAGATTTATGCCCCACCTCGTACACCCCTTCTTCAATTTTTAACCAGTTTGCCTGGAAATCCTGGATGGGGTTTTCTTCAAATTGCTTGTTATAAACCGGGAAAAGAGGGTTGTTGCCTAAAATATATTTGATATCGGTGAGCAGTAATTCCTGATGTTGTTTTTCGTGATGGCAGCCAATTTCAATTATGCCGCATAGTTCTTCTGAAATTTTCTGGTGCTCCAGAAGCTCCGCCATGGCTTTGGTGACATAATTTCTATATTCATAAACCCAGGCAACAGTAGGCCGGGAAAGATTTCCGCGATCTGTACGGATTACTTTTTCACCCACGCTTTCGTAGTAGCTGTTAAAAACATACGCCGAATGCTTATCAAAAAGCTGGTAGTTTTCGGCATATTCCTTCAGCACAAATTCTTCAAAAAACCAGGTGGTATGTCCTAAATGCCATTTTGGAGGAGAAACATCCTCCACAGGTTGTACTACATAATCTTCAGTTTCCAGAAAAGAACAAATAAGTTCGCTATGAGCTCTTGTCTCTTTAAATAATGATGATAATTCGTTTTGTGAAAGCATAAAAAAGAGTGACACTTTAGAGGGTGCCACTCAAATTTACACTTTTTTACTAATGCCAAAAATTAACGCTAGTTAAGGCAAAGTTAAAGTACGCCAGCTTTATAGCGTAAGCGGAATGGTGTATTTTATAGAAGCAGGTTTGCCGCCCCTTGTTCCCGGTTTCATCTTCGGAATTTTTTTGATCATGCTTTCTGCAGCCTGGTTAACCTTTGGGTTATCACCTTCAACTGCTTTTACTACCACTTCGCCGGATTCGTCAATTTCCAGTTTTACAACGGCCTTTCCCCTTATAAAATCTCCATCGTCGTTTTTGGGATATTTATAGTTTTCCCTAATGTGCTGCATCAGTTTTGCGTTAAAGCACTTTTTGGTTTCATTGCTGTCTTCGCACCCCGGCCACACCGGGGCAGATTCTTTAACGGTTATTTTATTGCCCTCAACTTTTACGCCTTCCTGGGCAAAACCCGCCGAAGCGGCAAGAAACATAAAAACTATAAGTATCTTTTTCATAAAAAGTGTAGATTAAAGGTTGGGACTGGAAGGATTTAGAACTTAAAGGTGTTGGTAAACTTCCTGTCGTCTACTTCCCCTCCAAGTGTGCCAGGTTCCATTTTTGGCATTTTTTCAAGCATTTCCCTTGCTGCCTGGTTTACTTCAGGTTCTGGCCCTTCAACAGAATTTACAACTACTTCTCCTTCTTTATTCACGGTAAAGGAAACGGTCACTTTGCCGCGAACATATTCTCCCTTGTCGTTTTTAGGATATTCGTAAGTAGACCTTACAAACTGGGAAAATTTCTGGTTAAAACATTTTTTTACATTGTCACTGCCTTCACATCCGGGCCATACGGGCGATGTTTGATCCTGGGCCATACATAAGCCTCCAACAAACATACACGCGATCACCAATAAATTTTTCATGATAAATTAAAAGTTTTTAAATTATAAAAGAGTTATACCGCAACTTTGCCTTTAATAGGCGGGTGCGGGTTATAATCCTCTAATATAAAGTCTTCAAATTTAAATTCAAAAATATCTTTGACTTCGGGATTCAGCTTCATTTTTGGCAAATTTCGTGGCTCCCTTGAAAGCTGAAGTTTTACCTGCTCCATATGATTGCTGTAAATATGGGCATCTCCAAAAGTATGGATAAAATCCCCGGGCTGTAGATCGCATACCTGGGCCATCATCATGGTGAGCAGGGCATAAGAGGCAATGTTAAACGGAACTCCAAGAAAAATGTCGGCACTGCGCTGGTAAAGCTGGCAGGATAATTTTTCGTTTGCCACGTAAAACTGAAAAAAAGCATGGCAGGGTGGTAATGCTGCTTTACCTTCTTTTACAGTTGCTGAAAATGATTTTGAAGTATCTGGCAATACTGATGGGTTCCAGGCAGAAACCAGCATTCTCCTGCTGTTTGGATTGTTCTTTAGCGTTTCTATAATTTCACTAATCTGATCGATCTCCTCACTGTTCCAGTTACGCCACTGGTGGCCGTAAACCGGCCCAAGATCACCATTTTCATCTGCCCATTCATTCCAGATGCGCACTCCGTTTTCCTGCAGGTATTTTACATTAGTATCTCCTTTAAGAAACCAGAGCAATTCGTAAATAATTGACTTTAAATGCAGCTTTTTTGTGGTGACCATGGGAAAGCCCTCTTCCAGGTTGAACCGCATCTGGTATCCAAAAACGCTTTTAGTACCTGTGCCGGTGCGGTCTCCTTTTTCTGTTCCGTTTTCTAAAACGTGCTTTAGTAAATCGTGGTATTGTTTCATAAGATGTTTGGAGATTTCAGCTAAAATAGAAAACAGCTCCGGTAATCGAAATTTTACCTTCTTAAAAAATTTGAAGAAAATTATCCCAATATCATTCCTGCGATTGTGGCAGAAAGCAGTGAGGCCAGGGTGCCGCCAATAAGCGCCTTCATTCCAAATTCCGAAAGCGTTTTTCGTTGCCCCGGTGCCAGGGAGCCAATTCCTCCAATCTGTATCCCAATAGAGGCAAAATTGGCAAAGCCGCAGAGCATATAAGTCGCCATTATCACAGATTTTTCATAAGTAAGGCTAAGGGCGTTGGCGGGATTCTTTAAATCTGCCAGCTGTACATAACCTACAAATTCGCTAGCAGCGAGCTTAATTCCCAGAAGTTGGCCCATAAGCATCATGTCTTCTTTGGCCACGCCAATAATCCACATTAAGGGCGCGAAAATCAGCCCGAGTACAGATTCAATAGAAAACTTTGAATAGGGGGTGTATTCTGCCATTAACATATTGATATGGGTCCAGCCTCCCACACGTCCAAGAACATAGTTGATCATCGCAATAAAAGCGATAAATACCAGTAACATGGCAGCCACATTCGCGGCAAGTTTTAAACCTTCAGTAGTACCATTGGCAATGGCATCAAGAATATTGGAGCCGATCTTTTCTGAAGAAACATCTACGCTGGAGTCTATAGGCTCCTGCTGCGGATATAAAATTTTAGAGACCACAATAGCTCCCGGAGCGGCCATCACTGATGCAGCAAGGAGGTGTTTGGCAAATTGCAATCTTAAAGCCGGGTCGTCACCGCCGAGAAAGCCAATATAGGCAGCGAGTACCCCACCGGCAACGGTAGCCATTCCGCCTATCATAACCAATAAAATTTCAGACCTGGTCATTTTTTCCAGGTATGCTTTAATCATAAGGGGAGCTTCTGTCTGGCCAAGAAAGATGTTTCCGGCAACGTTAAGGCTTTCCGCTCCAGAAATTCCCATAAGTTTGGTGAGCACCCACGCCATTCCACGTACCACAATCTGAATAATTCCAAGATAGAAAAGTACGGAGGTAAGGGCGGAAAAGAAGATAATTGTGGGAAGTACCTGGAACAGGAAAATAAACCCGAAGCTTTCCACATCCATCATTCCGCCTAGCAGGAATTCGCTTCCCGCAGCGGTAAAATCGAGGATCAGTACAAAAATACTTCCTACAAATTCAAATATTTTTTGGATAAAGGTGATTTTTAATACCCCAATGGCCAGTAAAAGCTGGGCGCCCAGGCCAATTAATATGGTTCGCCAGTTGATGGCTTTGCGGTTGCTGCTAAAAAGGAACGCTATAAGAAGGAGAACCAGCATACCAAGTGCGCCACGGGCAACACTTGTAAAGGAGATGCCTTCGCTGGGTACCATTTCTTTGGCGATTTCTGCCGGGACTGCTTCTTTTATTGTTTCTGAATATTCCTGGAAGGCATAAACGTTACTGCCTTCGGTAAGTCCCATTTCCCCTTCTGAAAGGCCGGAAACCCTAAAGTTTCTAATAGTGTCTTTAGGCGTGCTGTAAAAAAACACCAGATTGTTATTCTGGTAGATATATTCTCCTGTAGCAAGAGTGTCCTGGGAAGCCTGCCTGGTTATGCTGAAGCGCCCTTCTGAAAGGTTCAAAACATTTTCAGAAGAAAAAGCGGTTAAGGGATTTTGTAGGGAATCTTCCGTATTGGGTTGAAATTGCCAGCTTTTAGAGATGCTTTGTGAGGAAGCGGTGCTTATTCCAAAAACAATTAAAAACAGACAGTACCAGATTTTATTCATCTAAAACAGGGAATTTTCAGGCTCCACTATGGTGGTTTTTGTGAGCCTATTACTAAACAAGCACTTAAATGGCATTGGGATTTACTTTCTTTTTGAAATTTCGTCCCTTATGCGTGCCGCTTTTTCATAATCTTCATTATGTACGGCCTGGGATAATAAATCCTTGAGTTCAGACAGTGACAGCTTTTTGTAATTAGTGTCATCAGCCTTTATTTCTATATCGTCAGACAGTAGTTCTTCGGCGATAATTTCTTCCTCTTCCTTTCCTGCAGGCTCCTTTCTTTGTGGTTCTTCTCCTTTCAGGAAAATACCAGCTTTATCCAGGATGTTCTTGTAGGTGAAAATAGGCGCGTCAAACCTTAATGCCAAAGCAATGGCATCGCTGGTCCTCGCATCTATAATTTCTTCAGTTTTATCACGTTCGCAGATAAGACTGGAATAAAAAACACCGTCTACAAGCTTATGAATAATTACCTGTTTAACCACAATTTTAAACCTGTCGGCAAAATTTCTGAACAAATCGTGGGTAAGCGGTCTGGGAGGTTTTATTTCTTTTTCAAGGGCTATGGCAATAGATTGTGCCTCAAAAGCCCCAATAACAATAGGAAGTTTTCTTTCTCCGTCTAATTCGCTAAGTATTAAAGCGTAAGCTCCATTCTGCGTTTGACTGTAAGAAATTCCTTTAATGTTAAGGCGCACTAAACTCATATTCCAAAAATTGAAAAAGGCTGTCTAAATAAGGACATTAGACAGCCCTTTTAATGGGGCACAAGTTATAAAAATTATGCGTTTTTATCTTTAAATTCCTTCAATTTTTCGTTGAGCCTGGGAACGATTTCAAAAGCATCGCCCACAATCCCATAATCTGCAGCCTTAAAAAACGGAGCCTCAGGATCGTTGTTAATAACCACTTTGGTTTTGGCGGCGTTGATTCCCGCAAGATGTTGTATTGCTCCTGAAATTCCCACGGCGATATAAAGGTTGGAAGCAACCGGCTTTCCTGTCTGGCCCACGTGCTCGCTGTGCGGCCTCCATCCCATATCACTCACAGGTTTGGAACAGGCTGTTGCTGCACCAAGAATTTCGGCCATTTCTTCTATCATTCCCCAGTTCTCGGGACCTTTTAAACCGCGTCCTCCGGAAACCACAATTTCGGCATCTGCGATAGTCACTTTATTGGTGGCTTTATCTACAGATTCAACATTTACAGAAAAGTCTTCCTCAGAAAGGCTGGGGCTGAATTCTTCAACTGTAGCTTCTGCCTGCTGTTCTTTTACTCCAAAGGCGTTTTTCGCCAGACCAATAATTTTTACATCGGTAGTGATTTTAGTGAAATTGAAGGCCTTCATGGTAAAAGCATTGCGTTTTACCGTGAAAGGTTCGGTGCTTTCAGGTAAGGCTACTACATTGGAAGCGTAGCCGGCTTCTAATTGCACAGCCAGAACTGGTGCCAGGTAACGGCTGTTCGCGCTTTGGGAAAGCACAATAACTTTACTGCTTTCCTTTTCCGCAGCCTGTTTTATCGCATCGGCATAAGCTTCAGCGTTAAATTTATTTAATTTTTCGTTTTTGATATTCAGCACTTTTTCAATTCCGTAGCTGCCCAGTTCTGCAGATTCGGGCGCATTAAAAGTAACAGCGGTTACTGAAGTGCCCATCATACCGGCAACTTCTTTGGCATATGAAGCAACTTCAAAAGAGGCCTTTTTAAATTTTCCTTCTTCTGATTCTATATATACTAAAACTGACATTGATTTTGTGTTTTGGCATTTCCGCGAAAGCGAAAATCAAATTAATAATTTAATCTTTCCTGATGTTTTTAGATTGCTTTGGCTTCGTTATGAAGCAGGTCTATCAGCTCATCCAAATTTTCAGGATCAATAAGTTTTACTTCGCCTTTTGGAGCTGGTTTTTCATATTTAACCGCTTCTGTCCTTGTTTCCGGTTGTGTTGGTTCCACTACATTAAGTGGTTTTTTACGGGCCTGCATGATCCCCCTCATATTGGGAATTTTCAGGTCGCTCTCTTCCACAAGGCCTTTTTGCCCTCCAATTACAAGAGGAAGGGCGGCCGTAAGGGTTTCTTTTCCGCCATCGATCTCTCTGATGGCAGTGGCCTTATCTCCTTCAATCTCCAAACCGATACAGTTAGTTACAAAATTTGCTCCTAATAACGTTGCTAACATTCCGGGAACCATCCCGCCATTATAGTCTATAGATTCACGGCCGGCAATTATAAGATCGTAATTCCCTTCTTTAGCCACATTCGCCAGTTCTTTGGCTACCTGGAAGCTATCTGTGGGGGCAGTGTTCACCCTTATGGCGCTATCGGCACCTATAGCAAGAGCTTTTCTAAGCGTAGGCTCGGTCTCTGCACCTCCCACATTTACAACATCTACAGTTGCTCCCTGCTTTTCCTTGAACCACATGGCACGCGTAAGGCCAAATTCATCGTTGGGATTGATCACAAACTGCACACCGTTGGTGTCGAATTTGGTATCGCCTTCAGTAAAATTAATTTTTGAGGTAGTATCAGGTACGTGGCTAATACATACTAAAATTTTCATATATAAGGTCGTTTTATAGTAAATCGTTCAATTACGAAGGTACATAATTTAATTCGAAAGTACTATGCATGCATAATAAAATTTGTTAAATCTGAAGACTGAATTGTTAGGCGATTTCGCGGATTAAATTGACTAAAAAGCTCTTGCCAGGCCGGTAATTTTAGTTTTGCATATCCTTTTACAGGCGCCATGGTGAAAACTGCTAAATTTTTGTTCGCCGATTGTGGTGAAAACTTTATTGAATTACTATTTTTGTTCTCGCAAGATTTTAAAATAATTATAATACACTATAATGAAGACAATTCAATTTAGGGAAGCCGTTCAGCAGGCAATGAGCGAAGAGATGCGCAAAGACGACTCGATTTACCTGATGGGGGAAGAGGTGGCCGAATATAACGGTGCCTATAAAGCGTCCAAAGGTATGCTGGATGAGTTTGGTCCTGAACGTATAATTGATACCCCTATTTCTGAGCTTGGTTTCTCCGGAATTGGAGTGGGAAGTGCAATGAACGGTAACCGCCCGATTATTGAATTTATGACTTTTAACTTCTCACTGGTTGGAATTGACCAGATTATTAATAATGCGGCCAAAATGCGCCAGATGAGTGGTGGCCAGTTTAATATTCCTATCGTGTTTCGCGGGCCAACGGCTTCTGCAGGCCAACTTGGCGCAACGCACTCCCAGGCTTTTGAAAGCTGGTATGCCAATTGCCCTGGTTTAAAAGTTATTGTTCCTTCTAATCCTTACGATGCCAAAGGTTTGCTTAAAGCAGCTATCCGCGATGACGACCCGGTAATTTTTATGGAAAGTGAGCAGATGTATGGGGACAAAGGAGAAGTGCCCGAAGAGGAATATGTAATTGAAATTGGCAAAGCCGATATTAAAAGAGAAGGTACAGATGTAACTATTGTTTCCTTCGGAAAGATTATAAAAGAGGCTTATAAAGCGGCTGAAGAATTGGAAAAAGACGATATTTCCTGTGAAATTATTGATTTAAGGACTATTCGCCCGATGGATCACGAGACCATTATCGAATCTGTGAAGAAAACAAACCGTTTGGTAATCCTTGAAGAATCATGGCCTTTTGGTAACATTTCTACTGAAATCACTTATCAAGTTCAGGAAAAAGCTTTTGATTATCTTGATGCTCCAATAATTAAGATTAACACTGCAGATACCCCTGCGCCATACTCGCCGGTACTCCTTCAGGAATGGTTGCCTGGCAGTGAAGACGTGATTAAAGCTGTAAAAAAGGTGCTTTACAAATAGGCGCTTAATTATATTTATTAAAAAACTTCATCTTAACCGGTGAAGTTTTTTTGTTAATATGAGGGATGTATAGTGGAAAAGGAGGCAGGGACTCTTACTCAATAAGGGTCATTGGCAGCATAATGTTATTTTCATAATCTGGATGCCAGGTCCTTTGCGCTTACAGCTTCTATGGGTTTACATTTTTAATAACAGTTTTTAAAGTGGGAATTACTTATATTTGTTGCCCTTAAAAAATAGAAAAATAAATAAAATGTCTGAAACTTTTGACGTATTGATAGAGATCCCGAAGGGGAGTAGAAACAAATATGAATATGATTTTGATCTGAAGAAGGTGCGTTACGACCGTATGATCTTTTCTTCCATGATGTACCCTGCAGATTACGGCTTTATCCCCAATACCCTTGCGCAGGACAGCGATCCGCTGGACGTGCTGGTTTTGGTTTCTGAGCCCACTTTTCCGGGAATTGTAATGGAGGTAAAACCTATCGGGGTTTTCCACATGGCAGATGAAAAGGGACCTGATGAGAAAATAATCTGTGTGCCGGTTTCTGATCCTATCTGGAACAGGTTAAATGATTTAAAGGAGTTGAACGGCCATATGTTGAAGGAGATAGAGCATTTCTTTAAGGTTTATAAAGACCTTGAAAAGAAAAAAGTTGATACCGGTGATTTTGGAGACGCAACAGAGGCACGTGAGATCATAAGGCAATGCGTTGAACGTTTTGAGAATTATGACGGGGATAAGAGTCGATTTGGGATATAATCGCAAAAATAACCTCAATTGATTAATAAATTAAAAGCAATAACCTAAAAAAGTTATTGCTTTTTTAATTATTATTGATTTACTACATTAGCTGTAATTAACTCGCAATTACTAATCTATGGAATCAATAATGATTTACATGCCTGCTGTAATGGCAGTTCTTGGGCTGCTTTACATGTGGTCCAAAAGGTCCTGGGTAATGAAACAGGACTCCGGCGACGGAAAGATGAAAGATATTTCGTCGCATATTTATGAAGGGGCGCTTGCCTTCCTGAAAGCAGAATACAAACTGCTCACTTTCTTTGTTATTGGGGCCAGTCTTGCCTTAGCTTTAATAGCTTTCGTGGTGCCCACTACGCACTGGCTAATTATCGTGTCCTTTATTTTTGGGGCATTTTTTTCGGCTCTGGCCGGAAATATGGGCATGAAGATCGCCACCCAAACCAACGTACGCACTACCCAGGCTGCAAGAAGTAGTCTCCCAAGGGCTTTAAAGATATCTTTTGGGGGCGGAACGGTTATGGGTCTTGGTGTTGCCGGCCTTGCAGTGTTGGGCCTGAGCCTGTTTTTTATCATTTTCTTCTATTATTTTATGGGCGGCGAGTGGACCAATACTTTAGACATGACCGTAGTCCTTGAAACCCTCGCCGGTTTTTCCCTTGGAGCTGAATCCATAGCGCTTTTTGCCCGCGTTGGGGGCGGTATCTATACCAAGGCTGCCGATGTTGGTGCCGACCTGGTGGGAAAAGTAGAAGCCGGTATTCCTGAAGACGACCCGCGTAACCCCGCCACCATAGCAGATAATGTGGGAGACAACGTGGGAGACGTGGCAGGAATGGGTGCCGATTTATTCGGGAGTTATGTTGCCACCGTTTTGGCTGCCATGGTGCTTGGAAATTATATTATTGAAGATATGGGCGGCGATATTGTTGCTGAAGGTTTCGGCGGAATTGGACCTATACTTCTGCCGGTGGCCATCGCCGGTGCCGGGATCATTATTTCCATAATAGGTACCCTGCTGGTGAAAATAAAAGATAATAATGCCAAAGAAAATGAAGTGCAGAAGGCGCTGAATATCGGGAACTGGGTTTCCATAGCCCTGGTTGCCATAACAAGTTTTTTCCTGGTGCGCTGGATGTTGCCGGAGAATACCATGAAAATGGGTTTTTTTGTAGGTGGCCGAGAAGGTTTTGAATTTGTGAATATTTCTTCCATGCGGGTTTTTTATGCTACCCTGGTGGGAATTGGCGTAGGAGGAATTATTTCTGCAGTAACCGAATATTATACAGGCCTGGGTAAGAAACCGGTGCTTTCTATTGTACAAAATTCCAGCACAGGCGCGGCAACCAATATTATCGCCGGGCTTTCTACCGGAATGATTTCCACATTTTCTTCAGTATTACTTTTTGCTATCGCCATTTGGGCTTCCTATGCTTTTGCCGGTTTTTACGGAGTGGCTTTGGCAGCTTCAGCAATGATGGCTACCACGGCCATGCAACTGGCCATTGATGCTTTTGGCCCTATTTCTGATAATGCCGGCGGGATTGCAGAAATGAGCGAACTTCCCGCAGAGGTAAGGGAGCGAACCGATATTCTGGATTCCGTAGGAAATACCACAGCGGCTACCGGGAAGGGATTTGCCATTGCCTCGGCAGCGCTAACGTCCCTGGCGCTTTTCGCGGTATACGTTACTTTTACCGGAATAGACGGGATAAATATTTTTAAGGCGCCAGTGCTGGCCATGCTTTTTGTGGGCGGGATGGTGCCGGTGGTTTTCTCGGCCCTGGCTATGAGTTCTGTGGGGAAGGCCGCCATGCAAATGGTAAACGAGGTACGCAGGCAGTTTAAGGAAATTCCTGGAATCCTGGAAGGGACGGCAAAACCGCAATACGATAAATGTGTTGAAATCTCTACCAATGCGGCCCTTAGGGAAATGCTGTTGCCGGGAGTACTTACCATTGGTTTTCCTATTGCAATCGCCCTTTTGCCCATGCTCTTTGGCTATGAAAAAGTGCTGATTGCTGAAATGCTGGGCGGGTATATGGCCGGGGTTACCGTTAGTGGTGTGTTGTGGGCGATTTTTCAGAACAATGCCGGCGGGGCATGGGATAATGCGAAGAAATCTTTTGAAGCCGGGGTGATGATTAACGGGGAGATGACCTACAAAGGTTCTGATGCCCATAAGGCGGCAGTTACCGGAGATACAGTAGGAGATCCTTTTAAGGATACCTCGGGGCCATCCATGAATATTCTAATAAAACTTACCTGCCTTATAGGATTGGTGCTGGCGCCAATTTTAGGAGGCCATACCACCGATGCTGAAAAAGTGCGGGAAGAACAGGCAAAAGTTTCTAAAGTTGAAAACAGTAGCAATGAAGGGTTCATCAGGCAATAGTAACTTAAAATTGTTAATTTCCTTTTAAGAAGATATCCTGCAGTGCCGGGATTGATTATTTTAAGGCTCATATGAACTATGACGATTTAACTACTTTAGGAATTGCCTTAGGATTGGGAATGCTTGTAGGCTTGCAGCGCGAGCATTCCAACCAGGCCATCGCAGGGGTGCGCACTTTTAGCATCATCTCTATTTTTGGTGCTGTGGCGGGCTTTCTTACCCGCGATATGCAAAATGAATTTATACTGCCCGCCCTGGGAATATCCCTTGTGGCCCTGGTATATACCGGCGGAAGAAGTAAAGAAGATCAAAAGGATCCCGGCAAAACAACTGAAGTCGCCATTTTGCTGATGTTTGCCATTGGCGCCTACCTGGTGTTGGGAAACCGGGTGCTCGGTGTGGTGGCAGGCGGATTGCTAACCATGCTGCTTTATGCCAAATCCCACCTTCACAATTTTATAGATAAACTTAAAGATTCCGATGTTTCTGCAATTATGACCCTCGCGGGAATTTCCCTTATTATTCTGCCAATCCTACCAGACCAGACTTACGGCCCGTATGATGTTCTCAACCCTCATAACATCTGGTTAATGGTGGTTTTTATTGTTGGCCTTAGCGTTGTGGGATACTTTATCTACAAATTTGTGGGTAAAGATTCCGGCGTGATTTCCAATGGGATCCTGGGCGGACTCATAAGCAGCACCGCCACAACGGTAAGCTTTGCACGAAAACAAAAACAGGCGCCAGATATTGCCCGGGTAGCGGTATTCGTGATTACCACAGCCTCGGCAATTGCCCTGGCCAGGGTTTTAATCGAGATATCTGTAGTTGCGCCTGCAGAATTGCCAAAACTGGCTATGCCCATCGCTTTTAATTTCGTGGTAATGTGCCTTATGTGCGTATGGCTTTTCTATACAATTAAAAAAGACAAAGACGCAGGAGAATTGCCCGAGCCCGAAAATCCGGCGCAATTTAAAGCTGCCCTCGTCTTTGGGCTGTTATATGGGCTCATCCTGCTGCTGGTGGCATTCGCCAAGGAACAATTCGGGAACCAGGGGCTTTATATTGTGGCGATAATTAGCGGACTTACAGATGTAGATGCCATTACGCTTTCTATGTCTAAAATGATAAAAGGAGGAGGGGTATCCACCAGTCTGGGATGGAAGCTCATTTTGCTGGCCTCTTTGGCCAACCTCCTCTTTAAAGGAATTATGGCTATGGTTATTGGGACGGGCAAAATTGTAAAATGGCTTGCCCTTACCTTCGGGATCTCGATAGCAGTTGGGTTGCTAACCATTTTCCTCTGGCCGGAAAACTGGCATTTCTAAATCTTCTTTTCCGTTTTTCTGCGGAAAACATTTTAAAGGTTAAAACCACATTAAAGCATGCTAAACTTATTATAATCATGTTCTTACCTGCTTTTTTGCAAATATGATGTTGTAATTTCAAATGAAATTATTAACCAATTAAAAAAACATACATATTATGGGAAGATTGCAGGGAAAGACCGCTATAATAACCGGAGGTGCCACAGGAATAGGAGAGGCCATAGCGAAAAAATTCAGCCGGGAAGGCGCAAAAGTTCTCATTATTGGTCTTCCGGACAATCCGGTAGATCAGGTGGTGGAAGAAATCAACAATAATGAAGGGGAAGCAATAGGCTTTTCAAAAGATATTTCTTCCGAAGAAAATGTAAAGGAAGCCATTAAAACGCTTATTGATAAATGGCAAAAACTGGATATCCTTATCAATAATGCCGGGGTTTTTCCTGAAGCGAATACGGCAGATGAATTTTCTGTGGATGCTTTTGATAACCTTGTAAAGAATAATATTCGTACGACTTTCCTGTTCACCAAGCACGCATTGCCGGAACTGCAAAAAACGAAGGGCTGTATAGTCGCTGCAGGTTCTGAGGCAGGTTTGCTGGGAATCCCGCAGGTGGCCGTGTATGGCGGCACAAAAGGTTTTGTGCACTCCTTTATAAAAGGAATCGCCGGAGAGCAGGCCAAAAATGGCGTGCGGGCAAATGTTGTGGCTCCCGGGGCTGTAGATACCGCCTGGACGCATAAGGAACAGGGGCCAATGGACGAGCAAATGGAAGAGATGATGGTAAATGCCACTCCCATGGGCCGCCGTGGAACAGTGGAAGAAATTGCCAATGTGTACTGCTTCCTTGCTTCAGATGAGGCTTCGTTTGTTACCGGCTCTATTTACTCGGTAGATGGGGGAATTACCATTTCAAAAGGTGCCATGGGCAAACAGGTGCCAGATGAATTGCGTGATAAAAAAGTAGGCCTGGATGTGCAACATTCCAGGGAAGGCGCTACTGAAAAGAAATAAAAATGAATTTCTTCTGAAGAAAGTTTTTCCTTTTCCGAAGTTTTGTGGCGGAATGGGAAAAGCTTTTCTTTTTAGAAGTTGATTGGATAGTATTCAGTAATGAACTGGAAAAAATTCTTATACAGGATATTTGTTGGCTCCCATAATGTTCATTTCAAGCAGCATTTCTTTTATCTTATGGCGATGGCACATCAAAGTTTCCCGAATCCTGCCATCATTGATTTTTGAAAGGCAGGAAATATAATTATCTAATGTGTTCTTCTCTGTTACCAGGCAGTTCTGAAGATCGTCTTTTGTTGGCAGGTAAAATGGAGGTAGTGTGGAACGGGTTTTTTTAGGACTTTTAAAGTCGGGAATGTTGCTTTTGCCAATTTCATATACCTGTTTTTGGAGTTCTTTTATAAGCTTCTCCATTTCCCGAAGACACTGTTCCTTTTGTTTTGATAATCTGAAAAAGAAATTTTTAAGCATCAGCTTCTTATTCCGCATCCCGGCATTTTGATACAACATGAGGCTTTCGAAGTTTTTACTCCGAAGCTCCTCAAGCAATTCAATCGTTAATATTTTCCGCTTTAAATTCATTTTTAATAAAAAACATCTATATAAATTTAATAATTCATAATATCAGATTTTTGATTTATGAGACTTTTAACTTTAATTTAGTTATGCTGAAGAAGAAATTATAATTAACAGTAATAGTCATTCAAAAAGTTGTGAATCAACCTGGCTTGTTATGAAGTTAAATCAGCGTTAATCAACAGCGATAACTAATATAAATTCTTCATTTATTGTAGCTTTAAGAGACAATCCAATAACTTAAATATTTCTGTTATGGCTAAAAATCATGGACCACAGATCAAGAATGATAAGCAATATGAGGAATTGCGCGATAAAGGTATGAGCAAAAGCAAAGCTGCCCGTATTGCTAACGATCCCAACTCCGGCAAAAAAGGAGGCAAGGCAGATAAATATGAAGAAAGGACGAAAGAAGATCTTTATGAAGAAGCCAAAAAAGTGGGCATAGAAGGCAGAAGTGACATGAGCAAGAAAGAATTAATCAACGCTTTGCGCAATCATTAGTAGAGAAAATGAGATCTATTTGGAACGGCTCTATCAGTTTTGGCCTGGTTTCTATTCCGGTAAAGTTATATTCTGGTTCAGAAGAGCGAAAGCTGGACCTGGATATGCTGGACAGGCATGACCATTCCCGCATCAGGTATAAAAGGGTAAATGAAGCTACGGGCAAGGAAGTGGAATGGAAAGATATTGTAAAAGGCTTTAAAAAGGAGGAGGGTTATGTGGTGCTGGAAAAGGAAGATTTTGAAAGCGCCAACCTTAAAAAAAGCAAAACCATAGATATTGAAGAGTTTATCGATGAAGAAGAAGTTGCAGACGTGCTCTTTAAAAAACCGTATTTCCTGGAGCCGCAAAAGGAAGGGGGAAAATCTTACAACCTGCTGCGGGATGCTTTAAAAAAAACCGAAAAATTGGGCGTGGCGACATTTGTGATGCGCCAGAAGGAGCACCTTAGCCTGGTTGGGGTATATAAAGATGCTTTGGTTTTACACGTTATTCGCTTTGCAGATGAAATCAGGGACCCGTCAGACCTGAAATTACCTGATACGAAGATTAAAAAAAAGGAAGTAGATATGGCTATTTCCCTTATTGAGCAGTATACCAGTGAGTTTAGTTTTGAAAAATTCAAGGATGTGTATAACGATCAGCTCCTGAAGATTATTGAATCCAAATCTGCAGGAAAAACTGTGCAGCCTGAAGAATTTGAAAGCAAACCCACCCCTGCCAAAGATCTTATGTCTCAGTTAAAAGCCAGTCTCGAGAAAAAGAAAAAAGGCAAGGCGTCTTAAGATATGAGTCTTGAAGATTATATACGAAAACGGGATTTCTCTAAAACTCCCGAGCCTGGTGGCGAAATAAGCAATGAAAACCGCGGCCGGTTTGTAATTCAGCGGCATAAAGCTACAAGGCTACATTACGATTTACGCCTTGAAATGGATGGGGTTCTTAAAAGCTGGGCGGTTCCCAAAGGCCCTTCCATGAATCCTTCCGATAAGCGCCTGGCCATTCAAACAGAAGACCATCCAATTAAATATCTTAATTTTCACGGTACCATTCCCAAAGGAAATTATGGCGCGGGGGAAATGAGCATTTGGGATGAAGGCGAATATGTTTCCGCAGAAGCTGCAGGAAATAAAGACCTCCTGGAACAGCTTGAAAAGGGCAACCTGAAAATCAAATTTTCGGGAAAGAGGGTAAAGGGAGAATTTGCATTGGTGCATACCCGCCGCGGCGAAGGCAACCAATGGCTGCTCATTAAAAAAAAAGATGATTTTTCTACAGATCTTGTTTATGATGCCGAGGTGTATGCCCCTTCCGAAGAAAAAAAGAAGCCCAAAATAAGAAAATTAAACCCTGAAGATCCCGTACGGCCAATGCTGGCCACTGCCACAAAAGAAATTTTTAATGATCCCGGATGGATATATGAGCTTAAATGGGACGGCTACCGTCTAATCGCAAATATCGATAACGGCAATGTGAGGATCCATTCCCGCAACGGGATTTCATATAATTCAAAATTTCCTAACCTGGTAAAGGACCTGGAACAAATACAGCAGGACGTGATTTTAGATGGAGAGGTGGTGGTTCTTGACAAAAACGGTGTTCCGCTCTTCCAGGAATTGCAGAATTATGATAGCAGCACCAAAGGCGCTTTACGGTTTTATGTTTTTGATATGCTCTATCTTAATGGACACAGCATGCTGGAACTGCCGCTTTTGGAGAGGAAAAGCCTTATTCCAGACGTACTGGAAGAAACCAGCCTTAGCCTCTACTGCGACCATATGGAAGGCATGGGCAGTGCTTTTTACAAAAAGGCCGTAGATGCGGGTATGGAAGGCGTAATCGCGAAAAAGGCAGATTCTACTTATGCGCCGGGATACAGGACAGAGCACTGGCTGAAGATTAAAGCTATGGAAAGCCAGGAAGCTATTATTTGCGGATATACAGAATCTGACAAGGACAGCTCTGTTTTCAGGTCCCTGATCCTGGGGATGCTCGAAAATAACAAATTGAAGTATATAGGAAACTGCGGTACCGGCTTTTCCCATGCTGAACAGAAAGAGCTGTTGGCGCAGATGAAAACACTGGAAACTGAAGAAAACCCGTTTGAAAAAAAGATAAATCTCAAAGGGCGTAAACCGGTATGGGTGAGGCCAGAGCTTATATGCGAAATCAAATTTTCTGAATGGACCAAAAGCGGCAATATGAGGCACCCTTCATATAAAGGCCTGCGGCAGGACAAGAATATTACCGAGGTGCATAAAGAAGAAAAAACGGCCACTCCCGGCGAAGCTTCAGAAACAGAAGTGGGTGCCAATCAGCTGGAAATTGGAGGAATACCGGTATCTTTTACAAACCTTGAAAAGATATACTGGCCGGAAAGTGGTTTCAGGAAATATGACCTTGTAGACTATTATTTGCAGGTTTCTGAATATATGATGCCGTACCTAAAGGACCGGCCTCAAAATTTGCACCGGCATCCCAACGGGATTCATCATACCGGGTTTTACCAAAAAGACAATGAAGGACTGCTGGCAGACTGGGTGGAAACGGTAAAAATTTATTCTAAGCACAATAACCGTGATATTGAATACATGCTTTGCCAGAATGAAGCTACTCTGCTCTATATGGCAAATTTGGGATGTATAGAAATTAACCCCTGGAATTCCAGGGTGGGGAATCTTGAAAACCCCGATTATACGGTAATTGATATAGACCCGACCGATAAGAATACTTTTGAAGAGGTGATTGAAGTGGCACAGGCGGTAAAGGAAGTACTGGATAAAGCTAAGATCGAAGGCTTTTGCAAAACTTCCGGTTCCAGCGGGATGCACATTTACATTCCATTAGACGGGGAGTATAGCTACGAAGAGGCCCGGGATTTTACAAAATTACTGTGCTATTTTGTTCAGGAGAAAACTGGCAAATTAACCAGTATGGAGCGGGCGGTAAAAAGCAGGAAAGGCAAAATTTATCTTGATTTTCTACAGAACAGGAAAGGGCAAACCCTGGCTGCACCCTATTGCGCACGGCCTAAGAAAGGGGCAACGGTGTCGGCGCCGCTGCGGTGGGAAGAAGTGAGGAAAGGCTTGAAAATATCAGATTTTAATATTAAAAATATGCCGGAGAGGATAGAAAAGGAGGGGGACCTTTTTACAGGTGTCCTGGGGAAGGGGATAGATATGGGAGAAGTCCTGGAAAGGCTTAACACTTAAAAAGGAGTATACTTAATGCTGAAACGTTTAAAAAAACTGCTGGGAAGGTACAGGAATTACGACCAGGTTTTGCTGGTGCCTTACCGCAGCTACGGTACTTATTCAAGATTATATGTAAAAGGCCGGGCGCTGGATAATGAACCGCTAAATATTGTGCAGGAGCAATCTACCTTCAGGACTATAAAGAATACCTGGAAGCAGTTTGACAGTTTTGAAATCCCCGATGCCAAAATTGAACTGGTTTTGCCGGGAAAGGTAAAATTATCTGCTAAAACCAATTCTGAAGGCTATTTTTTATTTGATAAAACCCTGGAGAATAACCTGGCTGAACATTCTTCCAATGAAGGATGGATCCCTTACCAGCTGCATTACCGGGAAAAACTGGATCCCGGAACAGAGCTCTTGGAAGGCCATTTCCAGGGCGAATTTCTGGTGCCACCGGTAGACGCCGAGTTTGGGGTGATAAGCGATATTGATGACACCATTTTGCATACCGGTGTAACTTCCTTCCTGAAATGGCGCCTGCTGAAAAATTCCCTGCTCACCAACGCTTATAAAAGAATTCCGTTAAAAGGCGCTCCCGCTTTGTACCAAAAGCTGCAGGCCGGCAAGAGCGGGAAGAACAGGAATCCCATGTTTTACCTTAGCAACAGCCCCTGGAATTTATATGAATACCTTAAGCTTTTTCTCGATCACAACAATTTTCCTAAAGGTGCTATCCTGCTAAGGGATTTCCGCAGCCCTTTTGACGCTGCAACAAAACCGGAAAAACCCCATAAGCAAAAAGAGATCACCAACATTTTAAAAGCTTATCCAGACCTTAAATTTATCCTGATTGGCGACAGCGGCGAGCATGACGCCTCCATTTATACTGAAATCGCCGCGCAGTATTCAGACAGAATCCTGGCTATTTACCTAAGGAGCGTAAAGCACGAAGGAAGAATGGAAAAGGTACGAAGCCTTATCGATAATTTTGATTCCACTCCCGTATTACTGGCAGATTCTTCAGAAGAAGCGCTAAAACATGCGCGTGAAAACGGGTTTATTCAGTAAGCTGTTTATTTGATGAGCCTGAAAAAGACTTCTCTGAACAAATACAGCAGTACCAGGAAAAAGTTATAGCTGTAAATGAGCAGCTTCCAGAAAAAATTTTACCCTGAAGTACAGCTTCAGGGTTAAATTTTAATTTTTTATAGTTCGTTTTAATTTGCTAATCATCAATACTTGTTCCCACAGATGCTCTTTTAGCCATTGGGGATTTACGGGGCATCGTCCTGAAAATATGGTCCCACAGCGCCGAAGATACTCCGAATGCCCGGTCTGGTTCACGATAGTGGTGAATGCTATGGTGATGCCACAGGGTTTTCAAGAAGTTATTGGGCACTTTAAAGGCGTGTACCGAATAATGTACCGCCAGGTAGGCCGCGTAGCCTATAAGAAATCCTGCCAGGAACCCGAACACATAGTCGCCAAGTACTGCCCTGTAAATAATAAAAAGCACGGTGGCGATAATCAGGCTTAACAGCGGTGGCATAGCCAGCCTGGATTTATCCTTCGGGTAATCATGGTGAACCCCGTGCATGGTATATGAAATTTTCTTTTTCCGTTCACTGGTGGCCGGGATGTGGTACAAATACCTGTGCATGATGTATTCCACAAAAGTGAAAAAGAACAATCCTGCGGCAAAAAGAAGTATCATCATAGGTGCTTCAAAACCTTTTTCGATAATTCCGTAGTAAATAAGAGCGGCCGCGATTACCGAGAAAATGATAAGCGGCAATGAAATATGGGTATGGGTTAGTTTTTCAAGAATAGGGTTATCAAACAATTTGGGCGAACCTTTATGCCTGGGCCTTTTTAATTTTGTAGATTCCATAACTGCAATTTTTTAAAATAATCCGTGTAATTCTCCATCAATCCTGTTAATAATATCTCCTAGGTCTTCAGGATTTTCTACGAAGTTAATATTATCAACGTCAATTATCAACAAATTGCCCTTATTATAATCATGCACCCAGGCCTCATAACGCTCATTAAGCCTGCTAAGGTAATCTATGGAAATTGAATTTTCGTAGTCCCTGCCGCGCTTCTGGATTTGGGCAACCAGGTTGGGAATACTGCTTCTTAGGTAAATAAGCAGGTCCGGCCCCTGCACCACGCTTTCCATAAGATCGAAAAGCGATTTGTAATTCTCAAAATCCCTGTTGGGCATCAATCCCATCGCGTGCAGGTTTGGAGCAAAAATGTGCGCATCCTCATAAATGGTCCTGTCCTGAATAATGTCTCTGCCGCTTTCCCTAATCTGGAGGATTTGCCTGAACCTGCTGTTTAAAAAATAAATCTGCAGGTTAAAAGACCATCGTTCCATCTTGTTATAAAAATCTTCCAGGTACGGGTTTTCCAGAACATCTTCAAACTGCGGTTCCCATTTGTAATGTTTGGCAAGTAATTTAGTAAGGGTTGTTTTTCCCGCTCCAATGTTTCCGGCGATGGCTACATGCATAAAGTAAAATTTAGGGTGGTTTAGTGCTGCTGCGATTAAAACAGCGGGGCAAAGATAATAGTTTTGAAATAAATTATTCCTTTTTCACTTAGCTCACAAGGCTTCCTTTTTTTAAAATTATTTAGTGCTTTTCCCGGGGCATAAAATTTGGTATAAAATTTTTACCGCCTGCGGGATAAGGATTAAATTACCGCCGCAAACCTGTCTTCAATGAAAAAATTTTTTCTTCTTTTACTTTTAGTGATAAATATTTCCTGTACCGATGACGATCCGGGGGATGTGCTTTATTCTTCGGAAGTAGTTAAAGTTACGGGCGCGAGATATTCTGCCAGTAATGTAGACTTCAATAATACCTATTCCGCATTTATGGCTGCTGTAAATGAAGAAGACAGCCTGGAAATTTTTCTTGAAATCAATCATGCCGCTAACGCCATTGCCCTGGGACGGGTGCTCAATCCAAGCCGGTTGTTGTTCTTTGGAAGCCCGGGGATGATGATTCCCCTGCTACAGGAAAATCAGTTGGCCGGCCTGGACCTGCCGCAACGAATGCTGTTCTACCAGAATGTGAATTCTGAAGTTTTCGCGGTTTACAACACTGTCCCGTATCTCTCTTCCCGCTACGGCTTAGAGCAGGCAGAACCCCTTCAACATACAGCGGTACTGCTTAAAAACCTTGCCAATGCCGCCACGCGGGCTGAGGTACGCACTGCGGCCGACCTTCTTGTGGAACAGGGGCAGGGGATTATTAGCAAGAAAAGTACACAGGCTTTCGATGCAACCTATTCCGCTGTAAGGAGAAAGTTAGGTGCTTATGAAAATGTGACTATTTTAACCGAAATAAATTTTCAGGATTATTCCCCGGTTCAGGAAAGTGAAAATATTTTAAGGCCTACAAAGCTGGTAATATTTGGGATGCCACAGCTGGGTACACCTTTAATGCAGGATTCGCCGACTCTGGCTCTGGACGTACCACAAAAGATATTGGTGTGGGAAGATGAAGAGGGCATAACAAACATTTCTTATAACGATCCCGCGTTTTTGGCAGATCGCCACAATTTGCCGGCTACCGCTCCCGAAATAGAACAAATAGCCGCTGTGCTCGATGAGGTTTCCAGCGTGAATACCACTAATTAAAGCAGCGACACTATGAGCACCTGAAAATTTTGCTGAGGCAAAATTTACTCTTCTTTTCTGAAGAGGTGCTTTCTGCCCTACGCATTCCATCGTAAACCGCGCCTGCTGCAAAAGCATAAACAGAATGGTGAAGAACATCTATGGCAATTTGCCCCGCCGGCCATTTATTGATGGGTTTGCTGCCTGCAACTGTTGGCAGCATTACCTGCGCGGTACCCCAGATAGCCCCAAAATGAGCGGCACTGGCAATTGGGCCGCGCAGCCCTGCCACATCTAAAGCTCCACGGAACACACCCCACCCGGTCCCATAACCAAAATGCATGATTTGGGAGAATTTTTCTTTATTCTGCGCTACCTGCTGCTGTACTTTTTCTGAAGCTTTATCCTCTTGGGAATTTGCTTTCTCTTTTTCTTCTACCGCTTTTTTACGGGGTTCCACGCCCAGCGTTTTACCGCCCACGATAACGGGTGCATTGCTCATATTTCTCTTAGTGATCTGCATCTCGATCATTTGCGATATTGTAATGGCCACGGTGCCTGCAAAGCCCGCGATAAGGCTTTTGCCCAAAACGCCCCCTGCATTTGCCAGAACCGAAAAAACTTTTGAATCACTCTTCATCTGCTATAATTTAAAATTCCTCCTTATTAATTTTTCCTGCGGAATATGCCGTTACAGGAAATACATTTCTCTAAAAGTTAGGAAATTATCCTGAAATGGGGATGAAAGATCAGATACTTTGGAAAATGTTTAACAGCTGGTTATTTAAGGATAATTGCTGAACCCATTTGAAGATTTCAGAAGAATAATAACATTCCCCGCATTTGGAGAACGTCCAGAGGCAGTGGGTAAAATCGGTAAACATATGGAATAGCAATCCGATGAAAATTAATTTCAGCAGTTGGTTTTTTGCAAATAATACACCCAGTAGATAAAGTATAATCGCCGGTGCTGTATGCATTGGATGGTATCCAATGCCGCAACGTTCTGCATCAAAAACCGGATTGGCAAAAACATGGTCTAAATCCACGAGCATCGTCGCGATTAAGATCATCCAGTTATTTTTCCAGTTTTCTTTATCGTATAGATAAGCAATTGCCCCTATGGCAATAAAATGAAGAAAATAATGGGTAAAAGCCTGCAACATTTATCTTAACGCCTATTCACGCTCTGCTTCTTCTTTTTCCCGTCTTTCAGGTTTAAGAAGTTTATTGAGTTTTCTTTCCAGCGCAATATAACGCGAAATACCCACGGTTATAAACACCACGCAAATAAAGAGGGAGAGGTAACCAAGCCATTTTACGTGCTCATATTCTTTTATTTGCAAAAGCGCCAGCCCGCCAATAAGCAGGTAAAGCGATGCCCTAATGTAAGACAGGACGGTACGTTCGTTTGCCAGTTTTGTGCGTTCCAGGGCAAGATGTTCCCTTATCAGCTTTTCATCAATAATCCTGGTTTTAAAAGGGTTGTGTAATCTTACTTTTCTCATGCCAAAAATGATAATTCAATAGAAGGAGGTAGGTGGCACTGCGGTAAATTCTTCAGCATATCACAGTCCGCTACCTGCAAAGAAAGGTACTTAGAAAAAATTAGTTTTCCAGAAGCCCGGCTGAATTTTGTAATTATAAACGATTCATTATAACTTTATAATGGCCAGATTATGGGCACCAGCAGCAAGATAATTAGAAGCAATATAATGGTTAGGGGAACTCCTGCCTTTATAAAATCAATAAACCGGTACCGCCCTGGGCCATAAACCAGAATGCAGGAAGGTTCAAATGGGGTAATAAGGGAGACAGAGGCCCCGAGCATGATGGCGATGGCGAAGGTTCGCGGATCGGTATTTAAAATCTGAGCAGCTTCTATGGCCACAGGAAGCACCACAAGGGCGGCAGCGGCGTTAGACATAGGCTGGGTAAGCAGGATCACCAAAATCACAAATCCCGCCAGAACATAACGCACCCCAAAATCTCCCAGCAGGGCGATAATGTTTACGGCCAGGAATTCTGAAGCCCCGGAATTGTGCATGGCAGTGCCAAAAGCGCTCATGCCACCTATTAGAATTAGCAGTTTCCAGTTCATGATCTCGTATGCGCGCTCTACGCTTATAGCGCCTACCACAACAGTTAACAGTGCCGCGGTAAGAAAGGCAATAGACAGGGGCACCAGCTGAAAAGATGCGACAGCTATGGCAACAATAAAAGCCAGGGCAGAAAATATTCCCTTACGCTCTTTGAACATATTAACCTTAAAATCGCCCATTACCGAAAAATCTACCGAATGTTTCATGGCTTCTATAGATTCTTCGGTGCCCTGTACCAGCAGCACATCTCCAATCCTGAATTTTAAGCTGCCTATCTTTTGCGAGACCGTGCTTCCAAACCGGTGAATGCCAAGAACCACCAGGTCGTAATTCTGCCTGAACCTTATCTCCTTCAGCGATTTATCCACAAGAATGGAGCCGGGGGTCACCAGCACCTCCATAAGCCTTACCTTGTCGCTTTGGATGTCGGTAGCAATTGTATCGGCAAGCACTTCCAGTCCTACAGCCTCTTTTACTTTAATGAGGTCTTCCATTTTGCACTCCACCAGCAAAATATCATTCAGTTCGAGTCTTGTGAAGCGGTTTGGGATTAATTCATCTTTGCTCCTAATGATTTTTATTATTCTTACATCCCATTTTGCCAGTTCAGACTGAAAAGCAAGTTCTCCAATCAGGTCTGAATTTTCCCTGATTACAATTTCTGAAAGATATTCCTTGATCTTATATTCTTCAGCATAACTTCCTTCTTTATGGTCCGGAAGGATTTTTTTCCAGAAGAGCAGGATAAAAGTAATCCCGGTAATACAGAGGATGATTCCTATTCCGAAGATTTCAAAAAAATGGAGAGCTTCCATGCCCACACTGGCAATATAGCCGCTCACAGCAACATTAGTTGAGGTGCCAATAAGTGTACAGGTGCCCCCAAGAATAGAAGAATAGGCCACAGGAATAAGAACTTTTGAGGGGCTAATGTTGAGCTTCCTGCAGATGCCCACCACCGGCCCTGTTACAAGAGCGGTGACTGTGGTGTTGTTCATAAATGCTGAAAAGGCTCCCGTGATAAACATGGTATAGGCAATAAACAAAGTATTGCTTTTGCTACGTTTTACAAGGGTCGCACCAAGTTTATCCAGGAGGCCGGTTTCAGATAAGGCACCGGAAATTACAAATACTGAAGCCAGGATAATCATAAAATCACTGCTGAAACCTTCAAAAGCTTCAGCCGGAGTTAAAATTCCGCTAAGGCTTAATATCACGAGCAATCCGATAGTGACTACATCAACAGAAAATTTTTCTGTGGCGAAAAGAATTATGGCCGCAATCAACAACCCGATCACTAAAGCTATTTCCATAATTCCTGTTTTTTAAGGAAACTAAAGATAGATAAAATAAGGGCACATTTTAATGCTGAATTCACCGCTGATGTTATTTTTGCGGCTTCTTTATTTCAAAACTACATCCCTTTCAACGCTCCTCCATCTATGGGGATTTGTGTTCCACTGATGTATGCGGCTTTATCGGAGGCCAAAAAGCTTACCAGATAACCATATTCTTCAGGATTGCCTATACGGCGTACGGGTACTTTAGCTTCCATTTCTTTCCGGATCTCAGCCTGGTCAACACCCCGTTCTTTGGCTTTTTTTGCGTTCAGGTTCACAAGGCGCTGTGTATCAAAATAGCCGGTAAGTACACTGTTTACGGTAATTTGATCTGGCCCCACTTCCCTTGAAAGGCTTTTGGCCCAGGTTACCAGGGCCGCCCGCAGGGTATTTGAGAGTACCAGGTCTGGCTTGGGCTCTTTTACTGAAACGGAGGCTACATTTATAACCCGCCCCCACTGCTGTTTGCGCATATGTTTTAAAGCCAGTTCTGTTGTAAAAACATTCACCTTAAATAAGAGATCAAAAGCCTGCTGATAATCTTCAATCTCCTTTTCCAGCGCTGTTCCCGCCGAAGGCCCCTGGGTATTGTTAACCAGTATATCCACAGTGTTTTTTTCGAAATAGGCTGTAATCTGCTGTTTATAATCCTCAAAATCATTAAAATCGGCTACCAGAACTTGGTGTTTCTGCCCTTGACCTGTCGGAAAAGCCTCAACAATGGCTTTCAGTTTATCTTCACTATGGGACATAACCGTTGCGCTGGCGCCGCTTTCGGCAAGCTGTTGTGCAATGGCTTTGCCAATCCCGTCACTGCCGCCGCCCACGAGGGCATTTTTCCTGGAAAGGTTAATATGCATAATTTACTGTTTTAGAATTGAAGTTTTTTAGTTTTTCAATCTTAAAGTTAAAAAAAGGAAGCCTTGGAACAGCCTGAAATACCATTCTTTTTATACCTTCGGATAAATACTACAGATGAAGAAAATTTTACAAATTTCACTGCTACTTTTCTTAATTCTGCCGGTATCAGCACAAAATTCTATAGAAGAAGATAAAAGGCAGACAAGGAATCTAATTGCCAATTCCTTTGATGATATTTTTTCCGATATGGATACGGCAAAACTTTCAAAATACTATACTGCTGATTTTCTGCTTCTGGAAAACGGGGAAATCTGGGATATCGACACGATCAAAAATTACATGAAAAATGCCAGGGCACAGGGGCTGCTGCCAGAAAGGATAAATTCGTTGGATTTTATAGAAATTAAAATTCAGGATAAGATGGCCTGGGTAGCTTATTATAACAATGCTGTTTTTAAAATGGATAATGAAATCAGAAACGAAATGAACTGGCTGGAAAGCGCCACCGCCATTCTTACTCCAGATGGATGGAAGCTGCAAATGCTCCATTCCACAATCCTGCAGCATGAACACTAATAAAAAAGAGCATTAGTTTTTTAAAATATTTACATGAATACATCAAACAAACCTGAAGTTTGGCTGCGGGGGCCTCTCCCGGAAATTCCCGATTTGCTGCAACCCGCTGCCCATGCGTTGCTGCAATCTGCGGAAGAGGTGCAGCGATATACTGAGGATTTTCCGGAGAAAGAATTATGGACAAAACCTGCGGGAAGGGCCTCGGTTGGCTTCCATCTTCAGCATATCACCGGGGTGCTGGACAGGATGTTTACTTATGCTGAAGGGCAGGCCCTGAGCGACCTGCAATTTGAATACTTACAAAATGAGGGACGGGCTTCAGAAGAAATTAAGGTGGATACACTGGTGAAAGCTTTTAAGGAGAAAGTAGGAGAGGCCCTTGAAATTTTTAAAAACACTCCTGAAGATATTTTAGCTAAAAAAAGGACCGTGGGCAGAAAAAAATTGCCTTCTTCCGTGATTGGTTTGTATTTTCATGCCGCAGAACACAGTCAGCGGCACGTGGGGCAGCTACTGGTGACTGTGAGTGTGCTGAAATTGGGCTAAAACGGCAGTTGGTTTAAATCCACATTCCCGCCAGAAATTACAATCCCCACCTTCCTGTTCCTGAATTTTTCTTTTTCACGAAGCACGGCAGCCAGGGCAGTTGCGCTGGAAGGTTCTACAATAATTTTCATTCTTTCCCATATTAGCCTTAAAGCTTCAATGATTTCAATTTCTTCCACACGGATTATTTCAGAAACATATTGCCTTATGATTGGAAAATTTTTGTCGCCAAGCTGGGTTTTTAATCCGTCTCCTATGGTATTGGTGGTTTTATTGGTTTCAATTTTTCCACTTTGCAGCGAACGATAGGCATCATCAACCTCAAAAGGTTCGGCGCCTATGGTTTTACAATTTTTTCCGAAGAAATGGGCAGCAAGGCTTGTACCCGCAACCAGCCCGCCGCCCCCAACAGGAGTGACGATATATTCCAAATCATTCTGCTCTTCGAGCAATTCCATGGCTGCAGTTCCCTGCCCCAGGATAACATCAAGATCGTTGGAAGGATGTAAAAATGCCGCGCCGGTTTCCCGCATAATTTTTTCCGCAGTTTCTTCACGGTCTTTCAGGGTAGGCGGGCATTCGGTAATATTACCGCCATAGGTTTTAACCGCCTCTTTCTTGACTTTTGGGGCAGAAGAAGGCATCACGATATAAGCAGGGACACCCAGGGTTTTTGCGGCCAGCGAAATTGCTTGCGCGAAATTGCCTGAAGAATGGGTGACCACGCCTTTTTGCTGTTGTTCCTGCGAAAGCTTAAGAATGGCATTAGTGGCGCCCCGCATTTTAAAGGCACCCATTCGCTGAAAGTTTTCACATTTAAAAAATAGATCTGCGCCGGTAAGTTCATTCAACAACCGGGAGGTAAGCACCGGGGTTTTATGGATATACGGCAAAATTCTTTTATGGACCTTTTCAAGTTCCTGCCTGGTGTGCATAAAAATTGTTTTCTGCTAAAATTAAAAATTATATGCTTTTTTCCTGCGGAAGGAAATTAAAGAATTCTGGCGTGAAAAAATAAGGCTCCGCAAGTTTTTTAAGCCTGCGGAGCCAGATAATTAGGACCGGGAATTTGTTATTCTTCATCTATAGGAATGGTAAGAATAGGGATACTGGTATTTTTCAACAACTTGAGCGAAACACTTTCCGATAGAAGATTGTGTAAAAAACTATGTTTATGGGTGCCAACAATCATAAGATCAGACTTCAGCTTTTCCGCTTCTTTTAAGACAGTTTCTACTGTAGAACCCTGAATGAGCAGGGCTTCAGATTCTATTTCCTTATTCAGGAAGGCGTCGCGAAGCGCCTGTAAACTGCGGTGTTCTTCTTTTAGTTCTTCTGCCTTGAAATCCCTTATGTACTGCGGGCCTGGTTTAAAACCTACAAAATCGGGATCTGGTTCGGTAACATGGACAAGCCAGATCTTGGCCCCGTATTTTTCGGCAAGGCTTTCAGCGTAGGCTAGCAATTCTCCCACACTTTCATTAAAATCTACTGCTACCATTATGTTTTTGATCCCTAGCATAGGATTACTTTTAAGCTGGTGTTAATAACCTTTCTTTCTCTCTACCACATTTTTCAAAAGTTCTTCTTCCTTCATATGTTCGTAATTTTCAATAATCTGTGGTACTACAGATTCTGCACTGGTAACGCTGGCAATATGGGGGGTTATTAGAATATCGGGGTTTTCCCAAAACGGGTGCCTTTCTGGCAGGGGCTCTTCCTTGAAAACGTCGAGCGCCGCTCCAGATAAATGCCGGCTGCCAATCATTTCCAGTAAATCATGTTCAACCAGGTGTTCCCCTCGGGCCACATTTATCACATAAGCACCTTTGGGTAATTTTTCAAAAAGGTCGCCGTTCAGGATGTTTTCGGTTTGGGGGGTTAAGGGAAGCAGGCATACGAGAATGTTTGATTTGGACAGAAATTCTTCCAGGCCTTCCTCACCGCAATAGGTGTTCATATCTTTCTTGTCTTTTTCGCTCTTTGCCCAGCCCAAAACATTAAACCCATTTTTGGAAAGTTTTTCACCTACTGCTGAGCCCAGAACTCCTACCCCCATAATTCCAACGGTGACGTTCTGCGGCCGTTTATAAGGGGTGCGGTCCCAGCTTTTCTCCTTTTTCTGCTCTTTATAAATGGATAAGCGCCTAATATGGTTCATCACCAGGCCAAGCACAAAATCGCCCATATCTTCTGTAAGCTGGTCATCTACTACTTTGGTGATGGTAATGTGTTCCGGAAGTTCCTTATCACTTGTGATATGGTCTACGCCGGCGCCCATTGAAGCCACCACCTTAAGATTAGGATAATTCTTAAAGAGGCCGCGGGGGTGATTCCACACCAGCGCAAATTCTACTTCCTCCTTATCATGGTCTTCCGGGTACACGTAAATATTTAACCCGGGATGCTGTTTTTTTAAAGCTTCTATCCATGGTTGCGGGTCTTTGCCCGGACTTACAATTAAAAATGACATTTATTTTCTTTTTTAAATTTAGTATTAGCTCACAAATGCGCTAAAGCCGGTAATGGCTCGTCCCACAATTAATGAGTTTATTTCTTTTGTTCCTTCATAGCTGTAAATTGCCTCCGCATCTGCCACAAAACGGGCAACATCATATTCCAGAAGGATTCCGTTGCCGCCCATAACTTCCCTTGCCCTGCTTACCACATCCCGTGTGCGCATACTGCAATAAACTTTGGCCAGGGAGGCATGCTCATCTGTTAGCATATCCTGGTCCTGCATTTCAGAGAGACGAAAAACCAGTGTTTGCATAGCGGTAAGGTTAGAGAGCATTTCCACCAAATGGTTTTGCACAAGCTGGTAAGACGCGATAGGCCTTCCAAACTGCTCCCTTTCTTTTGTATATTTTAATGCGCTTTCATAAGCGCCACGGGCACATCCCACCGCCTGCCATGCCACACCGGCTCTTGTCATCCTCAATACATTTGCTGTATCTTTAAAAGAATTGGCATTTTGCAGCCTGTCACTTTCAGGGATTTTACAGTCGTTTAAAGTGATAAGGGCGTTCTGCACAATACGCAACGCCATCTTATCTTCCATTTTTTCGGCTTTAAAACCCGGATTCTCTTTTTTTACCAGAAAACCTTTCACCTGGTTACTTTCCACATCCCGCGCCCAGATGATAATCACATCGGCAAAAGTGGCGTTTCCAATCCATTTTTTCTGGCCGTTTAATATCCAATTTTCGCCATCAAATCTACAGGTGGTTTCCAAACCTCCGGCAACTCCCGAGCCTACATTGGGCTCGGTTAAACCGAAAGCGCCTATTTTTTCCAGTTTTTGCATTTTTGGGAGCCATTCCTGCTTTTGCGCCTCACTTCCGCATAAATAAATAGATCCCATGGCCAGGCCGCTGTGAACCCCGAAAAAGGTAGAGATGGAAACATCTACCCGGGCGATTTCCTGCGCAATAATGCCTTCCATTAAAAAAGGCAAATTCGGGCAGCCGTAACCTTCATAAGGAACACCGGTAATATTAAGTTCTTTAAACTTTTCTATAATTTCCATGGGAAATTTTGCACGGTTCCAATAATCATTGGCTAAAGGCCTCACTTCCTTTTCCATAAACTCCCGCACCTTTAGTTGTAGCTTTTTTTGCTCGGGGCTTAAGCGTTCATCAAGATTATAAAAATCGCCATTTACAGGAGGCAGTTCATGCTGCTTTTTGGTGCGCTTTGTTTTTAACATTTTCATCAGCCCCTGCAGTTGTCGCTCGTCTAGAGTGCCCAGTGTTTTCATTGCTTCAGAAAGGTCTATCTGCTCATTTACTTTTGCTAACTGGTCCAGATCGACCGATTTTAAGAGGTTAATGGTGTCTCGCACCTTTCCGAAGAATGACATACTATAATTATTGGTTATTTTTAAAAATACCCATTTAAAGCCTTGCGAGTTGTTAAAGCTTTCCGAAGAAAAAGTCAAAAAAGAATAGCATGTTTTGCTTAGGTAAAAAAAGCTTTTAACGCGGAAAAAAGTTCAAAGGAAATAATAGGAGTTTTAGGCAGATTACTCGCAGCGGCTTTTTAAGGTATACTTAAATTTTTAGACTTAATCTATAGAAGATTTATAAAAGCTAAATCCAGATTGTAATCGAAACGAGAAAGGCTGTTTTGCCTCGGCTCTAGCAACCAGAAGGTCTGCTCGAAACTTTTTAGTGCAAAATTAATTATTGGAAATTAAAGTATTAGCAATCCTGCTAGGAGAAGTGCTTTAATAATTAATAAATACTTCTGCTTCGTCACTTATTTTTTCAAAGGATATGATTACAGGATAGTCGTTTCTTGAAATGCCGCCCATAAGCTTCAGCGTCATCTTGTTCTTCCTCAAATGCAGGATCTCGAAAGCTTCCACAAACATTAATCCACCGGAATAAAATAAGTAATAACTGTCTTCCCCTTTGTGCCATTGCCCGCCTTGTTTGTGGATGTTGCGATAGCAGTGGCCTTCTTCAGTTTCTTCATAAACTTCCAGTTGGAAAAGATCATACGCAAATTCCCATTTGCTTCTGCGAAGGCATTCACTTTCATCATCGGTTACACTACGTATAATTTTTCCGGCATCATCAAGATACTGTTTTTCAATAGGTTTCCATACCCCGGGCATGAGAACTTCCGGATCTCCTACTTCATCTTCTTTTGAACATGAATTTAAGAAAAGGCTGAAAATTACAGCAACGACACATAAACAGGATGATTTCATAATTTTAAAAATAGGTATTGCACTAAAAGATGAAGTGCGGTATCAGTGGCCTAAAATACTTTTTTTTTTGAAGATCACGTATTGCTGTTAAGGAATGAAGTTAATTTTTAGTGTTGCGTCTTCTTAAATTCCAGATTAGCTGTTATATCAATTTTAGTAAACTTTTAGCGAAGCCTTTTAAAACTACTCCTGTTAGATAGCTAAATTTGTTAGAGACTTTATTGTATAACAGGATGTTACCGCTGTTAGGTCAACAGTCTTATTAACCAAAAAATCAAATGTTATGAAAGATCCACAGGAAAAATATTCAAAACCACCATTCCCAAAAGAAAAACAGGATGAACCGGGAAAAGAGGAAGAAATGAACCCAAAGGTAGATCATGGGGAGAAATCTTACAAAGGTTCGGGCAAACTGGAAGGTAAAAATGCCATTATTACCGGAGGAGATAGCGGAATTGGCCGTGCAGTGGCTATCGCTTATGCCCGTGAAGGCGCCAATGTCCTTATCTCTTATCTTGAAGAAACAAAGGATGCTGAAGAGACGGCAAAATATGTGGAAGAGGCCGGAAGAAAAGCAATACTTATGGCAGGCGATGTGGGAGAGGAGGAACATTGTAAAAAAATTGTGGACCGTGCTGTAGAAGAATTCGGGCAGATTGATATCCTGGTGAACAATGCGGCTTACCAGATGGCACGGGAATCTTTGCAGGAAGTTTCAGCTGAGGAATGGGATTATACCTTTAAGACCAATATTTATTCCATGTTTTACCTGATTAAAGCAGCAGAGCCACATATGAAGCCGGGTAGTGCCATAATTAACACTACCTCTATTAATGCCTACCAGCCAAATCCCCTGTTGCTGGCATACGCAGCTACAAAAGGTGCTATCCAGAATTTAACGGCCAATCTCGGCCAGGTGATGGCAGACAAAGGCATAAGGGTAAATTGCGTGGCCCCGGGACCTATCTGGACTCCGTTAATTCCGGCTACTATGCCCGGGGACAAAGTGAAAAGCTTTGGGAAAAGTACCCCGATGAAACGTCCCGGGCAACCCGCTGAACTTGCTGCAAGTTATGTTCTTCTGGCTTCGGAAGGTTCCAGTTACATGACGGGCTCCACCGTGCAGGTTACGGGGGGAAGGCTTACAATTTAATAAGTATATAAATCCCCTCAAATTTAAATCAATTGCAATGGAAAAGAAAAATGACAAACCAAAAAAAGAACAACGGAGGCGTTTTATAAAAGGCGCCTTTGGTATCGGGGGAATAATGTTAGGTTCTCCAATGCTTTCTTTTATGTCTGCCCCGGCTGCTGGAGCCGGGCGTAAACAGAAGGAGAAACTGGGAATAGCTTTGGTGGGGCTCGGCAACTACAGTACAAATCAACTTGCCCCGGCACTGCAGGAAACCAAAAATTGTTACCTGGCCGGGATCGTTACCGGCACTCCTTCAAAAATAGACGACTGGACAAAAAAATATGATATTCCGCAGAAGAACGTCTATAACTATGAAAATTTTGATGAGATCGCGAATAATGATGATATAGATATCGTATACGTGGTTCTGCCAAATGCTATTCATCCCGAATTTGTAATAAGGGCGGCAAAGGCAAAGAAAAATGTGATTTGCGAAAAGCCCATGGCCACCAATGTGGAAGATGCCCAAAAGATGCTGGATGCGTGTAATGAAAATGGAGTCCGGCTGGCAATTGGATATCGTCTTCATTTTGAGCCTTTCAATAAGAGGGTGATGGAGTTTGGACAGCAGCAGGTTTTTGGCAAGGTGAAAAGTATTACCGCGAATAACAGCAGTGATATGACCAGCAATAAGCCGAATATCTGGCGGTTGGATAAAGAACTTGCAGGGGGCGGCCCGTTGATGGATCTTGGGATATATGCCGTACAGGGTGCGGTTTACACCATGGGAAAGCCACCCGTTGCGGTAACTGCAGCGTATGGGGAAGTAACAAAACCTTTATATTTTCATGATGTGGAGCAATCCATTCACTGGGAGCTGGAGTTTGAAGATGGAGTGAAGGCACAGAGCAACAGCAGTTATGCTGAAGAGCAGAATGAACTTTCTGCCGAGGCTGAAAATGGCTGGTGGAAACTTAGCCCGGCTTATGCCTATGAAGGCAAAAAGGGAGAAACCAGTGAAGGAAAAATGGATTATCCCAACATTTATGAGCAGGTAAAGCAAATGGATAGCCAGGCAGCAAGCTTCAGGAAAAATGAGAAGTCCATAGTTCCAGGAGAAATGGGAGTACGCGATATGAAAATCTTAATGGCTATCTACGAATCTGCAGATGCGGGAGGCAAGAGAGTGGAGATTCAATATTAATTCTTTTTATTCAGGAAAAGAAAAACCTCACAGGAATCAAAGTACTGTGAGGTTTTTTATATTAATTTATAGCAATCCCAGGCTAAAGATTACTCCAGCCCAAAAACTTCCTTAATCTTATCTACATAATCCAGCTTTTCCCAGGTAAAAAGCTCCACTTCTTTTTTTACTTCTCCCGAATATGGACTTCTGAACACCTTGGTGATTTTTCGTGGTTCTTTTCCCATATGGCCATAAGCCGCGGTTTCCCTGTAAATCGGGTTCCTAAGATTCAGTCGTTCTTCTATGGCAGAAGGTCGCATATCAAAAATCTCCCCCACCTTTTTCGCAATTTCTCCATTGCTCATATCTACCTTCGATTTTCCGTAGGTGTCCACAAAAATAGAGGTAGGTTCCACCACGCCAATAGCATAGGAAACCTGAACCAGAATTTCGTCAGAGAGTCCTGCCGCTACGAGGTTCTTTGCGATATGCCGTGAAGCATAGGCGGCTGAACGGTCTACTTTACTGGGATCTTTGCCAGAAAAAGCTCCCCCTCCATGCGCGCCTTTCCCACCGTACGTATCCACAATAATTTTTCTACCGGTTAGGCCCGCGTCTCCGTGAGGGCCTCCAATTACAAACTTTCCGGTAGGATTAATATGGTATTTGATATTATCAGTAAACAGCTTCTGAACGTATTCCGGCAACTGTTCTTTCACCCTGGGGATAAGAATCTCGATAATATCTTTTTTGATCTTCTTCAGCATTTCCTCATCATTCTCATCAAATTCGTCATGCTGAGTAGAAACCACAATGGCCACTATTTTCTGAGGCACATTATCATCGCTGTATTCTATGGTTACCTGGCTTTTTGAATCGGGTCGCAGGTACTGTATCTCTTTTCCCTCTCTTCTTAATTTGGCAAGTTCAATAAGGATCCTGTGGGAAATATCAAGGGCCAATGGCATGTAATTTTCTGTCTCATTGGTGGCATAGCCAAACATCATTCCCTGGTCACCGGCACCCTGCTCTTCTTTTTTTCCGCGGTCCACACCCTGGTAAATGTCCTGGGATTGTTCATGTATAAGGGAAATCACCCCGCAGGAGTCGCCGCTAAACTTATAAGCCCCTTTGGTATAGCCTATATCATTAATTACTTCCCGGGCAATGTTCTGCACATCCAGATAAGTGTCGCTGCGCACTTCACCGGCCAGAACCACCTGTCCCGTGGTCACAAGGGTTTCACAGGCAACTTTGGAATTTTCATCAAAGGCAAGGAAATTATCTAAAAGAGTATCGCTAATCTGGTCTGCAATTTTGTCCGGATGACCTTCAGAAACACTTTCTGAAGTAAATAAATACGCCATGTTTTCTTTTTTAGTTTAAATTAAACAGAGGCGGAAGTGACGTGCAAGGGCTACAGAAGTACATTACTGCTTTAGCATTTTCAACCGGAGCTGTTCCGGTGTTAGGGTTGCAATCAGTCAAATCTTTCCCTGTAATTAAATCGCTTACAAATGTATAAAAATAGTTTAGATTCAAAATTGCTTTAACGGGATTTTATAGGTATGGGCGCTGCCCTCGCCGGAAATGTTGCCCGGTTTCGTGATAAGGCGGGCTCGGGCCAGGCTTTCGCGGCTCGCTTTTTACAGTTAAAAAGCTGTAAAAGAGCTCAAACAACCGCTCAATCCTTAGCGCAAATAAAAAAACTTTCCCCGTAACAGGTACAGGGAAAGTTTTTTAGCTAACTGGTAAAATAAATTTTCTTAGTCAAAGTCTTCAACAGCGTCTTCTGCGTTGGATCTTGGCAGGAAAATTTGAACGCCTACGGTAAGACCAAGGGAATTCTGGTAATCTTCATTGCCGCCGCCTGCAAGTCCGTTATACTTTAAACTCGTTTCAAGCGCAATGCTCTCGGTGAGGAAATAAGAATATCCTGGCCCAAATCCAAAGGCAAAACCATTGGTTGTACTTCCGCCAGAAACATTTCTTCCGGCAATACCCGCGTTGGTTTCAATAAAGAATTGTCCTGCAGGCACGCTATCTTCAACTCCGGCTTCTCCAGGGCTAATATAATAACGGGTCAGGGCCTGTACCCCATAAACAAAAACTCCATCCGAGCCTTCGCTGGCCTTATAATGCCCAAGGTTAACAATTCCACCCAGAAGAAAGTTGTCGGTTAGCATATAACCCGCTTTTGGACTAATGCCAACATCCCATCCGGCGCCGTCATTCAAGCCTACATTAAGCCCGAACAAGCCATTACTTGCGGGATTTACAAGGCCATTTCCCAAGTCGGCACCTAACATAAAGTTACCTTCCTGTAATTGTGCCTGGGTAATTCCAAAGCTTAAAAACAAAATCAGTGTAAATACCTTTTTCATAATTGTGATTTTTTAAAATTTGCGAATAAACAATTTTGAAATGTAAAGGTAAGGACCACATAGCGCCTGCATGATTTTTTATAAATATCTTAGCAAGATTTTAATAGTTCTCTTAATGCTCAGGAAGCCTTATGGGGCGTATGTTCCAGTTGTTAAAAGAGCTGTATTTTAAGCGCCTTTTTTCTTCATTAATGCGGCACATAGAAGGAAAATCAAAAATAAATTTGCATATTAAAATTTTCTGTGCTTATCTTTGCTTTATAGTCAAACGAGAAAATGAAACAGTTTATTTGCAATATGATGATGTGCATGATGGGGAGACCTTCCGCAGCGCACATTTTTGCATAAAATTGAAAAAATAAATGTAAAAAGCCGCTGCCACCGCAGCGGCTTTTTTGTTAGAATAAAATCGATTATATCGAGAGCAGGAACTTGAAAAAAAGTTCTACAGATTAATTAAATATTTAAAACTATTCAATGATGAAGATGGCAATAAAAATAATGTGCGGCATGATGATGCAGGTGATGTGTATGCGTCGCATGAAAAGCTATTGCCAAAACTCGAGGATGTAAATTAGTTTATATAGTTCAATTCGAAAGTCCCCTTGGTAATAGCTAACCAGGGGGACTTTTTTTTGTATAGAACTTTATGCTTCCTGAAAAGATCTGAAAGGATTCGGAAAAAATAACAAGAACAACAACATTTAAAAATTTATATCATGAGTAATCCAAAATTTTCAACCAACGCCCTTCACGCAGGTCACGATGTAAACGCTAACGGCGGCACAAGGGCCATCCCTATTTACCAGACCACTTCGTACGTGTTCAACAATTCACAACACGCAGCCGATTTATTTTCCCTTGCAGAACCGGGATTTATCTATACCCGGCTCAATAATCCCACCAACGATATCCTGGAACAGCGCTTAGCAGCACTGGAAGGAGGGATTGCCGCTGTGGTCACCGCCTCGGGCACAGCCGCCATTAACACCACCTTGCTTACCTTGCTTAAAACAGGAGATCATATCGTGGCTTCTAACAGCCTTTACGGAGGTACTTATAACCTGCTTAGCGTAACCCTGCCAAGGCTGGGGATCGAAACTACTTTTGTAGACCCCGGCAATCCCGAAAACTTTAAAAAGGCGGCAAAGGAAAATACCCGTGCCTTTTTTGTAGAGTCCCTGGGAAATCCAAAACTGGATGTGCTTGATCTTGAGGCGATCTCTGCCGAAGCCAAAGCTCATAAAGTTCCTTTTATTGTGGATAATACGGTGGCTACACCTTATCTGTTAAATCCTATTGAATATGGGGCAGACATCGTAATTCATTCCCTTACCAAGTACATTAATGGCAACGGGACATCGCTTGGAGGAGTGGTGATAGACGCCGGAAAATTTGACTGGGCCAATGGGAATTTTCCAGAATTTACCGAACCTTCGCCAGGGTATCATGGGTTAGTGTATCACGAAGCCCTTAAAGAAGCTGCTTTTATCGCGAAATTAAGGATTGAAGGTTTGAGAGACCACGGCGCGGCCTTAAGCCCTTTTAATGCTTTCCAGATCCTTCAGGGGCTGGAAACACTTAAGGTGAGGATTAAACAGCATAGTGAAAACGCGCTGGAACTGGCAAAATGGTTAAAACAACAGGAAGAAGTTACCTGGGTAAATTATCCCGGGCTGGACGATAACAAATACAATAAACTGGCAAAAAAATACCTGCCCGAAGGCCAGAGCGGGATAGTGACCTTTGGGGTGCAGGGAGGCTACGAAGCCGCCCGTGTGGTAGCCGATGAAACAAAGATTTTTTCTTTGCTTGCCAATATCGGGGATACGAAGTCCCTTATCATCCACCCAGCCAGTACCACCCACCAGCAGCTGGATGAAAAACAACAGGCTTCTGCAGGGGTGACGCAGGATCTCATCAGGCTTTCTGTAGGGCTGGAAGATCTCGAAGATTTAAAAGCCGATTTAAAAGAAGCGTTTTCAAAAATTGAAAAAAAGGCATCGGTTTAATTATTTGTTGGTTGGAAGCTTAGGGAAAAAGAATCCAAATTATTCCTTTTTCCCTTCTGGCTTCCTCAAAAAAGAAAAATATGCTTGAAGAAATTCGCATAGGGAACTTCAAAAATTCGGCAGGGACAGTTCAGGATATTCCGCTTTCTTACGAAATCTTTGGCCAGCCGCTAAATACTGCGCCGGTGGTAATGATAAACCACGCGCTCACCGGAAATTCCAATGTGGCGGGAGCTGATGGCTGGTGGAAAGAAATTGTTGGGGAGAAAAAATGTATCGATACCAGGAAATACACCATTCTGGCGTTTAATATTCCCGGTAATGGCTATGATGGCTTTATTATCGAGAATTATAAAGATTTCGTAGCCCGGGATATCGCCCAGATTTTCCTTCTTGGCCTGGAAGAATTAAAAATTGAGAAATTGTTCGCTTTAATTGGAGGTTCGCTTGGCGGCGGTATCGCATGGGAAATGGCAGCGATTAATCCTGCAATTACCCAAAATTTAATACCCATTGCTACCGACTGGAAGTCTACCGACTGGCTTATTGCCAATTGCCAGGTGCAGGAATTGTTCCTGAATAATTCTAAAAATCCCGTGCACGATGCCAGGATGCACGCGATGTTGTGTTACCGCACGCCGGAATCTTTTAAATCCCGCTTTAAACGAAGCACCAATGAAGAGCTACAGGTTTTTAACGTTGAAAGCTGGTTGCTGCATCACGGCAACAAGCTCCAGGAACGTTTTCAAATTGGCGCTTATAAGCTCATGAACCAGCTTCTAAAAACCATAGATGTTTCCCGCGGCAGGCCTGAGTTAGATAAAATCCTGGAGCGAATCGAAGGGAATATTTCTATTATTGGGGTAGATTCCGATCTTTTTTTTACTGCGGAAGAAAACAGGGAAACGCATCGGCAGCTCGCGCAAAGCAGCAATAAGGTTACCTACAGCGAGATCCATTCTGTTCACGGCCATGACGCTTTTTTAATTGAAGCCAGGCAGGTGGAGCAGATCATTTCCGGGATTTTTCAGCAGGGAAGTAAGCTTAAAATTGTAAAATTCGGCGGTAAATCGTTGTCCAATGGCAATGGTATCAAAGCGGTACTCGATATTATTGAAGATAAAATTAAAAAACAGGAGCGCATAGGCGTGGTGGTTTCCGCCAGGGGAAAAACAACCGATCAACTTGAAGAACTGCTGGAAATGGCTGCTTCCAACCAGGATTATACGAATGCTTTTAATAAATTCAAGAAATATCAAACTGGTGGCTATGATGCCTTAGATTTTTCCGAAGAATTTAAAAATATCGAAAACCTTCTGGAAGGTGTGCGTTTGCTGGGTGATTACAGCCTAAAGGTGAAAGATCACCTACTTGCGCAGGGAGAAATATTATCGGCTAAATTTATAACTGAAATCCTGAAGCAACGAGGCCATCAGGCAAATTTCACCGATTCCCGCAAGCTTTTAAAGACTGACGATAAATACGGCAGTGCCCAGCCCATCGAAGCAGTTTCCAAAGAATATTTTCTGAAGCATTTTGAACAGCATAACGGGCAGACGGTAAATATTATTACCGGTTACATTGGGGCAACACCAGGTGGCGAAACCACTACCCTAGGTAGAAACGGCAGCAATTATACCGCGGCGCTTATAGCCAATTATCTGGATGCGGAAGAGCTGCAGAATTACACTCACGTAGATGGAATTTTCACGGCCAATCCCGACCTGGTTCGAAGTGCGCAGCGTATTGAGGAGCTTTCTTATAGTGAAGCAAACGAATTGGCCAATTTCGGGGCGACCATCCTGCATGCTAAAACCATTATTCCTTTAATAGAGAAGAATATTCCGCTGCGGATTTTAAATACCTTCAATAATGATAACCAGGGAACTTTAATTACCGCCAAGCCTACAAAGGAAGGCATCAGGTCGTTATCGGTTCTTGAACATAATTCCCTGCTGAACCTGGAAGGCCGCGGACTTTTAGGAAAATCTGGTATCGATGCAAGGATTTTTCGGGCCCTTGGAGATAGCGGAATTAGCGTGAGCATCATTTCGCAGGGTTCTTCGGAAAGAGGGATCGGGCTTGTGGTAGATGCCCAAAATGCCCATCGCGCGGTAAAGGCCCTGGAAAGGGAGTTTGAAAGCGATTTTTATTCCAAAGACGTCAATAAGATTTCGGTGGTAGATGATGTTTCGGTAATATCGATTGTTGGTCAGGATCTAAGTACGTTTCATAAGCCTTATAATGCGCTCATCAGGAACCAGATCGTGCCGCTGCTTTTCAATAATACTGTTACCGGGAAAAACGTAAGCCTTGTGGTGAAGAAATCGCAGCTGCATAAAGCGCTGAATGTTATTCACGGGGAAATTTTTGAAGTTTATAAAAAGATCAATATTGCCATTTTTGGCCATGGAAATGTTGGCGGAACTTTAATCGACCAGATTTTGCATTCTGCAGCTTCAATCGAAGACAGGAAAAAAATTAAACTGAATGTTTTTGCGGTTGCCAATTCCAGAAAACTTCTATTGGATTCCGAAGGCATTTCCGAAGACTGGAAAGAAAAGTTGCAATTATCAGAAAAAGCGTCTTCGGTTTCAGAAATTATAGATTACGCGCGGCTGCATCATTTGGAAAATCTTATCGCCATAGACAATACGGCCAGCAAAGACTTTGTTCAGCAATATCCAAAGCTGGTTAAAAATGGCTTCGATCTAATTTCTTCCAATAAAATCGCAAATACCCTCGATATGGATTTTTACAGGAATTTACGAGAAGACCTGGAAAAAAACCAGAAGCGTTATCTTTACGAAACCAATGTGGGAGCAGGCCTTCCACTTATTGATACTATAAGGATTTTGCATCTTTCAGGAGAAAATATTACCAGGATAAGAGGGGTCTTTTCAGGGACCCTAAGTTATCTTTTCAATACATTTTCTTCGGAAGACCGGCCTTTCAGCAGCGTAGTAAAAGATGCAATTGATAAAGGCTTTACAGAACCTGATCCTCGTGAAGACCTGAATGGAAATGACGTTGGCCGAAAACTGCTAATTTTGGCACGAGAGCTGGATTTACAGAACGAATTTGAAGATGTGAAAATTAAAAATCTGGTGCCGGAAGATTTAAGAGGTGGAGAAGCAAAGGATTTTATTGCCAATCTGGAAAAACTGGATAAAACCTATCAAAAAATAAAAGAACAACAAGAACCCAATCATGTCTTGCGATTTATTGGAGACCTTTCCGGAGATTTGCAGCAGGACAAAGGCGAGCTGGAAGTCAGTTTAACCTCTGTTCCCGCAGATAGCAGCCTGGGGCAGGTTAAGGGCGCCGATTCGATTTTCGAGATTTATACCGAATCTTATGGCGACCGGCCTATTATAATCCAGGGTGCCGGTGCTGGTGCCGCAGTAACCGCAAGAGGTGTATTTGGGGACATTTTAAAATTATCAGAAAAAATAGCTTAATGGAAAACTTTGAAACAATAGCCGTAAGAACTCAAACTGAAAGAACCCAGTTTCAGGAGCATTCCACGCCTTTATATCTCACTTCAAGTTATGTTTTTGAAGATTCTGAAGATATGAGGGCCAGTTTTGCGGAAGAAAAGGAACGCAATATCTACAGCCGTTTTACCAATCCCAATACTTCAGAATTCGTAGAGAAAATCGTGAAAATGGAAGGAGCAGAGGCTGGTTATGCTTTTGCCACCGGGATGGCCGCGGTATTTTCAACATTCGCCGCCTTGCTGAATAGTGGAGATCATATTGTTTCTGCAAGATCTGTTTTTGGTTCTACCCATGGCTTATTCACAAAATATTTCACAAAATGGAATATTTTGCACAGCTACTTTAATGTAAACGAACCCGAGACTATTGAAGGTTTAATTAAACCGGAAACCAAAATATTATTTGCCGAGTCGCCCACAAATCCCGGAGTGGATATTCTGGATTTGGAATATCTGGGCGAAATTGCCAAAAAACATGACCTGATTTTGATTATCGATAATTGCTTTGCCACGCCATATATTCAGAATCCCATGAAATATGGAGCTGACCTGGTTATACACTCTGCCACTAAATTGATTGACGGGCAGGGAAGAGTGCTTGGAGGAGTGACTGTTGGAAGAGAGGATCTGGTGCGTGAAATTTATCTTTTCAGCAGAAATACCGGCCCGGCACTCTCGCCATTTAATGCCTGGGTTCTTTCCAAAAGTCTGGAAACGCTTCCGGTAAGGCTAGAAAAACATTCAGAAAATGCATTGAAAGTTGCAGAATTCCTGCAAGATGTTCCGCAGGCAGAAAGTGTAAAATATCCGTTTTTAAAATCACATCCGCAATATGAAATAGCGAAAAAACAGATGAAGCTCGGGGGGAATATTGTCGGTTTTCAGATTAAGGGCGGGCTGCATGCCGGCAGAAAGTTTATCGACAAACTGGAATTATGTACCAGATCGGCAAATCTCGGTGATACACGGACTATTGTAACCCATCCTGCTTCAACCACACATAGCAAATTATCTTCCGAAGAATTAGAGGCAGCAGGAATTTCAGAAGGTTTGGTTAGGATTTCGGTTGGGCTTGAACATGTAGATGATATTATTGCCGATTTGAGACAGGCACTTGGTAGTGTGTAGTTTTTAGTTCTTAATTAGGAGTGAAGAATGCCATCACTTTTTTTGTAAAACGATGCTCCTTCATTTTCAAAGGGGAGGTCGCCTAAGGCCGGAAGGAGTGCTGGGAAGTTGAAAGTTATAAAGTTTAAAAGTTAATAAGAAAAGTCAGGATCAGGAGACAGGAAGCAAGAGCAATAAATCCATGAAAACTCAGAACTCGACACTTGAAACTTTAAATTTTAAAATTTGGCTATCTTCGCGCTATGCTGTCAAAAAAGACAAAATACGGGATCAAAGCTCTTGCATTTATTGCGAAACAGCCAGGAAAGAAGCCGGTACAGACTTCAGAAATTGCCAGGAGTGAGAACATTTCGCAGAAATTTCTTGAAAGTATTCTGCTGGAATTACGAAAATCGGGCTTCCTTGGCGCAAAAAAAGGCAAAGGCGGTGGCTACTATCTTATCAAGGAACCTGAAGAAATCAAGATGACTGCAGTAATCAGGGTTTTGGAAGGGCCAATTGCGATGGTGCCCTGCGTTAGCCTTAATTATTATGAAAAGTGTGACGACTGCCCAAGTGAGGAAACCTGCTCGGTACACTCATTGATGATCCAGGTTAGGGACAGTACCCTGAAGGTATTGGGAGAGAATACTTTGGCAGATTTGGCTGTAAAGGAGCAGGAATAAGAATTTAATGTTAAAAAGTATAAATTAAGCAGCGATTAATTGGTGTAATGAAAAATGAAAGTTATTTTTGCTTAATAACCTACTAGCCCGATAGGGTATTAGATTAATGTGAATGACCATGCTTATGTTCCTGGAAAAATCTAAAGAAAAAAAGAGCTATAAAAAAGATAAGACATCAGAAAAGCCTCTGCGCAGTATAGCCAAGACTATAAGCTGGAGAATAGTAGGAACAATGGATACGGTGGCCATCTCCTGGATACTTACGGGACAAATAGAAACGGCTCTGGCAATAGGTTCGGTAGAACTGGTAACAAAAATGATACTTTATTTTGGGCACGAGCGGCTTTGGAATATGATAAACTTTGGAAAGGAATAGTTATGAAAAGGTATAGCGAAAAAGAACTTAAAATCTTAAACCAGCAGTTGAAGGGAATCACTCCTGCTGAGATCGTGCAGTGGATTATGTCCAATGCTGAAAAACCTGTTGTTACTACTAATTTCAGGCCGTACGAAGCCGCTATTCTGCATGCCTGCGTAAAAATAGACCCTGCTGTAAAGGTTATCTGGTGTGATACCGGCTACAATACGCCACAAACTTACCGTCACGCCAAAGAAGTTATAGACCTGTTGGGGCTGAATGTGAAATTGTACACCCCAAAGCAAACCGCAGCCTACCGGGACGCCCTTTTTGGAGGTATTCCGCAGGTGGACAGCCCGAAACATGAAGAATTTACCCGCCAGGTGAAACTGGAGCCTTTTCAGCGGGCAATGAAGCAGCAGCAGCCCGATGTGTGGTTTACGAATCTAAGGAAAGGCCAGACCTCCTTCAGGGACAGCATAGAAATTCTTAGTTATAGTAAAGACGGTGTTTTAAAAGTGAGCCCCTTTTACCATTGGAGTGACGAGAAGCTGGATGTTTACCTGGAAGAGCATGGTTTGCCAAATGAATTTAAGTATTTTGACCCGACAAAAGTTTTAGCCAACAGAGAGTGTGGACTGCACGCTTAAAAAGAATATATAATGAACCCAATTTTAAATCAAAATACCTTAGAAAGCGAAGCTATTTACATCTTTAGAGAGGTGGTGGCCCAGTTCGAAAACCCGGTGTTGCTCTTTTCCGGAGGGAAAGATTCCATAACCCTTGTTCGGCTGGCGCAAAAGGCATTTTATCCCGCAAAAATTCCTTTCCCCTTACTTCATATCGATACCGGCCATAATTTTCCCGAAACTATAGAATTCAGGGACAGGCTCGTGGAAGAGCTGGGGCTTCAGTTAATTGTACGAAAAGTACAGGACGATATAGACAATGGAAAAGCTGTAGAGGAAACCGGCAAATATTCCAGCCGTAATTCCCTTCAAACCAACACGCTTCTGGATGCCATCGAAGAGTTTAAATTCGATGCCTGCATTGGCGGGGCCAGAAGAGATGAGGAAAAAGCCAGGGCCAAAGAAAGGATATTTTCAGTAAGAAATGATTTTGGCGAATGGGATGAGAAAAATCAGCGCCCCGAGGTATTCGATATGCTTAACGGGAGAATTGATATTGGCCAGAATGTGAGGGTATTTCCTATTTCAAACTGGACCGAGCTTGATGTGTGGAATTATATAGACCAGGAAAAAATAGAAATTCCTTCTATTTATTTTGCCCACGAAAGGGAGATTTTTGAACGGGACGGCCTTATCTGGACAGCTTCAGAATATGTGTATAAGGAGGATGATGAAATTACCGAAACCCGCAGCGTGCGTTTCAGAACCGTGGGAGATATTACCTGTACCGCCGCGGTAGAATCTAAGGCCGATACCATTCAGAAAATCATTGCTGAAATCAGGGAATCTTCAATTTCCGAGCGAGGCGCGAGAATAGATGATAAGCGGTCCGAAGCGGCAATGGAAACCAGGAAACAACAAGGCTATTTCTAAAACCACTAAGGAAGGTTTTAAACGTGTATAAACGATAGACATTTTAAAAATGAAATTATCAACTAATAATAAAGCCCAAAATGCTCCCTCTCCTTCGGAGAGGGCAGGGGGAGAGGCCATGGAAGTTTTAAAAATAGCAACAGCTGGTAGTGTAGACGATGGAAAAAGTACTCTTATTGGAAGACTGCTTTACGATACGCAATCCCTTACCTCAGATAAGATTGAGGCTATAGACAGGAGCAGCCGCAAGAAAGGCCTTGATTATCTTGATTTCTCCCTGGCTACAGATGGTTTGGTGGCAGAGCGCGAGCAGGGTATAACTATAGATGTGGCGCATATCTATTTTTCCACCAAGAAAAAAAGTTACATTATTGCCGATACTCCCGGGCATGTGGAGTATACCAGGAATATGGTGACCGGCGCTTCCACTTCGCAGGCTTCAATTATCCTTATCGATGCGCGTAAAGGGGTGATAGAGCAGACTTACAGGCATTTTTTCATCAACAACCTGCTTCGTGTAAAAGAAGTGATTGTGGCGGTGAATAAAATGGACCTTGTAAATTATTCTGAAGATGTTTTTAATGAAATTGTTGATGATTTCAGGAAGCTGCAGGAAAAAAGCGATTTTAAAGAACAGAAATTAACCTTTATCCCGGTAAGCGCGCTTTGGGGAGAGAATATTGCTGAAAAATCTACCGCAATGTCCTGGTACAACGGAGACACTGTGCTGGAACATCTTGAAAACATAAAAGCTGAAGATTTTCAGGAAGAAGCGCAGGCCCGTTTTGCGGTGCAAACGGTAATTCGCCCAAAGACGGAAGATTATCACGATTTTAGAGGGTATGCCGGGAAGATCAGCGGAAATAGCCTGAAAGTAGGAGATGAGGTTACCGTACTTCCTTCTCTTACCACTTCCAAAATAAAGGAAATTTTCTTTTTCGATAAAAAATTCCAGGAGGCGCCCGCGGGCAGTTCCGTAACCATAACCCTGGAAGATGATATTAATGTGGCTCGAGGGAATACGCTGGTGAAATCTTCAGAAGTCCCTCAACAGGCAAAATCGCTTAATGCCACCGTTTGCTGGATGGACGGGAAACCCCTGGTGCCGGGCACCAAGTATGTGCTTCAGCATAATACCAACGGGATCCTGGCGAAAATTGATAAAATTGAAGGGCATATTTCCACAAATTTCGGTGGGATAAGTGAAGCCTCTTCTCTTGGCCTCAACGAAATAGGGCAGGTTTCAATTAAATTAAGCAAGCCTATTTTTGCCGATAATTTTGAAGAAAACAAAGCCAACGGAAGGTTTATTCTGATTGACACTCAAACCAATACCACCGCGGGAGTAGGCTTTATTAGGTAAGACTGGATTATGGATATTATGAAGAAATCATCATCAATGTACATGTGCATGCGCTGCAAAGCCAGCACTTAAGAAGCTGTTTTATAAAAACGATTTTATAAAAGGTTCTTTTAAGTGCAAAAACTAAAAAGGACCTTTTTTATTAAATACCTGTTTTACAGGCAACAAAATTAAATACTTATTCACCATGCAAAGTTTTAGAACCGAAATCGAGAATCCTGTTGTTGAGAAAGACATCATAGATTTAGAGAAGAAGATAAGGCTCTTCCGCGAGGGAAAAGCCGATGAAGAGAAATTCAGGAGTCTGCGCCTTGCCCGTGGGGTTTACGGCCAGAGACAGGCGGGCGTGCAAATGGTTCGCATAAAACTGCCGTTTGGTAAAGTTACTTCTGAACAGTTGCACCGTATTGCAGATGTTTCTGATGAATATTCCCGCGGAAGGCTGCATATTACCACCCGCCAGGATATCCAGATCCATTACGTAAGCCTGGACCGCACACCAGAGCTTTGGGCGCAGCTGGAAAGAGATGATATCACCCTGCGTGAGGCCTGCGGGAATACTGTAAGGAATATTACAGCTTCCCCCACTGCCGGGATAGACCCAAAAGAAGCTTTTGATGTGTCTCCTTATGCGCATGCCGCTTTCCAGTTTTTTCTGCGGAACCCTATCTGCCAGGAAATGGGGCGTAAATTTAAAATGTCTTTTTCAAATTCTGAAGAAGATACTGCCTTGAGTTATATCCACGATCTTGGGTTTATTGCGAAGCTGAAGGATGGCAAACGCGGGTTTAAAGTTATGCTTGGTGGCGGTCTGGGTTCTCAGCCACGGCATGCCGATGAGCTTTATGATTTTCTTCCCGCCGAAGAGATCATCCCGCTTATTGAAGGAGTGCTTCGGGTTTTTGACCGTTACGGTGAACGGGCCAAAAGGTTAAAGGCCAGGATGAAATTCCTTATTAAGGATATTGGAAAAGAAGCTTTTATGGAACTGGTGGAAGAGCAAAAAACTGCCCTTTCCCAAAAACAGCCAAAATTTGAAATAGAAAAATTTGAAGCTGCGCCGCCACTTCAGGATATTGAAGTGCCTTCAGTAGAAATTGAGGACCAGAAAGATTTTGAATCCTGGAAAAATACTAATGTTTCTGCGCAAAAGCAGGAAGGTTTGTTTGCAGTGGGAATCCGTGTTCCGCTAGGCGATTTTTATACGGGAGGGGCGAGAAAACTAGCCGATCTCATAAAAAAATATGCAGGCAACGAAATAAGGTTAACTCTTAGACAGGATATTCTAATTCGCCATGTAAGGGAAGAGTTTCTGCCGTTTTTCTATTCAGAATTAAAAAAACTGGGCTATGCCGAAACCGGTTATAACAAAACCGTAGATATTACCGCCTGCCCGGGGACAGATACCTGTAATCTCGGTATCGCCAGCAGTACAGGAATTGCCGATGTGCTGGAAGATGTTTTAAAGGAAGAATACCCGCAATTTGTGAATGGCCGTGACATCACGATCAAGATAAGCGGATGTATGAATGCCTGCGGCCAGCATAATATGGCTGAAATAGGCTTCCAGGGAATGTCTGTAAAAGTTGGTAAAACCGTAGCGCCGGCCTTGCAGGTACTACTTGGGGGCGGAACTTTAGGAGACGGTAACGGCCGGTTTGCAGATAAGGTAGTAAAAGTACCAAGTAAAAGGGGCCCAGAAGCACTAAGGCTTTTGCTGAACGATTTTGAAGCCAATTCAGAAGCAGAAGAAAAATATGCCGAATATTATGATCGCCAGGGCAAAACTTATTTCTATGATTTGCTGAAGGATCTTGCTGATACTTCCAATCTCACTGAAAATGATTTTGTGGACTGGGGCCATGAAAAGCCATACATAAAGGCAGTTGGTGTTGGCGAATGTGCCGGCGTGGTAATAGATCTTATCGCAACCCTGTTATTTGAAAGTGAGGAGAAAATAGATAATGCCAAAAGCGCGCTGGAGCGAAAAGACTGGGCAGATAGTATTTACCATTCCTACACTTCTATTGTAAATTCGGCTAAGGCGCTTTTACTGGCCGACGATGTAAAAACCAATACGCAGGCGGGAATCATTTCCCAGTTCGACGAGCTGTTTGTAGATACCGGAAAAATTGAATTATCTACTTCTTTTAAGGAATTCGCTTACCAGATGAATGAAAACGAACCTACAGAGGCTTTCGCAAAAAAATATCTTGAAGACGCGCATTTGTTCCTGAAAAGGGTGGACGCTTATAGAACAAAGGAGGTGCAGCATGCTTAATTCACCAAGATTAACAGTAGTAGGCGCAGGCCCGGGAGACCCGGAATTAATTACCATTAAAGCTGTAAGGACTTTAGAGTCGGCGCAGGTGGTGCTTTACGACGCGCTTATCAACCGGGAATTGCTGGAATACGCGCCCCAGGCCGAGCATATATTTGTGGGGAAACGAAAGGACAAGCATCGTTATTCACAGGAAGAGATAAACGAACTTATCGTAAAATATGCGCTGGAAAGAGGCCATGTAGTAAGGCTGAAGGGAGGCGATCCGTTCATCTTCGGAAGAGGTTCCGAAGAAATCGACTACGCCAGGAAAAACGGACTCGAAACTGCGGTAGTTTCAGGAATCACTTCATCTATTGCTGTTCCCGCGAATGTTGGGATTCCGCTAACGCAAAGGGGAACATCAGAAAGTTTCTGGGTAATTACCGGCACCACAACTCAGCGTAAATTATCTGATGATGTTCGGCTGGCGGCACAATCTACCGCAACGGTTGTGATTTTGATGGGAATGGGAAAGCTGGCTGAAATTGTGGAAATTTTCAGTCGCTTTGGGAAAGAAGATGTTCCTGTTGGCGTAATTCAGAATGGAACCACGCTAAATGAAAAATCGGGCTTTGGTACCATAAAAACCATTGAAAAAGTAGTTGCTGAGAAACAATTAACCGCACCGGCAATTATCGTTATTGGCGAGGTGGTAAAGGAAAGAAATGAATTAAAGGCAGTTCTGGGAAATGCGATTGAAGAAACAAAATTGATAAATTCCCCCATCGGGGGCTAGGAGGCTATGGAAGAAAGAAATGAATTATACCCCGTTTTTCTGAAAGTCAACAAACTGAATATCCTGGTTGTTGGCGGCGGAAATGTGGGGCATGAAAAACTGCATTTTCTGTTCAAATCCAGTCCGAATGCTAATGTAGAAGTGGTTGCGAAGTGGTTTCTGCCAGAGACTGAAGAGCTGGCTAAAAAGCACGGTGCAAAATTGACAAAAGGCAGGTACAAAAGGAAATATTTAAAGAAAAAGCATTTCGTGATTGCCGCCACTAATGATTCAAAGCTGAATAAGCGGGTTTACCGGCATGCAAAAAAACGGTATTTGCTCGCAAACATTGCCGATACGCCGGAGTTGTGTGATTTTTATATGGGCGGAATTGTAAATAAAGGGCATGTGAAAATTGCCATTTCCACCAATGGAAAATCGCCTACCACGGCAAAAAGGCTGCGACAGTTTTTTGAGGAAGTAATTCCTGAAGATGTAAACCGAATGGTTGAAAATTTAAATGAATATCGGAAATCCATTAAAGGCGATTTTGAAGCTAAAGTGGAGCAAATGAATAATATAACCGAATCCTTAACAGTAAAGAAAGAGCAAAATGATTAAAACAGATATCCTGATAATAGGAGCAGGACCAACCGGATTGTTCACCGTTTTTGAAGCGGGATTGTTAAAATTAAAAACGCACCTGATAGATGCTTTGCCACAGCCGGGAGGCCAGTGCTCAGAGATCTATCCTAAAAAGCCTATTTATGATATTCCGGCCTTTCCGGAAATTAAAGCCGGCGATCTGGTAGATAATCTGATGGAGCAAATTAAACCTTTTGAACCCGGTTTTACCTTAGGAGAACGTGCAGAAACTTTAGAAAAGCAGGAAGACGGGACTTTTATCGTAACCACTAATAAAGGAACACAGCATCATGCGCCTGTAGTGGCCGTTGCAGGTGGCCTGGGGTCTTTTGAGCCAAGAAAACCCCCTATTAAAAATATTGCAGATTATGAAGATAAAGGTGTTTCTTACTTCATCAAAGATCCGGAAGTATTTCGTCATAAAAGAGTGGTAATTGCCGGAGGAGGAGATTCTGCCTTAGACTGGGCGATTTATCTGGCTGATGTTGCTGCGGAAGTCGCACTGGTACACAGAAGGCAGGAATTTCGTGGAGCGCTGGATTCGGTAGAAAGGGTTTCTGAACTGGCAAAACTTGGGAAAATAGAGATGATCACCAATGCTGAAGTTGTTGGCCTTAGGGGGGAAGATAATCTGGAGCAGGTGGTAATTAGGCATAAAGATGAAGCCCGTGGCGAAGAATTAAGGGAAGTAGACGATTTTATCCCGCTTTTCGGGCTCTCGCCAAAACTCGGGCCTATTGGCAGCTGGGGACTGGAAATTGAGAAAAATGCCATAAAAGTCGATAATTCTTATGATTACCAGACCAACATCCCGGGAGTTTACGCCATTGGCGATGTTAATACCTATAAAGGAAAACTGAAATTAATACTTTCTGGTTTCCATGAAGCGGCCATCATGTGCCAGAGTGCTTACCAGAGAATCTATCCGGATAAGAAATATATCCTTAAGTATACTACCGTTGGAGGTGTGGAAGGATTTGACGGCAGTAAAAAAGAAGCTAAAAAAGAAGTTGTTCAGAGTATAGGTTAACCACCACGGCCTTCGGCCATCCTGAGCGACAAGTCATTCAGGCGGGCCTCCTTGAAAAGGAGGGGAGCTGATTAGTCTAATTCGGCATAGTTTTTTGAATATATGTTATTTCGAGCCTGCCTTGGCGGCAGACAGGCGCAGTCGGGAAGTTTTATTTAAAAAGCACCTCTCGGCTGCGCTCGAGGTAACGCTTGTTCCTATAAAGAAATTGCTCCTTCCTTTTTTAAGGGAAGTGGCACTTCGAAGAAGTGACGGAAGGATAAAACCTCATTCTTTTGTGCAGCATAATTTTAGTTGATGCTGATTTTTCTACCTTTGCTTAAAATTTATAATTAAATGAAAGTATTCCTCACCCGATTAAACGACGCGTATCATTTTGAAACCAAGAATGAACGTGGAGACGTAGTTCATTTAGATAACAAATCTGAAGAAAATCCGCAGGGATCGAGCCCTATGGATTTAATTTTAAGAGGAATTTCCGGTTGCAGCAGTATAGACGTGGTGATGATTTTAAAGAAGCAGCACCTGGAACTGGAAGACCTGCAGGTGGAAGTGGAAGGTTTTCGTGAAGATGGCGCTGTTCTCAATGTCTTTAAAAAGATCCATTTAAATTTTATCCTGAAAGGGGAAGTGCCCGATGCCAAGGCATTGCGCGCTGTAGCACTGTCTATGGAGAAATACTGTTCCGTGGCGAAAATGCTGGAAAAAGCTGCTGAAATTACTTATGAAGTGAACCTGAATGGGAAACTGTTGCAGTAAAGTTAAAGAGACAATGAGTTAAAGAGGAAAGAGAGAGTTTTAGTTCCTCTTTAAGCCTTTTCCTTATTCACTTAATTTTTAATTAAATCCCTTGCAATTTCAGGGCTTAAACCTATATTTGCTAATATAAGTTCATTAAATAATCTCGTTATCAAGAAAGGTTGAGGGAATAGACCCGGTGAAACCTTAGCAACCCTCCTGTAATGGGAGAAGGTGCTACCTTCTACTTCGGATTTCTTCCGGGGATAGATAACAAAAGAATGCTTTCCATCTTCTTTTTTTGATAATGATTCAGAATAACAAAAATGTCAAAAATAGAAGAAATTCTTTCTCAAAAAATACTGGTTCTTGATGGTGCGATGGGCACCATGCTTCAGGAATATAAATTTTCTGAAGAAGACTTCCGTGGAGAACGTTTTAGAGACTGGCCCGTAGCCCTGCAGGGAAATAACGATTTGTTGTCTATTACCCAGCCCGAAGCCATTGCTGAAATTCACCGTAAATATTTTCTTGCCGGGGCCGATATTGTGGAAACCAATACTTTCTCGGGAACAACTATTGCCATGGCCGATTATAAGATGGAAAAGCTGGTGTATGAGCTTAATTATGAGTCGGCTAAAATCGCAAAACAGGTAGCGCAAGAACTTACTGCTGAAAATCCTGATAAACCCCGTTTTGTGGCCGGTGCTATGGGGCCTACCAACAAAACCGCCAGTATGTCGCCAGATGTGAACGATCCCGGCTACCGCGCGATTTCTTTTGAAGAACTTAAAGTTGCTTATCAGCAACAGGCAAAAGCATTAATCGAAGGCGGGGTAGATGTTTTACTCGTGGAAACCGTTTTTGACACCCTCAACGCGAAAGCCGCCTTGTTCGCTATAGATGAATTGAAGGAAGAGCTGAATATTGATATTCCTATCATGGTGAGCGGAACGATAACCGATGCTTCTGGAAGAACCCTTAGCGGCCAGACAGCCGAAGCATTTTTAATTTCGGTTTCTCATATTCCGCTGTTAAGCATCGGGTTTAATTGTGCCCTTGGTGCCAAACAGCTTACGCCGCACCTGGAAGTGCTTAACCGCTATGCCACATCTGGAGTTTCGGCTTATCCCAACGCGGGTCTCCCCAATGCTTTTGGGGAATACGATCAGGACGACCAGGAAATGGCGTCGCAAATAAAGGAATACCTTGAAAAAGGGCTGGTAAATATCATTGGCGGCTGCTGCGGAACAACTCCCGCACATATAAAAGCCATTGCTGAAATTGCCAAAAATTACCAGCCAAGGCCGCTGCCAATTAATCTTCAACCGGAAAGCATCTGATATTTATGTTAGAAGAAATTAATTCAGAAGAAATAAAAGAAAAAGACTCCTCCCGATTGGAAAAGGCTATTCGTCCCTTAAAACTTTCCGGCCTCGAGCCATTGGTGATCACTCCTGAAAGCAATTTTGTGAATGTGGGGGAAAGGACGAATGTAGCGGGTTCCCGTAAATTTCTTCGGCTTATTAAGGAAGAAAAATTTGATGAGGCACTGGATGTTGCCCGGGAACAGGTAGATGGTGGTGCGCAGATAATAGATGTGAACATGGACGATGGCCTAATTGAAGGCAGGGAAGCCATGGTGAAATTTCTTAACCTGCTTGTGGCCGAACCCGACATTGCCCGGGTTCCTATTATGATAGACAGCTCAAAATGGGAAATTATCGAAGCCGGCCTTCAGGTGGTGCAGGGGAAATGCGTGGTGAATTCCATCAGTTTAAAAGAAGGAGAAGAAGAATTTCTAGATCATGCCAGGAAGATAAAACGGTATGGTGCCGCCGTGATCGTGATGGCTTTTGATGAGGTGGGGCAGGCCGATAATTATGAGCGCAGGATAGAAATAGCCAAACGTTCTTACGATCTACTGGTGAACAAAATAAAATTTCCTCCTGAAGATATCATTTTTGACCTTAATATTTTCCCGGTGGGAACGGGAATGGACGAGCATCGCAGGAACGCCATAGATTTTATTGAAGGCACACGCTGGGTAAAGAAAAATCTACCACATTGCAGTGTAAGCGGTGGGGTGAGCAATGTTTCCTTCTCTTTCCGCGGAAATAATCCCGTGCGCGAAGCCATGCATTCCGTTTTTCTTTACCATGCCATAAAGGCCGGGATGAACATTGGAATTGTAAACCCCGCCATGCTGGAAGTTTATGATAACATCCCCAAAGACCTGCTGGAGCATGTGGAAGACGTGATTCTGGACAGGCGGGACGATGCTACCGAACGCCTGCTTTCTTTTGCGGAAACCGTTGTGGGCACCACCAAAGAAAGCAAAGTAGATCTTTCCTGGAGGGAAAAACCCCTGCAGGACAGGATTACCCATGCCCTTGTTAAGGGAATTGATGCGTACATTATTGAAGATGTTGAAGCGGCGCGCCTGGAGGCAGATAAACCAATTGAGGTAATTGAAGGAAACCTGATGATTGGGATGAATGTGGTGGGCGACCTCTTTGGAAGCGGAAAAATGTTCCTGCCTCAGGTGGTGAAATCGGCCAGGGTAATGAAAAAAGCCGTGGCTTACCTTTTACCTTATATTGAAGAGGAAAGAAAGAATCAAGCCCCCCAACCCCCAAAGGGGGAGCAATACTGGCGCACTGCAGAGCCGGCGCTTTATGGTAGGATGAAAGAGTTTGCCCGAAACATGCGCTACGAGAAATCAACTAAAGCAGAACGGGTGCTATGGGAGGCTCTAAGCAATAAAAAACTTGAAGGCTATAAATTCCGGCGTCAGCATATTATTGGTAGCTATATAGCAGATTTTGTTTGCCTCAAGGAGCATTTAATTGTTGAGGTTGATGGCTTGATTCATCAGCATCCGGAGCATAAAAAAAGTGATCAGGAGCGGACAGAGTGGCTGAAGGAGTATGGTTTCCGGGTTCTCAGGATCACCAATGAGGAGGTTTTGACAGATATTGAAAAAGTACAGAAGAAAATTCTGCGAGAATTAAAAAAAGCACCCCCATCGGGGGCGGGGGGGGCAGGAAAAGTGCTTATGGCCACGGTAAAAGGCGATGTGCACGATATTGGTAAAAATATAGTGAGCGTTGTACTGGGCTGCAATAATTATGAAATTATAGATTTGGGAGTAATGGTGCCCCCCGAAAAAATTATAGAGACCGCAAAGGCTGAAAATGTTGACGCCATAGGCCTAAGCGGATTGATCACGCCATCGCTGGACGAAATGGTTTTTCTTGCCAAGGAAATGCAGCGGCAGAATTTTGAAGTTCCGTTGCTTATTGGCGGCGCCACCACTTCAAAAGCGCATACTGCGGTAAAGATAGACCCGCAGTATCACCATGCCGTGGCCCATGTAAACGATGCCTCCCGCGCGGTTACCGTGGTGGGCGATTTGCTGAAGGAAAGCACCCGCGAGAAATACAAAAGCGACCTGAAGGCGGAATATGACAAATTCCGGGCAAATTTTAAGAAGCGAAGCAAGGTTAAAAGTTTCCTGAAGCTTTCGGAAGCACGTAGAAATAAGTACAAAATTGACTGGGAAAAAACTTCCATTTTTAAGCCGAATAAACCCGGGGTGCAGGTAATTGAAGAATTTGACCTAAGCAAACTGGAAAAATATATCGACTGGTCGCCGTTTTTCAGGAGCTGGGATTTGCACGGCCGCTATCCTGATATTCTTAAAGATGATAAAGTAGGGGAGCAGGCAAAAACCTTATTTGAAGACGCGCAGCAGCTGCTGAAAAGGATCCTGAACAACAGGCTGCTTAAAGCAAAGGCGATTTTTGGCCTTTTTGAAGCCAATTCTGTTAATGACGACGATATAGAAGTAAGCTATCATGAAGGTTCTGAAGAAAAGACAAAGCTTTTCAGGACGCTTAGGCAACAGCTAAAAAAGCATGGGGAAAAGCCAAATTTCGCCCTGGCCGATTTTATCGCGCCAAAGGAAAGCGGGATCCAGGATTATTTGGGCTTTTTCTGTGTGAGCACCGGTTTTGGAACGGCGGAAATCGCTGCGGAATATGAAAAAAACCACGACGATTATAATTCCATTATGATCAAGGCGCTGGCCGATCGTTTAGCGGAAGCTTTTGCGGAATATTTGCATGAAAAAGTGAGAAAGGAAGACTGGGGCTATGCTTCAGAAGAGAATTTGAGCAATGAGGCCTTAATTAAAGAAGAATATAAAGGTATTCGTCCGGCGCCGGGTTATCCTGCCTGTCCCGATCATTTGGAGAAAATCAGCATCTGGGAACTTTTGAAAGTAGAAGAGAGAATTGGTGTAAAGTTAACCGAAAGCCTTGCCATGTGGCCTGCGGCGAGTGTTAGTGGCTATTATTTTGCCAATCCCGAAGCCAGATATTTTGGTCTTGGGAAAATAAAAGAAGACCAGGTACAGGATTTTGCCGAAAGAAAAGGCATCAGCCTGAAAAAAGCGGAAAAATGGCTGAACCCGAATATTGCGGATTAGTAGTGAGTAGTTAGATTAGACCGCACAGGTTTCAAAAACCTGTGGGGTCTGGAAGGAAAATTCAGTGAGACCTGCAAGGTTTTTAAAACCTTGCAGGTCTGGGAGAAAGAAGTGGGACTGGATAAAAAATAATTTGACATTCCAAACCTGCCTACTGTCAGGCGGGCTTGTTTTAGAATGTTAGAAAGGCTGAAATAAATTCAGCGTTATAAATATTTTGAATTAGGATTAGTAGAAAATTTAGGCTTAGAGCTCATGGCTAAAAGCTTACAGCTAAAAATGCGTTAGGGATTGCAGCGGCATCCTTTTTACCGGCACGCAGCGAAGCGTAGGGCGGGAAAAAGATAAAGCGGAAAGCCCGGGCCTGTAAGGCAACGCCATTAGAAGAATTATAGGTTTACATGAAAGTTACAGAACACATCAAGAACGCGAATGGGAAAACCCTGTTTTCCTTTGAGATTATTCCACCCAAAAAGGGGAAAAACATCCAGGAATTGTATGATAATATAGACCCCCTGATGGAGTTTAAACCTCCTTTTATAGATGTGACCACCTCCCGCGAGGAATATGTTTATGTAGAAAGGGAGGGCCTGCTGGACAGGCAGATTACCCGCATGCGCCCTGGGACGGTGGGGATTTGTGCGGCCATAAAGCATAAATACAATGTAGACACCGTGCCACATGTGCTTTGCGGCGGCTTTACCAAGCAGGAAACCGAATATTTGCTGGTGGATTGCCATTACCTGGGCATCGAAAATGTGATGGCCCTGCGGGGAGACGCCATGAGCCACCAGAAATATTTTGAACCTTCGGAAGGCGGGCACAACTATGCCTGCGACCTGGTGGAGCAAATCCAGAACCTCAACAACGGCAAATATTTGCATGATGTTATTGAAGCCGACCATAAATCTGATTTTTGCGTGGGAGTGGCCGGCTATCCTGAAAAACACCTGGAAGCCCCTTCTTTAAAATCGGATATGAGGAGGTTAAAGGAAAAGGTAGATAGGGGAGCCCATTATATCGTGACCCAGATGTTTTTTGATAATTCCAAGTTCTTCCAGTTTGTGGAAGATGCCAGGGAAGCGGGGATTAACGTGCCCATCATCCCGGGCATAAAGCCTATTGCCACCAAACGGCATTTGCAATTGCTCCCGCAGGTTTTTAGGATAGACCTTCCGGAAGACCTGATTTTAGAAGTGGAAAAATGCAAAACCAATGCCGAGGTACGGCAGGTGGGAGTCGATTGGTGTATAAGCCAGTCTAAAGAATTAATGGATGCTGGCGTGCCGGTGCTGCATTATTATTCTATGGGCAAAAGTTCCAATATTCAGCAAATCGCCCAGGCGGTTTTTTAGAAGTGTGCGCGGAAGAACTTCTGCTTAAAAACCTTAGCTTTGCGGGCATGAGTAGATTTGCCCTGTACCTGCTTGTTTTTTGCTGCGGCATTTTAAATGCCCAGCAGAAAAGTCCGGAAATTTATACCCTGGAGACCAGTTACTTCTATGGCAGTATTATTAGACATAGCCCCGATATCGCGCATCTTATTACCGGCCATCCTAACGGCTTGATTTTAAGTTTTCAGAAAAAAACCTTTGGGTATAAGGAGTGGGAACGCCGGTACAATTATCCTGATGTTGGCTATTCCTTTACCTATCAGGATTTAAAGAATAAACATTTAGGACAGAATTACGGCCTTTATGCTCACCTGAACTTTTATTTTTTAAACCGAAACCTCATGCTGCGCGTGGGGCAGGGCCTGGCTTATGCTTCCAATCCTTACGATGCCGATAATAATTACCAGAACAATGCCTATGGTTCCCGAATTTTAAGCTCCACTTACCTGATGGGGAACTATCGCAGGGAAAATCTTTTTAATGGCTTCGGAATTCAGGCAGGGGTGGGATTGCTTCATTATTCCAATGCCGATTTTAAATCTCCCAATTCCAGCACCAACACCTTTACTTTTAATGTGGGGATGAATTATACGCTGGACTATGAAGAAATTCCCGCATATATCGCAAAGCAGCCCGGCGATATGGAACACAGCGAGCCTGTGCACCTTAATTTCGCGCTGCGGGGCGGGGTAAATACCATGGGCATCATCGGCTCTGCACATTATTTATTTTTTACCCCCACGGTTTTTGCCGATAAGGTTTTAAACGCGAAAAGTACGCTGCAGGCCGGCGCAGAATTTTTTTATTCCAAAGCCCTCGAGGAATATATAAAATATCAGTCGGTCGCTTTTCCTGCCGGCCATACCAGGGGAGATGAAGACGCTAACCGCATAGGTGTTTTTGTGGGGCATCAGCTGAATTTTAATAAACTTTCGGTGATTACCCAGCTGGGGTACTATGTGTATTATCCTTACACCGAGTATGTAGACCAGTTGTATAACCGCATCGGCCTGGGAAGAAAAATAAATAAGGACTGGTGGGTTTCGGCCACGGTGCGTTCCCATGGTGCCAATGCCGAAGCTGTGGAATTCACTTTAGGATACAGATTATGAAAACCTGTAACAGGTATTTAAAAAGAAAATTTTAGAGTGAATGGCATCGTAAATTTTTTGAAACTCTTGGGTTTATTTTAATTTTCTCCGGCCTATCGAAAGTTTATCGTGAAATTTGAAGTGAAAGCACCGTAAAATTTTAGACTCTTTGAGCCTGTTCTTTTTCTTTCTTTAGTTGAATTAGAATGGCGAGTTTCTAAAATTTAGGTGCTGAACGAAAAATTTAATTTAAAATTTTCTTCAGGACAGCAATGATTTACAGTAATTAAATGAAAGTGACTGATCTGGAAATGTATTAATGAAGAAAAAACTGTACATATTATTTTTTAGCATTCTCTATATAGGTTGTTCTCCTGAAGAGGCGGGGACCTGTTTTACAAGTGCCGGCGATATTGTTAAAGATGAAATGGAGCTGCCTGTTTTTGATGAAGTTATTGTTTATGAACGGGTGAAATTATATATCGAGCAGGGGGAGCAGCAAAAAGTAATAGTTGAAACCGGGGAGAATTTGCGGGATGAAGTTTCTGTTGAGGTGGAAAATGGAAGGCTGAGTATTAAAAACAACAATTCCTGTAACATCTTCCGGGATTATGGAGTCACGAAAGTTTATGTAACTGTCCCGGAGCTTACATGGTTGCAGAACAGCAGCGGAAGTACTATCGAAAGTACTGGAGTGCTGAAATTTGAGAATCTATGGCTGCGTTCTGTGAACCAGGAAGAAGATCCTGATGTTCTCACTGTAGGCGATTTTAAGCTGGACCTGGATGTGGAAAACCTTCGCATAACCAACGACCAATATTCCAATTATTTTCTTTCAGGGGAGGTTGAGAACATGAATGTTTTTTTCGCGGCCGGGGATGGGCGGCTGGAGGCTGAAGATCTAATCGTACAGCATTACGATATTTTTCACCGCGGAACCAATAAGATGATCCTCAACCCGAAGCAGTCAATAAAAGGTGAAATCAGGAGTTTTGGAGATGTGATTTGTGTTAATCGCCCTCCTGTGGTAGAGGTGGAAACTTTTTATGAAGGAGAATTGATATTCCCCCCAACCCCCGAAGGGGGCTTTTAAGAGAAATAACTAATAAATTATTCAAGAAACTCCCCCTTCGGGCGCTGGGGGGATAGTAAGTTCGGCAAAAAGACTTTCCAGGTTTTTGGTTTTCTGGTTTAACTGAAGGGTTTTTAGTCCGTTATCGTGGGCAAAATCAAAAACCGCAGGGCGCATGTCTTTTCCCGTATCAAAAATAAGTTCGTACCTAAAGCCGCCGGTGTTTTTCACCCCGGTTAAATGCGGCAGAGCCCGTAAGGCCACTTCTTCAATGCGATAATCAAATTCCACCATTATAGTTTGCTCATTTTCGTCCCGCAGGTCAGCCATTTTCTTATCGGCCACCACTTTCCCGTGATCAATAATAATTACCCTTTCGCAAATAGCCTCCACTTCCTGCATGATATGGGTAGAAAGGAAGATGGTTTTGTTTTTCCCGATGTTGCGGATGAGATTGCGGATTTCCACCAGCTGGTTTGGGTCCAGCCCCGTGGTGGGTTCATCTAAAATAAGCACTTCGGGATCGTGCAGAAGTGCCGAGGCCAGGCCTACCCGCTGCCGGTAACCTTTGGATAGTTGCTCGATTTTTTTGTTCGCTTCGGGCGTAAGGCGGGTAAGCTCAATTACCTCTTCAATCCTGCTTTTGGCTATATTGTAAATATTCGCGTTAAAGGCAAGGTATTCCCGCACATACATTTCAGGGTAAAGCGGATTGTGTTCCGGCAAATAACCAATGCTTTGCTGGACCTGGTGAACGTCCTTATTTAAGGGATTGCCATTTACGGCGGCTTTTCCTTCTGAAGCAGGCAAATATCCGGTAAGGATTTTCATCAGCGTAGATTTTCCCGCGCCATTTGGGCCCAGGAAACCTACAATTTCTCCTTTGGCAATAGAAAAGGAAACCTGGTCCAGTGCCTTTTGCTTTCCATAGTATTTTGAAATTCCTTCAACTGAAATAGACATTTCGCTCTTTTTGTCAAAAATAAGGATTTATTAATTCGCTTCAGAAGGCTTAGGTTTAGATTTTGGCTGAATTGGTTTTAGATGATTCGGAAAAAACCAGAACCTTAAAACCAAAATTTTAAGGAATTTTTTACAGAATGCATTTCCTGAAAAGGAATTGATAAAAAGCGTAAAAAACACGCAGAAACTAGGTTTTATTCTGAAATTATATATTATTTTAGCCGTGTAACAAAGAAGTAATGAGCAATTTAATTACCTGGAACGCATTCTATTATTTTTATTTCTATACCAGAGATAAGATCGGGAGTGCTATGTAATTAACTAAGCCAAATTATATAAAAGTCTCGATCTAAAATCGGGACTTTTTTTTTAGATCAGTTTGAATGGATAAAAAAATAGCGATTCAGGGGATCCAGGGTTCCTTTCATCATCTGGTGGCGCAGCAGTACTATAACGAAAATGTACAGGTGCTGGAATGCATGTCTTTTAGAGAACTTGTCGCGGCACTGGTCTCAGGCGAGGCAGATGAAGCGGTAATGGCCATAGAAAATTCTATCGCCGGCTCAATTTTGCCAAATTACGCCATGATAGATGAAAATAATGTAAAGGTAATCGGGGAACATTATATTCCTATTGATATGAACCTCATGGCGCTGCCGGGGCAAAGTATTGAAAAGATTAAAAAGGTGTTTTCCCACCCCATGGCGCTGCTGCAGTGCAAGGAATTTTTTAAAAAATACCCGCATATTAAGTTGATTGAAGATGCCGATACTGCGGAAGTCGCCAAAAGAATACATGTGCAGCAGTTAAAGCATGTGGGCGCTGTGGCCAGTAAAGCCGCAGCTGATATTTTTGAACTTGAGACGCTGGCCGAAAGCATCCATACCAAGAAAAGCAATGCCACCAGGTTCCTTATTCTCAGCATGAAGAAAAAGGAGCCAAATGGCGAAAAAATAGACAAGGCTTCGCTTAAGTTCGAGCTGGAAAGCAAAAGGGGCAGCCTGGTTTCGGTTTTAAATATTATAAGGGATTTTAACCTGGATATGACCAAAATCCAAAGCATGCCAATAATAGAAACCCCCTGGAAATACTCGTTTTTTATAGATGTAATCTTTGAGGAATACGAAGAATTTAAAAAGGCGATGGAAATTCTGGAAGTGATGACAGAGCAGTTAAAAATTTTCGGGACTTATAAAAACAGTTTGTAATGGTACCACAGGCAAAAAGACTGGACAATGTTCAGGAATATTATTTCTCCAGCAAATTAAGGGAGGTCCGGGCCCTGGAAGCAGCGGGTAAACCAATTATTAACCTCGGGATTGGCAGTCCAGACCTTGCACCGCCAAAACAGGTAATCACCAGGCTTAATGAAGCTTTAATGAACCCCGGCGCCCACCAGTACCAGCCGTATAAAGGTACTGCTGAATTTAGGAATGCCATTAAAGATTTTTATAAGAACCATTATGCGGTAGAATTAAACGCCGAAACTGAAATTTTGCCTTTAATGGGTAGCAAGGAAGGCATTACGCATATTTCGATGGCTTTTTTAAATGAAGGGGACCAGGTTTTAATTCCAAATCCCGGATACCCCACCTATTCTTCGGTTACGAATTTAGTTGAGGCGGAAGCCGTTTATTACGAACTAAACGCTGAAGGCGGCTGGTTGCCGGATTTGAAGAAACTGGCAGAGAAAGATCTGAGCAAGGTAAAACTCATGTGGGTCAACTATCCGCACATGCCTACAGGGGCTTCGGCAAATGAAGAATTTTTTGCTGAACTGGTAGCTTTTGCGAAACAGCATCAGCTCCTGGTGATCAATGATAATCCGTACAGTTTTATTCTGAATGATAATCCGCAGAGCATTTTGAAAACCGAAGGAGCCAAAGAAGTGGTGCTGGAACTAAATTCCCTTAGTAAAAGCTTTAATATGGCGGGCTGGCGCATAGGGATGGTTTGCGGAAGTGAAAAAAATATAAATACTATCCTGAAGGTGAAGACCAATATGGATAGCGGGATGTTTTTCCCTCTACAGGCAGGGGCCGCCGAAGCTTTGCGCCTGGATAGAAAGTGGTTTAGCGATCAAAACGAAGTTTACAGGAGCCGGAAAAATAAAGTGCTGCAGCTTGCCGCCGCCTTAAATTGTGTGCCGGAAAAGGACCAGCAGGGAATGTTTATCTGGGCCAGGGTCCCCAAGGGAAAGACTTCGGAAGGTTTTGTAGACGAACTATTGCATGAGCACGATATTTTTACCGCCCCGGGCTTCATTTTTGGCAGTCAGGGTGAGGGCTACATTAGGTTTTCCTTGTGTACAGCAGAAGAAAATATAGATGAAGCCATTAATCGGGTTAGGAAATGAATGTATATATAATAGGAATAGGCTTAATTGGAGGCTCCTTCGCACTGGATGTAAAGACCGGTTTTCCCGAAGCCGAAATTTTTGGAATAGACGCCAGTGAATCTCATCTTGCCAGGGCCAAAGAATTGAAGCTTATTGATTACCCTGCTGTAATGGCCGATCTTAAAAATGCCGATGTGGTTTTTATTGCCGTGCCCGTAGATGCGAGTATTGGGGTAGCCCGGCAGGTGCTTGATGAGATTGGGGAAAATACGCTGGTGGTTGATGCCGGTTCTACAAAATCGAGGTTGTGCACGGCCATTGCAGAGCATCCTAAAAGGAGGAATTTCCTGGCTGCGCATCCCATTTCAGGCACAGAATATTCAGGCCCGGAGGCAGCCATTCCAAATCTTTTCCGCGGAAAAACTAATATTATTTGCGAAGTAGAGAAGACCGCTTTTAAGCTTCAGGAAAAAGCCATGGAAATCTTCAGCAAACTGGGCATGCGCATCAGGTATATGGATCCTGAATCCCACGACCGGCATATTGCTTATGTTTCGCATTTGTCACACATCAGCTCCTTTATGCTTGGCAAAACGGTACTGGAAAAAGAAAAGAACGAGCGGGATATTTTTGACCTGGCGGGCAGTGGCTTTGCCTCTACCGTAAGGTTGGCCAAAAGCTCCCCCGCCATGTGGTCGCCTATTTTTCAGCAAAATAAGGAGAATGTTTTGGAGACTTTAAATGAATATATCCATAACCTTAATCAGTTTAAGACCCTTATCGAAAATGAGGATTTTGAGGGGGTTTTTAAGGAAATGGAAAAGACCAACCACATAAAATCAATATTAAACGGAATTAACTAATACTACTTAAATTACTTTAAAAATGGAAAACAGGAAAGAACTTAGAAACTGGCTGGATGCTTTTGGACTGGACCATCCCCTTGTAATTGCCGGCCCTTGTAGTGCCGAGACCGAGGAGCAGGTTTTAAAAATAGCGCACCAGCTTAAAGATACCGATGCCACTGTATTGCGGGCAGGGATCTGGAAACCAAGAACCCGGCCCGGAAATTTTGAGGGTGTGGGCGCCCTTGGGTTGAAATGGCTGAAAAAAGCCAAGGAAGAAACAGGAATGCTTACGACTACTGAAGTTGCCAATACTGCCCACGTAGACCTGGCCCTGGAAAATGATGTGGATATTTTATGGATTGGCGCGCGTACCACGGTTTCTCCTTTTATTGTACAGGAAATTGCAGATGCCCTGAAGGGGACCGATAAGGTTGTGTTGGTCAAAAATCCGGTGAATCCCGACCTTTCCCTTTGGCTGGGCGCCGTAGAGCGTTTTTACACTGCAGATATTAAGAATCTTGGGGTGATCCACCGCGGATTTTCGGCTTACGAAAAAACCAAATATCGTAACAATCCGGAATGGCAGATTGCCATTGAACTTCAGAATAAATTTCCTGATCTTCCGCTAATTCTCGATCCTTCCCACATCGCCGGGCGCCGGGACATTATTTTTGATCTTTGCCAAACCGCCCTGGATTTGAACTACGACGGGTTAATGGTGGAAACCCATCATACTCCAGACGAGGCTTGGAGTGATGCGAAGCAGCAAATAACGCCGGAAACACTTGTTCAGATTATGAAAGATTTGAAAATTAGAAAAGAAGTTTCTGAAAGTGAGGAATTTCAGAATAAATTAAGCAATTTGAGAGCGCAGATTGATGTTGCCGATAACCAGTTAATCGAATTGCTGGCCAAAAGAATGCGGGTTTCAGACGAAATAGGAAAGGTAAAGAAAGCGCAGAATGTTTCGGTGCTTCAAACCAAAAGATGGAACGAAATTCTGGGGAAAATGGTGCTTGAAGGGGAGCAGCACGGGCTAAGCGAGGAATTTATCCTGCGCCTTTTTAAAGCTGTTCACCAGGAATCCATCAATCACCAGGAAAAAATCATGAACGCTTAAAGGGAAATCTTCAAAATTTCTGTTATTCCTGAAATTGTAACTTTTGCATTTCATACTTTAGCGATCAAGAGTTATGGTTTGAAAAAATAGATGTGTCACCTCGAGCGCAGTGGGGAGGTACTTTAAAAGATTAAATAAAAACGTTCCCGACTACGCCTGTCTGCCGCCAAGGCAGGCTCGAACTGACATTATTTTTACAGGCAGAATTTTCAAATAGTAGCAAACCTCACAGGTTTCCAAAACCTGTGAGGTTTAAAAGATTATAAATGAAAGGAACGGTATATAAATCCACAGGGAGCTGGTACCTGGTGAAAGCAGAAGACGGAAAAACCTATAACTGCCGTATTAAGGGCAAGTTTCGTATTAAGGGAATTAAAAACACCAATCCGGTGGCCGTTGGGGATAAAGTGAGTTTTGACACTGAAGGGCAGCAGGGAGAGGAGCAGCAAGGGGTGATTAAAAAAATTGATGAGCGCGAGAATTACATCATCCGTAAATCGGTAAACCTTTCTAAGCAAACCCACATTATCGCCTCGAATATCGACCAGGTTTTTTTGATGGTCACGCTTAATAATCCGCCAACCTTTACCAGTTTTATAGACCGCTTTCTGGTAACCGCAGAGGCTTACGATATTAAAGCCGTTATTCTTTTCAACAAAATAGATACCTATAATGAAGAGGAAACGCTGGAAATTAAATTTTTGGCCAAACTCTACCGGGAGGTAGGATATGAATGTATAGGGATTTCAGCAAAAACCGGCAAAAATGTGGATAAAGTCAGGGAGATGATGCTGGACAAAACCAGTATGTTCTCGGGCCACAGCGGTACAGGAAAATCTACGCTAATCAATGCCCTGGAACCTGATCTGAATTTAAAAACTGCGGAAATCTCTGAGCAGCACCGGCAGGGGCAGCATACCACTACCTTTGCCGAGATGTTCGACCTTAGCTTTAATGCGCGAATAATCGATACCCCGGGAATTAAAGGTTTTGGGGTGGTAGATATGGAGAAGGAAGAAATTGGTGACTATTTCCCCGAATTTTTTGAATTAAAGCAGGATTGTAAATTCCATAATTGTTTGCACCTGGAAGAGCCAAAATGTGCGGTAAAGGAAGCGTTGGAAGAGGGAGAAATAGCCTGGTCCCGGTATAAAAGTTACCTGCAAATTATGGAAGGCGAAGACGAAAATTATCGAATAGACAATTATTCAAATCAATGAGAGTAGTATTGCAAAGGGTTGCTGAAGCTTCAGTCACCATTAATCACCGCGTAAATGCAGTTATAGAAAAAGGAATTTTGATCCTGTTTGGGATAGAAGATGAAGATGGTGAGGAAGATGTTGAATGGCTGTGCAATAAGATCGTAAAAATGCGCATTTTCAATGATGAAGATCAAGTGATGAACCTGTCTTTAAAGGATGTTGGCGGAGATGCCATCGTGGTAAGCCAGTTTACTTTGCATGCCAGTACAAAGAAGGGGAACAGGCCCAGTTATATTAAGGCCGCCAGGCCCGAAATTGCCATTCCACTTTATGAAAAATTTATCGAGGTTCTGGAAGAGAAACTGGGCAAGAAAGTTGGGACCGGTGAGTTTGGAGCAGATATGAAAGTAAGCCTTCTTAATGATGGGCCGGTAACTATTTTGATGGATTCAAAAAATAAAAGTTAAAAATTCTTAAAATTTTATATATTGCGATAGTAAATTCTCCTATTCATCACAGTGTATAAGATTTCTTTTGCCGCAGTCTTTGTATTCCTATGCTTTTCTCTGAATGCCCAGGATTACCAGTATCAAAGTATTTTTCTGGATTCCAGCTTAACAGCGAATGCCAATGCAGTTGTTAGGGAAAAAGCCCTGGAAATAGAGGTTTTAGCCGTCGATAAAATGCTTATCAGGCGAAAAATGGTCGTTACCGTTTTAAATGATAATGGTAATCATTTTGCTTTTGCCACAGCATTTTATGATGATAACCGAAGAATAAAAAGCCAGGAAGCTTATATCTTTAATCAACTGGGGGAAGAGGTCCAACATTATAAGAAAAGGGATTTCAAGGATAACAGCGCAGTGGGAGGTTCTACCTTTCATTCTGATGAGCGGGTGAGCTATCTCGATTTTACCCCAAGGAGTTATCCCTACACAATTTTATACGAAAGCGAGGTAGAAACTAATTCTACCATTTTCCTGCCGCCATGGCAACCAGTCTCCGGCTATAATGTTAGTACTGAGAATTCTTCATATAAACTACTAAATCCGGCTAAAATTCCTTTGCGATTTGAAGAGCGCAATTTCGGGGATTTCAATATTGAAAAGAAAAATGCTGAATTTGAATTTTCCTATACTATAAAAAATGTACCCGCTTATGTTCCCGAGGCCCTGGCGCCAGACCTGGGATATTTTACACCAAAGGTTTTGGTGGCTTTAAACGATTTTGCACTGGTAGGTGTTACTGGCCATGCTACCAATTGGGCTGAACTGGGGAAATGGCAGTACGATAATCTGCTTAAAGGCAGGAACAGTTTGCCTGAAGAGACTGTTGCAAAAATTATAGCACTCACCAAAAAGGCCAAAACTAAAGAGGAAAAAGCCAGGATCATTTACAAATACGTGCAGGATAACACGCGCTACATTAGCGTGCAACTGGGCATTGGCGGGTGGGAACCCATGTTGCCTGAAGATGTGGACAGGTTGGGTTATGGAGACTGTAAAGCCCTTACCAATTACACCAAAGCTTTGCTGCAGTCGCAGGGTATTTTATCTAATTACGCGGTGGTTTATGCAGGAGAGGAAAAACAAAATATAGATGCCGATTTTGCTTCTATGCAAGGCACGCATGTTATATTGAATATTCCGCGAGAGAACGAAGACATTTGGCTGGAATGTACAAGCCAGACCACACCCTTCAACTATCTGGGAGATTTTACTGACGACAGGAACGTATTGTTGGTAAAGCCTGAAGGTGGAGAGATAAAACGTTCAAAAATCTATTCGGCATCAGAAAATCTCAGGGAAAGCGTTTGCGAAATAAACTTGCAGCAGAATGGTTCTTTTGCCACCCATTTTGAGCGCAGGAGCAATGGGGTTTTCTATGGGAATATATACCATCTAAAAGATGAAGAAGCTGCTATTCAGGATATTGTTTATAAGGAGAACTGGGGACATTTGCAGGGCTTGAAAATTGAATCCATTAATTATAGGGATGATAAGGAACAGCAGCAGTTTGTGGAGGAAATAGATTTTAGAGGGCAGAAATATGCCACCAAAGCGGGGAAAAGGCTATTGATGCCGGTATGTTTCCTGGAGCTTAACACCTTTGATATTTCAGGCGCGGGAGAGCGAAAACTGCCGCTGGAGATTAGGAGGGGAAAAACTATAGTAGATAATTTCAGTTTCGTTTTGCCGAAAGGTTTTGAGGTGGAATCTTTGCCGGAGTCGGCAAAAGTAACGTCTGAATTTGGAGGCCTGGACCTGCAGCTGAACCTGGTGGAGGTTGAAGGCGAAAAAAAGATTGAGGTAAAGCGAAAATTCAGGATGAACAAAGGCTTCTGGCCTGCTGAAACCTACTCCGAATTTCGAGATTTTATATCAAAGGTAAATTATCTAAATAATCAAAAAGCAGTTATAATAACAAACATCTAATTATGCGCAAATTACTATCTCTCCTATTCCTCTTTACCATCAGCGCGGGCGCCCAGGATTACCGCTTCGGAAAAGTTTCAGAAGAAGAAGTACTGGAAAAAGTTTATCCCCTTGATTCAACGGCAAATGCCGCCGTCTTGTATAAAAGTCAGGATACGCATTATGAAGTCAATCAGCACACTGGTTTTACTCTTGTGACCGATGTTTATGAGCGGATCAAGATTTATAACAAAGACGGTTTTGACTGGGCCACAAAAGAAATTACAGTTTATCAGGATGGTTCAGACCGGGAAAAGGTAACCAACCTCAAAGGCTACACCTATAATATGGAAGATGGTAAATTAGAGGATGAAAAGCTGCGGAATGATGGCATTTTTGATGAAGAAATCAATAAGTACCACCTGAAGACGAAATTCACTATGCCTGCGGTAAAAGAAGGCAGCGTTATAGAATTCTCCTACAGTATAAGATCCCCTTTTTTAATTAGTATAGACGAGACCAGGCTGCAGTACAGCATTCCTATAAAACACCTTGAAGCCAGGGTGAAAATCCCCGAATTCTTTATCTTTAAAATGCACTCTAATCTAAAATCCCCTCTGATTTTTGATATAGAACAGGACAGGGAATCCTTTAAATATTCTTACCAGCAGAGCAACAGGAGGATGTCAGATTACGTGGTGTCTACAGATTATTCCACCAACTCTGTAGATTATATGCAAAATATTTATTCCATTGAAAAAGATAATATTCCGGCATTAAAACAAGAACCTTTTGTGGATTACCTGCAGAATTATGCTGCTTTTATTAAGTGGGAGCTTATGTACACTAAATTTCCCAGTTCTCCCATAAAAAATTACTCCCAATCCTGGGAGAGTGTCACAAAAACTATTTATGAAGGTCTTGGGCGCGAATTAGATCAGCAGGGATATTATAGGAAAGACATAGATAAATTGCTTTCGGGAATATCCAATCCGGCTACCAAAGTGGCTATGATATATGCTTATGTAAAGAACAAAGTAAAATGGAACAATTTTGTAGGATATTATACCGATAACGGACTTAAATCTGCCTACAAAGATGGAGTTGGGAATTGTGCAGATATTAACCTGATGCTTACCTCTATGCTAAAGTATGCCGGTTTAAAGGCTAACCCGGTTTTATTAAGCACTCCCGATAATGGAATTCCGGTTTTTCCAACGAGAAACGGCTTTAATTATGTAATTTCCTGCGTAGAGCTGCCAAATCAAACAATACTACTGGATGCCACAGATCCACTTGCTTCTGTAGGAGAACTTCCAAAAAGGGCAAGAAATTTTCAGGGCAGGCTTATTAGGGAAAAAGGAACTTCAGCCTGGGTGGATCTTATCCCTACTGCTTTTTCTGAAGTTAAAAGTTTTCTCTATATAGGTTTTGATGAAGAGCTTAAGATCCAGGGGAAAACCAGCAAAATACATCAGGGGCTTCATGCAAAACGTTTTCGGGAGAATAATGGCATGAGTGATGAAAAATACCTTGAGAAGCTGGAGGAAAAATTAGCTAATTATGCAGTTTCAGAACTTGCTGTGGAAAATAGGAAGGCTGTGAATAAAAACATTCAGGAAACTTATACATTTACAGGTAAAAATCCGGTAGAAGAAATTAACGGGAAAATATATTTACAACCATTTTTATTTGATGCTATGGAAGAAAACCCTTTTAAGGCCGAAGAGAGAAGTTATCCGGTATTCTTCGATTTTCCTTCCACACAGGATGAATCTATTACACTTATGATCCCTGAAGGATATGTTTTGGAATCTTTTCCGGAAAGCGGAATAATCCAGCTGAATGGGGGAGAAGTAAAATATACTTTTTTAGTACAGCAAAACGGAATGGTGCTGAATATTAAATCTAAGCTGGATATGGCAAAAACTGTTTTTGCTGCTGAAGATTATGACGGCTTAAAGAAGTTTTACAATCAGATTATAGAAAAACAAACAGAAGCCATAGTGCTTTCTAAAGCTTAAGAAATGAAAATACAGGATGCTCAAAAGGCAGTAGATAATTGGATAAATGAACACGGGGTTCGTTATTTTAATGAACTTACCAACATGGCCCAACTAACCGAGGAAGTAGGGGAAGTGGCAAGGATTATTGCCCGCAGGTATGGGGAGCAGAGTGAAAAAGAAAGCGATAAAAATAAAGACCTGGGAGAGGAGCTGGCAGATGTGCTTTTTGTAGTTTTGTGCCTCGCAAATCAAACCGGTGTTAACCTGCAGGAATCTTTTGATAAAAAACTGGACCTTAAAACCAGGAGGGATCATGACAGGCACCACAATAATGAAAAGCTAAAATAATGGGCTTTAAGGGTATCGTATCTAAGGGGAAATACTGGCGTTCTGTCGTGGTGCTGGGGCTGGTATTCACTGTGTTGTATAATTTAATCTCGATTTTCTTTGAATATGGCAGTTTTGCCTTTGAGCAGTATTACCGGGACCATATTGCCGGGAATGGCTTAAAATATGGTATTGGCCAAATAGGAGCGGCACTTTTCTATGGACTCATAGTTTCATACGGCCAGTTTAGGGCAAGGGAAAAAAGGGAAAAGAACTCTAAATAAAAGGAAGCAATGGATATCCATATTTCGCATAGTAAAAAGAAAATTAGCGGGGAGCTGCAAATAACCGGTTCAAAAAGTGAATCTAACAGGCTTTTAATTTTGCAGGCCCTGTACCCCAGCCTGGAAGTGAGCAATCTTTCTAATAGTGACGATACCCAGGTGATGCAAAAAGCTTTGAGCAGCCGCGAGGAAGTTGTGGATATTCACCATGCGGGAACCGCCATGCGCTTTCTTGCCGCTTATTTCGCCACGCGCGAAGGAAGGGAAGTGGTGCTAACTGGTAGCAAACGCATGAAGGAACGCCCGGTAAAATTGCTTGTGGATGCCCTTAAAAGCCTTGGCGCAGATATATCTTATGAAGAGAATGAGGGTTTTCCCCCTTTGCGCATAAAAGGGAAGAAACTTGAAAAAGACGCAGTAAGGGTGCAGGCGAATATCAGTAGCCAGTATGTTTCCGCATTAATGCTAATCGCGCCTTCCCTGCCTGGCGGACTGGAGATTAAACTGGACGGGCAAATTACTTCTGCTCCCTATATTTCCATGACGCTGGAGATTTTGCAGAACGCCGGGGTAAAAGGAGAGTTTAAGAACAATAAAATTAAGATCCAGCCGGAAAAGGAACTGCCTTCCAAAACCATCAATATTGAATCTGACTGGAGTTCGGCTTCTTATTTTTACAGTATAGCCGCCATTTGCGAGGAAGCGGAATTAAAGCTTTCCAATTACCGCAAGACCAGCTTGCAGGGAGATTCCTGCCTGGCCAGGATTTATGAGCATTTTGGGGTGATTACAGAATACCTGAAAGATACCATTGTACTGCGGAAAAAGCCCTGTAAAAAGCCAAAGCGAATAATCGAGAACCTGCAGAATTCTCCCGATATAGCCCAAACCATAGCGGTTACCTGCCTCGCCCTGGGGATAGGATGCGAGTTAAGCGGTTTACATACCTTGAAAATTAAAGAAACGGATAGGTTGGTAGCTTTAAAGACAGAGATGGAAAAATTTGGAGCGAGAGTGGATATAACCCAGGACAGCCTCAGGTTATTTCCGGTAAAGGAGCTGGCCGAAGGCGTTTCCGTAGAAACCTATAACGATCACAGGATGGCGATGGCTTTCGCACCATTGGCCTTAAGGATTGGCCATAGATTACTGGACGCCGGGGTGGTTTCAAAATCGTATCCCTCTTTTTGGGAAGACCTTGATAAACTGCAATTTTCGGTAAAAACTGTGGCAGAATAAATCATTTTTTAAATAAACACCTATTTACTTGACAACCCCTATCTTGAGGTTGTATATTTGCGCCTTTTAAAAATTCAATTATGGGAATGAAACTTTCACACTTCAATTTTGAACTTCCAAAAGAACTTTTGGCTGAATATCCTTCAGAACACCGGGATGAGGCAAGGCTAATGGTGCTTAACAGGAAGGATCAAACAATTGAACACAGGCAATTTAAAGACCTTATAGAATATTTTGATGCGCAGGACGTAATGGTATTGAACAATACCAAAGTATTTCCCGCGAGGCTCTTCGGAAACAAAGAAAAAACAGGAGCGCGAATTGAGGTTTTTCTTTTAAGGGAATTAAATCCTGAAACAAAACTGTGGGATGTGTTGGTGGATCCTGCCCGAAAAATAAGGATCGGGAACAAACTTTACTTTGGTGATGACGAAAGCCTTGTGGCCGAAGTTATAGATAACACTACTTCCAGGGGTCGAACTTTGAGGTTTCTTTACGATGGTTCTTATGCCGATTTCAGACAAAAACTGAACGACCTTGGGGAAACCCCGCTTCCAAAATACATTAAAAGGGAAGTAGAGCCTTCAGATGAAGAGCGTTACCAGACCATTTACGCTAAGAAGGAAGGAGCCGTGGCAGCGCCTACCGCAGGCCTGCACTTTTCAAAGCACTTATTGAAACGCCTTGAGATAAAAGGAATTGATTTTGCTGAAGTGACGCTGCACGTTGGCCTCGGTACTTTTAGTCCGGTTGAGGTAGAGGATCTTTCCAAGCATAAAATGGACAGTGAAGAAGCTTTTATAGACAGCACAGCGGTAAATACCATCAACAAGGCCAAGGCCGAAAAGCGCAAAGTTTGCGCGGTGGGTACTACTGTAATGAGAGCGTTGGAAAGTTCGGTTTCCTCTAACCAGACGCTTAATGAGTTTGGGGGCTGGACCAATAAATTTATCTTTCCTCCTTACGATTTTAGTATCGCTAATTGCATGATAACCAATTTCCATACACCAAAATCTACTTTGCTGATGATGATTTCGGCTTTTGCCGGCCATGATTTTATGAAAAGAGCGTACGAAGAAGCGGTAAAAGAAAAATATAAATTCTATACCTACGGGGATGCTATGCTGATTTTATAGTATTCTGAAGAATAATTTTAAAATAGACCTCACTGGTTTCCAAAACCTGTGAGGTCTTTTGTATTTTTGAAGCGTGAAAAATGACAAGAAAGATATACGGGCATTAACCAGGAAGCAGCTTCAGGAATTCTTTGTGAGTCAGGGTGATAAATCCTTCAGGGGAACGCAGGTTTATGAATGGCTTTGGAATAAAAGCGCCCATACTTTTGAGGAAATGACCAATATTTCCAAAGAAACCAGGGAGATGCTGCAGGAGAATTTCGTGATTAACCATATTAGGGTAGACCAGATGCAGCGCAGCAGTGACGGGACCATCAAAAATGCGGTAAAGCTGCATGATAACCTTACGGTAGAATCTGTGCTTATCCCTACTCCCACGCGTACCACTGCCTGTGTTTCCTCACAGGTTGGCTGCAGCCTGGATTGCCAGTTTTGCGCTACGGCCAGGCTAAAGCGCATGCGAAACCTTAATCCGGACGAGATTTACGACCAGGTAGTGGCTATAGATAATGAAAGCAGGCTGTACTTTGATAAGCCGCTTTCCAATATCGTCTTCATGGGAATGGGCGAGCCGCTCATGAACTATAAAAACGTGATGAAGGCTATTGAGAAAATTACTTCAAAAGACGGTTTGGGAATGTCTCCAAAACGCATCACGGTTTCAACTTCAGGGGTGCCCAAAATGATCAAAAAGCTGGCAGATGATGAGGCGAAAATTAAGCTCGCCGTGTCATTACATTCGGCTATAGACGAGGTGCGTACGCAAATAATGCCCTTTAACGCCACATTTCCGCTTAAAGACTTAAGAGAGGCACTGGAATACTGGTATTCCAAAACCAGGAGCCGCATTACCTATGAATACATTGTTTGGAAAGGAATAAACGATAATGAAGCCGCTGCCAGGGCTTTGGTTAATTTTTGTAAAGCAGTGCCCTGTAAAGTGAATTTAATAGAGTACAATCCCATAGATGACGGCCATTTTCAGCAGGCATCTGCCCAGGCTACAGATATGTACCAGCACATGCTGGAGAAGAACGGGATTACCGTAACGGTGAGGCGTTCCAGGGGCAAAGATATTGATGCGGCCTGCGGACAGCTGGCAAATAAATCGGCCTGATTGCCTTTTGAAAAAGCAGTTCTGAAATTCACATAAAAAGTTATCTTTGCTGACTGCTTTATGAAGGTAATTTCCCAAATAAAACTTCCGGTGGAAAAGGAGATGGAACTTTTTGAAAAAAAGTTCTTCCAGTCCATGTCTTCAAAAGTGGCCCTTCTTAACCGTATCACGCATTACATCGTAAACCGAAAAGGCAAACAAATGCGGCCCATGTTCGTGTTTCTTGTGGCTAAAATGGTATCGGAAGGAAATGTAAATGAAAGGACTTACCGTGGAGCTTCGGTTATAGAGCTTATCCACACCGCCACGCTTGTGCATGACGATGTGGTGGATGATTCTAACAGGAGGCGCGGATTCTTCAGTATTAATGCCCTCTGGAAGAACAAAATTGCCGTTTTGGTGGGCGATTATCTTTTATCTAAAGGCCTGCTGCTTTCTATAGATAATAATGATTTTGACCTGCTGAAAATTATTTCGGTGGCTGTGCGGGAAATGAGCGAGGGGGAATTGCTGCAAATAGAAAAAGCCCGAAGACTTGATATTACTGAGGCCGTTTATTATGATATTATCAGGCAAAAAACTGCTACCCTTATTGCTGCCTGTTGCAGCCTGGGCGCCGCGGCGGTAAAACCTGAAAGTGACGATATTGCAAAAATGCGCAGGTTTGGCGAATTAATTGGAATGGCTTTCCAGATTAAGGACGACCTTTTTGACTACGGCGAGGAGAAAATAGGCAAACCTACCGGTATAGATATAAAGGAGCAAAAAATGACGCTGCCCCTAATTTATACACTGAACAACTGCTCCAAAAAAGAAAAATCCTGGTTGATCAATTCCGTTAAACGATATAATAAAGATAAAAAAAGGGTGCAGGAAGTGATCGATTTTGTGAGGGAAAGAGGTGGCCTGGCCTATGCTGAAAAAAAGATGATGGAATTTCAAAAAGAGGCGCTTCACATCCTTCAGGATTATCCTTCTTCAGCATATCGTAATTCCCTGGAATTGATGGTGAATTACGTAATTGAAAGGAAAAAATGAGACAGCCCGCCTTAAATGCGGGCATAGTGATATAATTAATGCCTTCCCGGAGCAGGAGAAAGTAATCTTTTGAAAACCTGTAGAGCTAATTCTTAAAAATCGTCATTAGCTTCTTCGCCGTTAATATCGTCAGTTTCATGAATTTCTTCATCTAACTCTTCCTCTACCTTTTTGGCCCCGTCTTTTATTTTTTCGCCGGCTTTGCGGGCGTTGTCTTCAATATCTTCTCCTATGGCCTTAACAGCGTCTTCGGTTTTTTCCTGGGTTGTTTCCCTGCAGGATATGAAAAACATGGCTAGAAATGCCAGCGCCATAACTGTCTGCTTTTTCATACAATTATTTAATTAAGATTAAAAAAGGATTTAAAAAAAGCCATCTGCATTTAGCTGGATGGCTTTTATATAACTCTGAAGAAATGAGGATTACATACCTTCGTCAGTATTGTCTATTTCATCTTCAATTTCATCTCCTGCATCTTCAGTAGCATCTTCGATATCGTTACCTGCATCTTCAGCAGATTCTTCGATATCGTTTCCTATTTCTTCAATATCGTTTTCAGCATCTTCCTGAGTTGTTTCTCTACAAGAATAGATTGATAAAGACATTGTTGCTACTGCGAATAATAAAAATAACTTTTTCATTGTACTATTTGTTTAATTAGTTGAAGAAACAAATTTAAACTATTTTTTAATTATGCAAGGGGCTCTTCTCACTTAAATATTTCCAATATCTTTTTGGTACATGTTGAAGGTGTAGCTTCATATTTCTCCTGGACGGAATATTGGTATGGGTAAAGTATTCTTTCCATAGCTTCTTGAATTCTATTTCTTCTGAAGTAAACAGTGCACTATTACTACTATTATGATTAAAATGATGAGAAAAATCCAGGGTGATGCGGTTAACCTCCTGAAGGTCATGATATAGCCCAAAATTTCTCTTCAAGTCATAAATAATCCATTTTTGGTCGGAATATCTTTTTTTAAAATGATCCTTAATGAGGGGTAAAACATTGAAATCTGGTTCAATATTGGCAAAATAGATATCATCTTTAGTCAGCTGAAATCTCACAAATGCTTCCATTCGGTGCTTTTCCCGCCCAACTTTTTTAGCTGTTTGGGCGATTTTCAGCACGGCAGGATGACTAAAATCCTCGTCGACCTGTTTTTTGCTTTCAAACAAGTACTGCAGATATTGAAACATGCACATTTCTATTCCTTGCTCCTCGCTAAGAAACGCCCGGTAAAGGTTTTTTTGTCCCGCAGCTGTGCATTTTCTTTTTATCGCCAGCGCAACCCGGGAAGCTTTAGCTTCCTGTGTAATTATATTCTGAATATTTCCAAACAATTGTTTGGAAGCATTCTCTTGTACCTGTATATCCAAAACCTCCAGCTTTTCTTCATAAGCAACGAAAACGCAGGTGAGTAATCCCTCCAGGCTACCGTCATAACATAAAACACTTTTCATGATTCAAAAATTGATAACTGAGGGCTGTGATTTTTTGCGAATTTGCTGCTGGAATTCCTTAATATTAAATTTTTTATTTTTTCTGAAGTAAGATCTCTTTTCTCCCATTCACGGGAATTACAGGTAATAAAATAGCGGGCGCGGTTTAAGGCAACACCAATATTTTTAAGATGTTCCCAATTGAGACTCCGGTATTTTCGGGCATTGATGATCTTCTGAACTGACTTTAGTCCTACGCCGGGAATTCTTGCCAACATCTGTTTTTCTGCCTTATTGATATCTACGGGAAAATGCTGCAAATTCCGCAGTGCCCAGCTTAACTTTGGATCTATGTCTACATCCAGATTTTTATGATCTTCATTTAATAGTTCTCGTACGTCGAACCCGTAAAAGCGAAGCAGCCAGTCCGTTTGATACAACCTGTTTTCCCGGAGCATGGGAACTGCAGAAGTCAGCGCAGGGAGACGTGGGTCTGAAGATACAGGCACGTAACCAGAATAGTACACCCTTTTCATTTCATACTTCTTGTAGAAATAAGTTGCGGTATACATAATATCCCTGTCTGTTTCCCCGGTTGCACCCACTATCATCTGTGTACTTTGCCCTGCCGGGGCATACTTAGGGGTGGATTTCAGAAATTTTTTTTCCTCCCGGTTTCTTATGATTTCATTTTTTACTTTACGCATAGGCTTCATGAAATCTTCATGATTTTTATCTGGGGCAAGAAGTTTCAAGCCAGACACTGTAGGAATTTCGATATTCACACTTAGCCGGTCAGCGTACAATCCGGCTTCCTGCATGAGTTCATCACTTGCGCCGGGAATGGATTTTAAATGAATATAACCATTGAAGTTTTCTTCCAGGCGTAATTTTTTTGCCACCTGTATAAGCCTTTCCATAGTATAATCGGGATCCTTAAAAATGCCTGAACTAAGAAAAAGGCCCTCGATATAATTCCGGCGATAAAAGTTGATGGTAAGGTCTACCACTTCCTGAACTTTAAAGGCAGCGCGTTTAATGTCATTGCTCTTTCTGGTTACGCAATAAGCGCAATCGAAAATACAATGATTGGTGAGCAGGATCTTTAAAAGGGAAATGCAGCGGCCATCTTCGGTATAACTATGGCAAATTCCCATTCCTGAAGAATCGCCTAATCCCTTTCCCTTATTTTCTCTATTGCTGCCGCTGCTGGAGCAGGATACATCATATTTTGCAGCATCAGCAAGAATAGATAATTTTTCTTTTATGCGCTCAAAATTCATCTTCGTACAGTTTTTTCAAATATAGGATTTATTCCTAATAAATGGATTAATTCCTATTTATTTCTTGAATGTACATCTGAAAAATTTCAGCTTAATTAATAATTTCTGACTGTATCATTTTTTGATCCAGGATAACATCTTTTAAAAAGTTAAACACCTGAGGAAGCTGTTCAAAAGGCATTCCTGAAATTTCATGCCCCGCTCCTTTAAAAGTATATAACAGATAAGGTGAATTTAACTCTTTCAGCTTACCAGCAATAGTTTTAGAGCCATCCAGGATGAGGTAACCCGGATCTTCGGAATGGCAAAAATGATGTGGGGCAGTGTCGTAAGGAACTAGTTGATCTGCCGTTCCGTGGAAAAGGATAGCTGGTACTACATTATTTTCGTTGATGTAGCGTTTATCCAATATGGCACCGGCAAGAGAAAAAACAGCCGCAAAATGGGGTTTTTCTTTCAGGCCGGGAAAAAGCAACTGGTGGTTATAAACTGCATTAAGAACGGCTTCTGCGCCGGCACTGCTTCCTCCTGCAATAATTTTTGAAGTATCGATCTTAAACTCTTTACTATGCTCGCGCATGTAAGAAACGGCATCCAGATAGTCAGCGGCGGCTTCCTTGAAGGTTTTTATTTTTCCCGAAGCATTGTAATCACAGCCAAAAGACTGGTTCTTCCGGGTAAGCCTGTAGGAGATTTGTACCGCCACATAACCTTTTCTGGCAGCCATTTTGGCAAACTCCACTTCTCCTTCGTTCTTGGGGCTTCCGCCGGCAAATCCTCCACCATGCATAAAAATAATGGCAGGTCGTTGGGAAAGCTTATCTCCCTTTGGCAGATAAATATCTGCCATAAGTTTCTCCCCATCTTTTTTTGCGTAAATTTTGGTTATTACCTCTTCATTTTCAAAAATATCATCGATATACCTGGTTTGGGTGTAAGAAGAAAATGTAATTAGCACAAATAGAAGGAGATAAGAAATTCTCATTTATAGGATGTTTTTCAGGAAGTCAAGTTAGTTAATTTGAAAGGAGATTTAAATGGGAATTTTAATTTAATATTTTATCTTCGCATCAGGAATTATTAAGAAATGAGTCTACAGGAAAAGGTGATGGCAGAAATGAAAGCTGCCATGAAAGCAAAGGATAGCTCCAAGCTGGAAGCTTTAAGAGCAGTGAAAAGTGCTATTTTACTGGCAAATACAGATAGTTCTTCCAAAGATGGACTTTCGGAAGAGGAAGAGATGAAACTTTTGCAAAAACTCGTGAAGCAGAGAAAAGAAAGCGCCACGATTTACCGGGAGCAGGGACGGGAAGATTTGGCTGAGCCCGAAGAAAAGCAGGCAGAAGTAATAGAGAGTTTTCTTCCGGAACAAATGAGTGAAGCTGAAATTGAAGCCAAAGTAGATGAGGTGATTGCAAAAACCGGAGCCAGCGGAATGCAGGATATGGGAAAGGTAATGGGAGCTGTTACCGGCGAACTGTCCGGAAGGGCAGATGGAAAGACGATCTCATCAATAGTAAAAAGGAAATTAAGTTAGAAAAGTTCAAGGTTTAATTAAAACTTTGTAAAGTACGAATAAAAATTTTAACAACTTATAACTTATAACTTATAACTTATAACTGATAACTGATAACGGCCCCGTGGCGCAACTGAATAGCGCATCAGATTTCGGCTCTGAGGGTTGGGGGTTTGAATCCCTCCGGGGTCACCTTATGGGACAAATTCAAAAATGATGAATTTGTCCCATTTTTATTTTCATTTAAATCCCTGTCTATCAGCATAATATACTGAATAGCTTCATTGACTCTTATGGTTCGATATTTAAAACCGTCAAAAGTCAATTTTTCAGGAAAGATCGAACCAATTATTTTTCTTTTTTGTATTGTTGAGCCTGATTCATATAAAGAATCCAGTTGGGAAAGATTGCTTATAGCCTTATCCCATAAGGGTTCAATGTTATGCGTGTCGGTTATTGTACTTGTAAGTTTAGCCTCAATCCTGTTTATTGTTTTTTCGGCATCCGCTTTCATCATTCGATAATCAACCGCTTCTATCTCACCGCACAAAAGTAATTCCCTAGCTTTGCTTAGTTTGTTGTTTTCTTCCTGTAGATGAACTTTCAGTTGCTGGATGGTCCCTGTACGGTCTTTTGTCTTTGCTTTATATACTGAAGTAATAATTTCCTTATACAATTTAAGTTTTGGCAATGGACGAACATACCTTCTGATTTCGGCAATAATTTTATCGTTCATATCCGGTGCCTTTAGTCTGAATTTGCAACCGCCTGAACAATGGTAATAATAGTAATGCTTTGAACGTCCTTTAGACTTACTACCTGTAAGCATACGGTCGCATTTAGGGCATTTCAGAAATCCTCTCAAAGGGTAATTCTCATCCACAGTCATTTTTGTACGCATGACTTTCTTACGACCATCAAGAACATCCTGAACCTCATAAAATAAAGCTTCGGATATCAATGGTTCGTGTTGTCCCGTAACCAGTTGGATTTCTTCATCTTTGTATTTTGGGATGGATATTTTACCACAATATACGGGATTGCGAATGGCTCTCCAGAAATTATTCTTGCTACATTTTAGGCCTTTTTCCTTTGCCATCTTCCATACCTGTTCAGTATTAAAGGTTTTTTTTGCCAATTCCTTGAAAGCCCATTTTATAATATCACTCTGGCCTTCTTTGGGAGCAATATATTTTCTACCACTTTCATTTATCCTATTGACGTAACCGATTGGTGCGGTTGCCATCCATCGGCCTTCCTTTTTTGCCCGGCGCATTCCATGGAATACGTTTAACGCCCTTCTATCGTTTTCTACTTCAGGAGCAGCCAGGTAAAAGGCCAGCATCATCTTATTTTCAGGAATTGATAAATCCAATGGTTGTTCGACCGCTTGGGGTTCCACCCCTAAACGTCTTAGTGTAGCAATCATTTGATATGCATCTCCGGCATTCCGGCTAAACCTGTCCCACTTGGTAAAAAGTATCAAATCGGATTGCCCTCTGGATTTACGAAGATTACCGAGCAGCTTGATCCAGGAAGGGCGATTAAATGTTTTTGCCGAATGGTCTTCATAAATAACCTTTCGTACCTGGATATGGTTTATTTCGCAATATTTGCGCAAACGCTCTTCCTGATCCCGCTGGGAGTATCCTTTGTCGGCCTGTTCATCCGTGCTTACCCGTATGTATAAATCTGCAATTTTCATCTTTTGAGTGTCTTAAGGTTGTACCATATAACATCCTGATTATCTTTACAATTTACAAAATTCAGGCAGGTTTTGCCAGATATTGATCCACGACAATTTCCGCCATTTCATACATAAAGTCCAGGATGACTTTCACCTGTTCCGCTGTTACTTCTATACCGTCTTCTTTCAATAGTGCTATTGCTTTTTCAGGCGGAATTCTTACTTCACTTTCCATCTTACATCTCCGCTTTAAAACAGCAAAAGCCCCGAAGGGCTTTGTTCCGAAAATTTAAGTCATGCTACCCATCGCTTTCGGGAAAGTAGATTTTACTCCCCTTGTTTTTATTGAATGAGGGTTCATACCGTATATACCCGTAGGCATTGAGATCCTTTACACATTTATGATATGTCATGGCAGATGATATTTTTGCAATCTTCATAATGTCATAACTAAATGCCAATATCGGATTGCTATAGCCCATCTGTACCTGGTACTCCAACAGGGCAGCATATATCCCTATATGTGTAATACTGATACGGCCATCCTGCTCAATAGCCATAAAAAAATCAGATAAAGGCTTTAACTGTTCCATATCGTTTAGGTTATGGTGGGTCTCTTTCTTTTCTTCTTAGCCTTCGGTATGTCCGGAGCCTCATCGGCAATCGGTTGCTGCTGGTTTTTATGCTCCTGTTTAGTAGAGCGACTCTGTCCTTCCGATTGTTTTTCCGTCCTGGACTGGCGATTATCTACCCGTTGCATATTGACATCATAGATATTGAGGGTCTTGAAGCGGGGATTGGCCTCAATAAATTGTTTCTGCTCTGAATTTTCCCGCTTAAATGTAGCAGATTGGAGATTTCCTTTTTTCAGGGAATCGATCAGATTGGATTTATATTCTTCATTCCCCAGTTCTTTAATGGGATGCTTACCCAGTATAGTTTCGAGATCATAACCATAGTTCTGATGGTATTGCTGCATTTTAAAGTTCCCCTTGTCATCACTTTGCTTAAAATCCATCTTTAACCAGGCGTTATATAATTGCCCCTCTTTGTTAGTCAGATCCTTATTGACCGACCGCCCTTCCATTAAATTATAGGCTTCTTTAAGGGTAATATTATTCCCTTTGTTGATAAAGAAGGTTTGTTTCATCGCTTCATCAGGTTTATTTTCTTTCTGCACACTTACCTGGTACGAGTTAAAGAAATACATATCCGTTTTTTTGGACTTGCTAAAATGTAGTGTGGAATCTACCTTGTCGTTACCAAATTGTGTTTGGTGCGGTATCTTGAATTCAGGCTCTCCCTGTGCTATCTTTTGCTTTAGGACTTCTCCGAGTCCTTCGCCAAAGCCAGTATATTTTATCTGGTCTTTCAGGTATTCAAAATTCTTCTGGTTCATAATATATTAATTTAAGAGTTATTAATGACTGTACTTTACATTGGATTCTAATTTTGGAAGTACAGATGCTTTAGTAATCGTATTGTTTTTTACACTCAGCTCGATATGCCTACCCCCGTTTGCTTCGAATAATTGAATGGCAAGATATTTTTTATCGGGAATGGTGAATTTTAGAACGGCAACCACCAAACTCTGTGAAGACTGACCGGCAATTTTTGTTGCCTCATTTTGAATGTGTACCGGTGTGATCTCGATTTCCTGTGAAGCTGTCCTTTTCGCTTTTTTCTGGTCACGGATAAAAAAGCGTAATTGGTCAATATCATAGCTGATATTGGAGGTGTTGGTAATCGTTAACCGCAGGTACATCAGGTTGTCCCGAATGAATATCCCGTTCAATCCGAAGTGGATACCATATTTGCGGTGCTTTACCTTACGCCCCTTGTATTTGGAATACAGGGCGCGAGTAGCATAGGTAGTGACTTCAGCCTCGTTAACCAATTCGGGTGAAAGGAAAATACTGTTTTTGTTATCCCTTTCCTTTATGGAAATATTTAACATGGACGGTTTGGGCGTGTAGTTAATCACAAAAGAATTTAATTTTCCGTCTGCTGTAATTACCGTTAGGTTGGTCTCCGGGAAACTGTCCCTTGCCGCTTTGAGCTGTAGAATATTGGCAGCTCCTTTGGCTTTTTGTGCCAATACATCTTTACTGCCCCTGTCCACACCTACAATGGCACTTGGAAATATAACATTGGTTGTTTTGAAATAGGTAATCTCCAAAGGATAGGGAGCGATGGATTTGGGCTCAAGCTTAGGGCTGCTTTGAGCGTTTACATTCAATCCGAAAAGGAATAGGAAAAATCCCATCACCATACATGCATTTATCTTTTTCATCTTTATGGAATTTTAAATGGTTATTAATTATTGATCTGTTTTTGTTTCTCATCACGGAGCAATACCTGATAACCCGCTTTTAGGGTTACTTTTATCAGTTTTACTTTTTTACTGAACAGTGATTTAGCCGTTTCTATTCCTGCCCCTGCGGCCTGTGCCTGCCAGGAAGGATCAAGGGAGGTTAGTCCAATATTTTGCATAGAGCGGTCAGCCGATTGTTTGGCGACATCCCGGGTAATGGCGCCGGGAATGTATATTCCGTCCAGTCCATCCATATCATACACGGAGAGTTCTACCGGGAAGAGGGAATTACCGCTTCTAATGCTATTTATTTTGATATGCAGCCTTTCTCCGCTAAGGGAAGCTACCCCAAACACAAAGCTGTCTTTGGGAATATGCACCCCATTAATGAATACATCATTGACCAGGCGAAGCTTCACGGTAGACCCGTTCACTACGGTCTGTGATTCGTGAATAACTGCCTTTATGGCATTTTCCGGTTGTTCAGCAATTTGGTCATTGTTCAGGGAATAAAATCCGTTTGCCGTAGGAGTAACAAAATGTCCGGTATCCAACAGGGAAATACTATCATCTTTCTGTGCAGTGGATACTTCATACAATTGTTCCCTGCGAGCCTCCGATAGTTGTTTTATTTTCTCCTGAACCCGCTCCGGATGTTGTACATCCAGAATCTTTTCCAGCATACTGTTGAGTTGTTCCAGTTCCGGGTCAGGTGCTTCCGGCTGGGTCATCGTATGCATCATTTCTTCCAGCCTGTCCACGTCACTAGAACTTACGGAGGTATTTCCATAATTGGTTTTTGTTTCCTGTTTCGGGGAATCTTCAGGAAGCTGGGTTCGTTCCACCGGCTTATTCAATTCCCTGTTTAAGGCTTCCAGCTTTTTATAAATTTTATCCGTATTCGGATCGTTGCCCTGACCGCTTCCGTACAAGGAAGTTTTCAGTCCACCAGAAGATAGTTGACCCGGTTTTACTTCGGGTTGGGGTAATGCATTCTCCGTATCGGAAATCACACTGTTTTTATAATTCGGATCATTTTTACGGAGTTCCCTGAATTTTGCCGAATCCTGTTCCGCCCGATTGTAGTAGCTCATTTTATCCATTTGCTTATCATCGGTCAGTTTTGCTTCCGGCAGGTGAAGGTTAAACCCGTTCTGTGGAGTTTCCTGAGCCTGTAGTTCCTGTACCTGGCCACCTCCCAATATCAAAAAGATGAGGGTCGTAAAAGGAAGTACGAGCAGCGGCAATACCAATAGGAACTTACGCTGTCTTTTCATTTTTAGTGTTATTACCTGTTTTTCCATGGTCATTGATTTTTAATGGTTTGATATTGTTTTTCGATATAGTGAACCGAATCCATCAGTCCCGGACGAGTTGCTATGATACTGTCATAGATATTTCTGCCCGTTGGACTTCGGGCAAGGCTATCCATATACAACCGGAACTTTTGGATGCGGCTGTAATCCCGTTTGGATACCGGTGGGAGCGGTGATGCTATAGCTTCGGATTCCGTAAGATGCTCGGGACGTTGGATCGGGATTACAGTAAAGGCACTGCCCTTATTTTTTCCCGTGATGGCGTGTACCCCGAGATAGATACAGTAACTGCTTGTAAGGCTTACAAAAACGAACAGTGAGATGGTTACTGACCGCTTTGAAATGCTCTTGGTCTTATTCGACATCCATTGTGCCCATGCTTTTTGCAGCCATTTGTACAAGGCAATTAATCCTAACATTAACAGTCCGTTTTTAGGAGCCTCTTTTTTCTTTTTTACGTTTTGTTTCATTTGTATGAAATTTTATAAGCCCTCCATTGACTTTGTTTGTATAGATTTTGAATAAATGTCCATTATGGACTTAATACCTCCTGGCGGTCGTTTTCAGATCCTTATTGGCGATGGTTGTCCAGCGTTCTATCAGAAAACCATGGGGGTTATTATCACTGCGGGATACATTACGCAACCCTCCTTCGGTAATCAGGCTTCGAGTAGTGATACTGGTGGGACGGACGATACGCTGGGTAGCATAGCATCGAAATTTATAGGGGTTTTCATTGATGTCAACCGCCACGCTATCCACATGGATGGTCTGGTTAACATTTCCGGAAATAAGATCTGCATAATATCCGTTCTCCTTCAGGTCGTCATAAATCCGTTTGGCACTGCCATCAGCCAGATATAGGGCTTTAGTGATATTCGTTTCAATTGCTTTATCATCCGGGTCAAGGGTAAAGAATAATTGGTGGAAGGCTTTCACATGATCCCGCGCTTCCACAGGGATATTGTCCTTACGCCCGGCGGAATAGGCTTCCAGTGCCTTGCCATTGGCAAGAATGTAAATCCTGTCCTGCATCTGGGATACCAGACTGAAACTCTTATAAAGCGCAAAGCAGGATAATAGCACTGAGCCAGCAATAATGAGCATGGTAAATCCCCGGATATGCCGAAAAGCCGTATCGATATTTTTCATTTTTTTAAACATGAATTTTTCTTTTTTTGCTGTTAAGAATTGCCTTTGAGTTTGTCATTCATATAGCCTGAGCCACCACCATTCGAATGACCGTCTCTGAAATAAGGGTTGGTAGTCCCATTGCTGGCCATACTTTGGGAAATACGGCTGGCAGCATTGCCCATTGCATCCGCTGCCATAGTGGCTCCGCCTGTAGCTGCCCCCACAACCGCCCGGGAGGAACTGCTGAAGATACTGGTGACTTTCTGTCCCAAAGCACCGCCACCTCCCGCATGGACGATGTAATTCGCTACCGAAGGCACGGTAAAGTATCCCACAATACCGATGATCATAAATACCAGGTAGGCCATATCCGTCCGGCTGAAAAAAGTATCCCCGTAATCCTGCACCTGGGTAATGTCCATTTCCAGCATTTTCTCCTGGATTTTCCCAATGATGCTTCCGAAAATATTGGCAACTGGGAGCCAGAGAAAAATATTGATGTAGCGGGCGATCCATACCGTAAGCGTATGCTGAAACCCGTCAAAAACAGCTATACCAAACACTAGTGGACCCAAAATAGCGAGTACCACCAATTGAAAGGTGCGTAGCGTATCGATACATAAGGCTGCAGCTTCAAAGAGTACCCGCAGTACTTCACTCATCCATTCCTTGACTGAATTGCGGAAATTGTAGGAGGCCTTGGACATAGCAAACTTGATATCATTGCCAATACTGTCAAAAAGGCCCTCATCGGAAGAGTTGGCATTATCATGTGTATATTTGTACCATCTGTCCCGATCGCCATCACCGCTTTCGCCCACATACATCTGCCAAACATCCGTTTTTTTGATGGCTTCTTCCTTCTTTTCCAAAAGCACCGCAATCGCCCTGTCGGAGCCTTCCACCATCGAAGCGGTAGCGGTCACCGTTGGTTTCATGACCCCATTGATCAATCCTAAAACAGAAGGGAACATCAGTATACAAAAGCCAATCACAAACGGACGGAAAAGCGGATAAAAGTCGATAGGCTCCGCTCTTGACAAATGTCCCCAGACCCTGGAGGCGATATACCACATGGCGGCAAATCCCGCCAGTGCCTGTCCAATGCCAATAAGCTGACTGCATAGTGGCATCATTTCATCATAGAGCCCTTCCAATACGCTATGTAAGCCGCTTATCTCACCGCCAATTCCCTGTGCACTGCCCGTAAAAGGCAATAGGAATCCTATAACCGCCAGCCAGGCGGTTTTTCTATACGTTGCCATACAATTGATTTTTAGTTGTTTATCCCATAAATATTGCGAATGGTGCGGGCATCATTTCTTTCTTTTGCCCTTTGTACCGCAAGAATGATCGTATTATTGTTAAAGTGTCTGAGGAACATTAGTTTATCCTGCATATCGGCATAGATCCGGTCGATGGCCTGTAAACGCTCATCATCACTCATACGGGCTTTACCTGCTGTGATAATGACCAGTAATTCATCAAGGTTGCGCAGGCTTTCATCAAAGAGGTTATCATATACCCGTCCGAGATACGCCAGTTCCTGCGGATTGAAATTCCCGTCACTTTGAAACCGGTCATACGCATCCCGGTATTCCCTGACCAGTATTATCTGGTAGTTTACAATATCGCCCACACGTTTGTAATTGTGAACAGTAGGACTTACTTCCATCAGCCCATCCAAAAAAGCTTTGTGCAGGCTAAAGTTCCCTTCCGATATATCCCTTATGGTATTGTAACCCCCTTCCAGTATCTGATAGCCCTTTTTCATATCGCTCAATATCTGTTTGAACTGGGTCAGTTTTTCTACATTGAGCAAGAGTTGTTGTATCTCTGCGGATTGCGCTGATGCCCTGAAAGAGCAGAAGAGCCCGCAAACCACAAGTCCTACAAGCATTTTGGTCTTTTTCATGGGTTTTCGTTTTGAAGGTTCCTGAGTGTTTGGCCGTATTGTACTTCATGGTATTTCCTGATCCGAACGGCTGCCATCACCCTGGCTTCATTGCCGAAACTTTGTGCGAAGGTGTAATTGTCCTGCATCCGCAAGTAGAGCTTGTCGATATGCTTCATACGCTCATTATCTTCCATTTGCAACTCGGCATCCGTTGTTACCGCCATAAGTTCATCCAGTGCCTGTTCACAATCCTCCAATAGCCGGGTAAAAACCCGCCCGATATAGCTGAGTTCTGCTTCGGTAAAAGCATCGCTATTGCCAAGTTGTCCGTAGGTCTGCCCGTAATCCTGAACAATGCGTATTTGAAGGGAGATGATGTCTGCGACCTTTGCATAGTGTCTGATTTCAGGGTTGATCGTACTTAAAGAGTTTATAAAATCACTGTGCAGGTCAAATTCCCCTTTGGTAAACCCGCCGATGGTCGTCAGACCTTCTTTGGCAATACGGTAGCCTTTTTGAGCATATCCGATATATACCTGTAAAGCGGCAATCTGCTGAAGCAGGTATTTTTGCTGTGTTTTTTTCTGGCGGAACCACTCCGAAAAGGTCTGTGCCTGAACAGTTCCGGCTGCCAGAAACAGCATGAGTCCTATTAGAATTATCTTTCTCATAGTTCGTGTTATTGGGGAAGTCCATATAATTTTTTCACGGTTTGCACTTCAATGGAGGTCTTTGCCCGGGAAAGGCTCAGCAATACATTCTGCTGATTAAAGCGCATCAGGTCATCATAGTTGGCATCGACCTGATCGGCAGCATTGTTGATGATCTCCAGACGTTTAGCATCGCTCATCGTTGTAGTAAAGGATTGGACAATCAGGGTAATTTGGTCGATGTTGTTCAGGCTCTCTTCCAGGATACCGGAGTACACCCGGGACATATATTCAATCTCATCCGAGGTAAAGTGGTCATCCTGCTGAATAAGATGCCAGGCATGTTGGTATTCATTGATCAGCCGAACCTGTTTTTGGGTAATATCCCGGATGCGCTGGTAATAGGAAATAATCGCCTTTACCTTAGCCAGCTCTTCATAATACTCCCGGTATTGCTCTTTTTGTTTTTCCGTCCACTCGGAAATTTCATCCAGTTTGAGTTTGGAAAGTGTGTTTTCCAAGGTCTTCTGGGCATTCTGTAACCAGATGGTCTTATTCTGTAAGCGCTGGATTTTTAAATCCACGGCTTTGATTACCTTTTTGATGCCTGCCTTGATGATTTCTAGAATGGCTATCGGGGTGGCATTCGCCTGTTGTGCCGGTAGTACCGTAAAGGAGATACAAAGGGCAAGCAGTAACATTCTTGCATATTTTTTCATGGTTCATCATTATTTAAGTTTTAGATCTTCCGCCATTGCGGCAATGCCCTTGCGGATGTCCCCGCCAAATTTTGCCGCATATTCCATCAGTTTCACCTTTTCGGTTTGCTCGGTGGTGTACGCCAGGTATTCTTCCACGCTAACTTCGGTGCGGTACACTTTACTGAGCATTCCGCCGAGGCTGATAAAGACCTCTTTGTATTTTCGGGTGGGGTCGTTGACTTTATTGACCGATAACACGAGGGCTTTTTCTTTTTCTGTCAATCCTAAAAGTTCCTGTATTTGGTCAAATTTGTTCTGATACTTGCTCTGGTCGAGCAGTATTTTACAATCGCTGTTATTGATGATTGCCTGCTTGACCACCGGAGAAGAAATAATATCTTCTACTTCCTGGGTCACCACGATAGCCTCGCCAAAGAATTTCCGTACCGTTTTAAAGAGGTATTTGATGTATTCCGCAAAGCCTTCTTTCATCAGAGCTTTCCAGGCTTCTTCAATTAAGATCATCTTTCGGATGCCTTTCATTTTGCGCATCTTGTTGATGAAGACTTCCATGATAATGATGGTCACTACCGGGAAGAGGATGGGATGGTCTTTGATATTGTCCAGCTCAAATACAATAAAGCGCTCCTGTAAAAGGTTCAGGTTTTCAGTGGCATTGAGCAGGTAATCGAATTCCCCACCCTTGTAATACGGGCGGAGTACATACAGGAAATTATCCATATCAAAATCCCGGTCTTTTACCCGATCCTGTTGAAGTACCGCTACATAATTATCCCTCAGGAATTCATAAAAACTATTGAAACAAGGGAAGACCGATGGATTCTTTTCAAGGTGCTGGTAATACCCGGTAATGGCATTGGAAAGTGCAACATACTCACTGCGTTTAAAGGCTTCATCATCCTTTTTCCAAAGGGCGAGCAACAGTGTTTTAATACTTTCTTTCTTTTCTGTGTCCAGGTTGTCACTCTCCCCAATAAAGAAGGGGTTGAAACGGATCGGGTTTTCTTCACTGTAGGTGAAGTAGTAGCCGTTGACCATATCACACAGGCCTTTATAGCTATGTCCCACATCTACCAGTACAATATGGGTTCCCTGCTCGTAATAGCTGCGTACCATATGATTGGTAAAAAAGGATTTTCCGCTCCCGGAGGGGCCTAATATGAACTTGTTGCGGTTGGTACAAATCCCCATGTTCATAGGTTCATCACTAATGTCCACGTGCACGGGTTTGCCCGTCATGCGATCTCCCAGACGAATACCTACAGGACTTAAGGAAGTACGGTAACCCGTTTCCAGGTTCAGAAAACAAGTTGCCTGCTCGGCAAAGGTGTCGAAGGTGTCATTCATCGGAAAGTCAGCGGCATTGCCGGGAATACCCGCCCAGAAAATCTGGGGAGCTCCGATGGTTTCTGGTTTGGCTACCGCATCCATCTGCGCCAGTGCGGAGGAGACTTTGTTTTTCAGGTCTTTGAGTTCTTCCTTATCTTCCGTCCATACCAGTACATTAAAATGAGCTTTTACCGGAAGGCGTTGCTGACTGATGGCTTCATTTAAAAAATCATTGGTCGCATCACGGGCAATCATATTTTCCCGGCTGTAAGCAGACAAGGATTGCAATCGTAGCCTTTTGGATTCCAATTTTGCAATAGTCTTCTGGGCATCCTGGATAAACAGGTACTGATTGTAAATATGGTTACAGGGCAGTAGTTGCCCCAGCGTAGAGGCAAAGCCAATACTAAATTTGGTTTTGTCCGTACTGTACTTGTCGTAATTGATCCGGCTACCGCAAAGTGCCGGAAGGTCGGCAGCATCCCCCAAGGTGTAAAGTTGGCAATGCTTTGAACCTACCTGTAAACCTTCCTGGAAATTGATGTCTCCCAAGAGATACTGGTCATTGCGCGCGGAAAGGTAGCAGTACTTTTCAATGATACCCATTGTCCGTTTGCCGCTCCAAAGTTCCTTCTCCCGTAACCGGGTCAGCTTTACAAAACCACTATCTTCCATGATGCGTTGAAACTGACCGATACTGTCCAGAAAATCCTGTAACAAGGAGGGTTTCAGTGTTTCTTCCGGTACGATGCTCTTACGCAGCAGACTGGAATAGGCAGAAGTGGCCGCTTTCCGGTGAACCGGTTTTTTGGTCAGCAGGATATAACAGCTATGATCCAGAAAGGGGCGTTCATTAAAAAACCGCTCACTTGCCCGGCTTAAAAAACTGGTATCCGCTTTGGTAAAATCAGGCTGATGCCGGGTTTGTAAAAACCAGTCTTGTTTATGCAGTACACCAAATTTGGGCAATACCTTAATGGCTTTTACCCAGGCCTGATGAAAAGCTTCATATTCCTGATCGGAAAGGGTAAATATCTCCGGCAGGTCTGCTTTAAACACTACGGTGACATCGCCTTGTTTACTTAGGATGCAGTCGTGTTCCACATCCATAATCGGTAATAGATCCTCCAACATTTTTTCCATTCTTATAGTATTTACCGAGTTGTTACTTAATTTTTTTATCGTTTTAAAAAAGCCCTGCGGCTTCTGGAGCGAATTGCTTTGGGAACCTGCTTTCGTGCCAGGGTTTTCATGAGTCCGTGTTCCCCGTATTGATGGCTCATCCGATAGATCTTCATCACCAGCAGGGTTCCAGAGCCGAGAATAACACCGATACATACCAGTGTGGGTAGCCCGATGATATACATGATGGCAAATACGATGAGCAATCCTACCACACCGCCACCCAAATACCAGATATATTGGGCTTTTAATCCCTTAAATTCGATACTGCGGTTAATTCCTTTATTAACCTGATATACACTATTTCCCATACGTTTCTTTTTTTAATGTTACAATCGCATCCTGCTACGGGGACGCTCCGATGCCGAAGCAGCTACCACGGTTTCTTTCACGGCATGACCGTTGGTTTGATGTTCCCCGAGTTTGATAACCGGGGTTTGTTCTTCATCCGGTTCATTGGGTTGGTGTTGCTTTAACTGGTTTTCCTGAATCTTAATGGCGATCTGCCGTTCCAGATTAGCGAGTTCTGTTTTCAGTTCCCGTAGCTCGTGCTCCTTGGTAAAAGGTTTGGTGGTGAGTTTTTCAATCTTGGGAAGTTCTGTCTTCAGATCGGAAAGGTTCCGCTCATACCGCTCTTTGAGATGCTCCACCCGGTCAATGGCATTTAAAAAATGCCGTGCTGCCAGCTTCGGATTATCCGTATTGGGTAAACCGTTATTGTAGGTATATTTAATCCCCTCACTTTCCCTTTGTGCATAGAAGCTATTGGAATACCGGTATTCAAATAATCCGTTTTCTTCGTAGGCTTCCTGTTGTCTGCGGATGTATAACTGAAAACCGTACAGGTTGCCAATTTTTTCTTCGTGTTGTCCGGCTTTTGGCTTCCAGTTTTGAAACAGCTCTATAATATGCTTGCCTATAGCTTCACTGTCCCGACCAGCTATTCCGTCCAATTGAATGGGGTTGGCTTTCTTACCTTCTTTGGTCATCTGGAGACAGTCTTTATACACGGCTGCATCGGCAGAAAGCTTTCCAAGTGTTTTTTCAGTGGAAGTATGGTCGTTTTGCAGTTTTTCCAACTGGTATTTATGACGAGTGAGTTCTCTAAAGTGGGAATGTTTCAGACTTTCCATCACCGCCACTTTCTTTTCCAGTTTGCTTTTTTCCAAAAGGGAGGTGTCCCCGGAAAGGATGGCAATGTATTCGGAGAAGTTCATACCACTTTTTTCATCTACAGCCCCTTCATCAATGGTTCGGACATTGAGTTCATTGTTTTTCATTTGGGAAATGAAGGTCTGTTTGTTTTTAAGCAGGTTGAATTTGTAATTGTCCAGCGATTGCTCCACGGCATAGACAAAATTCTGTACCTGATTGCCGTAATGTTCTTTGGCAATACGGTTACCCTGTCTCGCCCCACGGCCATTGCGCTGTTCCAGTTCCGAAGGTTTCCAGGGAATATCCAGGTGGTGCATCGCTACCACACGTTCCTGTACATTCAAACCGGTTCCCGCTTTTTCCGTACTTCCGAGCAGGATGCGGATTTCACCCCGGTTCATTTTACGGAAGAGTTCCGGTTTCTTGCGATCCGTCCAGTCGTGGATAAAAGTGACTTCCGAGACAGGGATATGAAAATCCTTCACCAGTTTTTCCTTCAGGGTATCATAAATATTAAACCGATCCGGTTTGGGTGTCCCGATATCTGAAAAGATAATCTGCGTCCCTTTATGAGGTTGGGTGTGGTGATAAATTTCAGCGATCTTTCTTGCTGCGGTGTTCACTTTGTTGTCCGGATGGTCTCCGTATTTCCAATCATCTACCAATCGCATATCGGCTGCCATTTTCTTGGCGTAATTGGTTGCTATAAGCATACGCCCTTTATCTTCTTCAGGGGTCAGCCTGCCACGCCCGATCAGTTCTCCATTGCCGGTCTTGGCGAATTGCATCAGGTTTTTAATAAACACCGATTGCTGCGGTGTAGGAGGGATATTGACCAGGGTTTCACTGAGTTCCGGTTTATCCAGTTTGATGTGCCTGGCGGTTTTGTAATCGGTAATCTCGTTATAGAACAAAGCCAGTTCAGGGACTTTGATAAAATGACGGAAGCGTTCTTTGGCAATGATCTCATTGGTGACACTAAACTCAAAGTCCGTGGTTTTACGGGCAAATACCGCAGCCCAGCCGTCAAAATTCTCAATACGCTGACGTTCCATTTCTTTAGGTCGCAGGTATTTGAATAGCAGGTACATTTCCGTCAGGCTGTTGGAAATCGGTGTACCTGATAAGAAGGTCACACAGAGATCGGAATTGAAACGCTCCTGCAAGGTGCGCACGGCAAAAAGCATGTTAAGTGCCTTTTGGCTCCCCGCCATATTGCCCAGTCCGGCCACACGGTTATGACGGGTGGTAAAGGTCAGGTTTTTGAATTTATGGGATTCGTCCACAAACAAATGGTCAATACCCATTTCTTTAAAGTTGATGCCGGTATCCTTCTTTTCTTCAATATCCTTGAGTACCGTTTTTAATTTTCCTTCCAGATTGTTTTTTCGTATTTCCAGTCCTTTGAGCATCTTTTTGGAAATCGCCCCGCCCAACTCCCTAACGGTATTCAGGTCACGCTGGATATGATCCAATTCTGTCTGGAAAATCTGTTGCTGCATTTCCGGGGACTGTGGTATTTTACCGAACTGGTCATGGGTAAGGATAATACAATCCCAGTTGTTGTTTTTGATTTCATGGAATAAGCGTAGCCTTTTAGCCGGTGTAAAATCATTTTGCCCCGGGGATAATATTCTTGCATTGGGATAGGCTTTACGATAGGTTTCTGCAATTTGATTGACATTGGCTTTCAGGGCAAGGATCATCGGTTTTTGGACAATGCCGAGCCGTTTCATTTCCTGTGCGGAAACGATCATGGTAAGGGTTTTTCCCAATCCCACTTCGTGATCGATGAGTGCGCCCCTGTTCTGGATGATTCTCCATGCGGCATTCTTCTGACTGCTGTACAAATCTTCAATGCCCAAAGCCTTTTTGTCCAGTCCGGGAAAGTTCAGGTGACTACCGTCAAATTCCCGTAGTACATAACAGTTGAAAGTATCATTGTACAGGTTTTCGATATGCTTTTTATCGGTGTCCGGCAATTCCTTGAGCCAGTCTATAAAGCCATTTCGTATCTGGTCGATCTTTTGGTGCGCCAGTTGAATGGCTTCATTATCGGGAACCCGTATGCTTTTGCCATCCCCAACGGATACTTCATAGGTAAAGAACGGGGTCGTATTTTCCAGGGCATGTTCCAGCAAGGTATAGCCGTAAGTTGTCCGTCCGCTTTTCGGGGTGACGGCAAACTCCCGGGCTACTTTGGTATTCATCCCGGTGGTGACCTTAAAGGCATCCAGGGAAGGGAAATAGTTGATATCCGTATGTTGTTCGAAAAGTTCCGCTGCAAAACGTTCATAATAGCTTAAGGGAATCCAGCGTTCGCCCAGATTAAAATCCAATAGTTCGAACGGGATACGCTGCGGTTGTACTTTTTCCAAAGCGGTCAGGCTTCGCTGTACTTGCAGGTTATCATTTTCAGCACCTACTTGTTGTTTTGCCTGTCGTAATTTTTCCACCACGTTACCGCTCAGGAACTGATCTGCGGTTTCCCAGTCTTTGCTTACCGGGTTTAGGTAAATATGTTCACCCAAACGGGCAATGGTTTCCGGTTTCTCCAATCCCATTGCTGCACTGATAAAATCAATATCCACCTTTCCGGTATCGTTCAGGCTATGCGCCAGGGCTTCAATCGGATCATCGGTGACAAAGCGTTTTACGGATGACTGAGCAGTTCCGGTCAATATATCGGATTTGACAAAATGTTCGCCTTCCCTGCGTTCCAGAGAGGATAACATGATCAAACCGAAAGCGGGATCTTCCAATATGCGTCTGCGGTTACCTTGGCTGTTTAACTGCCCGTATTGGGAAATGAACTGGTCATAATTTTGGTTAAGTTCATCCCGCTCGGTTTGAGAAACCGGAGTTCCTGTACTTTCTTTTTCGGAGATTTCCAGATACTTATCCCGAAGGCTGGTATAGTGTTCATAGAAACGCTTATCGGCTTGCATCCCCAAGGGTTGGAACACCGCATTTTTAAAATCATTATCAATTTCGGAAAGCGTACCCACTTGTCCCTGATAAACGATCAGTGTTCCTTCTTTATGAAAGGCTTGTATATCGGTATAGGTACGTGCTGCCTGCCCGTTTAATTGAAATATCCCTTCTAAAGTTTGGTCGCCTTCGTAGGTAAATGCATGGCCAAATCCTTGTAACTCCCCGGACAGGTTTTGCAGTTCATGCCCCAATAAGCGTGCATCCATCCAATTGGCAGAGAAATGATCAATCTCTTTGACATTGGAATACAGTTTATACAGGTAACGATTGGATTTTTGTTGTTTGGCTGTCAAGAGCACCATACTCTCGTGGATAGGATTATCGGTAGTTCGAATGGTACTGATGACCCGTGCGCTTTCTTTTCGAACAACGGTTGCATCCAAAGGGTTAATATAGGCTATGGCACGGTTGATTTGTTCTGCCGGAGCGGTATCAAAAAGCCCTAACTGCACAGAAACGGTTTCTGCTTTATTCTCAGGCATCGGAAGATAGGTGAGCTTACTGCTACCAAATTCCTGTTTTTCTTTTGGAAGGTATTGACTTTGGAAATAACGTTCCCGATTTAAACGGGTATTAAAACCTTCGGTAATCGTCTGTCCAAGTTTTTCACGGATGTCATTGAGGTCGCCTTGCTGCCATACGGTTTCGTGTGCCTGTCCGTATTGATTTTTACCTGGTTGGATGGTATTGCCCGTAATGATATCCCGATGCTGTTGAATATAGCTATTGCTATGGTAGGTTCCGAATTCATTCTCTAATGGTACGGTAGTCATTAGTAATGCTTCTTCTTCGGACAGGGTCTCTTTTGTTGCATTCTTTTGAACAATCAGCAGGTGATTGGGAGCTTCGGTATTGCCGGTATCCCTCATCAGGTTGTCGGGCATAACGGACAGGCTTATAAAATCCGATTTACCGAACAGGTATTCCCTCGCTTTTTGATTGGAAGGGCTATTTAGGAAAGCATCCGTGGTAATATAAGCCATGAGACCGCCATCCGCCAGTTTGTCCAAGCCTTTGGCAAAAAAGTAATTGTGTATTTTTCCTGAGAGTGCCTTATCTAGATACGCCTCATCATATACCGAAAAGTTGCCGAACGGGATATTGCTGACGATAAGGTCATAGCTGGAATTTTCGGAGACCGGAGTTTCTTCAAAACCGGTGATATGGATTTCTGCCGGAACAGGCAGCGTACTATTGATAGCGGAGAGTACCAGCCCGGAAAGAGTATCTTTCTCGACGGCGGTGATCTGGTTCAATTCAGGAAAAGCCTTTACAGCTTCACTGATAAAAACACCGGAACCCGCCGAAGGTTCGTACAATCGTTTGGGTTGCAGGTTTTGAGCTGCAAGGACAATATATAAAGTTTCCGGGACTACCTGTGGGGTATAAAAGGCGGTCAGGACACTATTACGTAAAGAAGAAATGATATTCCGATATTGAATCTGGCTGTAATTTTCCTTTAGCAGGTCATGAAGTTCCATAATACCTGCATGGTGTTTCAGGTCTTCTTTGGTAGCCCCATTAGCTGACCAATCTCCCGGTGTGCCATAAGGATAAAGGATGGCCTTGATGCCTCCAAAACCTGAGAATTTTTTCAGGTTCGAGACTTCATCAGAGTTTAGTTCTTTTCCGTCTTGATGGCTCAGGGCGATTCGGATCGCCTTGATATTGTCCTTTAGTTTTTCTGAAATATTGTAAGCCATATCCACACATTTTCATTCTCACAATTCCTCTATGGCTGAAAAGCCGTCACCTTCTCCTGATGACTGGCTTTTTTCTTCTCAGTAGTTAATTGAGATACTCGTGTATCTGTCCGATGACAGTGTACCTTAGCTGCCTGTCTTCTTCATTTTCTGTATTAAATCCGTATCCGTCAAAGATGTCCTTGCAATAGGCAATCAGGTTGAGGACTTCATAAGTGAGCGTGCCACTTTCCCGTAACCCCTCATAGTCGGCAGTAAATTCTTCCTCAAGTATTGAAAGGAGGTAGTGGTAACGGGAAGGTTTGAGCTCTTCGGTCATCTGCTCCAGACATAATTCTTCCACAACATAACCGGGCTGGTTTTCACAAAGTAATTGTTCTGCCAAAGGTATAATGTCCTTTACTTTTGAATCTAGATATGTTGTCACCGAATAGTCTTCCTGCAAATTGAACATCAGTTCGGGATTGTTGTGGACGATAAACGCCCACAACTTTTCTTTTAATAGTGTCTGCATACTTCAGGGATTTTAGATACCGAAGAACGACTGGATTACGGTAGCCACAACCACCAGGAAAATACAACTGCCAAACCAGGCGGCTGCCACTTTGCCGGTGTCCTGATCTCCATTGTTCCATTTCTGATACACTTTGACCGCCCCGATCAAGCCTAGGATAGCTCCCACAGCATACATCAGGTTGGTGCCTGCGGCAAAATAGCTGCGTACTTTCATGTTGGCTTCATTGATCCCCTCAATACCATCTTGTGCATAGGCACTGTATTGAATGGCCAATAATGCCATAGCGGCACAAATGGTGATAACCTTTTTGCGGTTAAACTTTGTTTTCTTGCTGCACATTTTCATAACTCACATGTATTAAAGTTTAAAATTAAATGCTTTTAATAAAAGCGGAACGGTTTCGCTACCTCATGCCCATCCTTTTCTGTCACACATCGCCTTACGCTCGGGGTAGGGAAGGGAAACACGTTCCGCCGGGACGGCTACCTTTTATCACTCCACAATTCATCTACTTCCTCTTCATTGAAGGCAGCAATCCCTTGTTTTTCGCACTCCGATACAATAAGTTCGTTGATCGAAGGGCGGAGCGCGGATGTTTTTATGGAAGGAAATTCTTTAAGGACAAGGCGCAGGTACTGTCTAAATTCTTCCTTGACAAGTTGTTTGCCAAGCGCATCGGCAATCATGGCTTTTACCTTCTCGATCAGGTTTTCTACTTCTGCAAATTCGTCCTTGGCTTCCTTATCAGTAGTTACAGGAATACTTTCTAAAGTTTCATTTGGTAAGGTTCCATGTTGCGGAAATCCAGATGGCTTTAGGAGAAGTTTTCGTTTTCCTGAAAGCAGATCTTTCAAGTCACCGGAAAAATATTGTACCCCAACAAATAAGTAATAAATAATTAGTAGTATGGAGACTGCCAACAGGTAGTCCGTCCATGAAATTTGGGTAAACATACGCCTCTCATTTTATCGTTCTACAATTCAACGCGGCATTATAATGTCGGGTTGATTCCTAATATCGATAACAAAGAAACGGATGAAGGAGGGCTGCTACAAGTCCAACTTTTTGTTGGAACCTCTTTGTAACCCTGGGAACCTCAATGAAATATATGATTCAGAAAAGAAATTTTTTCAAAAAAAAAGAACCTCAGAAAGTTCTCTTTTGTATATATGGCTTTGAAAGATTCTTATTGCTTTATCAATTTCCATTTCCCGTCTGAGAAAAGTAGTGTAGCAGAGAGCACAATCGGTTTTGAAAAATCACGTTTCATTAAAAGAGAAAAGGGTGTAACATTGGTACAGGTTACTGTATAAGTCACCGGGATAGATGTTTTACCATTGGATTCAGTGCTATTTCCAAGTTCTATTTGGCTTACAGTTTCTTCTGCAACCTTTACTTTTTGTATGTCCATTTTCTTTTCCTCATCCGTAGGTTTTATCAGATACGGTTGAGCTGCTTTGGTAAAAGATACCAAAGGCGATCCGAGGTCATTTATCTTTTGTGTTTTCTGAATAGTAACCATACCTGCCGTATCAAGCTTTAGATCCAAAAGCTTTTTAGCATGAGCGGGATCACTACAAAAGATTTCATAATCAATAGTATGAGGGTAATGTAATTCTTCAGTGATAATTTTTAGGACAGTATCCTCATTCGGTTTGTTGACAGTATAACATCCTGTAAACAGAATAACGGTAAAGAATAAAAGAAGTAGTTTTTTCATAATGTGATGATTTTAATATTCCCTAATTTTTTTAATGATACGCTCTAGTGTTTCAATGGCTATTTGTTTATCCCGTTCTTCGGCCACATAAGATTTACTACGCATGCCATCATAAGAAAGGTCTTTTTTGTGAGATGTGGATAAATGAGGGACTATGGTTTTAAATACCTGGCTCATGGATTTTGCCACCAATATCCGCGATTCATCCGCGGCACGAAGTATAAGTCCTATCTGGTCTGTAGAAAGCATACAAAGCACTTTCTGTTTTTCCTTTGGAGTTGCCGGATTAGACTTTTGTTTTTCCATTTTGCTATGCAAGGGAACCACCGATAAGCGCAGTTTCTTTTCTAAATAAAGAATCTCCTGAACAAACCAATTACCCAAAATTGTTTCCAGACCATGGTATTTGGGATTAAGAATCATATTAGGCTTTCGATGTAATTGATTAAATGCTTTGTAGTAATAAAGCAGCCTATCCATCTTTTCTATAGTGTTGTCATAACTATTTATGCATCTGGCAAGACGATCAGTAAGTAAGTTCATATAAGCCTTACTGTTATAGTTCAGGTAGATCAGTAACTCATCAAGGGGAGAATAAGCTTCAGTTTGATCTTTTTTCCAATCAAGATCTTCAAGGCCTCGTAAGAGGGTTTTTTTATAGAATACATCTCTAAATGTTACTTGGTACTGAAGACAGGTGGTATTGACAAAATGGTATAATCGGTTTAATATTATTTTAAAAGCAGGATTTTGCTTAACATCGTCATTGACGTTTGATTTCAGTTTATCCACTTTTTTCTTAAGTTCTTTCCGGGTAACAGAAAGATAGGTTTTTGGAACTCTTTCTTCTGGACTGAGATTATCGCAAAATCGTGTTTCTATAAAGGAGAGGAGTTCGTCAATATTTGATAATAGAACTTTATAAAGATTCTTTAAATTGGCCGTTTTTGATGAGGTGGTTTTATTCTGCAATGCCTGGTCAAGGAGTACGATCAGTGAGGAGTGATATTGCTTTATCAGTAGTATAATTTCTTTTTGCTTATTGCTGGAGAAAATCTGGCTCTTTATAAGTGATTGTAGACGTAAGTTCTCTTGAGGAAGGCGATCGATGATATAATCTAACTGCTCACTATCAATAGAAGTTATATCTGTTCTGTCGGGATTAAGTGTAACTGTAATTAATAGATCAAGCCATTCTAGGGGGTATGGTAGGTATTCATTTTTCAATGCTATATAGTAATTTTATTAAAACTAACTTCAAGACATAATTGCATCTGATCTATAAAAATTTCAGCCTTAATAAACGAGGCAATAATGAACCAGGTTGTCCAGGAACCAAGTCTGTTCATTTGGATACAAGAGAAGCCAAACAAAAATCTCAATGCAATAGCAACTGGGGCACAAATTTTAAAGTTCTTCCTCCTTATTTAATCAAAAAGGGGCTGAACCTTTGAAAGTCTAACCCCTGTTTATTTTAATCTAAGCAAGTTATAGCAATGTCTTTCGCCTCTACCGCTCAAACATTGACAACTTGTGGTCCGGAAGGAGAAGGGGGTACTATTTGCTATTATGGAGGACAATTGAAATGGTTCTCGAAAGTTGTGGTATTATTATAAATATTTAAGGATTAGATTCTTATATAATATCTTTTAATTGATTTTACACCAATTTTTGAAACAGAAAATTTTTAAACTCCGCATAATTAATTTCCAAGAGTATAACCTATAGAAAACATAATTTGATAAATTTCGTTTTTTAGGTTAACTGGTCCAGAGTTAACTTTCTTTCCTATATCCAGTAAGTATGATGCATTCAACCCTAATCTAATTCTCTCTAAATCTCTTACTAATCCTATTTCAGTTTTAGCACCGAAGGAAAATTTTTCCATCTCGTAATAGGATGAATAGACTTCACTCTTAAAGCTTGCATCACTTACCAATAAATCCATTTTAGGACCTGCTCCTATAAATAAATGATGATCTACATTCGAAAATAATTTTAATCTTAAAGTACTGTTGAAATGAATAAAATCCCACGTTTCTTCTATCTCAGATAACTCTTCAGATAAATTTGGATTCTTTTCATATCCTCCTATTTTAATATAACCTACCTCACTAGAAATGTAAAATTGCTTTCTATTCCAATAGTCCAAGCCTATATTAACCGAATAACTCTTAATTTTTTGTTCTAGAACATCAAATTTCTTAGAATTACTAAAAGAAGAAAAAGTAATGCCATTATTCAGCTTAAGGGTTTGAGCAGTAACATGAAAATATGATCCTAGAAGAATAAAAAAAAATGGAACAAAAATTTTTTTTGATTTCATCTCAAAACCTTTTAATGCGATTTATTTTAAAATAAGTTCTTTAATTAATATTCTAAATAGAAATAATTAAAAGGTAAATTTTGTCCAATTTGTTCTGGAAGATATCTGTTGATATATTTTCCCTCTAAACTATTGATAACCCGTATGCTGTAGGTGGTTATTATTAAGGTTTGAGAAGTTGAACTAGCGTTCGTGTAATAATTTAAGCCTTTTTCGAAATTTTGCAGGTCAGTGTAGCCGGTCCACTCTTTCGGACTTCCATTGACATACAATATCTTAGGTTCAGCTCTTCCTACAGAATTAATGGATAATTCCACCTCTGCTTTATTTAGGTAAACGTCACAATAGTAATATCCTGTGGCTAATAAAGGTGCACCTGAAATTGCTAATAAAACATCATCTTGAATTTTTGTCTGTTGTGAATATACTGAAAAAGGGCCTTCCCATTCTATGCTTGATTTGGCGATTATTGAATTGAAATTGCCTCCTTTAGAAAATAGGAGATTTAACTCTTCTCCTTTATTAATTTTTTTATAATCTTTAAAATCTAAGGCAATTAGACTATCCAATTCTGCTAATGTTAAAACCTTGACTTTATTAAGAGTATCGATGCTAATTTGGTTACCAGCCTTCAAATCTTCGGCCGTTGATCCTTCTGGATTATTTGAACTGCCAAGATTTATGATTGCCTCTTTACTGCAGGAAAAAATTATTAAAAGAAATCCGGATAATAGAAAAAATTTCTTCATGATATTGAATTGTAGTTAATAGTAATATAAATGTATGAAGGAGGAATAAATAGATTTCTTATTAAACCACATTTCGAATTCGGGAAAACCACGTTTAACAAAATAGAGTATGAGCAAGGAAAAGCAAATATGGTTAATTTATAGTGGATAGTGAATTCAGTTAAGGAGGGCGATTAGCGAGGAGTGATATTGCTTTATCCGTATTATATTTTTTTTGCATACTGGTGGAGAAAATCTGGCTCTTTATAAGTGATTGTAGACGTAGGTTCTCTTGAGGAAGGCGATCGATGATATAATCTAGTTGCTCACTATCAATAGAAGTTATTTCTGTTCTGTCGGAATTAAGAGTGACTGTAATTAATAGATCGAGCCATTCCAGGGGGTACGGTAGGTATTCATTTTTTAATGCTATATAATAAATTTCATTAAGACCAACTTCAAGACGTAATAATTATCTTAATCCTTCTTGATGCTATTGAATCTTACTGAAGCGATCTATGAATAGATAAATGAGGAAGCTGATATAAGGGGATAAGGTTGTTAAAATTAAAGAAACGGAATAATACTTTGGAAAAAATTTTGTTTGCCGATCAAAATTTTTCCATCGGTAACAAGGTTGTCTTCTAGTTCATTAATCAGGTTTATTGATAACTCACTTCCAGTAATTTCATACTTCTCACTAGCTATTTTCTTGAGAGGTACTATTATTTCCTGATAATTCTCCAATTCTATTCTCTCAGATTGATCTAGGTCAGCATTAGAAATCAAGAATAATTTATTTTTACTAGCCACTATCTCCACATCCGTGTATTCTGGAACTTCTATTACATATTTCCCCATTAAAAACATAAACATCACCAAGATTATTACGAACCAGGATCCATATTTTACCGTTAGTCCTCTTCTACCCAATGAAATTTCAGATAACTTTTCCATGAATAAATATTATATTAAAAGCTATAATTAATTACCTAATTCTAATTGATTTTTAACAAGATGAAAATAATCCCCTTTATTGGAAACTAATGATGAGTGATTACCGCATTCAACTATGTTACCATTCTTTAAAACAATAATTTGGTGAGCATTTTTTACTGTACTTAACCTATGTGCTATTATGACTGAGGTTTTACCCTTCAAAAATTCATCTAATTTCTCCATTATCAACTTTTCATTATCAGCATCAAGTGCACTTGTTGCTTCATCAAAAAACAAATATTTTGGGTTTTTATAGACCGCTCTAGCAATTAGAATACGTTGCTTCTGCCCTCCACTTATACCATTACCTGCAGCTCCAATTTTTGTTTTGATCCCCAAAGGCAATCGTTCAATAAATTCACTTAAATTAGCTGTTTCAATCGCCTTCCGTAATTTTTTATCATTTACATTTTCATCCCCAGTTACGATATTCCTTTCAATAGTGTCTGAAAAAATGAAACCATCTTGCATAACTGCGCCACAATGTTTTCTCCAGCTTCTTGAGGACATTTCATTTAATAGAAATTCGTTTACAGAAATTTCACCTGATGCAGGAGGATAAAATTTTAATAGAATTTTCATCAGGGTTGTCTTACCACTACCGCTAGCTCCTACAATGGCTGTTATTTTCCCTTCGGGTATAAATAAACTTATATCTTTTAAAATATAAGGGGACTTCGGACCTTCATATTGAAAGCTTAGATCATGTATTCTTATACCTCTCGAACCATGATTTTCACTTTGATCAATTTTTTGACCATCCAATATGATTTGACCTTGAATTTCTTCTTCATTTTGAGAGTGTACTTCTCCTAATCTATCCATACTAATACGCGCATCCTGAAATGAACGAAAGAAATTTGTTAGCTGATTAATCGGCGAATTCATTTGTCCAATGATATACGAGATACTTAGCATCGCTCCTAAAGAGATATTCCCTTTTATCACTTCATTAGCGGCAATAAAGGTTACCAAAATGTTTTTAAGGTGATTGATAAAATTAAATCCAACACTCTGATATTGATTAACCTGTAATATTCTTTGGTTAACCTGGAATAATTTTATTTGAATTCCCTCCCAAGCATTATTTTTAAACCTTTCGAAATTATTAAGCTTTATTTCCTGCATACCATTGATAAGCTCATAAATAGAATCTTGATGTTCCGCTCTTCTTTGAAAGCTCTGATAATCCAGTATTTTCCTTTTATTTAGAAAAAATAACACCCATATTATTGCCAAAATTGTAAAAATCAAATACACCATTACTATCATTAAATCGTAATAAGCTAAGACGATAAAAAATACAGATACATTGATTAAAGAAAATAACGTAAATAAACTTTGGGATGTTAGAAAAGCTTCAATTCTTTCATGATCTGCTATTCTTTGAGTAAAATCACCTATCATTTTAGCATCAAAGAATTTAATTGGAAGCTTCATGAGCTTTCGGAGGAAGTCAGAAATTATGGAGATATTTATTCTGGCCCCAATATATAGTGTAATCCAGTTTCTTATGATCTCAATTACTGAATTCCCTAAAAATAAAAATATTTGGGCCAACAAAATTATATATACAATTCTCAAGCTTTGATTACCAATTCCCTCATCTATTAATGCTTGAGTAAGAAAAGGAAAAATTAAAGTCAATAGAGAACCTCCTAGTAGACCTATAAATAATTGGAAGAATTCAGATTTATAAGGCCTTAAATAATGGAAAATAAACTGAAAATTTTTTTTTTCCTCTTTTGGAGGTTTTATATCAAGAAACTGATCACCAGGTTTTAAAAATAATGCTACACCTGTGTCGTTATCACTTAGCCAAGATTTTTCTAATTGTTCTGCAGTGAGCTTGATAAAACCATAACCAGGATCTGCTATTTTATAAACATTTTTTTTTGAAAAAAAATCATATTTAACATCATAAAGAACAACAAAATGATTTTGATTCCAGTGAAGAATACATGGCAAGTTTTTTTTATTACTGATTTCTTCTATCGCCACCTTTGCTGAAAAAGTATCGAAACCAATTTTTTCTGAAGCAATACTAATACCTAATAAGCTGACCCCATCTTTACCTAAAAAGCAATTTTCTCGAAGATAACCTAAAGGGTACTTTTTCTTGTAATACATTGCTATCATCGCAATACATGCCGGACCACAGTCCATTTGATCGTGTTGTGCGATAAACTTCATCGGTTATGATCCAATTAATAATAATTCATTCACTTTCGGTAGCTTCTTGTTATTCTCAATCATAAGGGTAATACCAATTCCAGCAATACCCCAGTAAAAAGAATATTTAGCAGAGCTATCTATTTTCCTATCATTTTCATACTGAAACTGAAACCCCGCCAGATTTTGTTTAGAGGAATTTCTATAACTCATTATTTGCTTATACCAATACTTATATACCTGCAAATAGGTCTTGTCAGATGTTGTCTCAAAAAGGTCTCTATACATGTGGTACAGTCCCGAACATCCATATAGAATACTCGCATCTTCAGTATAGGCCGAATTTAGTTTTCTTATTGAAGTAATCTTTGATATTTTTTCAATCCTCTCTTCAAACTCATAGAATTTAAACGTCTTGATTGATTTATATATAGAAAGTATTATTCCCAAATCTCCATAACACATAGATAGTTGCGTTGGTACTAATTTTTCGGAAAGAGGGAATTTATGAGGAAAAAAGCCGTTATGGAAATCTCTATCCCTATTTATGACAAATGAAATAGCTTTTTTAACAATCTCTTTAAGCTCTGGGTATTCACCATCATATATTCTGAAATCAACAATCTTGGAAAGAAAATTAATGATCATGGCTGAGCCGTGAGACAAGCCTAAATATATTTGATTATTATACGTTGGTGACTTCCAATATACTTCTTGATCATTAAGAAGTATAGCATCTTTTAAGATAGATCTAACAATTTTATTTAATGCATAACGTGAAAAAGGATCTTTATCATAGTTATATTTATTTAGAAAGTAATATCCACTTGCTAAACTACCACTAAAATAATCATGATCTTTCCTGGACATTGATTGTTTGGCTGTCTCAAATAAAACATCATTCAAAAATTGAAAATTTTCAGAAAAATCATAATTTTCCCCGTAGTGTCTTTGGATAAATATTAACCCTTTCCCGAAACTGGATATCGTTTGTCCAATCGATTCTCCCTTAAACTTTAATGAGTGGTTTTCTTTAAACGAAATATTAGAGAGCATATTGATTGATTCTTCAATTAAAGATTCTCCTTTTAATAAATACTCTTTATTATCAAAATAATATTGGTAGTAATAATAGAAAACTGCGGCACCCATCTTTCCGTATTCTACTGATGCATCAGAAAATACCTCTAAATGAGAATCTATATCCTTTCTTATTTTTTGAATTACATCTTCGATCATTTCGATTTTTTCATTCTGTGATAAATAGAATTATAAGTTCTAAACATGAAAAAATAGATCACCAATTCATGCATTCTGGCCTTTGTAACAAAAATTCTATTCATATTTATATGAACATAATCCTTGATAAGTTTTTTGAAAATTTCCTGATTGCTACAGTTATTCTTTATTAAACCAGCAATAGCTGCATTTTTCTGAGATCTAAAGTTCAATGGTTTAACAAAGCTTTCAACTTCGGAATAATTATTTAATCGAAGTATTGAATCTATATAGCTAAGATTTTCTTTATACTTTTTTTCTATAGACTTTTTAAACTCCTTAAGATATTCTGAATTAGAAACATCTACATTTTCCGGCGTAAATGTTTGAAAAAGTTCATCAAAAATTTGAATTCTCATTCTTAGAGGAATATCAAAATCATCCATTAAAAAATGTAGAGACATTAATCCTATTTTCCATCTTAATTCTTCATCCAAAAGATCATCTGAAGAAATTAATTCTAAAATTGCAACACTATCATTGAAAAAAAATTCTTCGGATAGTTCCATATTATAGCTTCCGTATCTTTCAACTTCTCTTTTATAAGTGTCGATTTCGATAGAAGATACAATGCCCTCTTCTACCAAATCCTCAATCAAATTATTTATATACTCGATACGTTCTTGATTAAGTTTATGTTTAACGCGAAACCTAATATGAAACTCTGGGTCATTATACCTTATATAATGCCAAAGGGTCTTTTCAATAGTACTAAATTGTTTCATATAAGGTTTAATCACCTTTCTAATTATAGTATCACCATATTTATGACTTGTATAAATTTTGAAAAAACTCCAATCTTCGCCAGGTAAAAATTTTCTCTTAATTTTTTTCTCTGAATCTATATAACTCTCATTTTGCTCCTTCACTTCTACCTTATTAAGCAAAGGAAAAATAAATTCTGCACTAAATTCTTCTCCATTTTCGTTAGGCAACCTTAGGGGGTCAAGATATTCATATACTGTGATAGCTCTTTTTGCAATTTCCTTCATCAAAATATGCAAGCAAGTATCTTCATTGGTTGCCAAAACTATTACGTTGTCTCTTTTTTTAATTTTACAGAGTTTGGGAATATTACTAGTGTTAATAATCTTCTTCAACTTATCAATAGTTATATTTTCATTTTTTTCTATCCGCCAACGCGCTTCTGATAGTATCAATTCTTTGTATTCTACCCGTGGTAAAAAATTATTATTTTTTAAAATTCCCCATCCCCATTTAAACCCAGAGTCTACACCATAAAATTGGAAATCGCCCAAAAAATTAATTACTGGCAACTGATTCTCATTATAATTGTACGCATTGGAATATCTAGGTTTTACATCCTTATTTAAACGTTTTGACCTTAATTTAATTTCTCCTTGTTCATATCGTATATATAGATCATCAATTGATATTACGCAGGAGCCTTCTCTTTTACTTTCTGAGGCATAAGGTAAATCATAGTTATAGAAATTTGGCCGAAGCAAAACATTTCCTAATCTATCCTCTCTATGATGAAGAAGTTCCGCGTAGACACATTGACCAGAATCTTTTTCTGTTATATCTTCCAAATTTTTCCTTAACTCTTCATCGTAATAAGCAAATCTTGATAATATAATATGAGCATTAGCCGTGGGAATGGGTGAAGATGGTAAAAACTTAAAATTACCGGTATTAAGGTCTTTACTATTCTTACAAATAAAAGATCCAAATAAATGACTATTGAAACCAAACGAAGGTAGCTTTTCCTGATCAATAGACGCCTCCTTTACATCTTTCTCAGACAACTTGATCGGGGTAAAATTAATAGGAGAAAAGCTCTGATTATATTTTTTCAGAATAAGCTTTATTAATGGGCTAACTTCAGCATCACTATCCCTAAAATTTTTAAAAGTAAAATATATATTGTTTAAAAGCGGAGTGTGCTCTAAATTACCACTTATGTGTAAGTCATAACCTACTCCAAAGTCTGGATCTAAGGCTTTGACTAACGGGATTTCTTGAGTTTCAAACTTTTTATAAAATCTTTTTATAAAATTTGACATTCTATAATCAATACTGCTTTTGACTAATGGGATAATTTCTTCAGCTCTTTTAGCTAATCGGGATGTTATATTTTCACTTATGACATTATTTTTCAAAGTTATTTTGGAATCTATTTGAAAAATTTGATGTTTTTTATTGAAGCTATCCTCAAATTGATTCGATAGCCTATCAATTTCTTTGATTACTTTATTAGAATTCAAGAGGTTTTTTGAAGTAATATTCTTTCTTACCGCTAAAATTGATTTTAAACTATTGGTTTGAAATTTATACTTTCTTAAATAATCTTCTAATTCACATAAGGGATCATCCAAACTCGTCATAAAAGGAGGGACTCTATCTACAAGTATTTTATTTTCTATTAATGCATTGACATAATCATCAATCTCTTCTTTAGAAACATTTTGCAGTTTATTTTGAAGAAAAACTTCTATTTCAATTTTTTTAATTCCCGGTTTGGCTAATTTTATAATTGAATCCAAAATTGGATCTTGTGGAATCTCTAAGATTTCATAGTTATAACCATTAATCCAATTTATATACCTCCAATTACTGCCAAAAACATACATCGTGTTATTTGGATATAATGGAATATCAAGTAAGCCCTGTTTAGCAAAAATTTCATCTTTTACATGTTTAAGAAAGTAAACATCCGTTCTCGCCTTTGGTATAATTTTTTCATTTTCAAGAACTATATCTGTAGGACCTTGGGACACTTGCCCTGATGCAAAACCGGCAAAAAGACCATAAGGCGTACATCTGCAACACATCCGTATATAATATTTGTATAAACTTTGAAGGACCCGATCTGACGGAGAAAATTCAATATCATCATTTTGCAACCAATTGAGTGCTACTTCATAAAATTCCTTAGAGGCAAAATATAATGCATTAAGAAATTTAATTTCTTTGAAATAAGATTTTATCAAAGAAATATCCTTTGCTCTCATTGCATCATTCAATGATCCAAAATTAGCTGAAGGAAGAGATGATATACGGGCTACGAAAAAATTGGTAGGATTAAGAATTTTCAATTGAATAAAATATGTTTTGACTTCTTTAGATGTGATAAAATTTAAGCAGCTTAATTAAAAACAAACAACCTTTCCAGATTAAATCTGGAAAGGTTGTCTTAAATACTAATTACTCAATATTAGTAGTGGAAGTGGTACTACAATTTTTAGTAGTAGAAGTTCCTGAACAACCTGTTTCAACTTCTGTATCTACACTTTTACTTCTTGCATTATTACCACCTTTAACTGAGCTTAATTGGTCTTCATTTAATTTAGCTATGGTTTTTTTGCTAAATTGAAGTTTACTGAATTTTTTATTCATGACTATAAATTTAAAATTGGTCTCTACTCTTTAAAGGATTTTCGAGTTTCTCCTCAACGCGCGTTTGTCTTTATTTTATTATTAATTTGCTCTTGATTTCTCATTGAACTGAATATTCTTTTTATTGCCATTTACTTTGTTGTTCCCAAATGAATAACTTAAACTAATGACCAGCCTTCTACGATCAAAGTAGCTAGTAAATTCCGATCTATATCCTGAATTATAGGAATAGCCATTACTTTCAAATGTTTTAAAAAGATCAGTTATAACTGCACTAGCGGTGAGCTTTTTATTTAGGAAAGATGCTTTTACTCCCGGTGAAAAGTTTAGTTGACTTTCTATATTTATATTTGCATACACGTAAGGAAGATCATGCCAGTAATTCAATAGTAAAAACCAGGTTTCATCTGTATTTAAGGTTATAGTGTTGTATAGCGAATAGGAAAACGAATTAACATTTAGTCCTTCTGCCTCCTGAATAATCGGTTCCGTAGCAGTATATGTTCCTGTAGCACTAAAAGAGATCTCCCATGCATTAAAATAGCGGTCATTATAATTAATTTGTAAGCCGAGTTTGTTTTCATCAAAGCTATTTTCTATAACATTAGTATAAATCCCATTATTTAGACGAGCTATATTTGAAATGCCATTTTTGCTATATTGATAATAGAAACTTGAACTGAGCTTATTTCTAAACGTGTATGTAAACTCCAGATTGTCACTAAAGGTTGGCCGTAATGTTGGGGTTCCTGTAAAATATGTATATGGATTTGTATACCATCTAAAGGGGTTTAAAGACTGGAAACTAGGACGGTCAATTCTTTTAGAATAACTTAGTGTAAAAGAATTCTCCATCGATGGTTGATATTGAACATAAGCGGTTGGAAATAATCTACCATAGGAATTATTAATAATATCATTATTCTGTTCAGGCGATGTTCCAATCAACGTAGTATACTCATATCTCAAACCTGATTTAGCCGACCATTGATCATTAAAATCTTTCTGCCAACTTATGTAAGCCGCATAATTTTTTTCATTATAATCAAATGCATTACTTTTCTCTGGGTCAATTACATAATTTGAATTAATGACATTGTAATAATCGACATTAGAATTGTTTTCAAATGAAGTATATTTTATTCCACTTTCCACTGTTCCAAATTGATACGGAAGTGTGATATCCGCTTGGCCTGAATAAATATTATAATCTAAATAACTACTATTACGAACAATAGATGCATTCTTCCCATTATCACTAATTGTTTCGAAATCATTAACTTTATCAGGACTGTTTCTCAAGTAATTTCCAGTAATATTAATTCTCTTTCCAGTAGTATCTAATTGTATATCATAATAAGCATTTAAGGTATGAGTTGAAGTTTCCCAGCGTTGCTGTTGAAAAGTACTGAGAATGGAATCTATAGCACCGTGAGATTCATACCTACTTATACCACTGGCATCAATAGCCTGATTTCTATTATTGAAATCATATATAACACCAATATTTTGATTTTTATTTATTTTAAGGTCGAAACTGTAATTAAGACCTAAAGTTTCGGAGTTATCTTTGCGCACCTCACTCGTATAGATACTGTTATTTTCCCCTATCAAGTTACGCGATCCAACTGGTTTAACAGAATATTCATTTTGCCGGAGTTTTAAAGAAGAACTAATGCTATTCGATTGATAATTGATCGTTGCTCCAGAACCAAAACCATCATATGATGTTTTCTGATAAGAACTATTCAAATTCCCATTCCAGCCAAGGTTTTGATTCTTTTTTAAAATGATATTGATAATTCCGCTATTACCTTGGGCACTATATCTCGATGGAGGTGTAGTAATCACTTCTATACTTGCTATATTATCGGAACGCAGAGATTGAAGATAACTAGTCAACTCATTGCCCGAAAGATGAAGTATTCTATCGTTTATCATCAGAATAATATTTCCTTTACCAACGATAGAGACATTTTCGTTTTGAATTCTTACTAATGGCGTATTGCTCAATGCATCCAATGCACTCATTCCTTGTGACGCTATCGAATTTTCAACATTAAATACTAAACGATCTACTTCTCTCTCAATTAAAGGTTTCTTACCTTTAATTGTTACCTCATTTAATAAGTTTGGATCATCATTTAAATTTATTTTTCCCAAATTGATATCTTTTGTCACTTCAATCGTATCATTCCATTTTTTATATCCAATAAAACTTATTTGAAGAATATAATTCCCTGGTGATGTTTTGATAAAATACTCTCCATCATCATTCGTAATCTCTCCCGCAATTAATTGATTATCTGCGTCAAATAACACTACGTTTGCAAAACTTATTGGCTTATCATTTGTATCATAAACCTCCCCGGAAATTTGTATTTGCGAAAAGGTTAGTAATGGGAAAAGCATAATTAAAGTGGGTATTAAATTTTTGATTCTCATTCTTGATTTAAATGTTAATCTAAAATTAAACTCTTCTAATGACATTTGGGTTTGGAAATACCACATGATTATTGTGGGAAAACCACATTTCTTTGCATTTTTAGACATAATTAGGTGAATTTGTTAGTTTCTCTGTAAACTAAGGACAACTAAAACGCTTTTTTGTTACACCATCAAAACCAATGAGCCAAGTAAAACAAATACTGCGGATGCATAAGCATAGTAGGAAAAAAGTCCATTGCCAAGACTTATCGAAAGGGTATTAGAAATGTACAGGCAGGAACGCTCGCCATAGAAGCCTTGCCACATTTTGAGAAACCGATACTGGAAGGGAGACACAGCCACTTGGTAATCCGGCCTACAAAAACTAGCGTTAAGAGCATCTTAAGACGCAGCTTGAATACTACAGCAAAAAACTTAAAATAAGAAGGTGTTACTCAGCAGTGCACTAGGAGAGTAAAAAATGTGTAATCTCCATTCTTATAGCTATGGCCAGTTCTGCTGATACCTCCAGCAATACGTATTTATTTAACGGAAAGGCATCCATTGCCCAGAATAAGGTGGAATGAATTATAGGTGTTTTATGAATAAGCAGCTAAGTTTATATATAACCACTCTCTCTCGCTTTCTCTAATAATGCTTTATTTCCTTCACCACTTACTCCAAAAATTTCTTTCAGCTTTTTCTTTCTATCTTCTACAGCACGTAAAGATAAATTTACAAATTTGGTAAGATCTTTAGTTTTGGTGCCTAATGAGAGCTGGTAAAGTATTATCCTATCGGTTTCGTCTATAGAAAACTGGTGAGCAACTTCAGAACGGAGTAATCTAGAAATTTTTTGCCCATAGTATGGTGGTGCAGTGATGACTTTTTCCAGGCATCTTGATAATTCCTTAGAAGTGGTCTCGCCCTTCAAAAGAAAGCCATCAGGATTAATATTTGATAATATGTTGTGAAGTCGGAACGAATCTTCCAAAACAGTTAATATTACAACTTTAATTTTGGGAAATTGTGTTTTAATTTTTACTCCTAAATCTTCGCCAGAAAGTATTATACTATTTTCCTGGACAGGAAAATTTATATCGAGAAAAACAATGTGGTAGTTCTTATTTTTAATTTTCCCCCAAGCGATATCACAATTGTCAGCCGTATCAATTGAAAGTTCTACGTTATCTAATTCTAACTGGGATAAAACATTCTTGTATCCCTCTAAGATCATATGGTGATCATCAATCAATAAAATATTTATGCTGTTTAACTCTTCCATATTTTTTCTATTTCTCATTTTTTATATTTATTGTAATCTTAATGAGAGTACCTTGTGGGCCCGATTTTATTGAAAAATGTCCATCAATATTGAGGCTACGATCTTTCATGTTTTTTAAACCAATACCTGTTTTGGATTCATCGCTATTAAATCCTACTCCATTATCCCGAATATGAAGAATTATTTTCTTCTTGTTTTTTCGAATTTCAATTTTTGCTTTAGTGGCTTTTGAATGTCTATGGATATTGTTAATGGCTTCCTGGATAATTCGATATATATTAATTTTGATATCATTTCCTATATCTTCCCAGAAAATGGAATTTTCCATTTGCAGTTGAAAATCTACTCCCTGATGTTGATTTTTTATAAGTTCTTCTAATACAGTTTTAAAATCGACATCAACTATAGAATTTTTGTTGAGTTTATGAGAGATCAACCTGATTTCTTCCGCTATTTTTTGTATTTCTTCAATATAATGAAATCTTTTTTTCTTACTCTCGACCTCATCTCGCTCATTTAAAGAATCTAGACTTAACCTTACTCCAAAAAGCTTTCCTAAAATTCCATCGTGTAATTCTCTTGAAATATGCTGCTTTTCTTTTTCCCGGCCTTCTTCAAAATACTTTTGTTGTGCCAATATTAAATTATAAATTTCCTGATTGGCACTTTCCTTTTGTCTTATAAGCTTATTCTTTGATCTTTGATCTTTAATGATGTATAGTAATATAAAAATCAGTAGTATTCCTAAGGTTATTAATGAGATCCGAAATATCCGCTGATTTAGCCTTTCAGTTTCAGAAATATATTCATTTGTTTCAAAGTGTATTCTTGCGAATTTGTTTCTTACAGATCTTTCATGCTTTTGAAGACTATCGCTAATATTTAAAACTTTTCTTGTGTAAAATAAAGAGCTATCTTTTTTTACGTGAGAAAGAAAAATTAATGAATTAATTAAATCTCTGGTATTGCTGGTTTGCATGCTTAATTCTTTCGCTTGAGAGGCATAATGAATAGCAGAAATGGTATCAGAATTTTTAATAAAATATTCGGCAAGGTGAAGCTGATTTATAACTATTCCAGGTATGAAGCGGTGCTTCTTGCGTATTTGAAGAGATTTTTGTAGTTGTTCCAGTATTTCCTTTTTTTCTCCCGCTCTTAATCGGTTATAAGCCTGATTGTCCAATAACATAGCGTAAAGTTCTGGATCAACATTGGCTAAATCCTTTCTGTAATTTAAGGCTTTATTATAATAGTCATTTGCTTTATCAAATTGCTTTTTGTTGTGCAAGACCACTCCAATATTATTCCAAATGGAAGGAAATTTATCTGCTCTTTCGGATTTTTCTAAATAATTTTGAGCTTCTTCATAATAATTTAATGCTTTATCAAATTCCTCTAACTCATTAAAGACAATTCCTAAATTATTGTAGGCGCTGTAAAGTTGTTTGTTCTTGTGTAAGGGCTTTAGCAAAGTGATAGCATTGGTTGTAGTTACTTCACTACCGGTGTAATCTTTTATATTTTTTTGAATCATCGCCATATTTAGCAGTAATCTACCCGAATTGAATTCATTGCCGACAAGAGCATATAGTTTTTGGGCGTTATTATAATAAAAATATGCACTATCTTCTATATTAGTTGTATGGTAGTAATTGCCGAGATCCCAATATGCCATGGCTAAGCTTAGAGAGTCATTTGAGTCAGCAGAAAGTTTTCTTACTTTTTTATTTATGGTTAAAAAAGCTACAGAGTCTCTTAGTTTTAAAAATTGGTAAGAAATTTCTAATAAGTTTTTATTCCTTATATCATCTTCTTGTTCGTTGGCTAAATTATAAGCATCTTGTAGAATTTCCTGCTTTTCTTGAAGTTTGAGGCTGGATTTAGACACTTGATCCAATTTCTGATTTATCAATTTAGAGTAATCATTCTTTGAAGATGAATAATCTTTGTTACAAGAAATTAGAACTAATAATTCCAGTAAGAGAAGTAATTTAGCTATCTTCAAATTATACAGATTTAATAATAGCAAACCTATCCAAAAAGGATTAGGTTTGCTATTTCATTGGTTTTAATCTTCATGTGGGTTCTCTACTTCATAATCCTGGTCTCCTGTATCAGCTGAAATGTTTTTATGAATTGAGGTTGTAGTTTCTGGTAACTCCTCGGGTTCACAGGAATAAGCAACAAGGACTATAAGAGTTAAACTTAATAAATTTTTAAAAGTTTTCATGTCATATTAGGTTAAATTAAACAATAGTGTAGAGGCCCGAAGGCCATAAAATGGCTCAGTGTTTAATCATGCATGATTGAGTTGGACATGAAAGTCCAATTCTTAAGAAGCTTCTCTCTTAAACCGTGTTAAAAGTATCTTAAGGAGATGAAGAAAACCTTTTCTTTTTGTTCCATTTAGTAGTGTGCCAGTTTCTATTAGGTAATGACGAATATTTATTAGTTACTGAAGATTTCTCTCAGCTCATAAAATGTCTTTTAGAAGTTTTTGAGGAATATCTAATGGTTCTAATTGAATGAAATTGCCTTCTGTTCCAATAGTTCTTCTAATGAATGAAGATTATGTCGGTAAGACTTAGAAAAAGGTAAACTAACTTTATTTTGATTTAAATAACATTTTAATTTACCAAAATTGATTCTGGAGATATAGTGTTTGTTTACGATATAACTATGGTGGATCCTTAAAAAATTATCAGGCAAAACCATTTCAAAAGATTTAAGGGTTTTAAAGGCACTCACTTTTTTATCATTCCGTAATATGAAGTCTGTTGCATTATTGTCTGCCTGCAAAAATAATATTTCATCGACGGATAGGAGGGTGTAATCCTTATACGATTTTAAACATAAGGTATTGTCTAAAAATGGTTTTTGCTCTTTTACCAGTTGCAAAATAATTTTACGAATTTCCAGTTCTTTCCCTGGTTTAAGAATATAATCGTAAAACTTGTTTTTTAATGCCATATATGCTTTAGATGTGTCAATTGACAAGGCTACATATAGTGGTTTTTTTTGAATATAGGTGTCAATTTCGCTGCAGTAAGAAAAGACATCACTATACTTTCTATCGGGGTTTGCATCAATATCTATAAAAACAATATCCGGACTATTTTTTAAAATAGCATTCATTCCTTCTTCGTAATCATCGTTGACACCTGAGCAATAAAATTCTGGAAACTCTTCAAATATTTCACAAAGATTACAAGAGGTACAGCTATCATTATTCAGTATGTAGTAGGATTTCAGCAAGTTATAATTTTGATCAAAATTATAGAAGAACTCACAGCTTCCTGATTGGTTTTCCCACATGATTTATGTGGTAATACCACGAAAATTCTGGAAATAAAACGTGGTTTTCCCGTATTTCATTTGTGGGAAAAGTGTATCCTTTTCTTAGTTTTTTATAATAATTTTTATCTAATAATAATTTCTGAACATATCAGATATTTAAATCTCTCAAAATGAAAAAAAACTATTTCCTGTTGTTGGTGGTTATTGCATTTTATGCTTGTTCAAAAGAAGAGTATAATTCAGTTGAAGATGAAAAATTAGTTCCAGAATATTCTGTAGAAAATGTAATGTTCAAAAACAAAAAAATGCCCTCTTCATTAAAAAATATTTTTTCTAAAATTGAAGAAGGGAGGAATGAGATTTTTAATGATAGTATTTTGTATCTTGAAGAATATGATGTTGAGGTGGTATTAACTTCTTCTTTTAATGTTTCGAAAGGCAGCTATGATTCATATACTTTTCCTACTATTCAAAGATTAGACGAGCCAATTAAAAACTTATTATTTTCTAAAAATAAAAATGGTGATTATGATGCATATTTAGTTGAATATGGGTATTCAAAGAATGATCTCACTGAACTAGATTTTGAAGAAATTCCCAAGAAATTTAAAATAACTCCTCTTCAGCTAGATTTAACTGCTCTCACTAAACAACCTATTTCATATTTTTTCTGTACATATGAATATTTTTGGACTCCAGATCAAGGGCAACTTGTAGGAGTAGGTAATACAGAGTTAGGAAGATGGGTTTTAATTGCCAGGCAGTGTTTTACTATTACTTATGAAAATAATGGTACGGTTGGCTTTACGATAGATTACGAGGAAGGTACAGCAAATTACTCTACAGGTTCTATAGGAGTTGCAACTATCCCTATGGATCCGGTTATAACTCCATTTGATGATGAAGAAATGGCAAGAATGGAATATGTTGCAGGGATACTCGGTTTAAATAATGTTCAAAAAAGTTGGTTTAAAACACACGTGCAATCTTTGGCGGTAGTAAATTTTTTGGAAGAAAATGCGTTTTCCGCAGAAGCCGTTGCCTTTGGGAAGAAAGCTACATTAGCTCTTATTCACGGAGATTATGTTGATTTTTCATATCAAGTAATATTAAGTGAGTCTTTTAAAAATAACAGTTGTCTTAATGGAGTTTATCAAGACATGGGAAATGCTTCAGCATTTAATACCTATCTTAACAATTTTGACGGAGATATGTCTGTGGCGAATTTAACTTTTGATTCTTCACCAACTTTACCTGTTAACATCAATGCAGAAACAAGTGCTCCTGAAAATTATATGATAACAATAACATTTAATGAGAATAATCTAACTAGACCTCGATTATCTGTGGCGCGAACATTGATACATGAAATTATACATGCTGAAATGTTTAGGAAACTTCTTTCTGTATGGCAACACCCAAGTCTTGATGGAATTACTTATACAGATATAGTAGCAATGAAGGAAGACTATCCAGGTTTAGTTGATTACTACACCAGGTGGAAAAATAATGTTCCTCAAGGAATGGATGCTACAAGTGCTCAACATCAAGCTATGGCTCAACATTACCGCAATGTGATAATCAATAGCTTAAAAGAATTTGATGATTCATATTCTGATGATGTATACGAAGCTCTGTCGTGGGTGGGGTTGAAAAATTCTATTGCTTGGAATAACTTATCTCAAGCACAAAAAAATAGTATAAATAGTACCTTATATAATTTTGAAAATAATAATCAAAATTGTCAGTGAAATGATTGGAAAAATTTTTTTTATGTGCACTGTGACTATCTTTTTTATTTCAAAAAGCTGGTCACAGGATAACGGTAAACTTTGCGTTTGTTTTGATCAATCGAAGTATATGGATGTACGGCTGCGATCTGATTCTACATATACTGATTTTAAAGTAGTTAAAGAAGGATTTGAATCTAAAATAAAAAGAGCTCGAACTACGGAGAAATCAAAAAATAATTTTCTTGAAGCAGATCCGGAATTTTATCTGCACTTTTATTCTGTTGAGAAGCCAGATGTAATAGAATCCGTAGTTGGTTTATGCCAAGAATTAGTAGAGTTAAATAAATTCAGAAAAAGTAACTATAAAAAACCTTCAAATACTTTTAGTAATACCTTTATTTTTTTGAAAAAGTTGCCTGGCGATCGCTATTTAAAATGGGAGGTTATGTTGGAACCAGAAGAATAATCTAATTTATACTGTTTCGGTAGTGATATGAAGAAGATTTCTTACTTTCCCACATATTTTTCTAGGGTTAGTAATGTCATTCAACAACATCAGGATAGCAATGACATCCATGGACCTCAAGTTCCATCTTGAGCAACTACAATCTTATCTTACGCCCACTTTACGATTTCTTTACTGCTGATGCCAATCACGATGCTTAAAAACAAAAAAAAGCACGGGATAAAAGAGAAATTTACCTGAAAACAGGTAATGTCAAAAGAAAAAATTAACAGCTGATGTGGAGCTGGCTCTTGTTCAAACCAAATTCAACCTTATTTTAGAATTTGCATGGGGTTGGTTTAATAATGTGGAAAATTTTGGTATGGATTAATGACTTTGTTTACAATAGAACCAAACACTTCTTTTTTCGTTTCAAAATGCCATCTAGAAAATCGTTTCATGTCACCTTAGAGGAAAAAATAGAAAAACCGTCTTATTTTACAAAAGTGAGACGGCTTCTCCTTTTTATTACCATTAACTTATTAATACAGATAATTTAAAGCTACTTCATCATAGTAGCCAAAATTGCCATCTTCATTTGCACTAAAGCATGCAAGCATTATAGAATTGGAATCATACCCTGTAGGCGTGCCCGGAATGTGCACTGCGCCATCAGAACCTGCAGATTCCCCTGACTGGCCACAACTCTGCCTGCTATACCAGTCAGTATGTCTTAATCCAACGGAATGACCAATTTCATGGGTTAATACATGTTCATTAGTGGCTGTGCTATAGCTTTCCATTCCAGAGAAGATCTGAACATATTTGTAAGGATTTCCGTTTGCAGGAAAACCGGCTACACCTCCTGCTTCACCATTCGAATTTTGGTAAACTACAATATCATATGGTTGATAATTGGTACCGAAAGTTAATGTAAAATTAATTCCTATATTAAGAGAATTATAATTAGTTATTGCTCTTTGTAAAGCAGATTTTTGCTTATCCGTTAAGCCCTGGCTGGAATTTGCAGTAAAACCAATAACATTAATAGTCTTGGGGCTGCTGACCAAATTATAGGTTCTGTATTGTTTACTTGTAATATCCTGGGCACTCATATTATTTAATTGTGAAGTACTCATAAGGATATCTCCTTCAAGAAGTATAGCCTCTTCAATAGAACCATCCGGTAATAAAAAATCTGTGACCTTTGCTCCTTTGTCATTGAAGTGCAACCTGGTGATATTATCCAAATTCTCTTTGGATAATTTTTCTTCCTGAGAGGAAATTGCATTTACAGGTGATTCAGCGGCTATAGTCTCGTCTTCCTTTTGGCATGAAGTAAAGACAACTGCTGCTGTCAAAATTGATAGTAAAAGTTTTTGTCGTTTCATAAGTAGGTTTTTAAGTTTATAACCATAAAACTATCCTTTAAAAAGTTATTCAAAGAATTTTTATCCACATAAAAATTGCGGTTTTCCCGCAGCTTTGTTGTCGTAGTAGGTGAAGTGGCACCCTTGCAGAAACCTAATTGTCCTTTTTATTAGGAAAAAAACGTGGTTTTACCACAGAATTTCCGTGGTTTTTGAATAGAATGGGGAGATTGCTAAAATCTATATTTACGCCAGTTACGAATAAAGGTAATCGCATATTATTCCTTTCTTTTTCTTAAGAAAGTTGAAAAATAATCACTTTTATTCATGACTATCACAATACACGCGTGTACAAGGAGTTACTCGAAAATCCTAAAAAGAGTAGAGGTTAAATCCAAATTAATTTTTTATGAAAAAAGTGTTAATTTTAGCAGCTATTGGAATATTTTCTTTCCCTTCCTTTGCAGGAAGTAAAATAGTTAAAAATGCTTCTAATTTAAAAGAGGCTGATTTTGCAGTTTATTGTGATGGTGTTTATGCTGGACAAGCCAGTACCGTTCAAGAAGCACTAGATATGTGCAATTAGTAATCTACATTCTTAAATAAGTGCAGCATGTTAAAAGCCATGTTGCACTTTATTTTTATTAGTTATAACTTTTTAATTATGAAACAATTTTGCATTTTGTTGTTCTTCAGCCTAATGAATTTTACGCTTCAGGCTCAAAAAGGTATTGCTTATTATGGCCAGATAAAAAGTCCTGGTATGAGAAGTGCCTCTGGTCCAGATTTAAACGCTTATCTAGTTTTTAATCAGGAACATTCTTATTACGTGACCGCAAAAGACTCATTAGAAAAAGACTTATATGATAATCAATCTATTTTTAAAGGCAATAATGAACAACAAGTAGCTTATAATGGAGGAAAAACCACCAGATATGGGCAACAGGTTTACTATAATAGGGACAAGGATAGTTTGTGGTGGAGCCAACGCTTTCGTGGCAATATATATATAGCGGAGGAAAGACCGATAATCGAATGGAAATTACAATCTGAAACAAAAGAAATTGGAAATTTCAAAGCACATAAAGCTATTGGGAATTTTAGAGGACGTACTTATACCGCATGGTACACTTTGCAAATTCCTCTTCCATATGGCCCCTGGAAGCTGCAAGGATTGCCGGGATTAATCTTAGAAGCCTATGACCAAAAGAAAGAAATGTACCTGTATTTTAAAAATGTGGAATACCCGACTACGAATGAAGCTCCTATTTCTCAAGTAAGAAGGCCAGGCGGAGACCCTGATGGCTGGCAAACAATCCAGGATTTTGAAAAAATGGAGCGAAAGAGCCTGGTTAAAGCTTATAATAGCATGGTTCTAAGGGCGGAAAAAAAAGGAACTGAAAAACCAAAAAAACCTGTTTTTCAAGAAATATATATAGAATCTTTTGAATGAGAAGATTGCCATGGGCATGCCTGTCTTTTTTTCTTTTTATAATGAATATGAATGGACAGACTGCTATTCAAGGTTTTGTTCAGGATCAGGGTGGAAGTCCAATCGAAAAAGCTAGTGTGATTGTCTATAATTCGAGCCAGAGTATCCTTACTTATAGCTATACGGATGAAGAAGGAGGATTTTTGCTGACAATAAAAGATGAGGATATTAATAATAATCTTCTTATCGTTGCCGCTAACAGTTTAGGTTTTCAAGAACAACAGGATAGCTTGCAGCTCGTGCAGGGTAAAAATGATTATTCGGTGATCTTTACATTATCAGAAAAAGCAGAACAACTAAAAGAAGTGGTTCTGGAATCTACCAAAAAAATTTCCGCCAATGGAAATATAACTACTATACAAGCAGGAGCTTTTACAAATAATACAGAACACACTGTTGAAGATGTACTAAAAAAATTGCCTGGAATTGAAGTTCTGGATGATGGAGCCATTAAAGCACATGGAAAATTTATAAATAAATTATTGATCGACGGAGAGGACCTTTTTGCTAATGATTACCAGATTTTATCCAGAAACCTGGATGCAAAAACATTAGATGAAATACAAATTATTGATAAGTTTGAAGATAATCCTGTGCTGGCGAAAGTATTAGATTCTGATAAAGTTGCATTAAACCTAAATCTCAAGGAAAAATTTAAGAATATTTGGTTTGGGAATGTTACCGCAGGATTAGGAACGGAAGAACGAGTAAAAGCAGCTGCTAATATTGGGCTTTTACGAAAACAAATTAAGTTTTTCTATTTCGGAGATTATAATAATCTGGGCAACAAAGCCTCTGATCAACTCACAGGCTCACCCTCTTCGGTCAATATCACTTCAGCTTACCAGGAGCAGGAAATTGAACCCGAAATAAATCCTGTATTTTCCATTCCGATGAATGAAAATAATTTTTTTCGGGAAGGCCAAAGTACTTTTAATAAAGCCCTTTTGAATTCTCTTGGATTCGTTACTAAGCTTACACAAAATATTGAGTTACGTGGTACGGGCTCTTTTACAAATGATATTCAAAATCAACTTTTTTCTTCGGAAACTTTTTTCAATGTTCAGGAAGATCCGGTGATTTTTTATGAGAACAGCGACAGCCATCATACTAACACTATAGGTTCGGGAGAATTAGAAATTAAATATACCGGAGGAGAAAAATCATATTTGAAAAATTTATTTGTTTACCAAAATCAACCGGAAGAGTATAATAATAATTTGCTATTCAATAATATTGACATAGCTCAAAATTTAGTCAAGAAAGAATCTTCTTTTTACAACCATTTTAATTATAGCTATGTATTAAGCAAAAACAACGTATGGCATAATTACATCTATTTTGGACAGAACGAAGTCGAGCAGAATGCTGTTATTCGATCTCCTGTTTTGAACTCTCTATTTTCTTCACCTGAAGACTCCAGAATTGATCATTCTTCTGATGACAAACTTAACGTCTTTGGGTTTACTTCTAATCTCTTCTCCAAGTTTGGGGAATTTGAACATAGATTGGAAGTAGGTTATGAGTCTCTAGCGGAGGATCGCAGGAACAATTTTATCCTTAATACTCAGGAAAATACTCTAGAAGTAGACAGTTTGAGAAACGATCTACAATTTGAACGGCAGAGATTGAACCTGAATACACGGTTAAACTATTCCTTTTCCGATAAAGTAGAATTGGCAATTGGATTTTCATTGGATCATTTAAAAATAAAAAATGGCAGGGATAATAAGGAAGAATGGTTTTTTAATCCTGAGGTAGATCTAGATTTACGAAAAATGAAAATAGGCCGATTTCAATTCAGTTATGAAAACACCTGTAATTTCCCAGAATCAATTTTTTTCCTAGAAAATTATCAATTAAAAAATTATAGATCTGTCGTACAAGGTACTGAAAAGATTTATCTGCCAAAAAGAGACGTGTACGGTTTTTCATATAAATGGGCTAACGAATTGGAATCCCAGGCGTTTACCTTACGTCTTAAATATGATGATACCAACGGAAGATATTCGACGGCCAATCAAATAAGCCAAGACTTTATTTTATCTTCTTACCGTTTCGTCAATGCAGGAGATAGAATTTCGGGGAACATTGATTTCACCTCTTATTTTGCAAAACTTAAGCTTTCCACTAATCTCAGAACCACACAAAATTGGTTTGCAATGCCACTAAAGGCTAATTCGGCGGATTTTAGCATCTTAAAAAACTATTCGGCCTCTTATCTCTTTTCAGGAACGACCTACTTTGATTTGCCTGTAAATTTTGGTTTTAAAATAAACTTAAGCCACAGTAAATCCCAATTCAACGGTGTAATGTCAAAAACTTACCAGAATAATGCAGCAGTAGAAATTAATTATGAGGTATCCAATGAATGGTTCGCTTCTTTAAATAATGATCTATATCAAATGGAGAATAATAGGAGCTACTTTTTAGGTTCCACAATTAGCTACCAACCAAAAGAATCTAATTTTTCCTATAGGCTAAAAATGAATAACCTCACAGGGGAAAATGAATTCAGCACTATTTTCATCGATGATTATGCAATGTATAAGTCTAGTGTAAAACTTCTTCCTAGGTTTTTTCTATTTACACTAAAATATAGATTTTAGAAAGATGAAGAACAAAAAAGAAGAAGGAGGAGTGGTTAGAAAATTAAGCTATATTTCAGCACATGGATATTACAGGGGTTGGAGCATATCAAATTTTGAATTTTCTAATTGAATATCTGACTAAATAAAAATGTTAAAGAAAATTGTAGCACATATTTCTACTTTTATAATATTGATTTTTCTTACTATTTATTTTTTATTAGCGACAATCAATTCAGCTGTTAGCAAAAAATACGAAGTTTTTAATCCTTCAGAAACCTATTATTACTCCACGTTAAAAACTCAAGCTGAGAAAACTGATTATATTAATAAAGTTGAGCACAATAATTTTGTAATCAAAGGAAAAGTATATATCTACTTTATTTTAACCATTTTAAGCTTCCTTGCTGGATTTGTAATTCTATATCATAGAAATAGAACCTCAAGAAGAAAAAATATCATTAATTAATGTTTATTCAAACGCACAGTTTACAACAACGGTAACCGTTGCACAAGCCATTAATTTTCAAAAACCCAGATTAAAATAAGCTACTTTAAGCGGTTTTTCTTGTAGAGATTAGGATAGCTGTGACAAAATTCAGGTTCCTTAAAAGTGGACTTAGGAGCTTCTGCAGTGAGTTTTTGTATGGAAAGAGTAAGGCAGACTGTGCTGCCCCGGATTTTACTCTTTTTGCGGTATGTTTCAGGTACTTCTTCAGATTATAAGCGACTGCTGCCAGGTGCATGCATTTATTGGCCTGCCGGATTCCAATGGTATTGACCTTGCGCAGCCCCAGGAATTCCTTTAAAGTGCCAAAGACGGGTTCTACAGTACTTTGTCGCTTGCCTTTCATATAACGGCCACGCCTGCTGTTCACCCTTTTGATATTGCGCTCATATTCTTCACGGTAGGCAGTGATGGTAATTCGCTTCTCATGGCTTTTCCCGATGCAGCTTTGTTTTAATGGGCAGCCTTTGCAATCGCTTCGCCGGGTAAAATAATCATCTACCAAAGAGCCCTTTCGTACCCATTGCTTGCGATAGGTCACTTTCTTTCCCTGCGGGCATAGCCAATAGTTCTCTTCTTTGATATATTTAAATCCTTCAGGGCCTCCTTTGTAAGTGCCGTGGGGAGGAATATAACTTTTGATCCCTTTGTTTTCAAGATAAGCGTAGTTTTCTCCGCTACTGTAGCCGGCATCTGCCAGTACATTCTCCCAGATCATTCCCTCCCTGCGAAGGCGTCGGTTTAACCTCCGGGTGGCATCCTGCAAATACCGATTATCTTTTTTATCTGCCAGGTAAGCCTGCACATCGGTAATAATATGCCTGCCAGTGTCCACAGCAATATTGCACAGATAATTGAGCTTGCGGGCCTTGCCCGGCTTGACACTTATCTTTGCATCGGGATCTGTAGGACTGTAATGCGTTTTGTTACTGGTGTACCTGCTGCCTTTGTTTTTGGCTCCCGGACGCATGTCCTGATCTTTGCTCCATTTCTTGTTCCTGCTTTTTATTTCCTGAAGCTCCTTTTTGCTGGCCGTAATTTTCTGTTGTTGCTTTGGAGCCTTGTTTTCTTTGGCTTTTCGGTCCCGGCTGCTTTGCACCCTCACTTTGGAAAGATGCTCTTCCAGTTCTTCGGCCGGAACTTTGATCTCCAGGCTGTCCATCGAGGCATTGGCCTTTACGGGAGCAGAGTCAATGGCCTGGGTATGGCCGCTTACCAGCCCGGCTTCAATGCACAGCTTTAATACTCTGGTAAAGACTTCCTCAAAAATATCATCGGGGAAAAGCTGGCGGGTACGGCTAATGGTACTGTGCCAGGGCAATTCCTCATCCACATCATAACCCATAAAATAAAGAATGTCCAACCGCATGGCACAGTGGTTCATCACTCCACGGTCGGTGGTGATGTTTTCCAGATAACCCACCAGGCAGATCTTGAAAAAGACCACCGGATCAATACTTTTCTGGCCGCTCTCTCCATAAAACTTTTGAGTAAGGGGATAAAGAAACTCCAGGTTCAGGGCTTCTTTTAAACGTCTGTAAAAATTTTCTTCTGGGATCCGGTCACTTAACCGGAAGGAAGTGAAGAGTTTTTCCTGATAATTTTTCTTGCCTTGCATGTAGTAAATTAGCACTTTTAGCTAACTTGTGCAACAGGCACAACGGTTATCGCAAATGCCGGGTTTTGCCAAAAAGAACTAACTTAGTTTCCATAACAAACCAAAGCGTTAAGCCGACAAATCCGCTTCCATAACTCCGCGGCACTTGTCGTTAACCGCAACAGTTGTATGCAATTTTGAGAAAATACTAACTATAACATAAATTTTATGATCGAATTCCACGAAGATTCCAATGCACTTCAAATCCATTATTACTTAAGTGACAAATCTCATTCAATGAATGCTTACACTTTAAATAAAGCAGAGAATGAGCTTTTAAAAATTATCGGGGAAGTATCTAAAATATTAGATATACAAGTTGTAACTGAGGCTTATGCTTTAGAAGAAGGTGGAATAAAGGAAATATACAAGTTCGTTCTAAAGCATAAAAAACAAGCAAAATATATAGGTGCGTTTTTAGCGGGAATTTCAGCAACTATAATTTCAGATGTAGTTGGGAATTCTATAAAAACTGACGCTGAGTTGGAAATGCTGAAAAAGGAAGAACTCAGGTTGTCAATAGAGAAATTAAAAAGAGAATTAGAAGATAGTGATCCAGAAAATACGCAAGCTAATACTTTAATAATTGAGAACTTATCAATTGTACTTGCTGAAACCAATAAGGTAAAAATATCTAAATCTAACTTTTACAATACACTACTAAATGAAGAAAAAATTAGTAAAGTTTCAACACAAGAATTGGACAGGAATTTAGAACCAATTGGGCAAGAGAAAATTGTCCCTAGAGCAGACTTTAATAAATTTATAATTGAAGAAGCTGAGATAGAAGATGAGTTTTTGGAACAAGTCGAGTTAGAAATTGTTTCTCCGGTTCTAAGAAGAAATAGATCAAAATGGAAGGCTATCTATAATGACAACTCATTCAGTTTTACAATGAAAGATAATTATTTCCAAGAATTGGTGATAACTAGAAATCTAAGTTTTTCAAATGGAACTAGTATAATTTGTGATCTGGAAACTAGTCAGAAATTAGATATGGAAGGAGAAATAATTCCTGGAGCTAAAAGAGTTTATAATGTATCAGCAATAATTTACAAAGATGGAACTAGATATGATGTAGAATAAAAACTGCATACAATAAAGAACTGAGCTAACATCCAAGTAAATTATCCCATTTTTGATACAAAATGCTCATCATAGGGTAGTCCTGATTTTAATGAAGAGATAAACCAAAAGCTGAAAGAAACCGCGCAGGCACTTTATAAACATTGGTTTATTGATTTTGAATTTCCTAATGAAGATGGAAAGCCTTATAAATCCTCTGGCCGAAGTATGGTTTTTAATGATGAACTCGACAAGGAAATTCCTGAGGGGTGGGAAGTTCTTCCTTTAAAAAAGTTAACTCATTATTCGAAAGAAAGAATAAATATTAAAGAGCTGAATCTGGAAAACTACATTTCAACAGAAAATATGTTACCGGAAAGAAAAGGGATAACCGCAGCTACTAATCTTCCCAATTCAAAGACAGTGACTAAATTTACTGTAGGAGACATATTAATCTCAAATATCCGTCCGTACTTAAAAAAAATCTGGAAAGCTAATTTTGCTGGGGGATGTTCAAATGATATTATCTGCTTTAAATTAAACGGTAGAATTAATCCAACCTTCCTTTATTATACTCTGGAACAAGATATCTTCTTTGATTATGTAATATCAGGAAGTAAAGGGACAAAAATGCCAAGAGGAGATAAGAATTGGATTATGAAATATCTGATTGCAATTCCTTTGAATGATGACCTTTTAAATCGGTTTGCGAGTAAAGCCAAAATTCTATCTCAGGAAATATTGATTAAACGTTCTGAAAATTTCAAGATGGAAAAAATTGAATCAATTGTCTTGTCAAAAATGGCGACCATAGAAGAATCAATATAATATTAGCTATGAGTAAAGGTAGTTTAAAAAATCAGGAAATTGAAGACTTTATAAATGTTCCATTTAATTCTCTATCACCTGTAAGTGATCCTGAAAAACATAAGTTTTACTGTGATTCCCTAGAATGGGCATTATTAAACAGGAAAGAGAAAGATATTAAGAATATCGCTCTCACAGGAACCTACGGCTCTGGGAAAAGCAGTATTTTAAAAACATTTCAGGAGACAACCACAAATGAAAATTTGAAATTTTTAAATATTTCATTAGCAACTTTTAAAGAGGTAGAAGACAAAAATGCATTCTCACGTAGAGAAATAACTAATGATGAGCTTAAACAAAATGTTGATTCCCTTTCAACTATCACAAATGGAACAACAGGGTCTCTGATGGGTACTAAAGACCAATTAAGATTAATAGAATTAAGTATTCTTCAACAAATCTTCTATCATGAAAAATATGATAACATACCAGATTCTCGGTTCAAAAAGATAAGGAGTTTAAAGCCCCAGGAAATTCAGGAGACCACTTGGTTGTTATTTGGACTTATCTTCATATTATTTACTTTTTTTAATTTTCACTATCTCCGATCCTTAATGAATCTGCCGGAACCTAAATTATGGTTCGCATATATCCTACAGGGTTTATTGGCCATTGGAGGAATGATACTTTGCTTTTATTTCCTAAGAGGTATAGTTGAGTTTTCTCAAAAATTTACAATTAGTAAATTAAATTTTCAGAATTTTGAAATTCAGGTTGCGGATAAAATAGACAAATCTATTTTAAATAATCATCTGGATGAAATATTATATTTTTTTGAAGTAACAGATTATAATGTTGTAATTATCGAGGATTTAGATCGTTTTGAGCAAACAGAGATTTTTACCAAACTTCGCGAAATAAATCTTTTAATAAATAATTCAAAATCGATTAATCGTACCGTAACCTTTATTTATGCTATTCGTGATGAAATGTTTAAGGATAAAGATCGTACAAAATTTTTCGACTTCATAATTCCGGTTATACCAGTTATCAACTACTCTAACTCCAATGAACAACTAACCCGAGCATTAGGAAAATTTGATTATTCTTTATCTACAGAATTGATAGATCAAGTTGCATTTTATGTAGATGATATGCGGCTTCTGTATAATACTGTAAACGAATTCCATATTTACTTTCAAAAATTTAAAGGTGAGAAATATCAAAATAAACTTTTCGCAATAATCGTATATAAAAATATTTATCCTGAAGATTTTGTTATGCTAGGGAAAAATCAAGGCCTATTATATAAAAACCTAGTAGAGAAAAAATCCGCTTGGATAAACGATACAATCCGAGAAATTAATGAGGAAATTTCAAGTTTAAAAAGTGAGCTGGCTAAGTTGGAAGAAGCATTACCTAAAAATATGGAAGAATTGAGACGAGTTTACCTTATGGAATATATAAAACGTGCAAACAGCTTAACATATTTTCGTATTGCAAATACCAATTATTCCGTTGAAAAAATGTTAGAAGAGGAAAACTTCGAAAAATTAAAAAGTGGCACAATTTATTATAGAGAGAACCAGTATAATAGACAATTTAACATTAAATTTTCTGATGTAGAATCATATGTGGATCCAAAAAAATTATATTCTGAAAGAAAAAGAGAAATTGAAAGCAAAAATTCTGGAAGAATTAAGGATATACATGAAAAATTAAATCAAAAAGAGGAAGAAAAAAGAAGAGTTAAAAGTGCTAAAATAAAATATCTTCTAAAGAATAAAAGAATCACTTTGTCTTCAAAACCTTCTAAGCAGGAACAATTAATTATTCTTTTGATTCGGAATGGTTACATAGCTGAAGATTACCTTAACTATATTTCTTACTTCTATCCAGGTAGCATAACAGAAAGAGATCACTGGTTCTTAATGAATGTAAGGAATGAATCTGAAAGCGAATTTAATTATAAGTTGGATGAAGTAGATAATGTGATAAAGAAAATAAGTGATTCAGAATTTGAGAAAAGCTATGTTCTTAATTATTCACTGTTGGGCCACCTTCTTGAGAGCCGTAAATTTGCTACCAAGAAAGAAATATTCTTCCGACAATTAGCAAATGAATCTGATATTTCTGTAAAATTCAATTATTCTTACATTAAAGAAGGCGGAAATTTACAATTATTCGTCAAAACTTTATGTGCAAATTGGACACATTTCTGGCGTTACATTGAAAAAGATAGCTCTCTTTCAGAAGATGAAAGGTCTAATTATCTTTCCCTTATTCTTAATAACGCTGAAATTGAAGATATAGAAAAAATAGCTTCTACCTCCCAATTAGAAGTAGTGTTAAATGAAAAATCAGATTTTTTTTCAGTAGTAAATGGTTCTAAGAGACAAATCGAAATCATAGATCATTTTGATCTAAAATTCAAATCATTAAAATGGGATGATTCCTCTAATAAAATAAGGGAGTACATCTATTCTATGAATAACTATGAAATCAATCCCTATATGTTGAGGATAATGATAAAGGAATTCGGTGAATACAGGGACAGTGATTTTAATCATAGTAATTATGCAGCCATTCAATCGTCTGGTTGTGATAGCTTAATTAATTATGTAGAAAAGAATATAGAGGAGTATGTCAATTCGGTTTATTTAAAACTAAAAGATAACTTCAAAGAAAAACAGGACTATCTACTTAAATTACTAAACAATCCAGACATCAAAAAGGCAAGTAAAGAAAACATAATCTCTCAAACCAAAACTCTATTGCCTTCCCTTTCTGAATTAGAAGAACTTAAAGAATTGAGTGATTTTTTACTTGAAAATTTAAAGATAGAACCTACCTGGAAAAATGTAATTTCTTACTATCAAGAAAAGGAGAATTCATTTTCGGAAACACTTACTGGTTTCCTAAATAATCCAAAAATTGCTAAATCTCTAGTAAAAAATTCTATTAAAACAGATAAGGAATTTCTAAGTTTCAGACGTGATTTCTTGTTAAACAATGAGATTCTCGATGAATTATATATTTCTTATTTAAAAGCCGTACCGCTTGCTTTTAAAGAATTAAGCTTTGAAAGTATATCCGTAAAAAAAGTAGAAGCATTAGTAGATGAGCATAAATTATGGTTCAATCAAGAGAATTATAACAAACTAAGAACAAATTTTGCCCCCCTACATCTTATCTTTATTATCCTGAATATTTCAGAGTTTTTCAAAATATATGCAGAAATTACTCTCTCAGAGCCTGATTTAGCGGAAATCCTCGGAAATTCTAGATTAGCTGATTCTCATAAGATAAGGTTAATTGAAAAATTCGAAACGGAAAACGCAATAACGAATAATAAAGCACTGACTCTAATTGGAAAAATGGTTTTGGAATATACAGAACTAAAATTGTCTGATTCATCCATTTCTTCAATTTTATTAAAATCCTTTTTAAAAACAAATGAGAAAATAAAGTTATTCCTTAATAATCCTACTTCTTTTGATAAGGAATTTATAACGTCTTTTTTAAATTCCTTAGGAGGGGACTATAAACATTTAAATGAAAAAGGACCAATGCCTTACTTTGAAAAATCTGACATCTTGATTAATTTCTTCCAGCTCTTAAAAAAGGAAGGTAAAATCTCTAAAATAAAAGAAAAACAGGATCTTATTCAAGTTACAACCTTTAGAAAATAAACCATGTTTATAAAATCCAATGATAATCTAACCGCTTTCCTATAGCACAAGACAAATACAACATGAATAAAAACGGCCTACAACATAACCTGGTAGAGGAGCTAAGCCAGCTTATAGAACAGGGAAAACATCAAATCGCGGTACAGGTAAACAGTACCATGACTTTGGTGTTTTGGGAAGTAGGCAAACGCATAAATGAGGAAATACTGCAAAATGAACGGGCAGATTATGGTAAAAACATTGTGACAACGGTGTCGTCACAATTGAAAAAGCGTTACGGGAATAGCTTTGGAACCCGAAATGTAAGGAGAATGATGCAATTTGCCGATATCTATCCCGATATTCAAATTGTAGATTCCCTATCAAGACAATTAAGCTGGTCGCATTTTGTGGAACTATTCCCAATAAAAAGCAAAGAAACCAGAAACTTTTATGCCCACCAGATAGCAGAAGAAGGCTGGAGTGTAAGGGAAACCCGGAAGCAAATAGAACGAAAAGCTTTTGAGCGCAAAGAAATTGCCAACAGTCAGTTGTCGCATTCCGGCACAGCCATGCAGCATAGTTTTAAAGACCCTTATTTCCTGGATTTTTTAGGATTAAAAGAAGGCTATCTTGAAAATGACCTGGAAGCCGCCATTTTGAAAGAACTGGAATATTTTATCCTGGAACTGGGGAAAGGATTTGCTTTTATCGAACGCCAAAAGCGAATGATTATAGACGGGGAAGATTTTTATCTGGACCTGCTTTTCTATCACAGGAAATTAAAACGACTGGTAGCCATCGAATTGAAAATAGGCAAATTTAAAGCGGCCTATAAGGGGCAAATGGAACTTTACCTTAAATGGCTTGATAAGTACGAAAAACAGAACGGGGAAGAATATCCCATCGGGTTAATATTATGTGCTGAAGCCAGTTCAGAACAAATAGAACTTTTAGAAATGGATAAAAACGGGATCATGGTCGCCGAATACTGGACAGAATTGCCACCGAAAAAAGAACTGGAACAAAAAATACATCATGCCCTGGTCGCAGCGCGGGAACGTATAGCACAGAAAAAATTACAATAAACCAGGCTGGAATGAGTAAAAAGTTTACCGAAGCACAACTGGAAAGTGTTTTTGCCACGCAGCTGGAGCAGGAAGGTTACAAGCATCAATTAGGAGGAACCATATCCCGACAGGAAGATGAAGTGCTCATTGAAAGTGATCTTCGGGAATTTCTCTTGGCAAAGCTTTAAAAGTCGGGCTTATACTACTACTACTACTACTACTACTCGATGAACACGGTTATCCGCCAGTGGAACGAGACGAGGTTTATGAAGAAATCTTTGAACAGGCGGAGAATTTTAAGAAGAATCGACCAGCTTAGAGGAACCCCTAAAATTTAAGGCCTGGCACTAACAGTGTAAATATTTAACCACTCAAATAGTAAAAATACCCTATAAAAAGTTTTTGAATTTGTATGACTTTGGCTTTCGATAAGACCATTTAGGGAATGGCTCATAAATTTTAAGTTTTTCCATTAACCTCTCCAGATTATTATATATGTATCCAAGATCTTCATTATCGTATAAATATTCTTCAATATCTGAATCCCAAAAAAAATCACGAAGAATCGCTATCTTTCTCAAAAATGGCATTCTTGATCCCCTTTCAAGATGTTCGAGTAAAACTAATTGACGGTGTAATTCAAGTAATTTGTCAATGACCTCTTTCCTGAATTCATCGTGAAATTGTACTTCTTTAAATGCTCCCTGCTCTTCCATAATTATTGAATATTTGGTGATTACTAAATATACTACATTGATTTAAATGGTGATATTTGAAAAAGAATACATAATTAAAATGCTTTATGCTTCAAAGTAACCCAACCAGGAAAGGGACAGGAATAGAATTATGGGGTGATTACGGTGACTTAACAAGCCTGTATGAAACCATTCACAAAATAGGAGAGAGGGTAAATGAATATAAAAAGGAAGAGAAGGGGAAATCAGATATAATAATGGGCTTTGCTTACGAGCTTCGTAAGGCCTTCCAGCATTCCAGGTTGAAAGAAAATTTTGTTTTTGATTCTGAGAATAAGGTTGAATATTTAGGCTTCAGATACCTATGGACAGGCTTACTTTATTTGATTTCTGTTCTTCGCTATAATGCAGGTTATGTAGTGTTGGATGCCCTGGATCAGGCAAACCTTTATATCCTGGAATATAATTGTAAAAAAGCCTTATTTGATTATGATCCGCAGGGCGCACAAAAAATTCAAAATTTCCTAGGTCAAGGAATTGATATACATAATGACCTGGTTTTTTTAGTGCTGCAGGCCATTAATATAGAATATTTAAGCAAGACCCCGGGAAAAAGAAGATTTCGGAGTATACCAGATTTGTTAATGGCTTATTCCCAATATTCGCCAGCATATAGAATGTGGAAGTCTGATATGGTAAGCAGGGCTAAGGAATTAAGCTGTAATATAGAAGAATTAAATTATCATGATTATCCTGAAATAGTTTGGTAATCGTTAAGTGAAAAAGCAGCTCTCAGACAGAATTGATTTTTGAAAATCTACAAAACTATCTAAAGCTGCTTTTAAAAACCTTAAACCGTCGCATAAGGAGACTGCAATCCAAAGTCCCATTTAAGGCTTATAAAATAAGTCTTATACCATCACCAGGGAAATGCCATCCGAGGCTGAATATAAGACTTAAAATATTATAATATTTACAAATTACTAAAATAAGCAATTCGGAATAGTAGTATGGGAAAGAAAAAGTTCCTGGCTTTGAACAAACGCAGGTAGTTATTTACCGTAGTGTGGGAGATATTCTGTGTGTAATAAGTAAATTGAGCCTTCCAAAGGATGTGATCCTTTTTTCTTACATTTCAAGTTGTGAGAAATAAGAAGATGAGCTTAAAGTAACTTAAGGTTGTAAATATCAGGTCAATTTTAATAGAAATTAATATGGAAGAAAATAGAAAAACGGTAGCAGAATTGACTATTTATTACAAGAAGCAGCGTTTGACCAGCCTGATTTTTGATAGTCAGCAGACTGCAGACAGATGCTTTGAAACTTTAAATATGCTATTTAACAAAAAAGGAGAAAAGGAATTTTCGTTTAGTGGAGAAATCAAGAAAGTATATTCGGGTAGTAGTCTTATTGAGGAACTCAAAAATTGGGAAGATGGGAAAATAGAGCCCAAAGGTACGCTTCTGGAAATGATAAAAATCCTGGATCGTTTAAATTAGAGTTAAAATAGAGGGTAATTCATTTTCATTATTTCGCTTATACTCAGAAGATTTTTATTTTCAAATAGCTTACATAATTAAATAGAAATTTTTTCATTTCCATCTAAGATTCAAAAAACTATCTTTGTAAAAAATATTCTTGAAGCGTTTTGCTTTGAGTCCGGCACTGAAACTTAGGAACTTTCGATAACAGCAGGACAACAAGTGAAGAACGCTCATGCTATTGCGTGGGCGCACTTATTGTTGTTAGGTTTCCTAAGACCTCAGTGCTGTAAGTTGCTGCCTGCGCTATTTTAAATCAGGCGGTATTAATCCATATTGATATGAAAGCAGCCGCCAAGCATTTTCCCGGATTTCAGTATTCAGCTTCAGAACTCCTCAAATACATTACCGTAGCAAAAGATTTTACCATCATGCTATCATCAGGAGAATTTATTAAATTTACTCCCATTGACGATTCTTTATTTGAAGATTGGCTCATTGCAAACAATGTTCAGAATATCAGAAAAGAAGAAGGCTGGATAACCGAATAACCAGCCTGAATACTTTACTTCCCTTTTCCTAACTCATTCAGCTTTTCATTGAGTTCAATCAGTCCGGCTTTTTCGAGATACTGACCGGCAATACTTTTCAATTCTTCCAGATTTTCTTCGGGCACATTGGATAAAAGTCCATTATTCTTCTCATCATCTTTAACGACCAATCCACGCTCAATTACATGGTTTAGTAATAGCACATTTTTACGTGAGATCCTCAAATCAATCTTCACTGTGTCATTCATACCAGGGATACTTAATATCGTATCATACACTTTGGCTACATCATTCGTTGTCAACATAATCACACGTTTTTAAATCATTCAACATCAGTAACAAAAATAGTAGGAGTTAAAGAAATCATCCTCATCAAAATATAGAGGAGATAATTTTTAGAGCTATGGAAAATAAATCAAACGCTCTCATTATTACTGGAGGTCCCGGAATGGGAAAGACTTCGGTGGTAGAACAACTTACAGTTATAGGATAACATTCCGTTGAAGAAACTGGTAGAAGCATTATTCACAAAGAACTTAAAACAGATGGAAATCGTTTACCGTGGCTTGACAAAAAAGGATTTGCAATGTCTATGTTTCAGCAATCCTTTGAAGATTTTCAAAATGTGTCGGAGAAGAGTGGATTAACATTTTTTGACCTTGGTATTCCAGATGTCATCGGATACCTAAAACCCTGCAAAATTTCCATTCCTGAAACAATATGGCAGGCAGCGAAAGAAAACCGATATTATATTAATGTTTTTATTACCTCACCTTGGAAAGCAATTTACGTAAATGATGCCGACAAAAAACAGACTTTTGAAGAAGCAGTTGCCACGTATCATAACATGAAAGAAAGCCATTCTTTCTTGGGGTATAAATTGATTGAACTGCCTGAAACCACAGTTTTAAAAAGAGCAAAATTTATTCTTGATTATCTTTTAACCTGCTGACTACCATCCTGTTCAAAATATAGAGAGGATGGGTGGAAGCCATACCACTTGTTTAACTTTACGTCCGTGAACTGAATAGTGAAGATGAAAATGTGTAGTTATGGATTTCAGGAAACAAAAACTTTCCATTGAGGAAGCTAAGGAAATGGATATGGTTCAGTACCTCTCCTTGTTAGGTCATGAACCTTCAAAAATCAGGAACAATGACTATTGGTATCGTTCTCCATTGCGGCAGGAAAAAACGCCCTCTTTCAAGGTTAATCGAAAACTGAACCGATGGTACGATCATGGTCTTGGTAAGGGAGGTAATATTATCGATTTTGGGATTCAATATTTTGATTGTTCCGTTGGAGAATTTCTAAAAAAATTAGATGGTGGTTTTTCTTTTCAAGAGCCCTTAAAAAGTATTCCCAAAAGAGAAGGTGAACCTGAGCATCAACTTAAAATTTTAAAAGAGATTGAGCTTAGTTCGTATGCATTGATTCGCTATTTGGAACGACGAAAAATTCCTGTGGAAATTGCAACCCAATATTGCCTGGAAGTACATTATAAACTGAATGCCAAAAGCTATTACGGAATCGGTTTTAAAAATGATTCCGGCGGATTTGAAATACGTAATCCTTACTTCAAAGCAAGCAGTTCTCCAAAGGACATTACTACTGTAAAAAATGGTTCTGATGAGGTGACAGTATTCGAGGGCTTTATGGATTTTCTTTCGTTCAAAAGTATCAGAGAAAATGAGGTAAATAATACTTCTGATTTTGTCATTTTAAATTCCCTTTCCCTGTATGAAAACGCACGCCCATTTTTGGAATCGCACAAGTCAATAAAGCTGTACCTGGACAATGATGCCGCCGGGCAAAAAGTTGCCAGAAAAGCATTGTCTATTGGAAATAAGTATCATGATAAAAGCAGGCTTTACCGAAACTACAAAGACCTTAATGACTGGCTTGTGCATATTGAGAAGCAGCAGAAGAAACGCTTAGGGAGTAAACTGTGATAGTATTTCTAAGCATTTTAGAAAACCTCACTATTTAGAGAATTGCCAAAATCCCTGAAAGTGAATAATAGGCATCCGGGAGACATTGGCAAAACGATGAGTTTGCAACGTTCCTGCAAACGGCAAGATGAACGGTTGTTAAACAACCGACATCTTGCTGCCTGTCACTCGGAACTCGTGGGCAGGGCGTATAGAATGAATTTTTGAGTTTGATAACGTGATAAAGGAGAAGGAGATGGAAGGAAAAAAATCAAACAGGACACGCATTGTCGGGCTGCGTTTAACACCCGATGAGTATGAAAAAATCGAAAAAAAATGGCAACACAGCACCTGCCGAAAACTAAGCGAATATGTTCGTCACAGCCTTTTTGAAAAGCCCATTGTAACCACATATCGCAACCAATCTGCCGATGATTTTATGGCAGAAATGGCTAAGCTCAGAAAAGAACTTAACCACCTGGGCAATAACTTTAATCAGGCGGTAAAAAAGCTCCATACGCTTCATGAAATTAAAGAATTTAAAAGCTGGCTGATTGCCTATGAAGTAGAAAAAAGAACCCTGTTCAATAAGGTGGATGAGATCAAAAATCACATCCAAAAAATGGCAGAAAAATGGTTGCAGTAATCAAAACAGGGCACTCCATTCACCGCATTTTAAACTACAATGAGAACAAAGTGAAGCAAGGCGTTGCGGAATGTATCGGGGCAGGAAATTATCCGGTTGACCCGGATAAAATGAGCTTTACCATGAAGTTGAACCGCTTTTTAAAACAGATGGAATTAAATGAAAAAACAAAACGGAATAGTGTCCATATTTCACTCAATTTTGATGTTTCAGAAAACCATTTGTCAAAGCAAAAACTGCTTGAAATAGCCGACAGTTATCTGGATAAAATTGGTTTTGGTGAGCAACCTTATCTGGTCTATCAACACCAGGATGCAGGGCATCCACACATCCATCTGGTAACTACCAATATCGAAGCCGATGGCAAACGAATTGACTTGCACCATTTAGGTATTCGTAAATCAGAACCCGCTCGTAAAGCATTGGAAAAAGAGTTTGGTTTGGTACATGCTGAATCCCAAAAGAAAGATGAAAATCATCAGTTAAAATCCATAGTTGTAGGCAAGGCAATGTATGGTAAATCACAAACCAAAATGGCTATCCAAAACATTCTGGAAAATGTGTTGAATCCATACAAATATACCAGTCTTCCGGAACTGAATGCAGTACTCAATCAATACAATGTAAAAGCAGAACGGGGAACAGAAAATTCAAAGGTGTACCAAACTGGCGGATTGCTATACCGGGTACTGGACGCCAATGGTAATCCGGTAGGGGTTCCTATCAAAGCCAGCCTGTTTTATAATAAACCTACCTTGAAATTCCTGGAACAGAAATTCAAAGAAAATGTGGCGAAACGAACACCTTTTAAAAGACTGATTAAAAATGCGGTGGATAAAGAATTGTTATCAAAAAAGGCATCCATTCCAGAACTAATATCTGCATTGGAAAAACAGGGTATTCATATCGTACTAAGGCAAAATGCTAATGGAATTTTATACGGAATCACGTATGTGGATCACCAAACCAAATGTGTTTTTAACGGAAGCGCTTTGGGCAAAGCCTATAGTGCAAAAGCCATTCAGGAAAGGTGTTTGACGGAAGGTGTTTCAGGGCAGGATTTGCTAAGGCATCCCGCCCCGAAACAAACCATTGGGTTACAGCCACAGACTACCGCTGCGGCAGAAACCAAAGAAGCTGATAAAGACTTTCAATCTGCTTCCATATCAACAAGAAAAGTAAATGTATTGGAGGTGTTGACCCAGGCAGAAAACACCTCAGATTACGTGTCCAATCAGCTTAAAAAGAAACGCAAAAAGAAGAAAAAAAGAAACCTGAATAATAACCAGTAAAAAAATAAAGCCATGGGAACGCACACCGGAGAAAATGAACAGGCACTGAGAAAGATACTGGATATGACCAGGCTTATCAGTATTACCATATTAATTATCCATTTCTATTATTACTGTTACAGTGCTTTTGAAATATGGGGTTGGCAAAGCACATTTGGCGACCGTATTCTAAGCAATATTTATAAGACGGGCTTGTTCAGCAATTTTTATAAATCAAAATTAATTGCGCTTGGTTTTTTGGGTATATCCCTTATAGGAGCCAAAGGGAAAAAGAATGAGAAATTAAACCACAGAACAGCTTTTGCTTACCTGATTACCGGATTGCTTATTTATTTTATCAGCTACCTGTGCATGAAGTTAAATACACCTGTAATTACGACTGCTATCCTGTATGTGGCACTTACAGGAATAGGCTTTCTTCTGGTATTGACGGGAGGCACCTTGCTTTCCCGAATTATTAGAGATAAAATTAATAACAAGGACATCTTTAATAAGGAAAACGAAACCTTTCCACAGGAAGAACGGCTGCTGGAAAATGAATATTCCATAAATCTTCCTGCCCAATACCAATTAAAAGACAAGCAACGGAAAAGTTGGGTCAATATCATTAATCCATTTCGGGCGATTATGGTATTGGGAACTCCCGGTTCCGGGAAATCCTACTTTGTGATACGTCATGTGATTACACAGCATATCCGCAAAGGGTTTACCATGTTTGTGTACGACTTTAAGTTTGATGACCTTTCCAAAATAGCGTATAACACCTGGCTAAACAACCAGCATCGATATACCAAGCCACCGGCATTTTATGTAATTAATTTCGATGACCTCACCCGTAGCCATCGATGCAATCCTTTGGAGCCTTCAGCGATGACCGATATTACCGATGCAGCAGAAAGTGCCCGTACTATTTTGATGGGATTGAATCGGGAATGGATTAAACGTCAGGGGGATTTCTTTGTGGAATCCCCAATTAACTTTCTAACTGCTATTATCTGGTATCTGAAAAAATATCAGGATGGAGAATTCTGCACCTTACCACATGTGATAGAATTGATGCAGGTAGATTATGATAGCCTGTTTACTTTGCTTCGTACCGAAAAGGAAATTGAAGTGCTTATCAATCCTTTTGTTAATGCGTACCTGAACGATGTCATGGAACAATTGGAAGGTCAGATAGCCTCAGCAAAAGTGGCAATGGCAAGGCTTTCATCTCCACAATTATACTATGTGTTATCAGGAAATGATTTCAATCTGGATATTAATAATCCGGATGATCCAAAGATTGTGTGTATGGGAAACAATCCGCAAAAAATACAGATTTACGGAGCGGTATTATCGCTCTATGTAAACAGGTTAATTAAGCTGGTGAACAAAAAAGGGAAGCTAAAGAGCAGTCTCATATTTGATGAGTTCCCGACTATCTATCTGAATAATATGGATAGCCTGATTGCCACTGCAAGGAGCAATATGGTTTCTACTTGTCTGGGTATTCAGGATTTTAGTCAGCTTCGTAAAGATTACGGACGTGAGCAGGCAGATGTCATTATGAATATTACAGGGAATATTGTTAGCGGTCAGGTTACGGGTGATACTGCCAAACAACTATCGGAACGTTTTGGGAAAATCATGCAGGACAGGGAAAGTTATTCCATTAACAGCGGGGATACTTCCATCAGCCGATCCAAACAATTGGAGGCAGCCATACCACCTTCCAAAATATCGGGGTTAAGCTCCGGTGAATTTGTGGGTATGGTAGCCGATAATCCAGATTGTAAGATTGACCTAAAAGCGTTCCATTGTGAGATCATTAATGACCATGACAGCCTTAAATGTGAGGAGCAAAATTATAAGGACATTGAAGTTATTCGAAAATTGGATTCGGGCATGGTACAGCGGAATTATTTTCAAATCAAACAGGATATTCAGGACATTATACAATCAGAAATGGAACGGCTGCTGAATGATCCGGGACTGAGCCATTTGGTGGTGAGGAAATAATAGCATATTCGTTTTTTTTCCTTGGATAAGAATGACTTTTTCTGTTGTTTTCAAAATTTGAAAAACTCTACAAAATAATTTTATTAAATATTGGATGTTTTTTATATATTTGTAGTGAATTTGAAATAAGCTACAAATTAAATGAAGGTAAAATTAGGAGATATTGCTCAATTACAGTTTGGTTTATACGTGAAGCCTAAAAGTATTGGTAATGCGGTGTATTTGCAGGCTAAGCATTTTGATGATTGGGGGAATCAAACGGATGAGGTTGACACTTTCGTTCAGATAGATCAAAAAAAGAAAGCTCACCTTCTTGAAGATGGAGATATTCTGTTGGTTGGAAAAGGAATGAGGAACTTTGCTTGGACTTATAATAAAGAATTCGGTCCAGCGATAGCATCTTCAATATTTTTTGTTATCAAGCCTGATGCTTTAAAAGTAATACCTGAATTTTTGACTACCCTATTTAATATGCCACAAACGCAGGCTTATTTCCAGACTCTTGGTGCAGGGAGTTCTATTCCTTCCATTCGTAAATCTGAATTGGAGGCTTTTGCAGTGAAGCTTCCTCCTTTGGAATTACAACAAAAAGCAATAGCTATTAAGTCCTTGCATTATAGAGATATGGAAATATCAAAACAGATTATTTTAGAAAAACAAAAAGTATATCAGGGTATAATAGGAAAAATCATTAATGGCGTTATGATTAATTAGATAATGAAAAAATTAAGTGAAATATTAAAAAGGCAAAAGGAATTAATGGGTATTGAGAATAGCTATGCTATTGAAATATCTTTTGACATCAATATCTTTTCGGAATTAATTCTTGAACATAAAACTTATCAAAAATTCCAGAAAACTCAGAATAGGTACACCTATCATCCTGAAGATAAAAATATTCCTGTTAAGGGACATTATCACATTTACCCAAGGAATAGCAAAAAAGAGATTTATGCCGTAAATACCGATGGCACAGCACATCACAAGAGTAATAGAGGTTTTGAGATTCCAAAAAAGGAAGCTATGGAATTAAAGAAACTTGGTGTGCAAATTCCCGATAACAGGATTCTCGAACATAAGGAAATATTCATTAACGAAAATATAGAATCATATACCTCTATATATATAATAATAAACGATTAGCATGAGTAAAAAACCAATTACACAAAACGAGATTAATAATATTGTTTGGAAGGCATGTGACACCTTTAGAGGGGTTATTGATCCATCCCAGTACAAGGACTATATCCTTACTATGCTTTTTGTGAAATATGTATCAGATGTATGGAAAGACAAAAAGAATTTTTATGCAGAAAAGTATAACGGTGATGAAATCAGAGTGCAAAGAGCTTTGAGAAATGAGCGTTTCCAGTTGCCCGATACCTGTACTTTCGACTATTTGTTTGAGAATAGGAATGCGGCAAATATTGGAGAATTGATCAACACTGCACTGGAAAGCATGGAGGATGCCAACCGAAGTAAACTGGAGCGTGTATTCCGAAATATTGACTTCAATTCAGAAGCAAATCTAGGTCAGACCAAAGATAGAAATAGAAGGCTTAAAAATCTATTGGTTGACTTTTCTGCGTTAGATCTACAGCCTTCCCATTTAGAGGATAATGACGTAATTGGAGATGCTTATGAATATCTAATTGAAAAATTTGCCAGTGATGCCGGAAAGAAAGCTGGGGAATTTTATACGCCTGCGCAAGTTTCAAAACTTTTAGCCAAACTACTCAATCCTCAGCCTGGTGATCGCATTATTGATCCGACATGTGGTTCAGGTTCTTTGTTGATTAAACTTGCTGAAGAGGTAGGGAATAAAAATTATTCACTTTATGGTCAGGAAATCAACGGTAGCACTTGGGCTCTTGCTCGTATGAATATGTTTTTGCACGAGATAGATGATGCTACTATTGAATGGGGTGACACTTTAAACAATCCTAAGTTGCTGGAAGAAGATAGCCTGCTTAAAGGGAATATAGTAGGGGCAAATCCTCCGTTTTCATTAGACAAGTGGGGAGCTGACAACGCTATTTCTGATCAGTTCAACAGATTCCATAGGGGAACTCCTCCAAAGAGCAAGGGAGATTATGCTTTTGTTTCTCACATGATAGAGTCTACGTATCATGACACAGGTCGCGTTGGTGTTATTCTGCCTCATGGGGTGCTTTTCAGGGGAAGCAGTGAAAGTAAAATAAGAAAGCAGCTAATTGAAGAAAACTTGTTGGAAGCAGTGATTGGCTTACCTGCCAACCTCTTTTATGGAACGAGTATTCCTGCTGCTATTCTAATTTTTAATAGAGCCAAAGAGAAGAATAAAGATATCCTCTTTGTTGATGCTAGTGAGGGGTATGAATCCAGTACCAATCAGAACCGATTGCGTGATGCGGACATTGATAAAGTTGTCAACTCTTATCGTGCATTTCAGAAAGCCGCTCCCTTGGACAAGGAAGAAGGCAAAGTATTAGAAGAAAAATATGCCTATCGTGCCACAATTCAGGAAGTAGAAGAAAACGGGTACAATCTCAATATTCCACGCTATGTAGACACATTCGAGGAGGATGAGGAGATTGACGTTTCAGCTACGCAAGACAATATCATTGAATTGAAAAAGGAGCTTTCGGATGTTGAAAAACAAATGGATGTATACTTAAAAGAACTTGGATTTTAATGAAGAGCCTCGATATAAACATACTACCAGATACCTGGGATGTAAGAAAGCTAAGTGAAATTACAACAGCTAAAAACTCTTCAATCTCCATGGGAGAAATAGAAGGAGGCAGTGGCTCATTTCCCATTTATGGTGCAAGCGGGATAATTACAACAATCAATACTTACGCAAGTGATGAAGAGTATGTTGGTATAATAAAGGATGGTGCAGGAGTTGGCAGGGTATTAAAATGCGAGCCAAAATCTTCTTTATTAGGGACCCTCACGTATATTTTCCCAAGTGGGAACTGTGACATAGACTATTTATTCTATTCACTTCAAGCTGTTCATTTCAATAAATTCATAATTGGAAGTACAATACCGCATATTTACTACCGAGATTATTCGATGGTTAAAATTCCATTCCCTCCAATAAAGGAGCAGCGTGAGATTGCAATTGTTCTTGTAACTATTGATCGCGCAATTTCAAAATCATCAAGCCTTCTTCTTCTGTCGGAAAAGAGAAAAACAGGATTAAAACAGCAACTTCTCACTGGAAGGAAGCGATTTAAAGAATTTGTCAAAAGTAAAAAATCACTTAAGACTAAATTAGGTGATTTACCAGAAGACTGGGAATTAAAACACATTTCGGACATAGTTCATCGAGTTAAGAAACGATTCACGCCTGATCTTGAAACACCCTATCGTGAAATTGGCATTCGCTCACACTGTAAAGGAATTTTTCATAAAGAAGAAGTTAGCGGAGCTAGCCTTGGTAATAAATCAGTTTTCTGGATTCAACCGGACTGTTTTGTAGTTAATATAGTTTTTGCATGGGAACACGCTATCGCTAAAACCACAGAAGCGGAGGTAGGTATGATCGCCTCTCACCGTTTCCCAATGTACAAGCCCAAGAAAGAAATTCTTGATCTGGACTACCTGCTTTATTTTTTCAAAACCGCCAGAGGTAAGCACCTTTTAGGCTTAGCCTCTCCTGGTGGAGCTGGAAGAAACAAAACCTTGGGGCAGTCAGAATTTGCCAAACTAAAAATACCTGTACCCTCTTTAGAAGAACAAAAGAAGATTGTAGCCGTCCTTTCGGAAGCGGACAAGGAAATAGAACTATTGCAGCAACAAATAGATGTACTAAAAGAGCAAAAGAAGGGTTTGATGCAAAAGCTTTTAACTGGTGAAGTGAGGGTTAAAATTGATTGATATGAGTGATGTAAACGAAATAGCTACCGAACAATCAGAAACATTGGTTTCTGAAATAAAGCATTTTGCTAATGAGCTACCCTATTGGGGACGGTTTTTAGTTGCCAAAATTTTTGAGAATCAGGATATTGATGATACGGTAATTGATTCAGCATACGAATTGCTTTTGGAAGATTTAGGCATTAAGGAAAGTCAAGAGCATGAAGATATTACCTTTGAAGATCCTGACTTTACAGAGGGTTCTTATGGCACTCAGGTTGTTTTTGAAAAACTAGAGAATATTGAAGGGGTAAACGCATTGAGTGAACGGCAACAATTGTTGTTTGATAATAAGTTTACCTTGATTTTTGGAGCCAACGGAGCAGGTAAATCGGGCTATGTGAGATTACTAAAACAAGTATTTCATTCTCGCTCAAAAGAAACTATACAACCTAATATTAATGAAGATACCCCCAAGAATGTAAAAGCAAGCTTTTCGTTCAAAAAGGATGGTACTTCATTGCCATTATCCTATCCAACGGATGAAGCGAATAGTATTTTTGAACAATTTGCTGTATTTGATGGAGATAGTGCCCAAAAGTATCTCAAAGAGAAGAATCAGTTTACTTTTAGACCATCGGGGTTAAATTTCTTTGGTAAATACAATACTGCTATCAATCAACTGGAGGCAAAGCTAAAGGAACAGATTGAGCAAAAAGATACCGATAATAACCTAGAGGCTCTATTTGAAGGTGAATCGGATATTAAATCATTTGTACAAGGTGTTTCTAAAAGCACAACTGAAGAACAAGTTGCTCAATACACTCCTTTTTCAGAGGTCGACAAACAAAAGCAAGAACAGGTTGAGAAAGAACATGATGAGTTAAGCGTTAAGGTTAATTCTAGTAAGAAGGAAATTGAAGCTCTCGAAAAACTTAAGGCTCTCATTCAGCCTAAAATAAGTGAGATAACTGCCTTAAATGCTCATTTTACAACGGAAAAAATGGATGAGTACAACAAGCTTATTACAGGCCTAAACGCATTTGAAACACAAGCAATAAGTGAAGGTATAAGTAATTTCAGTACGGATAAATTAAAAGAGGTCGGCTCAACCGAATGGAAATCGTTCATTACCTCTGCGGATACCTTTGCCAAAAAGCAAAACCCGGATTACCCTGCAAATGATGAAACTTGTTTGCTGTGCCATCAACCATTGGATGAGAACGCAAAAGATTTGATTTCCAAGTATTGGACATTCATAAAAAGCGAAGCGGAGCAAAATTTGAACACGCATATTCAAACATTAACTTCTAAAATTAATCTACTTAAAGATCTAAGTTTTGACCTGCTAAAAGAAGATAGTGTATTGGGTGAATGGATAAAAACTAATCATGAATCTACCTTTATTATAATCACAACTCAGTTGGGCGTGTTAAAAACATTGTGCGGAACAATCACTTCTGCCCTTGACAAACGAGAAACATTCCAAGCTACATCTATTGAGGTTAAAACAGATCAATTAACAGCTTTAGAAAACGGCATTACAACGACTATTAGGCAGCTTAAAAGTGATGAATTACTTACTAAGCTTACCGACTTGAAAAAGGAAAAAACATTCCTGCTCCACAAGCAGAAATACAATCAGCATTTATCGAAAGTAAAAGACTTAGTAGCAAACCTTAAATGGGTTGACAAGGCAAATAAAGTCAAGTATCAGAAACGAAAAGTTACTGATACCGAGAAACTGCTTTCAAATAAGTACTTCAATGATGAGTATGTGCTGGCTTTTAATGAAATCTGTGAAGAGTTAAATGGAAATTTTGGTATTACCATCAATCATACTGGTTCGGGAGGTACATCATTCAGACAATTAGAATTAAAAGGCAATTCTCCTTCTACGATATTAAGCGAAGGCGAACAAAAGGTGATTGCTATTGCAGATTTTTTGGCTGAAATGAAAATGTCAGAAATTAATCAGGGTTTAATCTTTGACGATCCAGTAAACTCATTGGATGATGATAGAAAAGAGATAATAGCCAAGCGTATTGCCAAAGAAAGCACCACAAAACAAGTAATTATCTTTACGCACGACAAGCCCTTCTTTCATCATGTAAGCAATGCTGTTGAGCAATTGGAATTGAGTTTTAAAAACCACATGATAGAGAGCATCGGTAAGGTGTATCTTGATAACTCTCCTAGAATTGAGGCGAAATACAAGAATACAGAAATACCAACTGGTTATTTAAGGAAGAGCCGAGCAGCAGCACCGGAAGAACGTTCTTTGATTCTAGCCCATGGTTTTGCCTCTTTGGCAACCTGTTACGAGTATTTTGTTAAAAACAATATGCTAAGAAGCATCATAAGTCCTTTTGACAAGCATATAAAACTATCTAAAATCAAGGAAATTAAGTTAGATAATGATTTTTCTGAGAAGTTCGTGCAATACTATGGTAATGTATGTGACTTGAAGGAAGGACATCTTCCATCTGATAGTTATAGTAATCTAGAAATTAACTCAGACCTTTTAGACGAGGAAATTAACAAGTTGAATCAGCTAAAAGAAGAATATAAAAACATTTAAATATATGCAGTTAAATTACTTCCCCATACGGTTTGATTTTTCAGATTACCAGATAATAACGGAGACATATTCTGATGAACGATTGCAAGAATTGAGGCAAAATTATAATAGTTCTTACTCATTTTTTAGGGATGGTAATTTGATTGTTATTTCAAATAAAGATGATGAGAAAAGCCTGCTTAGCGGTAAGGTAGAAAAGCGATCGGTATTTGGTGATGCCAAAGTAACCGCATCATTGGTAAAGCACATTTTTTTTAGAACGTTTAAAGATAGGTTTCAAGGCTTTATACCGGTAGATTTTTATCCTTTTAGGTTTTATTCACGCCAAGATAAAGACGATTTAATTTTAAATTTTCTACCAGAAAGATTAAAACATAAAATTGCGTTTAAGAAACTTATCGAGGTACAACTCCGAGATACAAATATTAATGACTCTAAAGGTTTTGCTTTTTTAGTTAACATTCGTAGAAACTGGGTATTTAATATTTCATGTTTGGAACTATCTCGGGAAGGCTTTGATTTGATTGATTTTGAAGTATTACATACTGAAACGCTTCCGGGATTAGATAATATACTTGCTCCAAACGAAGATTTTGTAGGTGTAATAAAATCGATTAGTGGCAATATAGCGATAGTTTCCACAAATGATGGTGACGAGAGTTATCCACTGAACGAACTCTTTATTCGTAAAACGAGGAGAAATATTCAAGCCTATTTAAACTTTGCTATTAATCAGCAAAAATGTGATCAAATATTAGAGGCTGTAAAACAAGAACGTATTAAAAAGCAAAATCCTGTTAGCCAGCTTGCTGAAATAAATAAGATTGCAAAGCACCTTTTTTCGGGTGGTGATAATCCAATTTTGTTTCAAAACCGAGATGGATTTTGTTTTAAAGTAGATACATCGCCATTGCAAGTTCAAAATAGCATGAATTTGCAAACACCAACATTTATCTATGATCATGCTGGCACAAAAAAGAATAATATAAATGCCGATATGGGACTGTCAAATTATGGACCTTATGACAGCATTAGTTTTGATATAAAAAATCCAAGAATAATAAGTATTTGTCATAGAGCCAAGAGAGGTGATTTCACAAGATTCTTGTCTCATTTAAAGGATGGTATAGCAAACTCCCGATACTTCCAAAAAGGATTACTTAAAAAATATGAGCTTCAAGATATTAATTTTGATATACAAGAAATTTCTGATTATGGCTTAAAGGACTATTTAAGTGTAATAAGTAATTATGATAATGAGAAGCCACATCTTGCTATAATCGAGATACCTGATAGATTTAAAGCTCTTTCAGATAGAGACAATCCATATTATAAGATTAAGGCGAAACTACTTTCTTTAGAAATACCGGTACAGTTTGTAAGATCATCTACCATATCTAACTATACGGAATATATATTAAACCCATTAGCTCTTCAGATTTATGCAAAGTTAGGAGGAACACCGTGGGTATTGCCCGCCCAAAGGTCGGTGGACAGAGAAATTGTAATAGGGATAGGACATAGTTGGCTGAGAAGTACAATATACAAGGGAGCTGAAAGTAGTCGTGTAGTGGGAATTACCACCTTTATGTCGAGTGACGGACAATATCTTTTAGGAGACAAGGTAAAAGATGTTCCGTACGAAAGTTATTTTGAAGAATTGCTCAAAAGCCTTAAAAGTTCTATTGGCCGTCTTTCAGATGAATATGCATGGCAAGAAGGAGATACTGTAAGATTGATTTTTCACATATTTAAACCGATTAAAAATGTGGAGTTTGGAGTTATTAGCCAGCTAGTTAAAGAGATTGGACAGTTTAATATCAAGTTTGCTTTCGTAACAATAAGCAAAAGCCATCCAAGCATTTTATTCGATACTAGTCAACAAGGAGAATCAAAATATGGATCGCATCAAATTATAGGAAAGTATATTCCAAAGCGAGGAAGTAATGTCTTTATAGATGATGAAACCTGTTTAGTACAGATGCTTGGAGCAAGGGAACTAAAAACGGCTAAGCATGGCATGAGCACCCCTATACAAATTAAAATAAGAAAGCCTCAAGGAAATTATGATGATCCCGAATTAAAAGACTTGATGTTTTATGATTTGAATTATATCACCCAGCAGATTTATTCATTCACCTATTTATCCTGGAGAGGTTTTTTACCAAGAGAAGAACCTGCGACTATGCTGTATTCTAATCTTATTTCAAGGCTACTTGGAAAAATGAGACATATACCAGAATGGGATGCTGATAAATTGAACTATACCTTAAAGCGAAAAAAATGGTTTTTATAGAAGAAAAGCATAGTTATTTGAGCAGTCTAGCCAAACAACCTAAGCAAGCTGCTTTGGTTGCCTTGGTTACCGATGAGGTATTTCAATTACCTCAAGGTAGCTTTTCAGAACCTGATACAATTTATTACTCGTCTATTCAGGCTATTAAAAAGAATTCAAAAGAAAGTTTTGAGTCTCAATATGCCAAAATATCAAAACGTAAAGTTTCTGAGAACTCTGTTGCTCCTTTTATACATGACGATTTCCTGATTTTTACATTGGTTATAGGGGTGCTGAAATTTGAATGTGATAAAGAATGGCTTTTGGGTGTCATCCGAAACCGAGCTAGAGGTAAGGTTACAACGAGTTTTGAAAATTTATTGATTGGTAATTATCTAAGCAAAGCCAACAATCAGTCTATGGTTTTGGTGTTTCTCTTTTTACTGGATAAACCAAAAATAACCAATGACCAATTGAATGAAGCGTATAATACAATGAGCAACACCAAAGAATCATTTAACAGCGACTTCATACGTATCGTGTATTACCGTGCATTTGATATTATTATCCAATTTAAGTTGCCAAGAGATGCTGATGAAGTATCTCGTTTATTAGAATTTGAGAGTCGTTTTAAAAAGCGAATCAATATTTTTTCAATTGCAGTATACAACCTTTTTATTATTGGGATTCTTTGTGGAGCATATAAAGCCTTTCAATTGTTACCTGAAGACAAAAAGCTATTTGTGAACGACTTGAATCTAATCTTAGGATTAGGTGCAGTTATAGGTTTGTCAGGAAACTTTATTCCTAAATTAAAAATCAAGTTTCAAGAAATGATATTAAGAGCCTTTGGCTACCAAAATACAAAGTAATTATGGGAATATTCTTATCTGAAATAAAATTCACTACTATATTTCAATGCTGAGACTGAATAAAAGTGTGAAGAGTTTTGGATTTGGTAACTAAAAAACAATTCAATAATGAGCAAGAAGATAGGAAGAAACGATAAATGCCCATGTGGCAGTGGCAAAAAATACAAGAAGTGTTGTATGAATTCTGGTCGTACGTTTAGTACTTCACATACTCAACAACAACCTCGCCCATTTTTCTCTGAATACAATTCAATTGACCTTCTAAAGTCCTTCGCTGTTCTCACTTTACTCGCCCAAAATCATGGTAAGAACGTCCGTTTCGAAGAGCTTTCGAGGATATGCCTAAGAAACTTTAATGACGATAAGCCTAATGTATCTCAAGCAGCATTAACGACCTTCCTAAATGAGAATTACCCCTCACATTATCTGGAAGATCCTGTCACAAACCTATTCACAGACTTAATCACATTCTACGGTGGTGACTACATTATTTTCCCAGGCATTACAGAAGGTGGTAGCTATGTGCCCTCCAAGCTATTAACGGCAATTTACAATTGGCCGGATTCAGGCATTCCAGACTGGTTTAAAAACAATTGCATGCATGCAGCTCTGTTAATTTTAAATCTTTCAGACAGAGTGGCTACCCGTCTAGGATATGGCCGATACCAATTTGAAGAAGTTGAGAATAACCTCGTATCTATTCCTGATTCAACACGCCTTGCAGAATTAAAAGCAGCTGTTACTTTTTCTGAGGAGGAAATGACCCAATTGCTTCAATCTGAGCAGATAGCAAGGGAAGCATTAGACATGTTTGTACTTGACATTCACGATCCTGAAATAGCTAATGATCATATTGAGGAAAGTCCATTGCTGGCTAAACCAATAATTCACCACAATGGTGAATACATCATTACCTCCCCGGCAACACTCAGCTATGCTTTAGTCGATTTCATTCATTCAGAAGCAAGGACATCAGGCTGCTTCCCTGCTGTTAGCAACGCCTATCATAATGTCATTTGGAATTACACACAGCTTCACTTGAAGCAACTCGGCTTTTCACGAATTGATATTCCTGCAATTTCAGAAAATACTGACCCTACCATTAGAGAAGCGATCTATCGCTTTGATGATGACAAACTCGCATTTGTTCAATACAGAACATCAGGTGAAGCAACACATGAGCAAAGAAAGCAACAGATTATCAACAGCACCCTGGCATTGCCTGAATTTGCAGGTCACCAGTTTATGGACATTTCCCTGATTTCTTCAATGGGTCAAGACATGTTCTTCATGTATGGCAATACTGAAAACTCTGTGAGTATAGGAATGCCAATCTATGATTTTGACACATTAGTGAAATTGAAAGAACATGACGCTATTGACCTTTGGAATTTCGCCAATGCAAGAGATAGTCAAATCCCAGGCAGCAACATGTTTGGAGCTTCTTTTCTGGATGTCTTCAAAGTATACAAGGAAAATGATGACTCCTTTTATGTTTCAGATGATAGTTCCGGTGTAATCCTTCACGTAGAGCCGGGATATGCAGGTAGTTTATATCAGGAAGCAAAGCTTCTTTCTGATGAGCATTCGGTAACACGATTAGTCGAAGGTAGGCTTGCGAACATCCCTGTGATACGAAAGGATAAGTATGCTCCAATTTATTGTTCCATTGATGAATTGTCAGAAGGCAATCTCAATATGGCTGTCGAAGGGTTTCCTTTACCTGTTTGGGTTTCCCCGAATAAAAACTCATTTGACATCCCCCCAGCTGCAAGAGGCTTGTATTTTGAAATGATTGACGCCATCGCTTTTTGGTTATGGCAATGTCAGGAATTTATAAATGCCGACTTATCTAATCTTGAGCAAGCTCCTATTGCTTTTAGATTCGAGTTTGAGCAGGAAGACCGTTTCAATCCCATAGAGCGAAACTTTGAACGTGATCCTGCGTTGGCCAGTCATTTCAACATATCAGTTGATGGCAATACTATCTCAATTTCGATACCACCTGCCATTATACCATATCTGTACGGGGCAGACAACCAAGGAGAACGAGAATTAACAAGGCAGATTCTTCTAGGAATAAATCTCCTGTTGGAGGCTCAACAGAAGCCGACTATCGAGACTGAAAGAATTAATCAAATTGTTGATGCAGCCGCACCCCTCGGAGTGAAGAAGAAAATCTTTATTCTGGATTCAGCTGATAACCTATTACTCGATCCTTCAAACCTTACAAGGCATAGATATTTACAAGGCTATAATGTGAATACCATATTAAATAGTCTTATTCCGGGCTTGGGCAACTTATGCCCTGCAGTTGGTGAGATTACTGATAAAGCTGTAAAGACCAAATTGACAAGGGATGTAGTGATGCGAGTATTGCTACCTATGCTGCAGACAACAATTAGCCAATACCCTAATGAACCTCTCCTCAAAAGGTTAATCAACCTCAATGAAAGCTTAATTCATAAAAGAGAAGAACTAAGAGTCAAAACACCAACCCGAATTGCATGCTTTGTTACTCAGGAACAACAAACAAGTGATTTACAGGATAGCCTTGCTAAACTCAATCAAACGACCATTGCGGTAAGGTGTTTAATAGAACATCTGGCAGCAGAACCCTCCACTGGCAACAAGATCATTAGCACAACTGCTATAGATGAGCTAGTAGCCATAATGAACGCAATAATCGATTGGGGTTCTATGGGTGATCAGATTGAATTTGACCTTTTCGAAATAGAAATGGGCATTTTGCCTTCAGGTCGTATCGGTACAAGCAAACAACTCTTCCGAGAAATTTTTGACCCATATCACGCCTCCAAGTCGAAAGAGAATGTACGTGATGCTCAAGACACTTTCGAACAAGTATTTCCACAACTGAATCCTATGGAGGGCTCAGACGTACCCGAAAGTCTTGATAATGCTTTTACAGAAGAGTTTGGAATCTCCTTCACAAGATTGTGTAAGGTAGTAAATGACTTGGGAATTGTAGCCTATTCCCAACCTAATGCATGTGCAACCATGCTGAAAAAGGATTTATTCATTGAAATAAACAAGCATGATCACACCTATACTGAGGAAGAATTTAATACAGCAATAGCATATCTGAGTTTATTCAATAGAGGAAAAGTACATCGTGTTCCTGCTGGTTTTGACAATATTGACATTTCACCTTGGAGGTTTAACAGAAGACTTTCCCTGCTTCGCAAGCCATTAGTCTTGGTTGACAACCCCACAGACCCAGACAACCCAACCGTTTACTGGGGATTTAGACAGCTGCTATCAAGCAGAATGTATTGGTATGATCAATGTACCACAAACAGACTCAGAGTAAGTGATGACGGACCAGTGCAAAAAGTCTTAGGCAAACTGGCACAGCATAATGGTAAAAGATTAGTAGAATCCGTTTTGAATGAATTTGATAGAAAGGACTTGATGATTGATTCTGAAGTTCCAATCAATCCAAAATCAGTCCTCAAAAATGATACTGATATAGGTGATGTTGATGTGCTTGTAATAGACACTTCCACAAAGACCATATACAGTTTAGAATGTAAAAGCATGGCTCCAAGTCGAAACATCAAAGAAATGATTGGAGAGGTTGACAAACTATTTGGCAGTGATTCGGAAAAAGGTTGGATTGATAAACATGTGGAGCGAGATAGCTGGTTGAAGGCAAATTTGGATCAACTCAGTAAAAAGTACGGCTTGGATTTATCTGATTACACAGTGAAGTCATTTTTTGTGACACAAGAAGACATGCTTACTCCATATCTTAAAACGAGACAATTGGCAATGCCTTTTGTTACCCTTTATAATTTAAAAGAAAACGGATTAGATGCTCTTAAATAAAAGATTAATATAATGGCAGTACCATCTTTCAAAGAAGACCATATATCACAACTTCCAGCATTGAAATTACTGATGAATATGGGCTGGAAATACATTTCTCCAGAGCAGGCTTTAGAAGCTCGTGGAGGCAGAACCTCCAATGTTCTATTGGAAACTATTTTGAAGAACCAACTTCAATTCATAAACACTATAGAATACAAAGAAAAGGAGTTCCCTTTTTCAGACGTAAATATAAATAACGCAATTCTTGCTATACGTGACCTACCTATTCAGGACGGTTTTATTGCTGCCAATAAAGCATTTTATGAATTAATCACATTAGGCAGAAGCTTTGAGCAATCTATTTTAGGGGACAAAAAAAGTTTCTCATTTCATTATATAGATTGGAAACATCCTGAAAACAACACTTATCACGTATCAGAAGAGTTTAGTGTTCTCAGAAGTGGCAGCAGTGAACATTACCGTCCTGATATTGTATTGTTTATCAATGGTATTCCAGTCGTGGTTATTGAGTGTAAGAGTCCAAAGATCAAAGACCCAATCGACAAATCGATTGAGCAACATCTTAGGAATCAGCAGGAAGATGGAATACGTGCATTATATCAATACTCCAACTTGTCCATGGGACTGGCCACGCATGAAGCCAAATACGCCACAACTGCCACTCAGAAAGAGTTTTGGAGTTTTTGGAAAGAACTCTTTAAAACAAAAGCGGAAGAAACTGCCTGGCTCGATAAGCTCCAAGCTTTAAAAAATCAGCCACTACCTACCAACGAAAGAACAACGGTTTTTCAAGAACGGTATAAAAACGTCTGGACTTTCTTCCAGAACCTCCAAAAGGAAGAACAGGCGGTAACAGAACAAGACAAGCTACTATTTAGCATTTGTAAGCCAGAGAGACTTTTAGACCTATTCTTCAACTTCACTCTTTATGATGATGGCATCAAGAAAGTCACTAGGTATCAGCAATACTTTGCCGTTCACAATACCTTGGATAAGATCGTAAAAACAGATAGCGAAGGATTAAGAAAAGGCGGTGTAATCTGGCACACTCAGGGAAGTGGCAAATCCCTTACTATGGTCATGTTGGCTCAACTGATTGCTACGCATCCTCAAATCAAGAATCCTAAAATCATCTTAGTTACTGACCGTATTGATTTGGACGATCAAATCACAGAGACGTTTAAAAAATGTCAAATACCAGTAGAGAATGCTCAAACAGGCAAGCACTTGGTAGAGCTTCTTTCCGGCACAGGTGATACAGTTATCACTACTTTGATTCATAAATTTGAAGCGGCTGTTAATCAGGCCAAAGACGGATTTGATTCACCCGACATTTTTGTTTTGGTAGATGAAGGGCATAGAAGTCAATATGGTACATTCAATATCAAAATGCAAAAGGTATTTCCTAAAGGTTGTTTTATAGCCTTTACAGGAACCCCTTTAATGAAGAAAGAGAAAAGTACTGCAAATCGCTTTGGAGGTTTGATAGATGTTTACTCTATTACCGATGCAGTTGAAGATGGAGCAGTAGTCCCCCTACTTTATGAAGGTCGCCATAACTTAATTGAAGTGAATGAAAAGCCTTTGGATAATTATTTTGATCGAATATCCGAACCTCTAACACCTTATGGTAAAGCTGCTCTCAAGAGAAAGTTTAGTTCCACCAATCAGCTTAATAAAGCAGAAGAGATTATCTACGCTCGGGCTTGGGATATTTCAGATCACTACGAGCAAAACGTTCAAGACATACTTTTTGGAAGTTTAAAAGCTAAAGGTCAGTTAGTAGCTCCAAATAAGACGACGGCTATACGATACCGTGAGTTTATCAGGCAAATAGGCAAAATAACCTGTGAAGTCCTCATTTCCCCTCCTGATGTTCGAGAGAATTACGAAGATGCCTTTGAAGAAAGTGACGACTTAATATTAAAGTTTTGGAAGGCCATGATGGATAAATATGGTAGTCCTGAGAATTATGAAAAGTCACTAATAAGTTCATTTAAGAAGCAAGATCAACCAGAAATCATCATAGTAGTAGATAAATTACTTACTGGATTTGATGCTCCTAATAACTATGTTTTATATCTCACCCGACAACTTAAAGAGCATACTTTACTTCAAGCTATTGCTAGAGTGAATCGTTTAGCTCCAGGCAAAGAGCATGGGTTGATTATTGATTATTATGGTAATTTGGAAAATCTGGATATGGCATTAGAGACCTACTCTGGAGCAGATAACTATGATGCAGCGGATTTGGAAGGAACATTAACCAATATTAGTGAAGAAATAAAGAGATTACCTCAGGCTCACTCAGAAGTATGGGATATTTTCAAGGAAGTGAAAAATAAGTATGACGAACCTGCTTACGAAGAACTATTGGAGGATGATGCTATTCGACACATTTTTTATGAAAAAGTATCGGCTTTTTCTCGCTTGTTAAAGCTAGCCTTATCGAGTTTTGAGTTTATCAGTAAAACTCCGGAGCAGCAAATAAATAAGTACAAACAGGATGCTAAATTTTTCCTTGGATTAAGAATTGCAGTCAAACGGAGATACTTTGACGATCTGGAATATAAGGAATACGAGCCACAAGTTCAGAAACTCATTGACAAGCATATTACCACAGAAGGTGAAATTCTTCGTATTACTGAAATGGTCAATATTTTTGATAAAGAAGAAAGGGATCGTGAAGTTGAGAAGATAACCAGTAAGGCAGCCAAAGCCGATCATATTGCTAGCAGGACTATAAAAGCTATCAATGTGAAAATAAATGAAGACCCAGTTTACTATAAAAAACTTTCAAGACTTATTAGAGATACTATTGAAGACTATCACCAGCATCGTATTTCAGAAGCTGACTATTTAAATAAAGCGAGAGAATACGAAGATCAATTTCATAATGGTAGACAGGACAATGTGCCGGAGAACCTTACTGGAAATGATACCGGTATTGCCATTTATAATTTAGTGAATGAGATTTTTAAAGGAAACTTAAAGCGTTCGGAAGGCTCACAAAACATTGCTGCATTGATGGCTGAAGGTATTGATGAAGTTATTAAGTCTATTGTATTTGAAAACGGGAAGCCAATAATTGATTGGGTAAATAAATCAGATATTGAAGGAAGGATAAAAATTGATATTGATGATTATTTATTCGATTTAAAGACGCAGCAAGGTATAGAGTTGCCCTTTGACCTAATAGATGAATTGGTTGAAGAAGGAATTAAAGTAGCGAAATTGAAATATGTCTGAAACGCTTAACATACAATCTATAGAATTCGGTTCGAGAAAAATCGCATTTGAACTTTCTTATAAGGATCGTAAAACTCTTGGCATTCGGGTGTATCCTGATTGTAAAGTAAAGGTGATTGCTCCGTATAATACCACAGAGGAGAAACTGGAAGCTAAACTTCGGGAAAAAGCACCTTGGATCATTAAACAGCAGCTTGAATTTTTATCCTATCATCCATTAACACCACCAAGAAAATATGTTAATGGAGAAACTCATCTTTATTTAGGTAGGCAATATAAACTTAGAATAGAGAAGTCGGAAACTAATGAAGTAAAGTTATTTAGAGGAAGATTATTAGTGTTGAAAAAGGATAATACATCCGCTAAAAATCTATTGTCTGAGTGGTATAGAGAAAAAGCTTTCGTTCAGTTTGCGGAGACATTGAAAAAAACAATTCCACTTTTTAAACGATTTGAGATTGATGAACCTGAGCTCCAAATTAGGCTAATGCCCACTCGCTGGGGAAGTTGTACCTCTCGAGGCAAAGTAATTTTAAACCCTGAATTGATAAAGGCTCCTAAAGGAAGTATTGAATATGTTATTATTCATGAATTATGCCATTTGGTTCACCACAATCATACTCGAGCATTTTATGCTTTACAAGAAGCAATAATGCCAGACTGGAAAAAATGGAAAGAAAGACTTGAAACGTCTTTGATATGATTTGTAATTAATGTTTTTTGAATTGCAGAGAAAACTTTTATGAATTTAAAATGAATGTATTTATTAAGGTATACCCAGCCAAAAATGGAGATTGCTTTTTAATAAGCTTTAGTGAGAATGAACAAATACAAAAACATTTGTTAATTGATTGTGGGTATGCTGATACTGTAAAAGCTTATTTAAAAAATGATTTAATTAGAATCGGAGAGGAAGGTGGAATTCTTGAAAAATTGATTTTAACGCACATAGATGCGGATCATATTCAAGGGGCTATAAGACTTTTAAAGGACAATAACTTATTGAAATTTATTGAAATTAAGGAAATATGGCATAATTCGTATCGCCATCTTTCTGAAAAAAGACAAATAGGTATTGATAAAAGCCACAAAAGAATACTCAATCAAATAATTCGGAGAGGATATACATTGAAAAAAAATGATGTAAAAGGTGAACATGAAATAAGTGCTGAACAAGGCACTACTGTAGGGGCATTAATTTTACAAGGGAAATATTCGTGGAATAGCGATTTTGAGGGGAATGCAATATGTACCGACTTTAAAAGAGAAATTAGCATTAGTGAAAGCGTAAAATTATTGCTTCTATCCCCTAATAAAAGGAAATTGGAACAATTGAAAAGTTTTTGGAGGGATGAGCTATATAGATATGGGGTAAGTTATGATGATGGCAACTCAGAATTGTATGATGATGCTTTTGAAATGCTTATGTCTTGGGAAAAGGACAACGCCATAAAGCGATCTGTAGAAATTTCAGCTGAAAAAGAAACATTCCAAGATTTACTTGAAAAGCCTTTTAAAGAAGATAATACTGTTACTAATGGTAGTTCCATTGCTTTCATATTAAAAATTCAAGAGAAGAATTTACTTTTTCTTGCTGATGCACATCCTGATTTGATAGTCCAATCGCTAAAGGAATATAATAAAGATGGTATAATTAAATTCGATTTAATTAAAGTTTCACATCACGGTAGTTTCAATAATATTAGCAAGGATTTATTGGAATTAGTAGATTCCCCAAAATACCTCATTTCTACTAATGGAGGACGCCATAATCATCCTGATAAAGAAACAATAGCACATATTATAAATCGGCAGACAAATTTCCACAGAGAAATATATTTCAATTACATAACTGATAACTCAAAATACTTTGATAGGGCTGATTGGAAAAAAAAATATAATTACTCAATTCATTATTTAAATCAAGCCCCATATAACTTATCACTATGATTTCAAGAATACTACACCCGACAGAAATAGAGAGAGCAAGTGTAAGAATAAAGAGTGGCAATAAATCTGGTACAGCTTTTTTCATCTTTGTTGATAATAAAAAACATTTTTTATTTACATCTGAGCATAATATTCCAGAAGGAGAGTCTATTACATTATACACTGGAGATGATGGAGAGATTGAGGCAGAGGTTTTAGAAAGGATACCAGAACATGATGTTGCTATTCTTGTAGTCAAAAATATAACTATAGACAACATAACTGCACTTCCCCTAAAGAACATACAAATACCTTATAATGAAAACTGGGAGACTTATGGCTTCCCAGTGCAAAGAGTAATTTCTGGAGGAAGATATTCAGGTACTGTATCCCGGATTAGCAAGGGTACGAAATGGGATGTAGATTTAACCTGTGATCAATATGCAGATCTTGAAGACTTTGCTGGTCTATCTGGTTCAGCTTTAATAATTGATGGTTATGCTGTAGGTGTTATTGGGTATGATAATGTTGGTACCCTTGGGGCAACAAGTTTACGAAATATAGCTGAGGTTTTAGCAAAACACGAAATAGTTATCGCAGGTGATAAAGAATACTCTACACCAGATTCAATAGAAGAGGATATCTTAAATAGTACACCTAATGATGAAGTGCTAGTCAAAATAAATGAAGTTATTACGGATCAAATTGCTTCCAGCTATTTTTTGGTAAATGGTAGTCCTGGTTCAGGCAAAACCACAATTGCGGCTCAATTAGAATTAGTAAATAATAATCATGTAATCGTTGATCGTTTCTTTGTTAAAGTTCCTGAAAGTGAAGAATACCCAACACAAATCAGGGCAACCCCTGAGTTTTTTATAAAATGGATTGAAGAAGTCTGTTATCGTGCATTGTATAACAGCCCTCCTCCAAAACCCCAATCAGAAACAACTTTAAATGACAGAGTTTTAACAATTAATCAGGTTATTCAACAACTGTCAAATCATTACCAACAACAAGGAAAGATTGCATTTTTGATAGTGGACGGTTTAGACGATGTTAGTAAATCTAAAATAGAAGATTATCTATTTGTTCTACCACCAAATTTACCATCGAACTTTAAAGTCATCTTCTCCTGTACTTCTCGGGAAGTATTACCCTCTTCAATTCGAGGAATGATTAAAACTTCGAATGAGATTAAAGTTACTCCTTTATCAATACAGAATGCTGAGAAATTTTTGTCTGAGCAATTAAAAGACAAGCAACTAAAGTCCACTCAAATAACCGAATTAGCTCAAAAATCAGAAGGGCATCCGCTATACATGCGGTATCTTATTAAATACGTTTTAGAAACTGCCGACCTTGATGCATTAGATAATTGGATTGATTCCATACCGGCTATCGGCGGAGAAATTGAAAACTATTATAATAAGATATGGCGACAATTAGATAACCAAACTAACGAAATTTGGTTGGCAGCTACCTTGGCGAGATTGAGAGTTCCAGTTGAAAAAAATGTATTACAAGAATTATTACCTTCATCTACCAAAGATCATTTTATATCAAGTTTCAAGGAAATACAACACTTATTGAGGGATAAAACCGTAATAAGTATTTATCACACATCGTTTTCAGATTTTATAAATGAAAAAACAACAGATATAAAAAATCAGGTTCATGCAAATATTGCTGAATATGTACTAAAGCATCGACAAACAAACTTTGGAATTTCAGAGCGGGTTTATCATTTAGCACATGGAAATGAGCAGAACAAAAGAACTGCAATTGAAGAATGCAATCAAACTTGGGTAGATGACTGTGCTCTGAATAGTATTAATCCCGATATAGTCTTGGCAGATATAAAGAACATTATCGGCATAGCAGCAGAATTGGGTATAGCTCACAAAGTCATTTCTTTGCTGCTTCTTTCACAACGTGTAAATTTTAGATACAATACGCTTTTTCAAGAAAATGCCGTTTTTCTTGTTAATGCTCTACTTTCTTTAAATAAGCCGGAAGAAGCTATTAGATATGTCGTTCGTAACAAAACTTTAATAACAGGAGATGGCGATGCACTCTATTTGTTACAAAAATTTTATGAGTATGATGCAAATGAAGAAGCTGAGGCCTTATTGAATGCGATCAATCAAACATGTAATAATATAACAGAAAACGGATTTGATGCTGATTCGTTTAATCGATTTATTCAATTAAAGTTTAGTGCTGTTACATTATCTGCTAATTCAGATTTTAAGGAAGCCTTTCATGAGTTCGATCATTTGAAAAGGACAGCAATTAAGATGATTGAAGCAAGCGGCAATCCCAAAGAAGTTGTTAACAAGTTCAAAGATGATATAGGCTCTTTCAATGGTGGATATTTTATTTGGCGATTTAATATTCCGCCAATATCAAAAAAAATTGAAGAAGAATTGAAGTCTTTCAATTTTGATGATCGTTCGAGCGGTTACATTGCTTTAACAATTTATCATGCTTTGGATTTTCAGGAAAAGAGTCCAAAAAGAAAAAAAGTTGACAATATTCCAGTTTGGATTGAAGACTTAGAATATGTGATTGATAAATATGGCACAAATTCCGATTATCACTTCATGCTATTGCATATTCTTTTGGGGAGGTCGAGAAGAGTAGATATTATTGAAGCCCTCTACCAAGAAGTATATCCCAATGAAGAGAAACTTGATTTTAGAAAAGAGAATGGAGTTGATTTGAATCACCAATCTATACATCGATTTACCCTTTACGCAGAATGCCTAGGATTTTTTGATACTTCCAATAAGTTCCCAGAGTTACCTAAATATGGATTTTTTTTTGGTAACTGGGAGGGTAATATTAAGATGATCTTTCTATATATATGTTTTCTTGATGGTAAAATAAAGCGTTACCAAATGGAGGGTAAAGTTGAGGAAATCAAGTCGCTTGAATCAAATTTTAGAGATTTATTTGAAAAGCTGATTCCTGATCTTAGGGATAGAATGAACTGGAAGCGTGGTTATGCTCTGCCTGAATCTATTTATCCCAATATATATAAGCGTCTTATTCACTTACTTAAGAATTTTTTTCCTAATCAGGTGATTGTGTTTACTGAGGTGATTGTACAGAAAAAAAACTATCAACTCGGATTATATACAGAAGGATATACAGATAGCCTATTTGTCATAGCACGGGAGCTCGCCAAAGATCCTGAATATGAATTGTCCGCTTTTAAAGTAACCAGAGTGTTGGAAGAGCATATTATAACTACAATAGAAAATCGCTGGGAACGAAATGAATATCTGTTAAGATTGATAGAGCTATATGCATTACTGAAAAACAAAGATAAAGCGGCTGATATTTTTGAAGAAATGATTGATACCTCCATGGGTCCATCGTGGTATAAGGAGGCGCAATTAGGAATTATTAATACAGCAGTTTCAAATATTATCCCTGAAAACGGCGACCAATCCTATTTGCAAAAGTTTGCCGCTCATTTGCATAATGCTTCAGGAGAAATGACATTTCAACGTTACGTAAAACAACAACAAGAAGAATTTGTAGGAGATTTAGCTAAAATTGGTTTCTTGGATAAATCAATCTCCTATTTTAAATACTTATTACTTCCTGACTATAGAACAGTTATTGATAATGCAGAATTGTGTAAAGTAGATATGCCTTATTTAGGACATAGTTATGTACTAGGAGCAAGAGGAATTGAGGAACAAAGTGGTATATTAGATATGCTTCGGAATATCGATTGTAAAGGATCATTGATTGCTTGGGGGCTTAGTGAATTATTTATATTAGGTGATGACAGGTATATTAGAGGCTATGCTAAAGTACAAGCAAGTATCTTGAATTATATCGAAAATAATGAAACGGAGAAACTGGATATAATTTTTAAACGTATGTCCCGGTTTGTAGTTACTGAAGTATCTGATGAGTATCGGTATGAATATCTTCGTGAACTATTCAGTGAATTAAGTCAATCAAATTTCGAAAGAGTTAAGGGTTATTTAGAATCTGTTGGTCTGAAACCAACAAATTCCGTACAGGAAAGTGCAGATAAAACAGATACGACCTCTTCACAAATTAATGAAAGAGAAGATCCTTTAGACAAATTAGTCAAGGCTAAAGAAGATGCGCAAAAAAAACTTACTACTGAAAACAAAAGTGAAGCACGAAAAATAATCGTAGAAGCTTTGCAGGAAGTGCAAAATCAAAATTATGGAATATGGTCATTCAATTACTCGAGCAAAATAAATGAAATTAGGAATCTTCTTTCTGAAAGTTATAATAACTCCTTTGAGTTTATTAAAAATATAAGAAACCTGATTATAAATGAACCCTATTTTGAAGAATGGGTTATAGCCAATCAGATTATTAGTCTACTTCGAAATATAAATGACGAACAGGAGAAGCAATTAATTTTATCATCCGTCCTTGAGCATATTGATTTAATGGTAAGAACGCCAAAATTATTCTACAGCAAATATGGTTGGATAAGTAATAATGTTATCGATAATATTACTAATCAAAATGATCAATTGCTGTTAGAATTGCTAATTTGGTTTTTAAACCATCCGTCTCTTGTTGTTAAGAACAGGACGATAGAGATATTAACCTGGCTAGGCACTGCCATGCCTGAAACAGTAACTTATGCACTGATAAACGAAATAACTTGTCAGGGATACAAAATCTCAAAAGAACTTTCAGCTTCTATTATTCATCAGATTTCCAATCTAAACCCAATAGGATTTCCAGAAGTATTAAAAAACATTCTTGAGCAGAATGAACAGAAATTAATGGAACTTCAGCATTTTATGATAAAAAATACTCTGTTGGATTCTCTAAGAGAACTAAAATCACATGGTGTTAACAGCTTAGATAGTTTGATTGCAAAATTTGAGCAAACATTTATAGCTTCTACTAAAGGCAATGGAGATATTATATTCGAAGAAGAGTATTTAGAGTCAATAAGTGATTATTTGTATGAACTTAATGAGCTTAATTTTTTGACTAAAGAATTTGCTCAAACACTTTTGGGGCAAATCAAGAAAATGACTCCACTATCGATTAAAGAATGTCAAAAAGCAAGTGGGTATATTGACAGAAGTTTTAATGACCACAATGACATTACTCTTGTTTCGGATTTTGATACAATATTGAGGTACTCTCTTAATATTGCAATTAGTTCTTGTGTAACACTTGAAGGTAAACAAAAAGTAGCTGATATAATGCGGTTCTATCAGCCTACCTTTCCTGAAAATAATTTACATACTCAACTTAATACTAATAGAGAACAACAATTTGAAACAACGATTAAAAATTTGTTTAGTGAGGGCAAAATGGAATTTGAAAAACTGTTCTTTGAGGGTGAAATAGTATTGAATTATTTTAGTACTAAATATGCCGAATCTCGCCGTAGTTCTAATGAAAAAATTGAGCTTACATCTTATTTAATCCCACTAGATAAATATAAAAATGATAGGCATTCTTATCCTTGGTTAACTTTCTCGGCAAATAGGAATCCTTATGCCACTAATTACGAAGACGATAAAATTGTGATTCCTTTTTTTATCAAAAGCGAATATGCCGGAAATGTCACAGGAAGTGAGCTAGTGCCTGCAATAATCAACCCTAATATTAAGACATTGATTAAAGATATAGCAAGCGATATTAAATCAGTGTACTGGAGAAGGGGAAGAAATTGGGATAATCATATGCAAGGTGTAGCTTTGAAAACAGGATATTTTTATACAATTCCTGAGAATTCTATTAATATTCTAAAGGCTAAATATAAATTGATATTACAGGTATATTATGGATATGAGTTCAAATATATTGATGTCTTTGAACAAAAAGAAATATAAAATGATTACTCCAAATAATAGAAAAGAGTTCGAACGGCACATTGATATTTTAGCTGAAAGTATTGAAAGAAAAACATTTCAATTGCCACCTAGTCGAAGAATATTAAGGGGATTGTTAAGTGCGAAACAATTACCCAATAAAAGAATTAGTTTTTTAACTATTGATGAATCTACTCGGTTGTTAGCAAACTCTTTAGCTAATTTTGATAGGCCAGAATTTAAAAACAGAAAAAATGCCAGATAGTAGAAAAGAATTTGAATATAATATGTATATGTTTTTGGAAAAGTTAGAAAGAGGTCAGGTACATATATCTAGGTCTAATACCAGAACTATCAAAGGTATTATCAATGCTAGATATGCACCTAATAAAAGAGTTAACCTTCATACAATAGATGAAATGGCTAGATTAATGGCAAATAGCATTGCCAATATGATGCAACACAAACAATTAAAACCAGAAGATGAGGGAGAGGAGTAAATATGGAATGCCTCCGCCGAAAACTAGGAGAGAATTTGAACATAATCTTTTTTTATTAGTAGAAGAAACAAATAGAATCCTAGCAAGTGATGAGAAGGATATTATACGAAATTTCTTATGGGCAACATATCCACACATAAAAGGTATAAGAAACCATCCAAACGGTAGGATTAATTTTTTAACAGTGAATGAACAAGCTCGCCTACAGGCGAATATGAAAAAATGGATGAGTAGAAATAATTATTAGTAGCTATAAATCGAGACCCCACCATATTTTGAGTAGGATCCTAAAACCCTTAATAGGTAGCTTTGTATTTGAGAAATGCAGAGTGAAAATGGAAAGAGGAGAAACTCAAAATATAGAATATAAGCAGGCATGGAGGGATGAATACCTGAAATGGATTTGTGGTTTTGCCAATGCAAAAGGAGGACATATTTACATTGGTATTGATGATAATGGAAATATTATCGGCGTAGATAATTATAAAAAGCTAATGGAAGACATTCCAAACAAGTCTGTTAACCATTTAGGACTTGTGGTTGATGTGAATCTCCATGCGGCTGAAGGAAAAAATTACCTTGAAATTATTGTTCCGATTAGTAATGTAGCCATTGCTTATCATGGAGTTTATCACTACCGAAGCGGAAGCACCAAACAAGAACTTAAAGGAATTGCTTTACAAAACCTGTTGCTCAATAAAATGGGAAAGAAATGGGAGGATATGGCTGTTGAAGGAATAACATTTTCCGACCTTAATGGTAATAGCATTCAAGCATTTATTATTAAGGCAATTGAGAAAGATCGTATTCCTCCAAATACACTAAACATTGGTAAGCAAACCCTATTCAAAAACCTCGGACTTCTTACAGAACAAGGGCAGCTAACAAATGCCGCCGTTTTATTATTTGGGAAAAATCTAATCAAGGTATCGGTAACAGCAAGTTTCAAGATTGGACGATTTGGAAAATCCAGCCATAATCTTTTGTTTCAAGACATCGTTGAAACTAATATTTTTGAGATGGCTGATAAAGTAATCGAAATCCTTAAAACCAAATATTTGGTTAGACCTATTTCCTATAAAGGCTTGGAGCGTATGGAACCGTTGGAATATCCAGAAACGGCATTAAGAGAAGCAATATTGAATGCTATTATTCATAAGGATTATTCCAGTACATATACCTTTCTTCGTGTTTATGATGATCGATTACATTTATGGAATCCGGGAACTTTACCCGAGGAATTGACAATAGATAAACTAAAAAAGGAACATTCATCCTATCCCCGAAATCGAAATATAGCCAATGTTTTTTTTAAAGCTGGCTATATCGAATCCTGGGGACGAGGTATTAATAAAATTATCGATGCCTGTAAAGAAGCTGGATTGCCTGAGCCGATTATTGAGGAAGATCAAGGTGGAGTAAGTGTTATTTTTCTAAAAGATATTTATACAGAAGAAATTCTGAAAACATACAATCTTGAATCTCGACATATTAAAGCTTTGTTATTTATAAAAGATAATGGTCGGATTAATAATAAACAATACCAAGAACTTTTTGAAATCTCCAAAAGGATGGTGTCTTATGATTTACAAATGCTTGTTGATAGGAATTTTATAACCAAAATAGGTTCCACCGGAAAGGGAACCTACTATATTCTCCAAAGGGGCAATAAAGGGGCAAAATTACCTCTAAAGGGGCAATAAAGAAGCAATTGAACAAAACTACTTCTTAAACCATTTGTAAATAAGTGATTTGAATTTTTTTAAGCAGCCAGTATATCAGCTAAAAGCTTTAAATCTTCTATTAATTGGTTCGAGTTCTGTACCATAGCGTTCACTATAATTACAAAATCCTTCAAAGTCATTGATTTTGAAGGGTTTTTTGATTCATTTTATAAAAAAAGGAAATTAAAATAAATATTAAATTACTGATTTTTATTGGTTTACGGTTCGAATACCAAGAGGTTATTAGCTGTGCGTGTTTATTACTTGGAAAGAGAAACTGATTCTATTCTGGAAACGGATTTGTCGGCTTAACGCTTTTGTTTGAAGGGAGCAATTGGGGCTAAAGGGTTGCGCATGGGCATCTTCTCAAAGGCAATTTTTCTTGCTAAAATTGTGTCACACATTATTCCCGCGGTGTATTTTATCTTTCAATCCAAACGATTAAATTTATTTTAGATTATAATCCAGTCTTGCTAAGACTTGGGGTTTCTGGGAATGTCGTCTCCATTTATAATATCTGGGCCGGGTTGCCTTTAGGGAATCTTATCTTAGAGTAATCTAAATAAGATTGATATGAGAAAAAAATAATCCTAGACCTACGATAGCTATCCCTGTGAGTTGGTGGCAAATTTGATAGTCATTATTAGGGTTATTCAGGCTTGCAGCTTCGAAAAACTGACTAAAGATATATTAAGGTAACTAGTAAAACTAGGCAGGCTTATTAAAAGTGAAAAATGAGTATATTGGCTCTTTGTTCTTTAAATATTTCTTGTGTAGGCACTAGGAAAAAGATGACACGCCTATAATGAAATGCATAGATTATTCCCCGATGGGATGTTGTTACCGGGCAGGCATGGAAACGCAACGGGTTAAAAAGATTTTTAAGACCCTGCCTCCAACTATGCAAGGAAATGTTTATTTTTATGTAAGCAATGCGTTTATTCTCGTAAAGAGATAGCTCAAAAATTTAATGTTACTCCCAAAACTTTAGAAAATAAAATAGGAAAGGCCTCGAAACAGATTCGGGAGAAGATGACGGATGATTTGATAACCATGCTCTTTTCATACGACCAAGGATACAAAAATTTAAAAATACGCACTGCAAATTTTAGGGGTTCCCTACACTCTAAAAATTTTTATTATTTAACAAACTTTACCAATGACTATGAAAACCAACTTTATCGTAGGGATGTTATTATTGAACTTTTCCCTTTTTGCACAAGAGGTAAAACCAATCACCATCGATATGAATGGTGAGGAAAACATACCCACCATTGATTCTGAACAGACACGATCATTAAATCAGGGGGATTACTTTCAAATTGTTATCGATAATTTAAACACGTACCTCTATAAGGTAACAATTGAAGATGAGGATATTACTATGCAGCCTGCAGAATTACCCAATAGTATTACAGGTCTTGTAACACCAGGTATTTTAGATGGCATCCTGACAAATATCCGAAGTGCCTTATCATCTCCGGTCCCCGATGTCAAGTTTCTGGATACATTACAGATTGAAAAGGGAAATACATCCGATACAATTGTAGAGATCAAAGAGTATGCGGTTAATTCTAACAGATATAAAAATCTTCGAACTGCTTTAGATAAACCAGGCATAAGTGATAAAGATAAAATTTCTTATACAGATAGTATTTTAAGTTACCATCAATGGATTTATAGATATGAATCGGATGCACTTGAAGATAAAATCAGTAAACTGGAGTCGTATTATCAGGATATTTTGAATTACGAAACCGCTTTACATTATGTTAGACCAAATGTGGTGATTGAAGACTTCAATAATCAAAAGGTACGTGATTTACTGACCGAGTATCGGAATTTAAATAATTCAATTCAAAAGTCTATTAACAGCATTGAAAATTCGACTCTGGTCTATGATGAATTCAAAACTAACAATAAAGAACTAATTAATAATAATGACGACTTAAAAAAAACGAGGAATATTGTAGATGAATTCAAAACCGATCTGGATATGGTGATCAAAACAATCAAGAAAGAGATCACTACGGAGAAATACCAGGAATTACAAAAAGGACTGGCCATGATAGTGAATCATAAAGATTTCTCCTTCGCTTCACTACCCATCCAGATCCTGGAAGATGGTAAGAAAATCGATCTAACAATTTCCCCTCGGGATGATGCAACCACGTTAACGAGTTATGAAACAAGTTTTCGAATTCCCGATAAAACTAAAAATTACTGGGCTGTGACTACAGGCTTATACCTTATCGATAATCTAAATCAAAACTATTCTATAATGACAGATATCATTGAGTTGGAACCGGATACCCCTACTGAAGAAACGGAAGGAGAAACCGAGGAAAGTGAAGGACAGGAAGAGGAGCCCACAGAGGAAACTATTTACTCTTTTGTTGAAGAGGATCGATCCAAAGATGAAATAGGTGTAAAAGCAATGGTTCAATATGGCTGGTATTTGACGGAGACTTTTCTTGGTGACTTTTACGTAAACCTGGGAATCGGTGCCGGTTTGTCTATCACGGAAAAACCCAAACCGAGATTCTTTTTTGGTCCTGGTGTATCATTTGGTGACAAAAATAAGTTCACGATTGATTTTGGGGGTGCTTATATTTTCTATGATAAATTGTCAAATGGATATAATACCACGGATGAATACAGATCTAAACCCACGGACTATCTGGTCACGCAAAGTCAGATTAAGGGATATATAGGGGTAGGATATACGATCAACTTTAATGAAGGAGACAAGGAAGAGTAATTGCACTTAACCTTTTGTAAATAAATGATTTAAGCTTTTTTAAGCAGCCATTATATCTGCCAAAAGTTTTAAATCATCTAATAGATGGTTCGATTTATCAAAAATGAAATTAAAATAAATGTTAAATTATTGACTTATAGGAGTTCTACTGTTTGAATGTCAAGAGGTTAATTTAATTAGCCGGTTAAAGTCAAATTTTCTGTACTTATACCAATTTTTATATTATTAACTGCCGTACTTGCGGTAAATAATGTATAAACTTACCCAGATCAGAACTGTTTAATTTTCTAATACAACAATTCTGTACTGATCAAAGGATGGCATTGAATATTCTTGTTCATTTTGCCTTACCTATATATTCCAATCTTATTTTAAATAATCGGATGGAAGAATAGAAACTGCAGAATTCCTTAAATATACCAACTCTCCCTCGCCTTCTCTAGTAGAGCCTTATTTCCCTTAGACGCCAAAGGTATCCTTAAGCTTTTTTTTCCTGATTTCTACAGCCCACAATGAAAGGTTGACATACCTGGGCAAGTTCCTGGTTTTTGTTCCCAAAGAAAGCTGGTACAGAATTATTCTATTAAATTCATCTATTGAAATTGAATAGCTTTAATCAGAATACCGTTTGGTAGGTACCATTAACAATGTTTTCCCAGGCAGTATCACAATTATCTGCGGTATCTATGGAAAGGTAAATATTATTTAATTCTGATCTGGACAGGACATTTTTATAGTCCTCCAGGATCATATGGTGATCATCAATAAATAAAATGTTTATTTCTTCTCTTTCCTGCATTAGAAGTTATTTATGAGTCATGCCAACTTTACAGAACCCTTATAAAGTACCTTAAGCAGATGAATTAATAGAAAATTTTCCATTGATATTTTTTACACGGCTTCCAAATTTTTCAGGTCAATCCCTGTGTTTGAGGGCTTACGTTCTAAACCGACCCCCATTATCTTTTATAAGGACAAGTTCATGATCACTTTTTTCAATTGCCACTTCAGCCGCTGCAGCCTGGGAATGCTTGTGGATGTTATTAATCGCTTCCTGAATTATCCGGTACAGATTGATTTTAATGTCATTTTTCAAATATTGTTCCAGTCATACTCGAATCGACCTTCAAAGTTATCCTAGTTTCCTTCGTACTCTGATTCTTAACAATTTCTTTCAGCACAGTTTTGAAATTCACGTCGACCAGGGAAGTTTTGTTCAACTTATGATAAAGAAACCTGATTTCTTCAGCTATTTTCTGCATTTCCTCTATATATTTTGAATCTCTTCTTCCTGCTCTTCTCAGTTTCTTCCTGGTTTATAGAATCCAGGCTTAACCTTATGCCAAAGAGTTTTCCGAGGATACCGTGATGCAACTCCCAGGATATATGCTGCTTTTCCTTTTCCCGGACTTTTTTCCTTTAAAAATAGTATCATATAAGCTGAAGTGTAAGCACTGTACTAATTAATTGAGGGTTTGTTTTTGCTTCAAATTCTTCACGGAGGTCTTTTAACTTCTTTTCTATAGAACTTTTACTAAAAGGGGTGATGCCCTGAGCTTTAAATTTCATACTTATCTCTTCCTGTATATAACCATCACAAAGAAGTTTCAAGATGGATAGATCATAATCTGATAATTCTTTTACATTCTTATGATGTAGTGTTTGTTCAATATCGGGAGATAGGTATGATTTTCCGCCGTACACTTGCTGAATAGCTTGTTCCAAATGATTCATACCTTTCCGGCCTTTACATACATATCCGTCAACATAGGGAATTATTTTTTTTACCTTTCCCGGATGATCTTCAATAGAATGAATTATAATTTTCAATTCAGGCATTTCTTTTTTAAGGATGAGGGACAATTCTTCTCCTGATCTAATTTTTTCTTCTCTGTGGTCCTGTCTGAATGAAAGATCAGAAATTACGAGTTCGTAGGGAGATTGTTCCTGATAAGCTTTTTTACATTTCAGGTAGGCTTCATCACAGTACGAAGCATACACCACTTCCTGAGCCCCTAAACTCAATAAGAACTTTTTTAATGCAGTGTTCACTGCATCTATATCTTCTGCTATCAGAACTTTTTTAAACATCTAAAAAGGAATTACAATTTGTGCGGAAAATCCCTCGGTGGTTTCCGGTTGAAAATTAAAAGAACCTCCGATAGAATCAATACGGTTTTCCACATTTTTAAGTCCGGCACCTTTTTTTAATTCCGCTGAAGAAAATCCTTTTCCATTATCAATGTAGGAAATTGTAAGTTTTGAAGACGTTTCTTTGAAATTTAATTTTACTATAGAAGCTTCACTGTGTTTTTTCATATTCACCATTAATTCCTGGAGCACACGGTGAACAACTATTTTAGATTCAGTACTTAATTTTGACCAGGAAATATCTTTTAATCCTATAAGATACAATGTTGTTTGTTGAGGTACACTTTGGGATAGCATGTCTTGCAAATCCTCGCGATAACCGGAACTAGTAGTCACTGGAGTATTTTCCCGGGAAATATTCCTTGTTCTATCGTAAATACTTTCTAATTTTTTTACTGTACCTCTTTTATATGAATGATCCGGATTTTCAAGTTCAGTCATAACGTTGTAAACATCGTTTGCCAATTCATCGTGGATTTTTTTAGAGATGCGAGCTTCAGTGGCATGAATCTCTCTTATTCTCTCCTTCTTATGACGTTGCTTTGAATAATAGTAGATGACAGCGGCGCTACCAGTTAAGAGGATCCCTAAGAGAATAGCAATATTGAGCCGATTTCTGCCTCTCAATACCTCAAGCTGTTGTTGTATGGATATTTTTTCTAGTTGATCTATTTCTTCTAATTTCTGCTCCTCATCATATTTAATTTTAGCGAATAAATTTTTGACCTTGTCCCTGGATTTTATTAAACTATCATTCAGGCGGATGTGTTCTAATGCATAAGGTTTGATTTCGTTGACAGGGGATAACCGAACAAGATAATCCAGGGCAGAGATTTCATCGGTGACGCTGTTAAGTTTCCGGGAGGTTTCATAATAAGCTTTGGCATACCGCAAGGCTTCCTTTGGAGAATCTTTTTCATTTACCTTTACTAAATGATCGTAACTCGACAATAATCCGGTGAGGTCATTGTGTTTACTTCTGGCTTCCATAATTAATTCCAGTGAATCAGTAATATCGGTTTTTTCGCTGAGCCATTTCGTAAAGTAATAATTATCCCTGATACGGTTAATGAAATTTTGGTTTTCAGCTAAAGGCAGGATTGACTCTAATAGTCCAAGGGACTTTTTAAAATCTTCTTTCTCAGCATAAACATTAGCTATATTGTTAACTACCGCCAGACTATCCTGTGAAGAATTAATATATTTTAAAGCATTACTGTACTCTTCAATAGCCTCATCAAAATCCTTCAGTTTTCTATAGGTAGCTGCGAGGTTGTTGTAAGAACTAGCAATATAGAAAGAATCTTTGGAAGGCTTTAAAAGGGAAAGCGCTTTAACAGCACTGTTTTGGCTCGCGGGAAAATCACCCAGTCGCGTTTGAGCAATACTCAGTTCCAGTAAACGCTTACCTGCATTTACGCTATCTCCGGCTAATAAATAATACCTCTGTGATTGAAAAGTATTATTAAGCACATTTATTTGGTCATTTTGATAAAAAAAACTTTTTGCCTTCCTGTAATACCCTTTTGCTACTTGCAGGGTGTCTCCTTGCTCAAATCCATTTTTTATAAGAAGATTCGCATAGTATACAGAACTGTCTATTTCTTTTTTTTTGTTGTGAAAATAGATAAGATTATCATAAATGGTTGCTTGTAGTGTGTCTTGGGGTGTGTAGATTTCTGCTAGTGCCTTTTTCAAGAGCGTCAGCTTTTGATTCAGATCCTCTGTTTCTTTGCTTCTCTCAAAGAACTGAGCGGCGAGATCATTCCGACATTGTATTTTTTTAGTTTGATCTTTTTCCTTGCAGGAGATAAGAAGAACGATAAAAAAAATTGAAAGAATCAGGGGGCTTTTCATGCAACTAAAATAAAAAACCCTGCTGATTTAGCAGGGTTTTCTAAAAATTAATTACCGGCTGGCGGTTCTTCGGGTGGATCCAATTGCTGATCTTCACCACCATTACCACCGCCAGTGTCACCATCGGCATAAGTGTCCATTTCTTCCTGCACATCGGCGAGGCTATCGTCTGTACAGGCAATAAATGATAAATTTGCACCTATTAGACATACAATTAATATTGCTTTTTTCATTTTTCTTATTTTAAATTTTAGACATGGGACGTCTGGGGGAGACTTTTCTCTCCGTTTACGACAATCCGTAATTGGGGTACCCGTACTGCGAGTACATTTGGGAAGTTGAAGAGATCAATACGGCTGTGTTTGGTTACTTCCCGGTGACCTTCACAGGCCGTATTGACTTTTCAGAATAATTGAAAGCTGCGCGTGATGATGTTTGCAAGCCATAATCGTCTTTCAATTACATGGCAAAGATGTGAAGGGAAGGGCCTTTTTGCAGAGACATAGCGGCGACATCTAAGGGGCATTTAAAGGACAGGGTGGAGACATGTTAAAGACACGTTTTGTCATTTTTATGTCTAACTGAATTTGAGTATGTTAACGGCAAATGTTAATTTTAGATCATCATCAAAACGATATCTATGGATAAATTTTTACAAGATATTTTTGTTAAGGCAAAGGAAGAATCCGGAGAAGATAGTCTGAGGAAATGGGCGGAGTATATAGCCGAATACTTATTGGAAGAGTTAAAGTATCCTTTGTCAGTAAAAACCCTGGAGAGATACTACAATGGAGAGACCGAGCCGAACCTTGAAAAAAGGAATAAACTCGCCGTGTTTCTTGGCTACAGCGATTACAGGGAATACAAGGCTGGAATGCAGGAAACTCAGCCTAAGGAGGAAGATTCTGAAAAAACCGGAGAAGGTAAGAGCAACAAAAAATACAGCAAGCGAATCATGCTCCTGGTTAGCTTAATTGGAATTTTAGTACTAGGGGCTGGATATCTGGGCTATTCTTCAGGGAGTGAAGATTGTATGATCTGGAAAGAAGATCACTATGAAGTGACTCCTTGTGAGGGTAAAGCAGGAGAAACGAAAAAGACTCTTCACTTACTGGAAAACTTCCGACAAATCGAGGTAAGTGACACCACTACTTTTTTCAGGAATGGAAAAGCAAATGTGTGGTACGATAAGCACGAGAATGAGCTGTACTTTTTTAGTGCCCCCGGAATAAATCCTGAAACCGGTAAAACGGTGAAGGAGATTACTGATTATATGATCAATAAATATGTATTAGTTGATTAGTTGGAGAAAATTAGATTCGAAAATAAAGACTAATAGGTGTTAAGGCGAACTTTCTTTCTCTAAACCTGAATACTTCTGCCTCATCTTTTTAGTAATAATTTCAAAGTGGTGTTTTTTAATAATCCTCTAGGTAGGGTATTCATTCTTCCATTCGCCGGGCAGGATTGATAATTTCGCTGCGGTCAATCCGAATATTTCTGGTTTCTGCATTCTGTTACGGTAAAAATAAGAGGTTGAGTTACATACTGCTATTTAGAAGTATTAAACCAGCAAAACGCCGGGTTCATATAGCACGCCAGTTATCCTATTGCTAAAGACTTATTTTTTGATTTGCATTCCTTTTAGGTTATTTATAAGGATCTCCAGAGGCTGCTGTTACAAATGAGATGTAAGATTTAGCCGGGAATAATAAGTAGAAAATAACCTATTTCCACTATGATAAGCCAAAACAGACCTGTTCCAATATTTCCCTTGTACATTTGTCCCGCTCCTGGAATAACCAGTCTTAATACAGCAGCCACACCGAGGCTCTATTTTCGTTCTCTTAGAGGAGTAGATTGATTTTGATAAGATCGGATGGCTCTTATTCCACCATCCAACATTTCGCTGCAATGTTTACACTTAATTGCTTCTTTATTAATATTTTCTGCGCAGTAAGGGCATTTTTCATTTCTGTTTGCGTTAGTTATTGTTTTTTTTAATCAAATAAAGGCAGTTGAGCTATTGAACATCTTAAATTTTACTCCTAGATATTAACTGGATTCACTCAACCGGCATCCGGTATTTTGTTTCATTGATTTCCATTCTCTCCTTATTTAATGTTACTATGATTGGCTCCTGTCGCTCCCTTTCATATTCCACATACTCATAGATTTTTATTTCCCTTACGCCACTATTTTTATGTCTACATCAATTCCCTGAACCTGATTGTCGTTGTGAAGCCCCAGGAAAAAAGTACCACTTGTGTGGGTAGTATTTTTGCCATATGCAGCAATGCCTTTCCCTTTATCGAAGATGGAAAATGCTTGTCCACTTCTGAACAACCCGAGGTTAGCTTCATCGGGAATAAACCAGTAGGAAACGTCCTCTCCTGTTTTGGGAATGATCAATTCTGAAATCGCACCCATCGCAAGGCCGGCTAAAGGTGTCCCGTAAATAGAGGTAACCTCTTCTGCTAATCCGGTAAAGAACTCCGTATTCTTTTTATATGCTTCCTGAGATTCCTGTCCTACACCTATCCAATAGGCCCAGCTTATTATTCTTTCTTCGCGTAAATCTGTAATAAGCGGCTGTGGCAAATTGATCAGTAAGAAAGTGCTGCTTTCATTTTCGTTGAAGTACGAATGGACCCTCTGATTCTTGTCGACTAAAAGATCCTCTTCCCGCTTAATTTCAATTAATTCCTTTACATTTTCTGTATATTGTATAGTGTTATAGCCTGTAATACTATCAATGGTGTAAGGAATATATACTGTATCCCTCTGTGTTTCCCACCGCCAGTCGGTATTAAAATGCATGGTTTGTTCATTTGCAGGGATCCTGCTAATGGTAATTTTAAATGCTCTATTGGTTAGTGACGGCCTGTAGAACTTAAAGCTATAAACACCCTTCTCTCTGGCTTTAACTTTCTTGCCTGTTAAAGATTTCAATTTGTATTCTGAGAACAGGGTATTTGAGGATGGTCCCGAAATTTGAAATTCTTTTAAATGTTTCCCTTTAACCATTTCAAGGTCTATTAAAATTTCGTCCCCTTCAGCAAAACTGAACAATATTTCTTTGGTTTCATCAAAACTAATTTGAATAGCTGATTCAGTAATAAGAATAGGTTCATTGGATCCAAATGATGAAAAGGATAGGGGGAGGAGTAGGAGTACGAGTAATTTTTTTACCATAGGAGTTGATTTTAATAGTAATTGTAGGTTGTTATTATCTGTTTTGTTTGACAGCTTATTGGTATGCTTCCATAGCATTGGCAAATTCTTCTGCTTTTTCAAAACTGCTCATTAAATAAGCTTCGTTAAGTCCGGTAGAGCTGGATAGTTTAATGGATCCATATTTGCAAACCGGAATCTGATAATTGGCTTTAAACCTTTTATCCGGAGTTCCGTTTTTATTTACTTTGGCCCAGGTGTATTCTATTATAGAAGCATCTCCAGGAACCTTCTCTTCTTCAATAAAACGTTGGCTATGAAAGTAAAACTCTAATTCTTCAATTTCTATAAGTCCAAGATTTTTCCTGTCGTCAACAATTGCCATAAAAGCAGGATACAAGTATAGGTCTCCACCATTGGCGTTTTCCAGGTGTAATGTATCAAAAGAGGATTGAATAATTTCAATATTGTTGAAACCAAATTTTACCGGCCTTCGATTTACAGAATTTGCTGCTGCGGAGCGGGTGATTTTTTGATTTACAGTTTCCCTGGAAGTGATATCCCATATACGTTCACACGAGAGTAAGGTTTTATAATCCTCGATAAGTTGATTATATCTAATTTTTATTTCTTTCGGAAGGTTAATGTCTATATTAATTTTAAAATTTTTTAGCTGCTCTTTCAATTCATTCAAATCTTCCCGATGTTGGCGTTTATTTTCTTTAAACCATTTAATGAAAAAACCGAATATGAAAAAATAAGAGAGTACCAATAAGATGGAAGCGGTAGAAACCTTTCTTTCTGCTTTTTTTATTTCCGCCGTGAGTTCTTTTCTTTCCTGATAACATTCGAGAAGTGTCTTTTTTAAGTCATGTAATCCTTCTGTAGTAATACCTTCTGGTTCATTGGATTTGATTTCAATGGTTTCCTGATAATCGTATTGTTCTGGAGGAGTTGAAGAAATGTGAGATGGAATTTTTGAATTACTTTTTTTTCTACCACCTATTCTTGTGCGGTCGTAAAGTCCCGTTCCGGGAATCCCGGTGTTAAGAAAAGTTCCTTGTTTATTGAAATTTACACTGGCACCCGGAACTCCGATGGTGGTGCTAATGCCCGATTTACTAAAGTTAAGATAAACCCCGGGAAACAATTTTGCTCGTTTTCTAAATCTCATATTCCTGTATTTTAGGACGTCCACAAGTGGGACAGCAGTTAATTTTCTCTTTTCTATTGGTTAATTCTTCAGAAAAGCCGGAGGCAAGAATGCCTGTTGGTAACGCAAATAATCCAATCCCTATAACAGCAATGACACCTCCCATAAATTGTCCTAAGGGTGTTACTGGATAAATGTCTCCATAGCCTACTGTTGTTAATGTTGCAATTCCCCACCACATCGTTTCCGGGATACTGGAAAAGTTTTCGGGCTGTGCTTCATTCTCTATGTAGTACATGAGAGTGGAAGTAATTAAAAGAAGGGAAAGAGTGAATATTAAGGATAGCACTAATTCCTCCTTCTTTTGGCTCACCACCCGGTTCATAAGTGCCAGGGCAGTCACATATCTCGCTATTTTAAAAACCCGAAAGATTCTAAAAATACGTAGGACCCGGAGTAAACGGAGATCTACACCGACAAAAGGAAGAAAAAAAGGTAGGATTGCCAGTAAATCAACAAGGGCAAGTGGAGATAGAGCATATTTTAAACGGCCTTTTACGGGGGAAGGGTAGGCAGGGGAAATATTAGCTGTCCAGATTCTCAAGATATATTCCAAGGAAAAAATGGTGACCGAAAAAATTTCGAAAAGCTTAAATTCTGCTGAATACTTTAGCCGGATAGGTTCAATGGATTCCAACAACATTGCCGCCACATTTCCCACTATTAAAATGATGATAAATACATCAAAATTCCAGCTGGCGTCTCCGGGCTTTCTGGAAACCTTTAAGATGCTGTAAACCCGATGTTTTAATCTTGGAAGACCAGACATCGCTTTCTATTCAAGATCTTCAATTGCATCCATGAAATCGAATTCATGAACCAGGCAAATCGTATGACCTGCTTTTCTGAGATCTAAAGCTTTTTCAACTTTTCGGCCATAGCAAGCAAAAGCCCAGGCTGGATTCCCGTTGTCGCCCACAATCAAATAATCAGTGTTTTTAGAGACTGAGTTCGTCGGAATTCCACCAAGATCTGAGATGATTTGCTTTAGGTTCTCTCTGGTCCCGCTTTTTAAAACTCCGGTCACGCAAAATGTTTTCCCGTCGAATTGAATGTCAGGCTCGCTTGTGCAATGGCCGGAAATATGAATGTCCTGTGTTTCTAATTTAATCTGGTTACTTACATCCTTATTTCGTAGACTCACAAATTGTTTTAAGTAAGCCTTCAAAACCAACTTTTCTTCTTCATCAACTTTTCTATCTGCAACTATAGAGGAAATCAAACTTCTAATCTCATCATAGGGATAATAGGTTCTTAAATGAACATTTCCTTTTAACCATTTTTCAAGGTCAAATACTTCTTTTTCATTGATTTCTCCATCTGCTAAGATACCATGGCAAATTCCCTGTAAAGTTTGTAAATCGGCCGTTACGGTATTGTAGTAGTAACTCTCGCCTTCATATTTTTGACAGAGCCAAAATAAATCTTCAATAGTATCGGTGGAAATGTCTTCATTGGAAATTACTTGCTTAATTGCTGTCATAAATTCCCTGAAAGGGTTACGATTAATTAGATTCCGGTGAGAAATCGTCCATTGATGAAGTTCATTCGTCTCCCTTTTACTAATTTTTCCATCGAGGTTGATCCCCAACAGGATTCCCTTAAGGGAATTGATGGCTTTATCAGCTTGTGCTTTTGAGGTGACAATCTGTAATTGTTTTTCATTTAATTCATTCATAGCGCTTATTTTAATTTATTTCGGCAGCTAATAGAGATATGTAATACACTGCTCAATATTTGATGTAGGTCATTTCCCTGTTCTGTTAATCTTCCCAGCCACAAATAGTTTTTCCTATTTTTTTGGCATCCGCTAAGGAGAGTTTTTTTATGGAAGCTTTGCAGGCATTTAAGCCCCGGCAGTTTTTAGTAAAATGATATTTCTTACCATTTTTGCTATTACAGATAAATACGTCTTGATAGGTTATGGACGGTAAAGTTACTGTAGCAGAAGTCGTAAGAAACGCAACGCTAATGAGTAGGATGAATTTTTTCATAGGTTTGGAGTTAGTTGAAGTTCTAAGGTTTTCAATATTTAGTTATATGGGATTGGCACTCGCAAAAATTTATTCTTATCTAAAGTCCCAGGGTGCTATGGGATTTTCACCCTGCCATAATCCCCGGCGTGCTTTTCTGGCCTCCATCTCAAGAACATCGTAGCTCATTTCCGTACTATATTTTTTGAAGTGCCAGGCATATCCCAATCTTACCATTTCTTTATTTACATTAATCCCTTCCTCATTTAGGATCTCCGCTATTAATCTTCCGCCCATATCAAATTTTCCATCGGTCAGTAAGTTTATGTTCTGACCAAAACAGAGGTCGGATATCACAAGTTTTGCCTTATTCCCAAAGGCTTGTTTCCCTCTCTTTTCCGGTGCATCAATATGTTCCATTCTAATCCTTAATGGCAAGTCGTGATACAAGACATCTACGGTATCCCCATCGACTATTCCAATTACTTTCGCCGGAAGTACTAATTGCTCCTCGGTGGATTTTGCAGTTTTACTGGAATCTATTAATTCTGAAGGAATGGAGTCTGTTACTTTCTGCACCTGGTTGCAGGAGAAATGAACTAAAAGCCACAGGAAGATGAGGGGGAGACGGATTGACATTCTTTCTGTTTTTAAGCTTTTAAGATGAAATCCTGAATGATTTTTTCCATGTTCGAAGGAAGTTCTGCATTTTTGATTTCATATCTCTTGACACCCATTTTTTCAAACCAGTCAGCCCAGTATTTCTTGATTAGCTCTCCTTCATATTCATTTTTTTGATCAGGGTTTATTCCCAGAACCAGTACTTCAAGATTTTCAAGATTTTCTGTTGCCGGTATAAAACCGTACTCATCATTTTTAAATTTAGTAGCCCAATCGGCTGAATTTAATTTTACAGAACGGATATATTCAGGAGTCAGGTAGGTTGTTTTATTTCCTTCCGTTCTTCGGTTATCTACATGAAACATGTAACCGTCCGTTAAGATGACAAGGATGTTCCTGTGACCTTCTGCTATAGAATAGTCTTTAACTTTGTTTTTGAAGAAACTCCAGGTATCAGAACCTACATAGTGGTCATCTTGGATGGCCAGTTCATATATTTTTAAGGGCTCTGTCTGGTACACCTGTGAAAGATTCGACAATACATCGTTAGAGATATTCGTTTTGTTTAGATCAAACTTCAAGTTTTTCGAAATAGAATTAATTTCTGGATTAAGTGGCTCAGGTTCAAAAAACAGCTGAATTCTTTCGTTAATGCTTATTATTTTCTTGTTTGAAAGATGGCTTTGGAATGCTTCTGACACCGCTGCGATGTAAGCCGCGTCCCTTTGATAATATTCCATAGCCGGATTCGGGTATTTTTCGGGATTAATTCGGTCAGAAAGATCTAATAATAAGCTTATGTTAAGGTTGGTAGTTCCGTTTGTGGAGCTAGAAGCCTGGGAAATCTGGTGGGGATTTGGCTCCTGTTTATGCGTATCATTCAAACAGGACATACTGATGATAAGCAACGTGATTAGAAAAACTTTTTTATAAATAGAAATGGTCATTTTATTAATTTTTTGAGTAAACTAAATGTTGAAAATCTGGATCGGTCAATCTCATTTTCGCGAGGTATTCGGTAGAAATCCTTTCGCATTCTTCCAATAGCTCATTCTTTTGTTTAGTGGGAAGGGCAATTTCAGTGTTTATAGCCTGAAACCAGCCTTCCTTATACTGCGAGTGGTATAACAGATACTCCTTAATAGGAAAAATGAAACCATTAATTTTTGCCTGGATTTCTGAGATCTTACCATTTACTTCTGTCATTTGGTGACGGAAACCTTCAATTTTTTCATCTATGGTAGCTTTGGTATTTTTGAGGTTTATGATCTCTTCTTTTTTGTTTTTTATAAAAACTTTGATCTTGTCAATGTTTTCATATTCTTTCATTATAAAATCGAAGACAAGACCCCAGATTATATACACTACAAAACCGGCGAAAATGATCATCCAGAATTCTGCTTCAGTCAGTGCAATCTGTAGGTCATAAGGAGGGGAGTTGAGGGTTTTATTGAAATCGTAGATTTTCTTTTCAATTTGATATGCGAGCAGTGCATCGAAGAGAAATGTAATTAAAAGTAAGCCTCCCAGTTTTAGAAAATTCATAAACCCTTTCCCTTTCTGCATCATATGGATGACATATCCAAGGCCCATAAAAACAAAAGGAATGGTTATCACCAGTAAACCCTCCAGCCAGCTGTCATTGAAGGCGTTATTAAATGCATCTTTGTCAAAAATAGCTGCAGAAAGCATATCATCGGTAAATTCTTTAAAGAAAGCGGAGTAGGATGCCGATACATAAAAAACCAGCAGGTAAAGGGTGATAGGAAGCAGCACAAATAAGCCAATGTAGAACTGGGCTTTTGGCCTTTTATCCGCATCTACCCCATAGTTGCCGGGATTGTGCTTTACATCCACAATTTCTTTTTTTACAGTTTCAATGGATTCAACTACATCGGCCTCTTTTTTCTCAAATATTCCTAATCCGGTTTCCAGTTTTTTAAGTTCGGTGCGCAGCTTTTCCTGTTCTTCCCGGTAAGGCTGCTTAAGTTTCTCCTGTTCGGCCAGTTGCCGCCGGCACTGATCTTCAAAGCTGCTGAATAAATTTTGGAAACAAGCCTGTAGGACTATAGGTTTTCCGGAAGCTTTACTTGATGACGCAAACCCACTTTGATAGTAGGTGATCCTTATTTGTTCCCGGTCATCTGTATCTTCCACAAGGGGCTGGAGGTTCGCTGTGTTATCTTTAATGCTGAACAGTTTTTTTATTGACTCCATAGCTATCCGTTAAGTTGATTAATGATTTCATTTTTGGTTACTCCTTTTTGAACACAGTTTAAAAGATAATCTGCCAGTTCATTTACATTTTCTTCTAAAAATTCGAACTTCCTACAGTATTTTCTTAAGGTATTTTTTTCATCCTCGGTGATGATGTCATCGGCCAGGATCATACAAGCCAGATCATATAAATATTCGATACGAGTAGGAATGTCCTTAGGAATTGAAGTAGAGTGATCTACAGGGTTGAGAAGCAGCCTGTCCAGTTCTTCTTTGGGTACTCCGCGATCATCTGCAAATTGATAGAGCATTTTCAGCTCCATGACATCAAAGTTGTCATCAGATAAAGCCATTTGATACAATCTAAGGAAATGGCTTTTTAATTCAGTGGGGATGAAGGTTTTGTTCATATGGTACGATTAAATGATTAAGTATACACTGGTGAAGGTTAGGGTGATAAAGATGAGGAGTGTTAATACACATCCACTTTTTGAGCTCTTAGAAAAGCTTTTTCTATATGTGGCACCGGGGATTCCCGTTCTCACAGAATATCCTTTGGAGCTTATAGACCCTACTTTTGTTCTTATACTTGGAGATATACCCGACTTACTAATATTCAATCCTATACCTTTCCCGAGGTTAATCCTTTTTTGGTAGCGAAATCCCATAACTTCTTGATTTGTAGTCAAACCTAAGTGATTGTTTTGTAAAAATCTTACGGGTTTCCGTATAGAATAAAAAAAATAGTATGGTATTTGGAGGAAAAACAAAACCCACCAACGTGATGGCGGGTGTTGTTAATTGAGAGAGTATGCCTTTGAAATTGTTAAGTTTACTCTTCTGAAATTAGGATGTAATTAGAATTAACAAAACCTTCCAATTGACCGTTTTGCGTTCTCACCTTTAGCCAATCTCCTGTCTTAGCAAGAAATAACAGTTCTTGATTCTTTTGCAATTTGACCTTAACCGAATAGTTAGTACCTGGTCCATTTCGGAGGTTTAATGTTTGGGCGTCTACAATCAGTAACTTTAAATAATTTTTCGATTTTGTATCGTCGGTCATATTAAAGTCTCTCATTGGAGTGTTGTTTGTTTGTGAACCTGTAGTTCGGGAAATAGAGGAAGATTTATAGCGTGTGCCACTGGTACTTCCTGAACATACTCCGCAGGACCCTCCACTGTTACAGTGTCCACACCTGCTGCAGTTAGTACAGGCTCTGCAATAAGATGAGCCGGTACATTTTGCATTTTCTCCACTACAACAAGAAGAGATGGCTAAATCATTTTGACCGATCAGAAGAGCAGGAGTGAGAGTCAAAAACAAAAAAAAGAACAAGTTTTTCATTCTTCTGAGATTAGTATTTGTATAAATGTTACTTACATCCATTTCTGGAACAGGTTATTCTTTCATTGGTATTTATCCAATGATCAGCTTTTTCTTGAGTGTTGATTCCACAACCGGTTCTTCCCCCTTTGTTCCCCACGTGAACTTCACCTGAGGGTGTGTGTTTAACTGCCATAATTTTATTTTTAGGTTATACGGTAAAATTATTGAAGTTGGCTTTCTGTACCTTACGACATCGCGTAATGGACTGATTTTTTGTGGACAATTCGATTAACTACTTTCCTTAGAGAGAGCTATATGGAATTTTAAAAGTGGTCGGATATTCCGACTATTCGATTCTGAAATTAGCGTAAAGGTGTGGCTTTTAGCTTTGTGCAATATGAGATTCTATCCTAATTTTCAAATCGCCCTGAAAATCTTTAGAGACTTGATAAGTACCACTTGTCCATCCTTTTTACAAGCGTAATTTTCTTAAGCCTGGCTGAACTTGAACCCATCGCTATCTCAATTCTAGCCGTATTATTTTCCATTTCAGTTTCACCCTTTATTCTGCCGGTTTTAAAATTATCTACAAATATGTCCTGCATCTCAGCCGGTTGCATTTGCACCCAACCAATACCCCCTGCATCAGCATCATTCTCGAAGTATGGATCGAGTAGGTGCCTAAGTTTATCAAATTCCCGTTCTTCTGCGGCTTTAAAAATATATCCTAATACACCTTCCGGGGAGTCTTGAAAATCGAAGGTTTGGTGTAAATGGATAAGAGAAATTTCTTCTTCAATACTCGTAATGTAGTTTTCTATTTTTTTGATTTGTTTCTGCTGTTCAAAAAGTTGTCTTTCTTTGGTGGAACTGGATCTGCCTATTTGAAATTCTTCAATTTCTGCCAGATTATTTTCTTCTTCTTGCAAAATCTTTTTAACCCTATCAAGCTCGTTTGTTAGAAATATCTTCTTTTTAGAATCACCAACTTCAATTTTTTCCTGGTGAATTCTTTCCTGTTCCTCTTGAGCTGCAGCTTCTTTCTGTATTTGGGCTAACTGTGCTTTGTACTGTTCTACTTTTGTTTTACTTTTTCCACAGGAACTAATGAAAATAGCCAGGATTAAAATGAAAATGTAATTTGATCTCATAAGTTTGAGGGGATGCTTTAAGGAAGAATTAATTAATGGCATTTTTTTTAACTTTTCAGTTCTTCAATTTTATTTTTAGCTTCAATAAAATTAGATTCTATTCTCTCTAGATCGTTTATGAATAGGGTTTTATCTGAACCATATTTTTCCAATTTTATGTACCAGGTGGCTTTTCCCTTGGATATGAAATAACCTAACTGAAACCCGTCTTCCGTTATAAATTTATTTTCTAAATAATCTGGTCCTGCACTTACATCATTTTCGACTTCAGATTTTAAACTATTAAAGGCTTTTATTACTTCTAATAAATCAGAATATTCAATGGAGGCTGTTGAACTTCCATATTTATCAGGTTTTTCAATTTGATAAAAGTAGCTAGCGTTATCTCCACTATTTATTTTTCTAATTCTGGTTTCCGCGACTGTGTAAGAAGATTTTAAATTACTCAGATTGGAATCTGTGAATTTCGTAATAACACCTGTTTTTGAAGCAAACGCTTCCATTTTAGTTTTTACATCTTCAGATTCTGTCTGGGCGTCTTGTGAAAAACTATATGTTGTTATTAAAAGGGCAAGAATGGTAAGTGTTTTTTTCATGAAAATGAGTAGTTAGGTTTATTTAAAATTAGAGCTCAAGAAGTTTAATTAAGAAATACCGTAATGATTAATGATTAAAGAATAGAAGTATTTCTCTAATCTCCAGGCTTGTGCCTATGAGGTCTTAGCTTAGGATGTTTAGGTTTACTATCAGGTGTAACACGCCTTCTTTTATCTGGTGTTCCATCATCTTTTTTGGGTTTTGGTCCTGGTTTAATAGCTGTGATTGTTATCATATCTATGAATTGATTTGGTAGATTTTAAGGAATTATTCCGTGTATGCTGAACAGGGAATTTATTTTCTTTATATCTTTGGTGGAAAATAGAATTAACTGGTGTGGCAACGTGGTGAACAATGAATACAACCGTTTACCTGGTTGTAAGATTGTTTGGCTTTATCTACTGCCGATTCGCAGTTTGCATGAAATCCTAAATCTTTTCGGTTACTTACTCCTGGTGCATACCTGCAGCTTTCTTTATGAACCTCCCGATCTCCGTTTGGCTGCGGCTGAGTGTTTAAATAATAACGTTCCATAACTGTGTGTTTTTAGGTTAATATTTACAAAGTTAAAGCTGTTGAAGGTTAGTTGTTTACGGTTTCTCGTAAAGCAATGGAATTTTTTTAGAACTTTAATGGAGAATTATCATTGAAAGATCTCCATAGAGATGTTTTGTTCTATGACCTTAAAAAGAATCATTGCGTAGTATTGAGCAAATATTCATTAACACATTAAGGTATTTTTTTGGTGCGGTAGGTCACCTCGTTGCCGTGATAGAGGTCAAGAATCAATGTAGATTTTGATTATATCATTCTCCCAATATCTATTAAATAAAACTTTTGCATTAATCTATTGTTTATTCCAGATTAGCTCACTCTATATTGTATACACGGTTCTATAAATAATGCGGAATATCAGAAACTTGAAAATATATCCAAAAGACGGATACCCGTGCTTTACAGGAACTGATAGATAAAGAATTTGTTGAATGAAAAGGAACAACAGGAAAGGGAACTTCGTATATTTTTCGCTCCAAAACAGCAATGGGGTCATAAAGGGGTCAAACGAGCCACAATGGGGCCATAAATTTGCTGATTATAAATAAATCCTTCATTATCAATTGTTTTGAAAGACCCTATCAGTTGTTAAGCGGCAAGTATAGCACGTTAAACATCACTCTTACAATTTCTCACTTGACAAGTTATATGATAGCCAGCACAGTGCAAGATATAAAGACAGTAATATAGACTAAAAAAGGTTAGGGTAAAGTTAATGATTAAAAAGTCAAAGAACATTTACGGTTTAAAATGAACCATAAATGTTCTTATTTGCAAATATTTTAATAGTCAGTTATTTTAAAAGACCCCATTAGTAATTATGCAGCCAACATCTCCGCCAAAAGCTTTAAATCATCTAATAAATGGTTCGAGTTTTGTACCGTGGGGATCACTTTTAAGAATAACAATTCTTATTAAAACCACGCAAATCTCAGGATTAGCGTGGTTTTTAAGGTTTTAGGAGAAAACTGATGTTAGCTAAAATTCCTAAAGATTCAATATATCAAATTACGGAATTGGCAGACTTATCTTATTAACGCCTTTCTCACCGCAAAATTTGCTGGAAATTTAATTTATTCTGCTTGTAGCCGTGGCTATTGAAATGCTTTTAGAAAAACTGCATCGCTGGATTAAAAACTAATTCCCATAAAATTCCGGCCATCTTTTTACGAATAATTTAAATAATGAAGTTAAACCTTGCTTAAAATGTTTTTCAGGAAGTATGGAAGCAATATTTTTATCTCACAACAAAAATAAAAGTTATGGCTTCATATTTAAATAAAGATGAAATTGCAGCATCCCTAAAGGTGCTGATTAAGCAATACGTGAAGGATTGCGAAGACTGCGGGAAGCTTTCTCCTGAATTTATAAACCTTATCAAACATAATTTTCTTGCAGAATATGTTGTTTATGATAAGGAAGCTAAGACAGTTGAAATAGGAATAGAAGTTTCAGACACTAAATCGGTTTATCCCGAAATAAAAGTTTATCAATTTTCTTTGAAGTCGGCAGAAGACTGGGTAGCAAAATCCTGTAAAGAGGAAAATAGCGATCTCGAATTTTATGGAAAACTTCTAAATAAAAATGATATTTTAAATTCTTCTGATGTGGTATTGCTTCAGTAGATTTTTTATCAGAAGAAATTTTTGGAAAGCGGTTTTTGTATTCAAGAGCCGCTTTTTTATTTCCTCATCCGGTAAAAATTTATCCCACAGCGTTATTTTCAAACAGGAAGCCGATCTGCTACTTTGACAGGATGATAATTTTTTAGGGTAAAATTTATAATATACAAATAAGAGCCTGTTTGGGAATATGAGTTTTAACAGCTTGATAATTAACATTTTTAGAAGTGCTCCTCTGGTGATTCATGCGAAATCTTTTATTAAATTACTCTTGTAAATCATCAAATTTTTATTGTTATGTTAGCATATTTAGAAGCAGGAGAGATTAAAACTTCTTTACAAAATCTTATTAATGAGTACGTACAGGAATGTATGGAACAAAAGGAGCTTTCACAAGATTTTATAGAGCTCGTTAAACATAATTTTCTTGCTAAATATGTTTATTATAACAAGGAAAGGAAGATAATAGAAATTGGTATAAACGAGTCCAAGTCCCGGCAATCCTATCCTGCAATCCAGGTTTATTCTTTTCCTCTGGCAAAAGCGCAGGAGTGGCTTGGGGGAAAATTTAAAAATAACAGGTGTGATCTTGAATTCTACGGAAGCCTTATTAATAGCAGGAATTCTACTTCAATAAGCCGGGTGGTTGTAATGTAAAGTTACGGGAAAACATTATTAGTTTTGTAGCCTCTGTTATTTATTTTATTGATCAATCCCCAGGGGAATGCAGATGGAGATTAACTTTATTAATAAAATTATCAGATTATCCCGGGCTTGGATTCCATTAAGACATATTTAATTTATTTAATGCTTGTTTAACGGACTGGTCCGCTACTTTTCTATAACTTAAAAATAAAAGATTATGGAAAAGTACACGAATTTAAACAAGCAATTTATTGGAGGAAACTGGCAGGATGGAATTGACGATTCAAGCATAACCAATCTCAATCCGTTTGATGAATCTGAAATACATAAGGTTAAAGGCGCGAATGAAGCCGATGTGGATGCGGCATACAAAGCAGCGCAAAATGCTGCAGGAGAATGGGGGAAAACTCTTCCGCAGAAACGTGCTGAAATTATCCAGAATGCCATTCAGCTAATCACCCAAAGGAAAGAAGAAATTATTGAATGGCTCATAAAGGAAGCCGGGAGTACGCGAATAAAGGCTGAAGTGGAAATACAAATAACCCTCGGGATAATGAAAGAATCAGCATCTTTCCCTACCCGTATGCATGGGTTTATTTTTGATTCCATCACCCCGGGTAAAGAAAGCAGGGCTTACCGAAAACCATTAGGGGTAATAGGAATTATAAGCCCGTGGAATTTCCCTTTAAACCTTTCCATGCGTTCCATAGCACCTGCTTTGGCCACTGGTAATGCCATTGTGCTGAAACCTTCCTCCCAAACCCCTGTAACCGGTGCTACTTTGGCAGCCAAAATTTTTGAAGAAGCCGGGCTTCCAAATGGGGTTTTTAACGTGGTAATAGGCAAAGGTTCATCCATTGGAGATGCTTTTGTTGAGCATCCTATTCCAAAATTAATATCTTTTACGGGAAGTACTGCAGTTGGAAGAAATATAGGAAAACTTGCTGGACAGGCAGTAAAAAAGACTTCTCTGGAACTTGGAGGAAACAACGTTTTTGTGGTTATGAAAGATGCCGATATCGACAAAGCAGTGAATGCGGTGGTATTTGGTAAATTTATGCACCAGGGGCAAATTTGTATGGCCATAAACCGCGTGCTGGTGCAGGAGGATATTGCTGAAGAATTTGTAGAGAAATTTGTAGAGAAGACCAGGAAGTTAAAATCGGGTAATCCTTCCGAAAAAGATACACTTATAGGTCCTCTTATAGATCATGACCAGGTAGAAAGGATCCTGAAAGATCTGAATAAAAGTGCCAGTGATGGTGCAATTATCAGAATAGGAGGTAAAAATAAAGGTAATATACTCGAACCGACAATTATTGATAACGTAAGGGACGATATGCCCATTGCCGACAATGAAATATTTGGTCCCGTGGCTCCTGTTATAAGATTCTCTACAGAGGAAGAGGCTCTTAAAATTGCCAATTCCAAGGCGCAGGGTTTAAGCGGCGCGGTGTTTACTAAAGATACTGAAAAAGGGGTTGCTTTCGCCAAAAGAATAGAAACAGGAATGGTCCATATCAATGACCAAACGGTAAATGATGAGCCTAACGCCCCATTTGGAGGAGAAAAAGGTTCCGGAATAGGCCGTTTTAATGGTGATTTTATACTTGAAGAATTCACGCGACTACAGTGGATAACCGTGCAACATCAGCCACGGAATTACGCTCCGTTTGCATAAATAACTATGATTTAATAAAAGTTAAGCCAGGCATCAGTTTCTATGGTGCCTAGCTTTTTGTTGTAATATGCTCCATTATCATTTTTGCATGGATCCTTGAGTTTTCGATAAACCATTTGTGCGTGTCCACTCCGCCACAAATCACTCCTGCGAGGTAAATATTCTCCATATTTGTTTCCATGGTCTGCGGGTTATACTGAGGGATTTTTTTTCCATCCTCAGAAAGTTTAATGCCTGTTTTTTCCAAGAAAGCAAAATTAGGCCTGTAGCCCGTCATTAGCAGGACAAAATCATTTTCCATGGTTTGTTTGCCCTCCGGAGTTTCTATTACTACCTCATTTTTCCTTATTTCCAGAAGCTTTGCACTAAAATGGGCTTTTATACTGCCTTCGTTAATTCGGTTATCGATATCTGGCCGTACCCAGTATTTTACGCGCCGGCCAATTTCAGGTTTCCTAACAATCATGGTAACCTCCCCACCTTTTCTGTATATCTCCAGCGCAGCATCCACGGCCGAATTACTGGCGCCCACAACCACGGTTTTGCGGGTGGCATAGTAATGAGGATCATTATAGTAATGATAAACCTTTGGCAGGTTTTCGCCCGGGATATCCAGGTAATTAGGAATATCATAAAACCCAGTCGCTATAATAACATTTCGCGCATAATAATCGGCTTTTACAGTAGAGATTTTTATAAGGTCATTCTCCTGTTTTTCTACGGAATCAACTTTTTCAAATAAATTTATATTTAACTGATTGGAAGTGGTAATCCTCCTGTAATATTCAAGAGCTTCAGCTTTTTTAGGTTTTGGATTGGTGCTGATGAAAGGGATATTATCTAATTCCAGTTTTTCCGATGTGGAAAAAAAGGTCATATTCGTGGGATAGTGGTAAAGCGAATTTACCAGGCAACCTTTTTCCAGGATGAGGTAATCCAGATTTTTTTTCTCAGCTTCGAGTCCGCAGGCAATCCCTATAGGGCCGCCACCTATAATGACTATATCGTGTATTTTTTCAGGAGTTGGCAAGTTGCTTCAGGTTTTTAATGGTTCCTATTTGATTTTCAGCTTTAAAAACAAAACTGCCCGCAACGAGTACATCTGCTCCGGCTTTGGCAAGTTCTAAAGCATTTTTATCACTAACCCCACCGTCAATTTCAATAAGGGTAGCAGCATTGTTTTGAAGGATCAACTCCTTCAATTGCTTTATTTTTTTATAAGTATTTTCGATAAAGCTCTGACCTCCAAAACCTGGGTTCACACTCATGATGAGGACAATATCAATGTCTTTTATTACGTCCTTCAATAGATCTACATTAGTATGAGGGTTTATCGCAACGCCCGCTTTCATTCCTTCAGTCTTAATAGCCTGGAGGCTACGGTGTAAATGGGTGCATGCTTCAAAATGAACGGTAAGATTTTGGGCGCCCAGTTTCGCGAATTTCTTAATGTACCTGTCCGGCTCAACAATCATAAGATGGACATCCAGAGGTTTGGCGGCATGTTTGGAGATTGCTTCAAGCACCGGCATTCCGTAGGAGATATTAGGGACAAAAACACCATCCATAATATCGATATGAAACCAGTCTGCAGCGCTGCCATTAACCATTTCTATGTCCCTTTGAAGATTGCCAAAATCGGCAGCGAGAAGAGAAGGGGCAATTAATTTTTCTGTCATAGCTTTTGTTGTGTTGCGACAACAAAAGTAACAAGAATAAAACTAATTATTTGAATATATAAAAGTCTTTAAAATACCCTTAACCACTCTCTGGCAGCTCTCATCCAGTACTTTGATATGGTCTAAGTATCCTTGTAAAATTTCTTCTTTGTATTTGGTTTCTTCAGAAACAAAGTCCACATCATATCCGTCAAAAGATTCCTTATTAATTTCCCTGCCAAAAATACGGATTAGGTTATGATGTCTTTTATCTTCTTTAATTTTCCTGTACAACTTTTGAATCTGTTCTTTTTCACCTTCCATCACCTGGAGAAAATTACCGTCAGAATATAGAAGTAATCCCGTAATACCTGTAGCATTATTCTCTTTCCTGCTGTGCAATAACAACTCTTCTATTTCCCATCTTTTTATAGAAGGATTTGCCGTGCTTACATAACAAACAGCGTATCGCATTTTAACAGGTTTTAATTAAAAATAAGGAAAATAACCGGGATGTAAAGAAGGGATAATCAAAAGTTGTATTATCAATTTTTAGCGATAAAAGAGCCGAGAAGATTTTTTATGGCTTTTTGTGTAGAGTTATCCAGGCTCTTAATATTTTCTAGATACCGGTCTATGGCTTTACCCTCATAGCCTACTTCAGAAGAAAGAAATTTACAGGAGTACTCTTCAAAAGATTCTTTGTTAATAGGTTTTTCAAAGATTTTGATAATGCTATGATGACTTTTATCCTGCTTTATTTTCTCATATAGATCTGAAATGGAATGCTCTTCACCCTCCAACACCTGAAAAAAATTTCCTTCAGAAAAAAGCAGCAGGCCGGTGATATTATTATTGTTGTTATTAATTTCTGAGATTTTTAAAATTTCTTCTACTTCCTGGGAAGATAATTCCCTCCTGGCGGTGCTTACATAACTTATGGCATGGCGCATCTTAAATGTATTGATGTTAAAGAACAAGATAACAAATTTTAAGAATTGTTCAAAAGGCTTGTTGGATTTAGGCTATTTAAAATTCTAAAAGTGGTCACGAAGAACCTTCTCGGCTGCACTATATCCACCCATGCCATGTACGCCACCACCAGGAGGAGTGGAGGATGAACAAATATACACCCGGGGATTCGGCGTGGAGTAGGGGGAGAATTTCGTTATTGGCCTGGTAAAAAGCTGGGTAATATCCTGGCTGCCGCCATTTATATCACCGCCCACCAGGTTAGGGTTAAAATTTTCCAAGGCCTGTGTATTCATGGTAGATCTTGCTAATATACATTCCTTAAAACCTGGAGCGGCTTTTTCTATTTGTGCCTCTATTTCTGCAATATAATCTCTGGTGTTTCCATTGGGTACATGGCAGTAGGCCCATGCAGTATGTTTATTTTCCGGCGCTCTGGTAGGATCAAATATGGAATGTTGGGCCAACAGGACATAAGGGTTTTTATTTGTGCTGTGGTAGTGGGTGGAATTTTCAGACCGTTCCAGTTCTTCCTGGCTGTAGCCCAGGTGAACAGTACCAGATTTTTTACACTTCTCACTCAGCCACGGAATAGGTTCGCTTAATGCCCAGTCCATTTTAAAAACTCCCGCGCCATATTTATAATTTCCCATTCTTTTACGATAGAGATCGGGGAAATTTGTGCCTTTGATTTCCAGAAGTTGCTTTGGGGTTAAATCGAAAATATAAGATGTTGCTTCTGGCAAATCTTCAATATGAGTAATTTTTTGGTTGAAATTTATTTCCCCTCCCATAGATTTATAGTAAGAGAGCATGGCCTCAATAAATTTCCCTGCACCTCCTTTTGGAAACGGCCATCCATATTTATGCGCCATGGCTGTTAAAACAAGGCCGAAGGAAGATGAGGCAACTCCTGTTAAGGGCAAAGTCGAGTGTGCCGCCGAACCGTAAAAAAACACCTTTGTTTTTTCATTTTTGAAATAATGATTTACCAGGCTATGGGCAGATGTAAAAGCTTTGAGGCCAAACTTAGACAATTTCAATGGATGCTTTGGCCACTTTAAAGGTCCTAACAGATTATTTTCTATATGCGGCCAGTCATTAATAATAGGTTCAAAAAGACTCTTATAGGCTTTGGCATCCTCGGGTACTTGATCTGCGGTCATATTAATGTCCTTATAACAGGCAAGTGCAGAACCATCAGCAAAAGGATGAGAATAGGGGATATCTGGAAAAATCCATTCCAGTCCGTGCTCCTCCAGTGGTAATGTTCGCAAAAACGGAGAAGCATAGCCTAGTGGAAGAATGGCTGATCCTATATCGTGTTTGAATCCGGGCAGGGTGACTTCCAGGGTTTTTGTTGCTCCCCCTGGAATAGATGCCTGTTCAAAAACAGCTGTTCTTAAACCTTTTTGCTGAAGATGAATCGCTGCCGATAAACCATTTGAACCACTCCCAATTATTATCGCATCATATTTATTATCCATTAAGGCAGCTGATTTTTATCAAGGTTACTTAAATATTCTTTAAAGGTAGTAGTTCCATACTGTTCACCAATCATATCCCTTGTAGTAATGTACTTGAAATAATCGAGTTTATCATGAAAGTCGTCAAAGAATTTAGGGAGTGCCAGCCCTGCATCAGCAACTATTTCAGGGATTTTGATAATTTTTCCGCCAATGGCTTCCTGTATCATTTCTGCCATTTCCAGGCGGGTGTGAATTTTTGGTCCTCCAACTTCAATCAATTCCGGGCCGGAATCTACATAACGTACCACCACTTTGGCCAGGTCTTCATGATGGATACTGTTGGTTTTAGCACTTCCGTCTCCAACTATTGGAATAACATTTCGTTTTGCCATTATGGCCAGATCATGGATTCCTGAGAAAAAACCTACCGGTCTTAAAACGGTATATTCTATGGAAGAAGCACGCAGTTCCTGTTCAAAAAGCTTGTGGGCATTGGCCACAGTATAATCCTTATTGCTGTCTGCACCTTTAATAGAAATATAGACGAATCTTTTAACATTGTTCTTTTTTGCGTCCTGCAGAAGGTTTTTATTAGACTGGTAATCTATCTCATAAAAAGATTCCTTGTTGGGAGTGAACAGGCTTACACTATTTCCCAATGCCGAAACCACGGTATCAATTCCTGCGGTAATATCTTTAATACGGGACACTTCTTTACTGGCATCTGCTTTCCATATATCGTTACTATATGGAGTGAGTTTCTGCTCCCCGTCATCAGAGCTTGTGAGAACCCTTAATTCGTAGCCCTGTTCGCTCATAAATTTTACAATTTCCAGGCCCAAAGCGCCGGAAGCTCCTGCAACCAAAATTTTTTTCTGTTTGTCCATACCGGAATTTTAATGGAAAAAATACACAGAAATTGTAGAAAAAATAAAAAGAATATAGTTGATTAACACATGTTTAGCTTCCGTTGAAGTTGAAAGAAAAAGAATTCCAAAAAGAAAAAACCCCGGTCATCACTCCGGGGTCATTCATCAATCAAAAAACGAACAGTTATTTTCATACCGGTCATCACTCCGGCACTAAACTGTTGTCATCTTAAATATCTTATCCTAAGTAAGTTTTTAGAATCTTACTTCTGGAAGTATGTTTTAACCTTCTTATGGCTTTTTCTTTAATTTGTCTAACTCTTTCCCTTGTTAGATCAAAAGTCTCGCCAATCTCTTCCAAAGTCATGGGATGTTGGTCTCCCAAGCCAAAATAAAGTCGAATTACATCGGCCTCACGAGGAGTTAGGGTTTCTAATGCACGCTCAATCTCGGTTCTAAGCGATTCGTGAAGTAGCTCTTTATCCGGGTTTGGTGATTCCCCACTACGTAAAACGTCGTAAAGGTTAGAATCCTCACCTTCCACCAATGGAGCATCCATAGACACGTGGCGACCGGAATTCTTCATCGATTCCTTTACGTCGTTAATGGTCATGTCCAGCTCTTTGGCGATCTCTTCTGCACTTGGAGGACGTTCGTGGGATTGCTCCAAAAATGCAAAGGTTTTGTTGATCTTGTTAATCGAACCAATCTTGTTCAGCGGCAGGCGCACAATACGCGACTGCTCTGCTAAAGCCTGTAAAATCGACTGGCGAATCCACCATACGGCATAAGAAATGAATTTAAAACCACGGGTTTCATCAAAACGTTTCGCGGCTTTAATCAGTCCTAAATTTCCTTCATTAATAAGATCGGGAAGCGTTAATCCCTGATTTTGATATTGTTTTGCAACCGAAACCACAAAACGTAAATTCGCTTTGGTCAGTTTTTCCAAAGCACGGTTATCACCCGCTTTAATGCGCTGAGCCAATTCTACCTCTTCATCGGCAGTAATCAAATCAACCTTACCAATTTCTTGCAAATACTTATCCAGCGAAGCAGTTTCACGATTTGTTACCTGCTTCGTAATTTTAAGTTGTCTCATCTATCTTTCTCCTTGGATTTTAATATGAATAGCTCTTGTACTGGTTTATACGTAAGGAGTAGTCGTAATGTTACAAAAAAACTTAAAAAAATTTTCAGGGCGCCTCCCTTCGGGCCGGGCTTTTCGCTTCAAGTCCTCGCTCCTTTCAGTCGCTGCGGGCTTTACACTGCAATCCCTGGCGCGAAGAGTTTGAAAGTTGAAAGTGGAAAGGTTTAAAAATAGACCATAGACGGTAGAGTGTAGACTGTAGTTCGGAGTGAATAGCTGGGGGAATAAGATATTGCTGTTTGGTGAAAATTCATATTTCAAGGCCTTATTCAAGATTTTTTAAAATGTCCGAAGTTCTAGTCCGGAGTAAGGAGAAAGCCGGTTTTCTGCAGGTAAAAATTGCCATTTGAAATCTCTCAAAATTTAAAATTATCCATTCAAAATTCAACATTTAGAATAAATCCGCTCCCCATCACTTTAAGAAGTGGGCGAAGGCCGGGATGATTGAAGTAAACAATAGTTTTTAGTTCGGAATTCGGGAAAAGCCGGTTTTGCCAGCTGGAAATTACCATTTTAGTGGTCTCATTCAAAATTCAAAATTTCTAATCCAAAATTTTATAAAGGTTTCCTCTGCGCTGAAAATTGCCGTTTCGGCTTGTTTTTCAAAATTCGACATCTTTAAAATTAAATGCCCCTGAATTTCTCCAGGGGCATTTAAATATATAATTCAGAAGAAATTAATCCTCTTTTCTACGATCTCTCCCGCGGTCGTTTCTTCCTCCACCGCGATTGTCCCTGGAACCGCGGTTATCGCGGTTTCCTCCACCTTTATTATTGTCTCTCGGCGGGCGCGACTGGTAACCTTCAGGTTTTTCAAGTAAAGCCTTGCGCGATACTTTTTCCTTTCGGGTTTTAGGGTCTATACCAAAGTATTTTACATCAATAACATCTCCAATATTTACAATATCAGTTACATTATCGGTACGTTCCCAGGCAAGTTCAGAGATATGAAGCAAAACTTCATTCCCCGGAGCTTCCACGTATTCCACAACAGCACCAAAATCAAGTACTTTAATCACTTTTACTTCGTAAACGCTGCCCTTTTCAGGCTTAAAGGTAATCGATTCTATTTTAGCAAGAACCTTGTCTATACCTTCCTGCTGAGTTCCAAGAATTTCTACAATCCCTTCTTCAGTCACCGGATCTTCGTTAATCACGATTTCTGTTTTGGTTTCTTTCTGAAGTTCCTGGATCACTTTTCCGCCAGGCCCGATTAACGCCCCAATAAATTCATTAGGAATTCTTCTGGTGATAATCTTTGGAGAATGCGCTTTTACATTTCCGCTTGGCTGAGCAATGGTGTCCGTCAGTTTTTCAAGAATATGAAGTCTTCCTTCACGTGCCTGTTTAAGGGCTTTTACTAGAATTTCGTAAGAAAGTCCTTTAATTTTAATATCCATCTGGCAGGCGGTAATTCCATCTGCAGTTCCGGTCACTTTAAAATCCATATCACCTAAAGCATCCTCATCTCCAAGAATATCAGAAAGAACAGCGAAATCTTCTCCCTGCGAAATCAATCCCATGGCGATCCCCGAAACCGGCTTTTTAAGCTGCACTCCAGAATCCATAAGTGCCATAGTACCGGCACAAACGGTAGCCATAGAAGAGGAGCCGTTAGATTCCAGAACTTCAGAAACCACACGTACGGTATAAGGGCAATCTGCGGGAATCATTCCTTTAAGGGCTCTTTGAGCTAGGTTTCCGTGGCCAATCTCACGTCTTGAAGTACCTCTTATAGGGTAAGCCTCCCCGGTTGAGAAAGGAGGGAAGTTATAGTGCAGGTAGAAAGTTTCTTCTCCCTGCTGAGTTGGTAGGTCCACCTGGTTAGCTTCCCTTGAAGTTCCCAAAGTAACTGTTGCCAATGCCTGGGTTTCTCCCCTTGTAAATATTGCCGATCCGTGGGTAGAGGGTAGATAATCTACTTCACACCAGATTGGGCGAATTTCATTCGTTTTTCTTCCGTCAAGACGAATTCCTTCTTTCAGGGTAAGATCCCTTACCGCTGCTTTATGGGCTTTATTGAAATAGGTACTAACAAGGGCAAGATTTTCTTCCAGTTCTTCTTCAGTAAAAAGCGCTTTTACTTCTTCTTTTAATTCAGAAAAAGCCTCAGAACGCTCTTTTTTATCAAGTCCTTGTTTTGCGATATCATAAGCCTTCTGATAAGTGGCTTCATGAACTTTTTTCTCAATATCTTCATCTTCCCTGGCAGTTTCGTACTCGCGGGTTTCCTTTTTTCCAAAGGCTTCTGCCAGTTTTACTTGGGCTTCACACTGCTTTTTAATGGCTTCATGGGCAAATTTAATTGCTTCAGCCATTTCTTCTTCAGAGCATTCGTCCATCTGGCCTTCCACCATCATTACAGAGTCTGCAGAGGCGCCAACCATCACATCCATATCGGCATCTTTCAATTGCTCGCGGCTGGGGTTAATTACAAATTCCCCATTAATGCGGGCAACGCGTGCTTCAGAAATAGGGGTTTCAAACGGAATGTCTGACAACTGAATGGCTGCAGAGGCGGCCAGTCCAGCCAGCGCGTCGGGCATTACTTCCTCATCATGAGACATCAGCTGAATCATTACCTGGGTCTCAAACTTGTAATCTTTAGGGAAAAGCGGGCGCAATACACGGTCTACCAACCTCATCACCAGAATTTCCTCGCTGCTTGGCCTTGCTTCTCTTTTAAAGTATCCACCGGGGAAAAGTCCTGCTGCGGCGAATTTTTCGCGGTAATCCAATGTTAATGGAAAGAAATCCATTGTGGTGGGAGTGTAGGAAGATACCACCGTACAAAGTAACATGGCATTTCCCATTTGTACAACAACAGAGCCGTGAGCCTGTTTTGCTAATTTTCCGGTTTCGATGGAGATCTCTCTTCCGTCTCCAAGGTCGATAACCTCTTTAAATGTCTTTGGAATCATAATATTTTTTGAATTCTATCTGTCCGGCAATTCTCCGGAAAGTGTTAAACAATGGTCTCCGCCTTGCCCGGGCGGCCGGGATGTGTTGTTGTGTTGTGTGAAGTTAAGATTGACCAATGAAAAACTACCTCCTGACTTTCGATGCGAGGTGACAATTTTTAAGTTGAAAAAATGATAAATTTATCATTTCAATATATAAAAAAAGGGGCGAAAAACGCCCCTGAAATTTATTTTCTTAATCCTAATTCCTGAATAATGGCACGATATCTCATGATATCCTTTTTCATCAGGTAATCAAGTAAACTTCTTCTTTTTCCTACAAGTCTTACCAATGAGCGCTCTGAATTAAAATCTTTGCGGTTTTTCTTCAAATGCTCTGAAAGGTGAGCGATCCTGTAAGTGAACAATGCAATCTGACCTTCGGCTGAACCCGTGTCAGTTTTACTCTGACCGTGTTTTTCGAAGATTTCTTCTTTTTTCTCTTTGCTTAAATACATTCCAATATTAATTTTAATGATTTTTATGTATTGATAGGTTTTCTATCAGGCGGCAAATATACTACTTTATATTATTTTACCTACTGATTAGTTCTTTTTTAATTTCAGGCTCTTACCGGCTGATTTTGAATTAAATCCAGATACAGGTTTATCTGGTTTTTAAGCTCCGAACGCTTCACTATAAAATCAAGGAATCCGTGTTCTTGTAAGAATTCGGCGGTCTGGAAGTCTTTGGGAAGGTCTTTTCCTGTGGTGTCTTTAACCACACGTGGGCCGGCGAATCCAATAAGCGCGCCTGGTTCAGAGATATTGATATCCCCAAGCATGGCAAAAGAAGCAGTGGTTCCTCCCGTAGTTGGATCTGTAGCTAAAGAGATGTAAGGAATTTTGGCATCTGCAAGTTGCGCCAGCCTCACAGAAGTTTTGGCCATTTGCATTAAAGAAAATGCAGCTTCCATCATTCTTGCTCCTCCAGATTTGGAGATAATCATAAAAGGAATCTTGTTCTTAAGGGAATATTCTGCAGCACGTGCGATTTTTTCTCCTACCACAGATCCCATGGAACCGCCAATAAATCTAAAATCCATGCATGCGATCACCAGGTCTTTGCCTTTGGATTTTCCAACAGCTGAACGTACCGCATCGTTAAGGCCGGTTTTTTCCTGGGCGGCCTTCAGGCGATCGGTATATTTCTTAGTATCGGTAAACTCCAGCGGATCTTTAGAAGTAATATTTTTATCCAGTTCTTCAAATTCGTTATTATCAAAAAGGATCTTAAAATATTCATTACTACCAATTCTTACGTGGTACCCGTCTTCAGGACTTACATAAAAATTGCTTTCCAGCTGCTCTGCATCTACGATTTTTCCTGTAGGGGATTTATACCATAAACCTTTTGGTACATCTTTTTTCTCTTCCGTTGGGGTTTGAATCCCTTTTTGTGTTCTTTTAAACCAGGCCATAGCTTTCAATTTTTATCTTCCGGGGCTGCATCGTCAACCGGAAATTTTGGTCAAAAAAATAGCTGAAGCACCAACAGTCCTTCAGCTATTTCAAAAATTCAGTTATAAAGTATTGATATTGTTTAAATCTTCAAAGGCTTTTTTAAGACGGGCTTTAAAAGTAAGTTCTCCTTCACGAACCCAAACCCTTGGGTCATAATGCTTTTTATTTGGTACGTCTGTTCCTTCAGGATTACCAATTTGCGCGGCAAGATAATCTTTCTTGTTGCCCATATAATCGCGGATTCCTTCTAGATAAGCATATTGAAGATCTGTGTCGATATTCATTTTAATAACTCCGTATCCAATTCCTTCACGAATTTCTTCAACAGTAGAACCACTTCCGCCGTGGAATACAAAATCGATATGATTTTCTTTTAATCCAAATTTCTTGGAAACAAATTCCTGTGAATTTTTAAGGATTACAGGGGTGAGTTTTACATTTCCGGGCTTGTATACGCCGTGAACATTTCCAAAAGCAGCGGCAATAGTAAATTGTGGACTAACTTTGCTCAATTCTTCATAAGCATAAGCTACTTCTTCAGGCTGTGTATATAACTTTGAAGAATCGATACCTGTATTGTCCACACCGTCTTCTTCACCACCGGTAACGCCAAGTTCAATTTCCAGCGTCATGCCCATTTTGCTCATTCTCTCCAGGTATTTTTTGCAAAGCTCAATATTTTCTTCAATTGGCTCTTCAGAAAGATCTATCATGTGGGAGCTGTAAAGCGGCTTTCCAAAATGCTCGTAATGTTTTTCGCTGGCATCCAGCAACCCATCGATCCATGGCAATAGTTTTTTCGCACAATGGTCGGTATGAAGAATTACGGTTGCCCCGTAAGCTTCTGCCAGTTCGTGAATATGTTTTGCGCCGGCTACAGCACCTGCAATTGCAGCTTTCTGATTTTCGTTAGAAAGGCCTTTCCCGGCATTAAATTGCGCTCCACCATTGGAAAACTGAATGATTACAGGAGAATTTAGCTCTGCTGCAGTTTCCATTACCGCATTGGCACTACTGGATCCAATAATGTTCACAGCAGGAAGGGCAAAGCCCTTTTCCTTGGCATATTTAAAGATTTCCTGAACTTCGTTTCCTGTGGCTACGCCTGGTTTAATGTTATGACTCATAATTTTAGTTAATTAGGCTTACAAAAATAAGAAAATAAGTTGGCTTAAAAAGGATAATTGATCCCTACATTATAAACGGCGTGGTTGAAGTTGTAATTTTGGAACCACCTGTCGCCTGCAGGAAGTGCGGGATTGTAGGTTTTAAATCCTATATCGAACCTTAGAACAAAAAAACTAAAGTCGTACCGCAGGCCAAAGCCGCTGCCTATGGCAATCTCATCAAGGTCTGAAATGGAGGTGAAAGTAGAGGCTTCATCTTCAACAATATCAAGAACATTCCAGATATTTCCCACATCTACGAAAAATGCGCTGTTTAAAGCACCAAACAAATTGTAGCGGTATTCAAAATTAAAGGCCAGCTTCATATTTGCCTCGTTAAATTCACTTCTTCCGCCGCTGCCTCCAGGGCCAAGATCGTACGCCTGCCACGCGCGATTATCGTTGGGGCCTCCGGCAAAAAAACTGCGGGTAAACGGAATGCTGTTAGCGTTCCCGTAAGGAATAGCGATGCCCCCAAAAGCCCTGAGGGCAAAAATATTGTCATGGCCAAGGTCCCAGTGTTTTATATAATCTATCTCTGGTTTTACATATTGTGAAAAAGCCACTCCCATGATTTCATAATTTCCATTCTCGTTTTTATCTGCTCCTGCCAGGCTTGATGCGGCCGATAGAATATTTCCCGCTGTCTCTATTTTAAATCGTAAACGGGAAAATTCCTCGTCGTACAAATTTTCTTTGGTGTTCCATAAATAGGTGAAATTGCTGGCGAATATCAGGTTGTTTTCAGTAAGACGCCTTTTACGCTCCCTTATATTTATAACATTTTGTCGCTGATTTTCTGTAAGGCCGCTGGTTGTATTTTCATTATTGTTTACGGCTTCAATAAAATTTTCCGCGCCAGTGGGGATAGTCAGCTGTCCACTCGTGTTTAAAAAAGAAGGATCGGTGACCACATTGGGCGATTGTACGATGTCGTTTAATTCACTGTAAGAATTACGGTACACATTGAAGTAATTATTGGTGTTAAGATTTCTTACATATTGAAGGTTTATTAAATCCAGCCGATTGGAGACCTTTCGGGAAGGATTCCATTTATAGTTAAGGGTAGAGGAGAGGTTTTGCTTATCCAAACCTATGTTGTTCTGCGTGCTTAGCCCTAAGCTAAGAGTTGTAAAAGGAGACATGTAGCCCGGGATGAATTCTTCAGTTTCAAAAGGGAAAAATATCCGTGGGAAAATAAGGTTTACATCTGCCCCAATTTCAGAAATATCAAAAAAACGGTCTTCATCCCTGCTTGCCGCGGCATCTGTAGAAGAACCTATGCTTCCACGGCCCGCGATTTCCAGGTTTTCTGCTCCGCCAAAAATGTTCCTGATTAAAAGGGAGCCTCCAAACCCAATCCCGAATTTCTGAATATTACTTTGGGAAATATCAAAATCAAAGCCCAGGGAATATTTTTGTTGCGGGGTTAGAAAGATATTAGCTATAAGGGCTGTATTGGTGGAATCTGCAGGATCTGGATTGTACTGGATATTTGGATATTTAAAGACCCTCATGGAATTAAGCCTGCTATAGGTTCGTGTCCTGGCAAGGTCACTGTATGTACGGCCGGGCCTTATAAAAACCGCATCGGTAATAGCTTCAGGTTTATATTCCAGATCCCCAAAACTGTAGATGGTAAAATTACCCACCTGGGCACTATCTGTTACCGGTTCATTACGGTTGGCGTAGGTGTAATCGGTAAAAACATTTACTTTGCTTATCTCATATATTTTAAAGGGAACGCGATAGGTGGAATCTCCATTAGTGACCTGGCGGTTGTTGATGATTATGGTTGTGTTAACTTTATGATTGGTATTAATAGTATCAGCATCAAAATTTAGATATTCCTGCTCGAAATTATAAACTCCGTTATTTCTGAAGAGTTGGGTGAGACGGTCCCTTTCCGCATTAAAATCAAGGGTCCTGTACTGCTGATTGGTCTTTATTTCGGATTCTGCACGATGGCTTTCATAAATAGAATCCAATACCGGGGAATCAATATCGGTTTTGATGGAATCTACCTTGTAGGCTTTATGAGTATTTACATAATATTCCACCTTGGCCCTCTTTTCTTTTTTTTCTGAAGGAATAATGGAATAGTCAGTTTCTACATTAAACCAGCCATTGTTCCAGTACCACGACTGAAGGCGGTTAACAGACTTCCTGGCATCTTCTTCGTTTACAATTACCGGTGCTTCCCCTGTTCTTTTTATCCATTGGTTGAATTCCACACGGGAATTAATGTACTTGTCCAGTTGTTTACGGGAAAGAACAGCTTCCAGCTTTTCCCTTTTTCGGTCATTCTGCAGTAATTTTTCGCTCAATATGGAGTCTATGTTGGGACGGGCGAGATTATAGAAATTTAGCTGAAGTGGCACTCCTAAAAACCTGGAATTTGGCTCCTGGTAAAGTTGATTGTAGATCCTGTTTTCCTGGATTTCCTCTCCGTTTAAAAAGATGCTGTTTTCTGTAAGTAAAGCTTCATCGGGTTCCACACGTTTTACAGCGTTACAGGAAACAAAGAGGGATAAGGTTAGTAAAATTAATGATATTTTTGCGAGAAGCTGTTTCAAATAGAGTTCGTTAAAGCATCAAAAATACATCTTTTGTATGGTTAGTAAAAACCAAATAAAGTTAATTAAAAGCCTCTCTCAAAAAAAGCAGAGGCAGGCAAAAGGCCTCTTTGTGGCTGAAGGAAAAAAGACAATTGCCGAACTTCTGGATTCGCCCCTTAAACTCGGTATGCTCTTTTCTGAAGAGGATATTTTTGATGTTCCCCGGGAGAAATTTGTGCTGCTGGAAAAAGGAGAACTTAAGAAAATCAGTTTCCTGACAACCCCGCAATCGGCGCTTGCTGTTTTCCAGGTTCCTTCAGGTTTTAATCCTGAATATGAAGCATTAAGCCTGGTGCTGGATGGGGTAAGGGATCCTGGAAACCTTGGTACAATTATCAGGTTGTGTGACTGGTTTGGGATTCCCGAGCTGGTATGTTCAGAAGATACGGTAGATTGTTACAATCCCAAAGTAGTTCAGGCAACTATGGGTTCCATTGCCCGGGTAAAAATTTCTTATGTAAATTTAACTGAATATCTAACCGCACGGCCTCAGGATCTTCCGGTTTTTGGTACTTTTATGGACGGAGAAAATATATATTCAGATCCCCTTCCGCAGAAGGCGATGCTTATTATGGGGAATGAAGCCAACGGAATTTCAGAAGTGGTGGCGAAACAGGTTAACCAGCGTGTGGCCATCCCGCAATTTGGAAAAGAGGCCTCTGCCGAAAGCTTAAATGTAGCCACGGCTACGGCGATTTGCCTGAGTGAGTTTAAAAGAACAGCTTTTACTGGAAGGTAAAATTGATAAATATGGCCCTTGAAGTCATTTTGTCCACGTTTCCTGTATAAATGCTATTCGGGTTCTCATCCCGCACCAGTTCGTCATTTATCGCAAATACCCCTCTTATGCTTGGAGTGAGTTTGAAATAGTAAAGATAAAGATCTATGCCAAAGCCCAGTTCATAATAATAAGTATTGGTCTTCATCCTGAACTGGCCCACACTGTTATCATCCGGGCTGTTTTCGTTACTGGAAAGGTTTATGGAAGTGGAAAGTCCTCCCACCACAAAAGGTTTAAAATTGTTCAGCCGGTTGGCAGAAAATTTAAGGAGTAAAGGAATATGCACATAGGTGGAATTTATCTCCCTGAAGGTGTTGGCATCGGCCCTCACAGCCTGAAATCCGCGGGAATTAAAGCTAACGCCTGGCTCCAGCCTTAAATCCAGGTTATTATTAAGCTTTAAGTTGCCCACAAGTCCCACATTGAAGCCAATTCTGCGCTCTACCCGAAAATCCTGGCCGGTAACGGGGCTTGGATTGTAATCCTTATAATCAAAATTAAAATCGTAGCTGTTAAACCCTAGAAAATATCCCCAGGACCAACGCTGCTGGTCAAAGTTTTCATTATTCAGCACCTGGTCTCCTGTGAATAACTGCGCCTGGGAAAACTGGTAGCAGCACAGAAAGAAAGTTATAATAAAAAAGTTTTTCATTTAATTTTTAAAATTTTAACCGCTTGAATATCGAAAACTCGATTTTCACCGAAATTATCAGGATGGTATTTTTTAAAATTTGGTGCAATTATTTTGAAGCAACATATATTGTAGCAACCCCAAAAGTTTGCGGCTTATCTTCTACGTTTATAAACCCGTTTTTCTTCAAAATATTGTTGAAGGCTTCTCCATAAGGAAAGCTGGCGGCACTTTTACTGAGATATGAATAAGCATCCCTGTCTTTTGAAAATAATTTCCCTATAAGTGGAAGGATGAGATTGCTGTATAATTTGTAGCCTTGTTTAAAAGGAAATTTTACGGGAACTGAAGTTTCCAGTACCACAAAAATCCCTCCGGGAGTAAGAACGCGGCGGATTTCCTTTAAGCCTTTATCTAGATTCTCAAAGTTACGGACTCCAAAGGCTACGGTAATGGCGTCAAAAGAATTATCATCAAAAGGCAAAGCTTCGGAGTCGCCCTGCACCATTTCAATTTTCTTTTCCAGGTTTTTCTTTGCTATTTTCTTCCTGCCTACGGCAAGCATTCCTTCAGATAAATCCAGCCCAACAATTTTACTTGCCCCGGTATTAATCATTTTTATTGCAAGGTCTCCAGTGCCGGTGGCAATATCCAATACGGTTTCAGGATTTTGGCTTTCTACAAGTGCCACTACCTTTTTCCTCCATTTTTCATCGGTTCCCAGGGAGATTACGCGGTTTAGCCCATCGTAATTCCCGGAGATTTTATCGAACATCTGTTCTACCTGCTTCTTTTTGTTGAGAGAAGAGCCTTTATAGGGAGTAACTTTCTTACTCATTTCAAAATTTTTTCCAAAGATACATGATATAGGATAACTGCCTTCTTTCCAATTGATTTTTTGTTCTTAACAGGCGATGTTTTGCGTTAATTTAAAATAAGTTACCTTTGCTAATTCTTTACAATTTCAAGTTGTTATATGAAAATAATTATCGCTGGAGCAGGTGAGGTAGGCTTTCATCTGGCAAAATTACTCTCGTATGAATCTCAGGATATTACCTTGCTTGACACCAATCGGGATAACCTCCAGTATGCAGATACTCATTTAGATATAAGGACTATAAAGGGTGATGCTACTTCTATAGCGGTACTTAAAGATGCCCAGGTTAAATATGCCGATATGGTTATTGGCGTGACTTCTAGCGAAGCCACCAATATTACCGTGTGTGTGCTGGCGAAGCAGTTAGGGGCGAAGCGCACTATTGCAAGGATCTCCAACACCGAATTCCTGGAAAACAAAGAAGAAATTGGTTTTGTGAAGTTTGGGATAGATGAACTTATTTCTCCTGAAGCCCTGGCGGCAAGGGAAATTGAGCTGCTCCTGGACCAGTCTGCCTTTAATGATAGTTACGAATTTGAAAACGGGGCTTTGACCATGATTGGTTTAAGTTTATCCCGAAATGCTCTTTTTGTAGGAAAAACGGTAAAGGAAGCTGCAGAAATTTTTCCTGAACTTAACTTCGTGCCCATTGCAATTCAACGTTTTGGTACTCAATACACGTTAATACCCCGGGGAGATACACAATTTAAGGAAGGAGACCAGGTATATTATGTGACCCTGGAAAGTGGAGTTGAAGAACTATACAAGCTCACCGGAAAAACAAAGCAGGATATTAAAAATGTAATGATCCTGGGTGGTAGCAAGATTGGGCGCAAAACGGCAATGGATCTTTCCAGGAAGAGTTTTAATGTAAAGCTGGTCGAAACTAATAAGGAAAAGGCTTACGATCTTGCAGATGAGTTGCCGGGCACACTTATAATTAATGGGGATGGACGAAATGTGGAGCTTCTGGAAGAAGAAAATATTCATGATATGGATGCTTTTATAGCTGTAACCGGAAATTCCGAAACTAATATTATGTCCTGTCTCGTTGCCAAATCAAAAAGTGTAAAAAAGACCATCTCCCTGGTGGAGAATATGGATTATTTTCAGCTAAGTCATTCTATAGGAATAGATACTTTAATTAATAAAAAGCTGTTGGCGGCAAATAATATTTTCAGATATATTAGGAAAGGTGAAGTGGTGGCTATGACGAAGCTCAACAATATGAATGCTGAACTGCTGGAATTTATCGTAAAACCCAACTCACAGGTAACCAATAAGAAAATAAAAGATATAGATTTCCCAAGATCTGCAATTATTGGGGGGATTATTAGAAATGGAGAAGGGATTATTGCCCTGGGAGAATTTCTAATAAAATCCGGGGACCGCATTGTGGTTTGCTGCCTTCCCCGTTCTATTAACAAGGTGGAAAAACTTTTCTTGTAATGCCAAGGTTAAACTACCCTATTATCCTGCATGTAATGGGCTTGTTGTTGCTGTGCAACGGCGGGTTTATGCTAACCGCGGTGCTAATAAGCTGGTTTTATGAAGACGGGGTAACCATGGAAATTTCCATTGCGTCCTTAATTACTTTATTTGTTGGAACATTGCTCATGTTCACCACCCGTGGGCATAGGAAAGAGGTAAAAAAGCGGGAAGGCTATATTATTGTGACTTTTGGCTGGATCTTCATGGCTTTAAGCGGAACATTGCCTTACGTTATAACTGAATCCATCCCAAGCTTTACCAATGCTTTTTTTGAAACCATGTCTGGCTACACCACCACGGGAGCTTCTATTTTAAATGATATTGAAGTGGTGCCGGAAGGAATACTCTTCTGGAGAAGCCTTACCCACTGGATAGGCGGAATGGGGATAATCGTGCTCGCCATAGCTATTCTGCCATTATTGGGGATAGGAGGAATGCAGCTTTTTGCTGCGGAAGCCCCTGGCCCCAGTGCAGATAAACTGAAGCCGCGTATTACCGATACGGCAAAACGACTATGGCTGATTTATGTAAGTTATACTGCCGCCGAAACCATTTTACTTAGCGTGGCCGGAATGAGTTTTTTTGATGCTATCAATCATGCGATGAGTACTTTAAGCACTGGTGGTTTTTCAACAAAAAACGCAAGTATGGCCTATTGGAACGATCAGCCGGTGATTCAATATATCGTGATCCTGTTTATGTTCCTGGCGGGAAGTAATTTTGTGTTGAGTTACTTCAGCTTTAAGGGTAAAATCCAGAAGGTGTTGCATGATGATGAATTCAAGTGGTATTTTATTTTTATCGCTGCATTTACGGTAATATCTTCTTTTATTGTATATCTGGAAGCAAACGTAGAGCTTTCCTCCATAGATCATCCCATGGTTTGGGGTGAGGCTGAAAGTGCTTTTCGGCATTCCCTTTTCCAGGTATTAACGGTTATTACCACCACCGGTTTTGTTTCTGCAGATTACACTATGTGGACGCCGTTTTTGACTATTTTCTTCTTCGGAATGTTTTTCTTAGGTGGGTCCGCAGGTTCTACAGCGGGTGGAGTAAAGGTAATGCGGCATATTATAATGATAAGGAATGGGATTACTGAATTTAAAAGAACCTTGCATCCCAATGCTATTCTTCCGGTGCGTTTTAACAAAAAAAGCATTAGTGAAGAGATCGTTTTCAATATTCTTGGTTTTTTTATTCTCTATATGCTGGCTTTTATTATTGGTTCGGTTGTTCTGGCTGCGCTGGAGCTCGATTTTGAAACGGCAATCGGCGGGGCGGCATCTTCTCTTGGTAATATTGGCCCCGCGTTTGGAGCGTTAAGTCCCGTAAATAATTTCGATATGCTGCCTTCTTTTGGAAAATGGTGGTGCGCTTTTTTAATGCTAATAGGCAGGCTTGAACTTTTTACAGTGCTTATAATCCTTACTCCCTTCTTTTGGAGGAATCGGTAGCCTTCTTAGTTAATTAGGAAAAGAGTGAAAGAGTTAAAGAGAGAAAAAGAGGAAGAGGCATATGCAAATTTTTCTCGTTATTCTTTTACTTTTCCTCTGTAGAAACCGGTTGGTATGAATAGTGAAAAGTTTCAGGTTTAAAATTTGAAATTTTTCTGCGGAAATCTGCGAACTCCGCGGGAGAATTTTTTTAATGTTTACTTCAGCAGAGTGGGAAAATTTTAATTCTGAAACACCCCTTCTTGAGGAATTCTTAGTTTTCAAGTTAATGAGTTAAAGAGGAAAAGAGAAAAAGAGGAAGAGGCATATGCAAATTTTTCTCGTTATTCTTTTACTTTCCTCTGTAGAAACCGGTTGGTATTAATAGTGAAAAATTCCAGGTTTAAAATTTGAAATTTTTCTGCGGAAATCTGCGAACTCCGCGGGAGAAATTTTTTAATGTTTACTTCAGCAGAGTGGGAAAATTTTAATTCTGAAACACCCATTCTTGAGGAATCCTTAGTTTTTTAAGTTAATGAGTTAAAGAGGAAAAGAGAAAAAAAGGAAGAGGCATATGTAGTTCAGTGAAACCTGTTATTTCTTTTTCCGGAAAAGTTAATTGACTTCAAATGAAAAAAACCTCACAGTTCCTAATTTCTGTGAGGTTTTTTAATATTATTTTCAAATTTTTATGCTTCGGAAAGCGCTGTTTTAATTCTCTTCAGGGCTTCTTCAATTTGTTCTTCGCTGGCGGCATAAGAGATCCTGATGCAATCGGGGTTACCAAAAGCGTCTCCGGTAACTGTGGCTACCAAAGCTTCCTCTAAAAGGAACATGGAGAAATCTGTGGCGTTTTCAATTTTATGGCCTTTGATCGTTTTTCCGAAGAAAGCTGAAATATTTGGGAATACATAAAAAGCGCCCTGTGGTTCGGTAGTCACAAAACCATCTATTTCGTTCAGCAGGTCGATGATCAGTTTTCTTCTTGATTTAAATTTATCAATCATATAACTAATCTCGCTCACGGGAGCTTCAAGCGCGGTGATAGTGGCGCGCTGTGCAATACAGTTGGCACCGCTGGTGACCTGGCCCTGCAATTTATTGCAGGCACGGGCAATCCATGCAGGAGCACCAATATAACCAATACGCCACCCGGTCATGGCAAAGGCTTTGGCTACACCATTCACGGTAACAGTACGATCGTACATATCTTCAAAACCGGCCATGGAAGCATGTCCTCCTACATAATTAATATGCTCATAAATTTCGTCGCTCACCACTATAATATCAGGATATTTTGCCAGTACATCGGCAAGTCCTCTAAGTTCTTCTTTAGTGTAAACCATTCCGCTGGGGTTACAGGGCGAGCTGTACCAAATCATCTTTGTTTTTGGCGTGATCGCTTTTTCCAGCTGCTCAGGTGTTATTTTAAAATCGGTTTCCACTGTTGTAGGTACTTCAACAGGAACACCTTCTGCCAGTTTTACAATTTCAGCATAACTTACCCAGTAAGGGCAGGGTAAGAGCACTTCATCCCCGGGATTCAGCAAAACCATGGCCACATTGGCTAAAGATTGCTTGGCTCCTGTGGAAACCACAACCTGGGAATGGTTGTAGGTGAGGTTATTATCCCTCTTGAATTTTGTAATAATGGCATCTTTTAATTCCACATAGCCATCTACGGGGGTGTAAGAATTGTAATTTTCATTAATGGCCTTTATAGCCGCATCTTTAATAAACTCTGGGGTAGTAAAATCTGGTTCGCCAAGGCTAAGGCCAATAATATCTTTTCCTTCGGCCCTTAATTCACGCGCTTTTGCAGCCATTGCCAAAGTTTGGGACGTTGCCAGATTGTTAATCCTGTTTGATAATTGTTCTTGCATTTTAGTTGATTAATAATGATTATTTAACTGGATATTGCAGGTTTGGAACCCATCTCTTTTAGATACTGAAAATGGGCTTTTATAGCTGCGCGTGTGGTTTTGTATTCGTTGTAAGGTAAATTGCATTCCATGGCAGTCTCTTTCACTATTTTAGAAATTTTCGTGTAGTGAATATGACTGATATTTGGAAAAATGTGATGTTCTACCTGATGGTTAAGTCCGCCGGTGAACCAGTTTACGATCCTGTTTTTAGTCGAGAAATTTACCGTAGTGAAAAGCTGGTGAATTGCCCAGGTATTTTTCATGGAGCCTGTATTATCAGGTAGCGGCATTTCAGTTTCTTTTACGACGTGTGCAAGCTGAAAAACCATGCTCAAAATTAAGCCTGCCGTGTAGTGCATTATGAAAAAGCCAATCAAAATTTTCCACCAGGCGATGGAAAGAATGATCATTGGCAGCACGATCCATATGGCGATATATATTAATTTGGTTATCGCGATAATACTCCACTGGGTTACAGGGTTGGGCAATTTCCCGTAGGCAAGTTTTCTTTTTAGATAACGTTTGGTCTGCTTAAAATCTACCGTTAAAGCCCAGTTGAAGGTGAGCAGCCCATAAAGGAAAACCGAGTAATAATGTTGAAATTTATGAAAGCGCTCCCACTTTGCATGTTTTGAAAACCGTATCACCCTTCCTGCGTCAAGATCTTCATCATGCCCGTGAATATTGGTATAAGTGTGGTGAAGCACGTTATGCTGCACCTGCCAGTTGTAAACGTTACCGGCAAGAATATAAATGGTCCCACCCATAAACTTGTTCACCCATTTTTTTGAAGAGTACGAGCCGTGGTTCCCGTCGTGCATAATATTCATGCCCACTCCGGCCATGCCCGCGCCCATTACAATGGTAAGCAGTAACATCCACCATTGGGAAATATCAAGGGTCATAATTAGAAAATAGGGGGTGAGGAAAATACTAAACATCACCGCTGTTTTGAGATGAAGTTTCCAGTTCCCGGTTTTTTTAAGATTGTTTTCTTTAAAATAAGAATTGACCCTTTTATTAAGGGTCCTGAAAAATTTTGCTGAATCGATTCGGGAGAATCTTATATTATTCTGAGGAAACTCCATTTTGCTTTCTTTAATCTTCAAAGGTAAAATATTATACAGTTCTGTGATATGAAATGCTCAAATTTTAAGCCGCGATTCGTATTTTTGCGAAAAATGCTCATAAATTGGAATTAATACAGAAATATTTCCCACAGTTAACGGCGGATCAGATTGATAAATTTCAGAAGTTATCCGGACTTTACAAAGACTGGAATCTTAAAATTAATGTGGTTTCCCGAAAAGATATAGACGAACTTTATCTTAGGCATGTACTGCATTCCCTGGGGATCGCAAAGGTACAAAGCTTTAATCCCGGAGCTGAAATTCTTGATGTTGGAACAGGTGGTGGCTTTCCCGGAATTCCACTGGCTATTTTATTTCCTGAGACAAAATTTCATCTGGTAGATTCCATTGGGAAAAAAATTAAAGTAGTGGAAGAGGTTTCTGCGGGATTAAACCTACAGAATGTAAAAATTACCAATGCCAGGGTTGAAGAAATTGGCGGGCACTACGATTTTATAGTGAGTAGGGCTGTGGCAGCGATGCCTACTTTTGTTCACTGGACCAAGGGGAACATTGCAAAGAAGAGCAGTCATGAACTGAAAAACGGTATATTGTATTTAAAAGGAGGTGACCTTTCCGAAGAACTCCAGCCTTATAAGACGGTGAGTATTTATGAACTGTCTGATTATTTTGAAGAAGATTTTTTTGATACCAAAAAAGTGGTACACCTTCCTCTAAAGTTTAAAGGCTAATAAAAATATGGGCTGCCGGAAAAGGCAGCCCATATTTTTAGTTATTGATGATCATCTTTTTGTTGATGAGTTTATTTTCAGAATAAATTTTCACTACATAAACAGCAGTACTTACGGGACGGCTTACGGTGAGGTGGATCTCCTGTTGTAAAGGGATTTCTTTAAAGCTTTCAATAAGTTTTCCATTAATGCTATAGATGCGGATTTCGTCAATCCTGGTTTCTGCCGGATTGCTGATGATGATTTCTTTAGTATCCATCATATAATCTGCAGAGAGCTCAGCCAGATCATCTTTTTCTCCGGGAATTTCTACTGGGGTTTCCGTTTCAGGATTGCCGGATTCTTCTTCAGAGCCTTCAGAGCCTTCTTCAGGATTTTCGCTGTTCCCTTCTCCTTCTTCCTCTTCCTGATCATCAGAATTGTCTTCTTCGTTTTCTTCGGTATTATCGGGATCCTGTCCTTCTTCTTCTGTGCTTTCCTCAGGCTTTTCAAAAACTAATTCGAACTGGCTGGTATGGTAGCCAGGTTCAATAGTAGATTTGTATTCCCCAGCTCTAAGGTCATGATAAGTAGTGTCTGCATTATTCTTTAGATAAATTTCCATATCTGCGGGAACATTCTCCAGTTCAGCGATTTCTATTTTAAATTCTCCTTCCTGGTCTATGGCAAGCCCTAAAGGTAGCACCTGTCCTGGATTAAAATCCGGTACCGCCTGAATTACGAATTCTGAATCGTTAATTATCCAGAACATATCTTCCAGGTTATAATCCATCATAGGCGCATCATAGCCAAGGTCAAACCCATTGGTGGTAAGGTTATCGGCAGCTACAAGGATCTGGCGGTGATATCCGGTTGGAGAGGAAAAATTCAGCCTGATTTTGTAACGCTCGTCCTTTTTATATTGTGCCTTATTACCTTTTGTTAGATGTAGCGGTTTTAAGAATTGGGATTCTTCAGTGGATTCTTTTACAGAAAGCCTTTGGCCGTTTTTAAAGAGAATATCCCCGCCATTTATTTGGTATTCTTCAGCTATTGCTTCATCTATGATTGTATTTACAAAAAAGCCCTGCGCAACAGGAATATATTTTTCGGGGCGTTTGTCACCCTGATCCCCTGTGGCATCAATGCGGGAATCTGTAGAGATTGCAGGAACTCCGTCTACTAAATTAAAAGTAGCATAGCCTCCTACATATTCTGCCAGGTTATGACTGTCCTTCTTGCCAAAATGGTCCCAAAAATAGAGCGCTCCGTTAAAAATGTTTCTGCTGTTTGTTCCTCCCGGAACATCCTTGAGGTTGTCTCTGATAAACTGTTCGGCATCAATAGCTGAGGGGTAAGGATTTCCCACCAGCCTGTTTTCATTTTCTGAAACTTTTATTCTTATTTCCCCGTTATTCGGTTTTCCTGTAAAGACATAGTTTTGCCTTTCAGAGATTTCCACATTCCCGGAAGTACCCTTCATGGTATAACCTTCTCCGGCATCCAAATGGCCCTCCTTCCCAACATAATCCCATTCTCCATAAGAATCTGCAGTTCCTTCAAATTTGTACAGCCAGTAAGTGCTGATTCTTTTGGCCCCCGAATAGCTTTTATCTGCAAAAGTATAGTCATGGCCAAAGGATAACCTGATCGGATTTTTTGAATTTGTGCCGTCGCGCAATACTTCAGCAATGGTAAAACCTGAATTATTACCGCTTCCCTGAATGCTAACGGGAGATGTCCAGTAATTATAATTGTAACTGTTTGCCGTGCCCTGCTGATCCCTCTCAAGATAACCTGTACTGGAATTTTCCAGTACGCTTCCCTCATCCTGTACCAGCTGGGACTCCCCAACCAGATCGATGATACCATTAAGTTTTAAATAATGGGAAATCTTAAGGTTTTTTCCCCCATTAAATTCATTTTGTGCCTGGTTGGGATTAATCATAGTGAGTTTATTACTCTCTGAGAGTAACCCCAGCAGGTTAATATCCTTATCTCCTGAATTAATAGTATGGGAAATACTGGCGATATTCCAATTAATCTTCTTGCCATTTATGCCAGTACTGTTTGGTGGATCCCATACCTGGGGCCTCTTCCAGGTATTGTTGCTGTACCAGTAGCCTGTGCGGGCAGAAATATATGGCAATGGAGCAGTTCTTTCCTGATTAGTGGTAATATTGACCATTCTTCCTTTTACTGCTAAAGATGCTTTATTTGGAGTATAGCCATTTTCTATTTTTTCAAGTTGATAATATCCTTTTAATTTATCCCATCTAAGGCCTTCAGGAACGTCAAGAGGAATAATTTCTCCTCTTACATTAGCGCCGTTTTGCTCTAGTCTCTGGTTCATCATAAAGTGGAGCTGATTTTCTGAAAGTGCTGTATCCCAGATTCGCACCTCTTCAACCCATCCATGGAAGTAATTAGAAGGCTCTTCAGGATTATCGGCGTTGTACATTGCGCCAATTATAAACGGGTAATTATTGGCGGTTAGAGAGGCGGCACTAGCTTTCCCTACCTCTAGTCCATCAACGAGGATATAAGTGCCCTCGCTTTTCGTAATTACAGCCAAATGGTACCACCTATTTGTGCCAATTGGATCTGAAGATGAGAGCGTATTTCCGTTCCAGCGGAATTTAGGAGTTCTGTTATCAATAACCAGGTCATAACCGCTGCTACTAAAGTCTGTCGTACTGCGTTTAGAAATAACTGTTTTAAGACCTGAGGATGCTTCAGGTGATAATTTTATCCAGGCTTCAAGAGAAAAATTTGTGCTGCCATTAAAGTTGTCGCCAAAAACAATATAATCGTCTTTTCCATCAAAATCGATCGTATTACAGTTGCTCAGGGTGATTTTTACATCATCAGACTTTCCGCAGTCAACGGTCCATCTTAAAGTATAAGTTCCCTGTGTTCCCGTAAAGCTGGTTTCAGGATTTGTGGCATCAGCAAAACTGCCGCCAGCAGGTCCATTAACAATGCTCCATTCTCCGGTAAATTCTTCTGAATTTTCTGTCGGAAGGCTTGCAGATAGCTGAGTTGTAGTGATTCCACAGCTAAGAACCTGGTCCGGGCCTGCATTGGCAATTAATTCTTCCGGCTGAGTAATTGTAACGGTAATCCAGGTTTCACAGCCATTAGCATCTAATACCCGCACATCATGGTCTCCTGCTTCCAGGTTGGTTGCCGTAGGCCCGGTTTGGCCATTATCCCAAACATAAATATAAGCATCTCCTGAAGTTGCCGGTGTACCTCCTTCTGCTGCTACTGTAGCACTTCCATCAGTGCCTCCAAAACAGGTCACATCTGTTTGCTCAACAAGGTTAAGCTGAAGGGGGTTTGAAGGCTGGTTTATTTCTTTGGTCATAAAATGACTTTCGCCTTCAGCATCGCGAACTTCTATATTATAAGTGCCTCCCGGAAGCCCTTCAATTATATTAGTGTCGTATTCTTTTCCATTAAGGAAATACTGGTATGGAGAAACTCCCCCGGAAGCTCTGATCGTAATCTTACCGTCCTCAGAACCATTACATAAAAGCTCGTTTGCAAATGCTACGGCATACAATGGTGAAAAAACAGTCGTTTCATTATTGGTGGAGAAGCATTTAGGTTTGGAACCTTGTCCACATTCCCGGTTTTTATTTTGGGCGAAGGTAAATCGAACTCCATCTATCTTTACAATATCTCCACAGGAATAGTCAATCTGGAAAGTTTGGGCTTTGTCAGGAATATCTTCCTTTTCGTAGAAACAACCTAATTCCCTGTGATTTTCAACCTCTCCTGTTTCAATATTTTCAATAGAATAAATAAATTCCACACTAAGGGAGTAGCGTTTTGGATTAGAGGGGATGTAGATATATATAAATTTATCATCAGAACTTCCACAATTTTCAGCAGTAATTCTGGTACCGCTGCTATCTCCAATATAATAATCTTCTGCTGTTAAATCGTTAGATCCACAATCCGTAACAAAACATGCCCCCACATATTGAATTATAGTTTTTGTAAGCGACACTCCATTTGCGTCAGTTATTTTAACGCTGATCTCTTTATCACCAATAGATTCATAATTTATTTTCGGAGTTTGTAATCCTGTGTATTTAGAGATCGAAGCATCACCTTTAAATGTCCACTCATAGTTATAAGGAGCGGTACCACCTCTGGCACTGCCATCCAAAATTGTAAATGAAGAAGTACGGATTATATCGTTTGTACTTTCACAAATTGAAGTAGGTAAAATTTCTGCGTCCAGACTGTCTATCACAACAACAGATCTGCTGGCTGTACAACCATTTTGATCGGTTACTGTAACGGTATAGGTGCCTGCAGTTAAATTTTGAGCGGTTTGCCCGGTCTGCCCGTCAGACCATTCAAATGTATAATTGGGGCTTCCGCCGGTAACCTGTACTGTCGCACTACCTGTAGCAGAGCCATAAGAAGTGGTTTCGGTAGTTAAAAAACCGCTGATTTCCAGTTTGGTAGGGGAGGAAACAGTGACTGTCCTTTCCTTTTCGCAGCCGTTTTCATCTGTAATCACCACAGTATGATCCCCAGGAGCCAGTCCTGTGGCTGTTTGGGTGGTTTGGCCATCCTCCCATAAATAGGAATATTGGCCGGTGCCACCTACTGCTTTCACCGTTGCTGTACCATTATTTGCTTCAAAACATCCAGAAGTGGAAGTAACTTCAGTAATTTCAATAAAGCTGGCAGGTTCAGTTATAGTTACAGCTATGGGTTCTGTTTTACATCCATTTGCATCAGTTACAATTAGCTCATATTCTCCGGCAGGGAGATCTGTTTTGTTCTCTCCATAGCCTAAGGAGCCCCATGAAAAAGTATAGGGCGCGGTTCCTCCGGTGGCAGAAGCAGTAATTTCGCCTGTTGCAAAGCCTTTACATAAAACATCTGTTGTAGATGCTATAGCTGCAGTAAGCACTTCAGGTTCGGTGATCTCTAAATTGCCGTCGAGAACCAAAATACAGCCGGGCTCACTGCTGTCCCGCATCTGCACATTGTAAGTGCCAGGGGCAAGGGAACTAAATGTATTACTGGCTTGCCAGTTACTGCCGTCTATGCTGTATTCAAAAGTATCGTGTCCTCCATAGGCAAACATCATCTCAATACTTCCATCACTGGCGCCTTTACAGCTAATATTGGCAACTTCCAGTTCAGCCCCAAGAGGGCTAATTACCACATCCTGTTTAATTGTACTTGTATTACCGGCAGCATCTGTAAATTTCCAGGTGATGGTATGGGTGCCTTCAGCAGAATAAGTGAGGGGGTTAGAAGTTGTGGCGGTAATTTCTCCTGAACAATTGTCTGTTGCCACGGGAGGGGTGAGGGTATATTCACATCCGGAGATTACATCTTCTATTGCTGGTAACTCCGGTGCTTCTTTATCTTCCACGGTAATTTTTTGGATAACCGCTACCGCGTTATTTGCATTGGCATCACTTACATTCCAGGTGATTTCTGTTGTTCCTACAGGGAATTCTGCGGTAAGGGCTTTGCCATCGCTCCTGCTGCCGGAAGGGCTGCCCACAGTACAATTATCTGTAGCTGTTGGAGGGGTAATGCTAATACTGGCGCCGCATTTTCCAGCATCATTTGCAACAGTAATTTCTGAAGCTGTGGTTATTACGGGTAACTCTTCATCTTTAACAGTAACGGTGGCAGTAGCGGTAGCCGTATTTTCATTATTATCCGTAACTGTCAGTGCCACCGTGTTTTCCCCTACATCTGTACAGCTGAAATTTTCCCTGTCTAAAGTATAGCTTTTAATTCCGCAGTTATCGCTGGAGCCGTTATCAATATCAGCCGGAATAATGGCAGCATTGCCTGAAGCGTCCAATACAATACTGATATTTTTGGTAATTACCGTGGGATCTGTATTATCTTCAACAGTAACTGTGGCAGTAGCGGTAGCTGAATTTTCATTATTATCGATCACCGTCAGTGTCACCGTGTTTGGCCCTACATCTGTACAGCTGAAATTTTCCTTATCTAAAGAATAGCTTTTAATTCCGCAGTTATCGCTCGTGCCGTTATCAATATCAGCCGGGATAATGGCAGCATTGCCTGAAGCGTCCAATGTAATACTGATGTTTTTGGTAATTACTGTTGGGTCTGTGTTATCTTCAACAGTAACTGTGGCAGTAGCGGTAGCTGAATTTTCATTATTATCGGTCACCGTCAGTGTCACCGTGTTTGGCCCTACATCTGTACAGCTGAAATTTTCCTTATCTAAAGTATAACTTTTAATTCCGCAGTTATCGCTCGAGCCGTTGTCAACATCAGCCGGGATAATGGAAGCGTTTCCTGAAGCATCCAATACAATACTGATATTTTTGGTAATTACAGTTGGGTCTGTGTTATCTTCAACAGTAACTGTGGCAGTAGCGGTAGCTGAATTTTCATTATTATCGGTCACCGTCAGTGTCACCGTGTTTGGCCCTACATCTGCACAGCTGAAATTTTCCTTATCTAAAGTATAGCTTTTAATTCCGCAGTTATCGCTGGAGCCGTTGTCAACATCAGCCGAAGTAATGGAAGCGTTGCCTGAAGCGTCCAATGCAATACTGATATTTTTGGTAATTACTGTTGGGTCTGTGTTATCTTCAACAGTGATAATTTGGGTATCTGAATCTGAAGCTCCTTCAGCGTTGGAAACAATCCAGGTAATTACAGTTGTACCTAAAGGAAAGGAATAAGTATTTGGACTAATTTCACTGCCATTTACTTCCAGTCTCAGGTTATCATATTCACCGGTAATGGTGGGGGAGCCTAACTGTATGCCGGTCGCACTACAGCTGCCATTGCCGGTGTTCACTGTTTTATCTGCCGGTGCTGTAATCTGTGGGTTTTCCAGCTCACTTTTAGCGTAGGAGATTTCTTTTCCGTCAAATGCCCTGTAAGGGGATTCGTTAAAGGTTAAGTTATTGGCCGGTAAAAAATATCCTATAAAAACAATGAGAAATATTGAAATTCCTGTTGCTTTTATACGGGGAGTAATTTTGCCCATACACATTTAGTCAGATAAAATAGATGACAAAATACGCACAAATGAAGTTAAAAGGCAAATTTAATCGATGAAATACATTTTTAATATTCTCGTTATCAGTAATAAAGCACGGCTTACCTAAAGGGATAAAAATACTTATCGCATGATGATTTTTACATTTTTGATGCCCTTGCTATAAATCATCTTAACAATATAGATTCCTGAGCTAAAATCCTTTACCGGAAGGTAAAATTGTTTTTCCGACGGCAATTCTTCAAAAGCTTCCACCAGTCTTCCCCTGATGTCAAAAACCATCAATTCTGAAATTTCCAGAACTTCAGGGTTATCAATTCTTAAATTACGGGTTTTGTGATTATAGGTTATTTGAATACTTTCTGCGGAATTTTCCTCTTCATCGGGATTTTCTCCGGTATTTCCTTCTTCTTCAGTTTCTTCCCCAGGCTCTTCTTCCTGCACATCAGAAAATACAATATCAAACCTGGTGGTGTAATAACCCGGTGCCAGGGTAGCAGTGAAACTGCCTTCAGATAAATTATGATGAGTTCCCGTCTCGTTGTCTCTTATGAAAACTTCAAAATTCTCTGGCAGGTTTTCCAGGCTATCAATAGAAATTTCAAACTCCTTTTCCTCGCTAATGTAAAGCCCCAGGGGAAGTGTCCTTTTCAGTCCAAAATCTTTTACGGCCTGGATCACGAATTCCCCGTTTTTGATCATCCAGAACATATCTTCGGCATTATAATCCATCATAGGGGCATCATAGCCCAGGTCGAAATCGTCTGTTGTAGCCAAATCTGCCGTAGCGAGAATTTGCCGGTGATAGCCGGTAGGCGACACAAAATTCAGCCTTATTTTTGGCCGCGTATCTTCTGCCATCTCTTTTTGTTGCTTCTGGATATTCTCCGGGCGTAAAAACTGGGAATTCCCTGGATTTTCCCTTACATAGGTTCTTTGGCTGTTTTTAAATACCACTTCTCCTCCAGATACAGTAATATCTCCTGCCACCGTCTCGTCCAGGATGGTATTTACAAAAAATCCCTGCGCAACGGGTATTCCGTTCCCCGGCAGTTTGGTGCCGCTGTTGCCATTGGAATGTATTCTTTTGTCATTTGATACACCGGGCACGCTTCCGGCAAGGGTAAAGGCGGCATAACCGCCAATATATTCAGCAAGAACATGTGTGTCTTCCTGCCCAAAATGATCCCAGAAGTAGATAGTGCCATTGAAAATATTCCTGGTATTTCGGCCTCCGTTTATATTTTTAAGATTGTCTTTTATAAATTCCCTGGCATCAATAACCGATGGGTAAGGATTTCCAACCAGGCGGTTCTCATTTTCTGAAATTTTAATTTTGATAGTGCCATTGTTGGGTTTTCCTTCAAAAATATAATTTTGAAGGTCTTTTATTTTTGCTGAACCTGAAGTTCCCTTCATGGTGTAACCTGTGCCTGGCTCTAAATGAGTTGTGGCATCTATATGCTTCCACACTCCATATTCATCTGCAGTACCATGGAAAATATTGAGCCAGTAAGCGCTAATCCTTAGGTTTCCTGAATAATTGCCATCTGCAAAGGTGTGTGAATTTCCAAATGAAATGGGTTTGGGAGTAGATGGGTTGGTACCATCATGAAGTACAGCTGCAATACTATAACCAGAATTAATTGGTTTGTCTTTATAGCTTACCGGAGAACTCCAGTAATTATAGTTGTAACTGTTTTGTGTTCCCTGCTGGTCCCGCTGAATATAACCACTGCTCTCGGGATCAAGAATACTGCCTTCAGATTGGATTAATTGAGATTCCCCGTTTAAATCGATTATTCCATTAAGTTTTAGATAATGAGTGACGGTAAGGCCGCTCCCGTTATGATTGTTGTCTCCCTGCATATCAAATTTGCCGTCTTCAGATAAAAGGCCCAGGAGCGTAATGCTGTTTTTATTATTAGGCGTGCCTGGATTATAAACGTTATCTCCAATTTTAACAATATTCCAGTCTATTTTAGTTTGATTATCTATTCCGAGGCTGTTTGGGGCGTCCCAAACATCTCTCTGGCTGATTGTTTTTCCATTGAACTTTTGAGGCAGCTGCCAGGTAGATTTGTTGTACCATTCTTTGTTACTGGTGTACAAAACGTAGGGCAGGGGAGCAGTGTTTTCCTGCATCTGCTGAATGTTTTTCAGAAGCCCGTCGGCTTTTGAACCCTCTGATCCTAAATTTTCAGTATAGCCTGAACTAATGAGATCTTCCCTTGCCAGAAGCTGATAATACCCGGGCAGATTGCTATAGTTGGGCAGGGTTGGTGCATTGGTAATATTCATTTCCTGCTCTAGTACTTCACCATCTACTTTAGAGCCATTTTTCCAGAGGCGCTGGTTCATAAAAAATCTTATCTGGGCAGTTGGAATAGCGCCTTTCCAAATTCTCACTTCTTCAATAAAGCCGTTAAAATGTTCCTTAGTGCCCCTGGTACTAGCTGGTGAATGTGCTGCACCAATTAAAAACGGAGCTTCAAAATTTCCTGAACCGCCGGGAATATTATTGGTGTTCTTCTGAATTTCTACCCCGTCTACATACAAACTCATTTGAGAGTCGGAATATACTCCAGCAATATGGTACCAGCGGTCTGTGGCAATTTTTTTAGTACTGGTAACACTCCGGTTTCGCACCCTAAAACTAGGTGCGCCATTATTGAGAATAAGATCGTAGCCCAAATTGGATTCACCTTCCACTCGTTTGGAAATAATGGTATTAACCCCGGAAATTGCATTAGGCTTTACCCAGGCTTCCACAGAAAAATCGTTTCCTCCCATAGCATAATTCTCACCGGCATCCACATAATCGTCTTCCCCGTCAAAATTAAGCTTGCTGCAGGATTCTGGGAAATGCACTGTAAGAGTGTCAGAAAGTTCGGGACAATCGGTTTTAGGAATCACTGCCCATTCCAGTTCATAGGTAGTATTTGCTTTCCCGTAGAAAATGGTATTGGGAAGGTGCGCATCTTCAAAATAGCCATCCTGGCCAGAAATTACGTGCCATTCGCCCTCGCCAAGGGATTCATCTACAGGAACTGCTTCCAATTGCACCTGTGTGATGCCACATTGTTCCAGAGACAGGTCTGTTCCCGCATCTACAATAATTTCTTCCGGCTGGGTAATGGTGATATTTGAAGTAAGGCTGGTGCAGTTTGCAGGCGTGCTAACACTAAAGGTGTAGTTTCCTGCAGTAAGGTTGGGAACAGTTATAGTTGGACTTGCCACATTTTCTTCAGTATAAACCATCGCACCCTCACTATCTAACAGCTGAAAATTATATTCGGGGCTGGCCCCTTCAAGAAAACCTCCGGTAACTTCTATAGTTGCCGTGCCATCATTTGCTCCAAAGCAAGTTACCGCGTCAAATTCTGTGGCAACAATTTCTAACGGGGCCGGCTCCTCTATAACGATATTTTCTGAAGATACCGAGCAACCATTCGCATCGGTAACAGTAACAAAAAGATTGTCAGCTTCCCCTGTTTTTCCCAATCTTGTGGCCGTTTGGCCGGTCTGTCCATCGCTCCATAGATAGGTAAAAGGAGCTGTTCCTGTATTTTCAGCAATAATTACAGTGGCTGTAGCGTCATTGCTTTGATAGCAGTTGGCGGGAGTAACTTCAATTGTCATTTCAGGCGAAATATTGAAGAAGATGGTCAACTCGTCGGTACAGGTGGCTTTAGCATCGTTTGAGGTAAGGCTAAGGCTCACACTTCCCGCAGCGATATCATCTTCACTGGCAGTATAAATTGCATCCAGTTGTGTATTATTTGAGAATGTGCCTGAACCTGAAGTACTCCATGTGCCTCCAGCCTCAGAACCTATAATTGTACCGGCTAGCGTGACTTCGGCTGCATTGGAGCATACAGTCTGATCTTCGCCGGAATTGATCTTTAGTATTTTAACTTCTGTAGTAGCCGTTTGGGAAGCGCAACCGTAGAAATCTGTTACTTCCAAATTATAAGTTCCGGCCATGTCAGCAGTTATATCCGGAACTTTTAAAGTAACTGCTTCGTTAAGTTCCTGAAGGGTATTTACTGTTGTGGTATGAGAAAAATTACTACCTGCAGGACCGGTCCATTTAAAAGTTATGGGAAAACGCCCACCTTCAATATTAGCGTATAATTCCAGTTCTTCTCCTTCACATAAAATTGAATTATTGTCGGGGTCAATTTCAAATACTATTGTTTCCAATGTTCCAAAAGAGATGTCATCTAGGCCAAAATCGTTACCCCCTGTATTTGTATTTAGATTAACAATTTCCAACACGGCAGTTGTTGAATTTCCGGAATTCCAAAACGGATTGCTATAAAATTGAACCCAGTTAGCGCGATTTACTTGGCCGTTACTCGTAGGTGTGGCTGCTTGGGACAATTCTGCTATGGTACCTGTATTAACTCCATTAACTTTGAATTGTAAACGAGCTGGGCTGGATGGGTTTAAATTCATACCCCAGGCATTGAAATAATAATTAGTGTTTGGCTGAATGTTTTCTATTGTTTGTCTCCAAACTACTTTACCTGAAGCAGGAGCTCCATTAATTAACATAAAATTTCCATGACCATTACCATACGTATGATCCTGTCCATAAAAATGAGGATGCCAGGAATACGGATTTTGCCTAGCATCATTTGATATAGTGTAAGTTTGTTCAGCCCACAGGGCTGATGTTCCCTGATTATTATTTGTATATGCTGTAGGGTTTGGTTTATAATTATATTCCGTATAAAAACCAGTATTGCCATCTTCGAAGTCGCCATTTGTAATTAACTCATTGGAAACATTGATATATCCTGTACCCTCACAACCTAAATCATCAGTTACAATAAGCGTATATGTTTTTGCAATTTCAACATCCAGGGTTCTGTTTGTGCCTAAGACTTCCCCATTAGCTTCCCAACGATAAGATGAATATTCATTATCTGAAACCAGCTCAATAAATTGGGAACTGCCGCAATAATTTGCTGTAATTGTAGGTTCGGGAGGGGTGCGAACTATAACTTCTACACTGTCGGTTCCCGGGCAATCTACACTTTCATACTCATAAGTGGCAGTAAAAGTTGTCGCCATATTTACCTCAATATTTTGTAGATTTTGATCGTGAGATATCCAGTTTTCATCATCAGACCTTGTCCAGGTAATGTTAGGTTGTTCAGCTCCTTCTCCGGTTATGTTAACGTTTCCAATTGCCCAAAAACCTATTCCATAATAGCCCCTCTCGTGGGTGTTATATAAAAACCGGATTTGAACATTTTCTTTATTTCCTGGCAGTTTTATTTCCTGGTTATTATTAGTTCGTCCTGGAACCATTTGCTCTTCAGATCCAATTGAGGATGTGTAACTAACCAAATTTTGCCAATTCCCATAATTTATGCGAAACTGGACTCTGGCAATATCTGCTTCAATATCATATATACTTCCTGCATCTCTATAAGCATGATCAAAATTTAAAGTTACACTAGAATATCCTATTGTACTAAAACTGGGGCTAATCAAGGCAACATTATCATAATTACCTTCATATTGATAACTGTTTACAGCAAAAAATGGAGAATTTATGTTCTGAAAAGCATATTCGTATTCTTCTGTACATATATATCTGTTCCTATATCCGCATCTGTAATCACGCTCATAAGCAAGATCTCCGTTCTGTCCTGTCCTCCATCGTCTACTTTCGTGGGACGGATCTGTGCTCCATGCATTCCTGGCGCTCGAGGAACTAAAATCCCAAGAGTCAATTTCAGGTGGCAAATTTTCTGTATTCTCTAATGTTGCATTTGAATATAAATCTACAGATGTTGTTCCAGGACAAATTTCGATAAATTCCGAGTTCGGATTTTCGGCGGCACCACTACTTACTATAGAAGCATTTACAACTGGAGCAGGTTTTACCAGGACACGAATTTCATACGGATTTGGGTTATCACACTCATTAGAACTTATAAAAATTTTATAAACTGCTGTAATTTCTGATGATCCGGAATTTATAAGCTTCTCATTTATATTACCGGAGCCATTAGTTGCCGAGTTTTCTCCTACTTGTTGTCGTTCCCAATGGAAGGTGGTATTGGGGGTATTGCTTGATGGGCTAAATTCGAAATTTTCTCCGCCACATGCTATATAATTGTACACAAAATCTTGTTCAGGATCAGTGGACGGATTATTTAATTTAGGAATGGGGTTTACTAACGTTTTTATTTCCTGATTGGCAGTACATCCCTCAGGAGAAGTTAATGTAACTACATAAGTAACTTCTATTGGCTTATCCGACATATTCGTTAGATTTTCCCCAATATCTCCATTTCCACCACCGGTTGTATTGCTTGAAATATTCGGATTCGCCAATCTCTGCCATGAGAATTCTGTATCTGGAATACTGCTGGTCAATTCATAAGTAAATGATGAATTCGAACAAGTCTCTGGTGCGTCAAGAGGTACTGTTAATTTGGGTGTTTCATTCACCGTCACCTCTTGCTCTGTAGTACAACCAGAACTATTTTTTCCAATTATCGTATAGAATCCGGCATTCACGCTATTTGGATTTTGTACCTGATTTCCATTTTTAAAATACGAAAAACTTAATCCCTGTGTTGAATCCTCTGTTAATTCCAGACTTGTTAAATCGGCAGGGGAACATAAAAGTTGTTCAGTTTTAAAGCTGAACTCCGGTAATGGATTCACCGTAACTGTTACCGAAATTGGGGTTCCAGGGCAGCCATTTGCCTCCGGCGTCACCTTATAAATGATTTTCGCCGGGGAGCCGGTAGTATTGGTAAGGTTTTGTTCAATTTTATCTCCACTGCCATCGCTGCCGCCACTAATGCTGCCTGATGGAATAATTTCTGAAACCGTCCAGCTATAGGAAGTTCCCGCTACGGCCCCCGTAAAAGTTATGCCCGTAGTCTCTCCGGAACACAGTGCCTGGCTCGCAGGAGAAATTGTAATATTGGGGGTTGGGTTTACGGTAATGCTAAAAATTTCAGGTTCTCCCGTACAGCCGTTCGCTTTTGGAGTGACACTTATTTCTGCGGTTGCGGGACTCGTGCTGTTGTTATCAGGGGTGAAAGAAGAAATTTCAGTAACCGAACTTTTGTTGGAAAGGCCTATAGAGGAGCCACCTTCAATATCATATGTTGTCCCTTCAACCGGGCCGGTGAGCGAAATGGCCGTTGTGGCAACTCCGTTACAAAAGGTAAAATCTTCAAGCGGTTCTACTTTTGCCTTCGGTTTAACTTCAATAGTAAAGGTTTCCGCAATTCCCTCACATCCATTGGCAGAAGGCGTGACAGTAACGGTGGCAAAAATACTTTCACTGGTGTCGTTGGTGGCGGTAAAGGAATTGATTTTCCCATTGCCGTTGGCCTTCAGGCCAATATTGGTGTTATTATTAGTCCAGCTTTTGCTGGTCCCGCTAACAGAAGCGCCGGGAAATTTTATTTCTTCCACAGTTTCACCTGCGCAAACCGAAATATCCGAAGGTTTTGTAATAGTGGGAGTGGGATTTACAGTAATGGTAAAATTCACAGGCTCTCCCTTACAGCCATTCCCATAAGGAATAATTGTAAATACAGCTTCAATAACTTCACTGCTGTTGTTTCTGGCGGTAAATTCCGGAATATCGCCAGAACCGCTGGATGGGATTCCTATATCAATACTGTTATTATTTACATCTATATAAGACCATTCGTAATATTTGTCTTCCAGTTCATTTCCAGCAAATTTTATTTCCGGGATCACTTCTTCATTGCAGAATTCAGATCCATCTATGGAAGGAACCTGTACAGTTGGTTCCGGAATTAATATATTTTGAGTTGTAGTAACCGAATTTCCTGAGGGATCTGTAAAAACCCATTCAATTGTATAACTTCCAAAATCGTTAAATTCCAGGTCATTATTTGTGGTTGCGGTAATCTCTGCGGAACAATTATCTGTAGTAATAGGATAATCAGTGATTTGCATACCACAGCTCCAGGTAAGATCTGGCAAATCTGGCGCTGCAGGCGCCTGATTATCTTCTACCGTAACCACCTGCGTTGTGGTTTGAACATTGTCCGAATTATCGGTCACGGTCCAGGTTACCGTAGTATTTCCTAACGGAAAAGTAGCCGGGGCGTCATTGGTTACCGATTTTACCCCGCAATTGTCGCTGGTTGTTGGAGTTTCTAAGGAAACCCCTGAGGCAGTACACTGGTTATTATCGGTATTTACCGTTTTGTCTGCCGGGGCCGAAATTGTAGGTTTTTGCGAATCCACTACAGTGATGACCTGCGTTGTGGTTTTAACATTGTCCGAATTATCGGTCACGGTCCAGGTTACCGTAGTATTACCTAACGGAAAAATAGCCGGGGCATCATTGGTTACGGATTTTACCCCGCAATTGTCGCTGGTTGTTGGAGTTCCTAAAGAAACCCCTGAGGCGGTACACTGGTTATTATCGGTATTGACGGTTTTATCTGCCGGGGCCGAAATTGTAGGTTTTTGGGAGTCCACTACAGTGATAACCTGCGTGGCGGTTTGAACATTGTCCGAATTATCGGTCACGGTCCAGGTTACCGTAGTATTACCTAACGGAAAAGTAGCCGGGGCGTCATTGGTTACCGATTTTACCCCACAGTTATCCCTGGTTGTTGGAGTTCCTAAGGAAACCCTTGAAGCGGTGCACTGATTATTATCGGTATTTACCGTTTTGTCTGCCGGGGCCGAAATTGTAGGTTTTTGAGAGTCCACTACAGTGATAACCTGCGTTGTGGTTTGAACATTATCCGAATCGTCGGTCACGGTCCAGGTTACGGTTGTATTTCCAAAGGGAAAAGTAGCCGGCGCGTCATTGGTTACCGATTTTACCCCACAGTTATCCCTGGTTGTTGGAGTTCCTAAAGAAACCCCTGAGGAGGTACACTGGTTATTATCGGTATTTACCGTTTTGTCTGCCGGGGCCGAAATTGTAGGTTTGGTATTATCTTCAAAAATGATTTCTATAGATTCTGAAGAAGAATCTCCGTTGCTGTCAGTAACAGTGATCTCATAAGTACCCGGTGAAAGATTGGCGATATCTTCATTTGAAGAAGAAAAACCTCCGGGACCCGTCCAGTTGTAGTCGTAAGGGGGTACTCCTCCTGAAATGCTGATGTTTATTGACCCGTCAGAACTGGAGCTGCAGGAAGCGCTTGTCCTGGAATCTACCTTTATAATTGGATTTGCGATTACTCCCGATTTCCCTTTGTTCACTTCCAAAGTTTTGGAAGAAGATGCCCCATAATTTCGCGTAGCACTTCCTACTGCCGAAATATTCTTGTAAGAATCTTCGGAAGGTTTGGAATTTGATGCCGTTAAAACAAAACCGATGAAAATAATCAGAAAAGCCGATACTCCAATTGCTTTCATCACCGGGGTAATTTTGCCCATACGCAAATACTCTTAATTTCAGGCTGTAAAACTACGTATAAATTCGGTAAAATGTAAAGTTTTCAGGATTAAATGTAAGCATAAGCTGCTAGTTTTCAATATTAAAGAATAATGGGTGGTTGGTTTTCTTCCGGGATTTGTAGGAAATTAATGTCTTCGCTAAACTTTTTTATCCGGAGAATAGACAAATTCAGAGGAAATAAAAAAGCCGCGCTTAGCACGGCTTTCAGAAAATATTATAAAATAAAGGCTTATTCGCCCATAAATGGATATCTGTAGTCCGTTGCCGGAACAAAGGTTTCCTTAATCAACCTTGGGGAAACCCATCGTAAAAGGTTTAGTTTGGAACCTGCTTTATCGTTTGTTCCACTCGCCCTGGCACCTCCAAATGGCTGCTGGCCTACAACGGCTCCGGTAGGTTTATCGTTAATATAAAAGTTTCCGGCAGAATTTTGTAGTCGTTTTGTTGCCTTTGCAGCTTCATATCGATCCCCGGAAAAAATTGCCCCGGTTAATCCATACATGTTCTGGTCAACTAAATCGAGCGTTTCCTCCCATTTTTCATCTTCATAAACATAGATAGTCACTACAGGGCCAAATAGCTCTGTACACATGGTTTCGTAAGTAGGATTTGAAGTTAAGATCACAGTGGGCTCTATAAAATAACCCTTAGATTTGTCGTAATTTCCGCCTACAATAATCTCCGAATCCTTATCTTCTTTAGCCTCGTCAATATATTTTGCCAGCTTATCAAAAGAAGCTTCATGGATCACAGCATTTATGAAATTTGTCATATCTTCAGGTGAGCCCATTTTAAAGGACTTTACATCTTCAATTACAAAATCCTTTATCTCAGGCCACAAACTTTTTGGAAGATAAACTCTTGATGCGGCACTACATTTTTGGCCCTGGTATTCAAAAGCTCCCCGGGAAATTGCCGTAGCAACCTGTTTTGCATTAGAAGTTGGATGTGCAATTATAAAATCCTTACCTCCGGTTTCTCCTACAATTCTTGGATAAGATTTGTATTTATGAATATTGTTTCCAATCTGTGCCCATATATTTTTAAATACGGTGGTGCTTCCGGTATAATGAATGCCGGCAAAATCAGCGCTATCCAGCACCACATCGGTGATCATCTTGGGATCTCCCATCACCATATTAATCACGCCGTCTGGCACCCCGGCTTCTTTAAATACTTCCATTAAAACCTGGGCAGAGAATATCTGGCTGTCGCTGGGTTTCCATACGGCAACATTTCCCATTAAGGCGGCACTGGAAGGAAGGTTTCCGGCAATGGCGGTGAAATTAAAAGGGGTCACGGCATATACGAAACCTTCCAGGGGACGGTATTCTACACGGTTCCAATTGCCCTCAGAAGATTCTGGCTGGTCATCATAAATCTGTGACATATATTCCACATTAAAACGCAGAAAATCACAAATTTCACAGGCAGAATCAATTTCGGCCTGGTAAATATTTTTTGATTGCCCAATCATAGTCGCAGCGTTCATTTTTGCACGGTATGGCCCGGCGATGAGGTCTGCTGCTTTAAGAAAAACTGCTGCTCTTTGTTCCCATTCAAGGTCTGCCCATTTTTCCCGGGCTTTCAGGGATTCTTCAATAGCTTTCTCTATGTGTTCTTTGCCGGCTTTATGGTAAACACCCAAATCATGCTGATGGTCATGCGGCGGGTGCATGGTTGCGGTTTCGCCTGTTTTAATTTCTTCGGAACCTATGTAAAGCGGTACTTCAATTTTATTGTTGTAAAGTTCTTTGTACGTGTTTAAAACTTCTTTTCTTTCCGGGGATCCTGGCTCATACGATTTCACTGGTTCGTTTGTAGCGACAGGAACATGAAAAAATCCTTTTCCCATAAATTTTTTTAGGTTTTTAGCGTTTGATACTTAGTGGCTAAAGGTAAAAAAATTAAGCGGGATTCATATTTATAAAACCCGTATTCACGAAAGCTTAACTTTTTTTGTAACTTCATGAGATTTTTTAATATTTATGTGTACAGTAAGCCTTGTTGCTCAACCTGAAATCCAGAATGGTTTTGTGCTCACTTCTAACCGGGATGAAATTAACGGAAGAGAGAATTTAGCTCCCTCCTGGGAGGAATATCTGGGGGTGCAGCTTTATTTTCCAAAAGACAAACTTGCCGGTGGCACCTGGCTTGGGGCAAGTGAAAGACAAAGATTAATTTGCCTTTTGAACGGAGGTTATAAAAAGCATGAGCGAAAGCAGCCTTACAGGAAGAGCAGGGGAGTAGTGGTGAAGGATTTTCTGGCGGCCCTGAAGATAGATGAAGTTATTAAAAACTATAATCTTGAAAATATAGAACCTTTTACCATGGTTATTGCCGATTGGCAAGAGGAACTAACTTTTCTTGAATTCGTGTGGGATGGAGTTGAGCGGCACCGGAAAAATTTACAACTTACCAGCCATATCTGGTCTTCTTCTCCTTTATACTCTGAAGAAATGAAAGCGCAGCGCCGGCAATGGTTTGAGGCTTTGAAGAGTGAAAATAAACCAGGTGCAGAAGCCTTGCTGGAATTTCATCATTCGGCAGGAGTGGGAGATAAAAATATCGACCTCGTGATGGATCGTGGTTTTTTAAAAACCCAGAGCATTTCCCAAATTGAAAAGATTACTTTAGGTTTAAGATTTTGGTACAAAGATTTGGCTAATGATAAAGTATCTGAAAGTATCCTCAAATTCTAGTTAAGTGCAAAAGGTGCGCTTAATTTGAAGCTGGGGATTTGTACTTTAAATTTCCTGGCTGAAGTAAAATTTACCATATTATAATGACCTTTCATGGCGCCGAACGGAGCAGTGAGCATGCAACCGCTCTGGTAGGAATGCGTCTCCCCCGGATTTAAAATTGGCTTTTTTCCTATCACACCTTCTCCTTTTACAATTTCTGTTTTATTTAATGCATCTTTAATTTTCCAGAAGCGGGAGGTAAGCTGCACGGCGTCATTACTTTGATTCTCAATTGTTATACGGTAGCCAAAGGCATAGCGAATCTGGTACTCTTTAAAGTAAACTCCTTCAAAGTGCGTTTCAACAGAAATTTTTATTCCCTTTGTTACCTGCTGAGTCATATTTAGAATATTGCAAAGGATGCTAATGCTGAAATTACAGCCGCGGCCAGGGCTAAAATAAAAAATATAACACTGAGTATGATGAACTTTAAAACCGTTTTAACACGGCCCTGATTGTAAAATTTTCTTAAGGCTTTATACAAATACGCCACGAATACGGTAATGGCTATTGTTGTTCCCCAGTCGCCCGAAATAAAGTAATCAAAGATAAGTGCAAGGGAGAATAATACGAAAAAAGTGGTTTGCACATGGAAGGCAAAAATCAAATGTTCCATGTAATTAAAAGGTCTTCTTATGTAAATAAGCCAGATGAACAGAGCGAAAACCGGCAGATAGAAAAAGATGATAAAAGGAAGCTTACTAATAAAGTAGTTTACAAAAATGGAGGGATTTTCGTAGATCCTGTTAAAGTTTACCGCTTTTTTGTATAACCACTCGTTGTAAGTTCCGGGGGTATAGTGAAGGCTGTCTATGGCTCTCCCTGCATTTACGATCTCTGTTTCTTTGTGAAATTCTGAAAAAATTTTAAGTTTTTCGGCATTCCGGTTCCAGAATCCCATGGTATCCAGGTCTTCTTCCGGAATGTAAACATCTGTATAAGAATTTTCCTGTGCTGCCGACTGCACCAAAGAATCCACCCGCAATTCTTCCTGTCTTAAACCCGGGACCATTTTCAGGTTTTGATTTATCTGATTAAGGCTGTCTTTGGGTATGCGGGATAACTCTTCCCGGAATTCGGCCTGGTTGGGACCAAACTCCACTTCATCCCATGAACTGGAAAAGCTCATTATAAGGAAAAATATGATGGAAGCGCTCAGGTAAAACCGAAATGGATTGGCGTAGCGCATTCTTCTTCCCTGGATATAATCTTTTGAAATTTTACCGGGTTGGAATAATAAGGCCTTCAGCGTACGTTGAAAACGTGAGTCGTAAGCAAAAATTCCGGAGAAGAATTCCGAGAAGAAATCATCAAAGCTTAGTTTTTTGGTGCTGTTCATTTGTCCGCATCGTGGACAAAAACGGTCACTAATGCTTAGCTGATGGTCACAGTTAAGGCACCTGGTCCCCCTGTACTTTAGCAGAGATCTTTTAACTTTCATAATCTCTATGGCTGGTTGTTAGTTGCTGATGTTAAGAGAACTGGCCTTGCCAAGGCCAATTACCCTGTCATATCTTGCGCCGGGCGTCCTGTAATAAACCACTACCTGGTAATCATTTTCGGTTTCATCAAAATCCCCGCTTATAAAACCTTCATTCAGGCTGCCATCGGCATTAAGCAAAACGTATTTGTAGTTGTAGAAGCCTTGTTTAAACAATCTTACCCCTTCAAAAAACCCTGTTTCTTCATTAAAATTAAGTCTGGTGGTTTCGTCAAGAACGAAATTATTAAATTTTCCGTAGATGTGAAGCTGCCCCCCGTTCAGCGGCCGTGAATTTTCTAGCTGAAAATGTATCCATACGTATTCTGCCTCAATATCGGGATTGGTGCTATACAGGCTTCTAACTAAAAAGCCTCCGTTAATATCGGGATTGTAGGTGTAAGGTTCAAAAGCCCTGGTGAAATCTGTAAAAAGAAAATGATGATAGAGTTCCTCCAGTTCCACAAAATTAATGTCTCCCGTGGTGGCCCTTAAATCTTTACTGTCAAACTGAATATATTCATTGCCGCCCCAAAAAGCGGTGGGATCATCATATTTGTAAATAAGTTCATTGCCAATAGTGTATTGTGGCTTTATACCTTTAATGGCTGTCTTAAAATTGTGATTTTGAAGCAGAAGGACTTTAACATTTTCAGCAGGATTTTTCAGAAGAAATTCTGAGGAGGTAATGCTGAAGTTTAGCACCTGTTTTTCATTGATGAAATTAATGTCCCTGGACCTTCTTACCGTTGCGCCAACTTTCGCCAGTGGCTCATAAATGATAAATTTACGGGAGAATACAAGTTCCCTTTCCGCATTAAAGATTTTGATCATATAATTTCCGCTAACCTTAAAGCCTCCTGTGTCGCTGTTTGGGATTTGCAGTTCGTAATGGGAGTAGGGCTGTAGGGTATTAAGGGAATTCCTGTAATTAAAAATGCGGATATCGTCAAAACCCAGCAAATATTCAGATTTAGAAAGTTGGGAGGGCGTCCAGTCATAATTATAATGTTCAATTATGTAATAATAATCGGCTTCGTCTCCTATAATATCATCAAATGAAAGGCTTAAACTTTCCCCGAGGAGCATTATAGGGTCGCCACCCGGGGCAACGGCACTGCCATTAAGCTGAATGGTCCTGATATAGTTGGGTGGCAGGATTTCTACTTCAGCCTGGCTATAGCTAAATAGAGTATTCAGAATAAGAAGAGAAAAAAGAAAAAATGCTTTCATTTTTCAAAAGTAAAAACAAAATTAACATTAATCCCATAACAGAATTTTTGGTCTTCCATTTTAACAGTCGGCTCATGTAAAAAACTCCTATTTGTTGGGAAAAGTGAGGTGAAAATTCATAAATTTGCACGACTTTAAAATAAACATTTTTTTAACATACACTCCATCCTATGTCAAAAGACATTCGAATTAAAAGAGGATTATCTCTAAAATTAGAAGGAGAGGCGGAAAAGGAACTTATTGAAGCTCCAAGATCTAAAACCTACGCTATCAAGCCGCCGGATTTTCATACAGTTGTACCAAAAATGGTTGTAAAAGAAGGAGCAAAGCTCCTGGCTGGTGATGAAATTTTCTTCTCAAAATATACTGGTGAGGTGCGTTTTACCAGCCCCGTTAGCGGGACGCTTAAAGAAATAAAGCGTGGTGCAAAACGTAGGATTTTGGAAATTATAATAGAGGCAGATCCTGAAGACACTTATAAAGATTTTGGGAAAATGGATGCTTCTGCATCAGGTCCGGAAAAAGTTAGGGCGCGCATCCTGGAAAGTGGTTGTGGCGCCTTTATTAATCAAAGGCCCTACGATATTATAGCAGATCCTAAAGATTCGCCAAAAGCTATCTTTGTTTCGGCGGTATCTACAGCGCCACTGGCCCCGGATGCAGGCTTTGTTCTTAAAGATAAAGTTGCTGCTTTTCAGGAAGGGATTAATGCTTTAAGAAAACTTACTGACGGGAAAGTGCATCTTTGTGTGGATGAGAGTTCAGCTAAAGTTCTTAAAGATATAAAAGGAGTGGAGCTGCACCATGTAAGTGGCCCGCATCCTGCAGGAAACGTTGGTGTTCAAATTCATAAAATTGACCCTCTTAATTCAGGGGAACGTGTTTGGACAGTTGCTGCGGAAGATCTTACTATTATTGGAAATGTTTTCCTCACCGGGAAATACATCGCCGACCGTACAGTAGCAGTTACCGGAAGCGAAGCTAAAAACCGCAAATATTACAAATCCAAAATTGGAGGAAATGTTACCGATTTGATTGGAGAGCAAACTGATGCGGTGAGGATAATTTCAGGGAATGTACTAACGGGACAAAAATTGTCCAACCACCAGTATATCGGTTTCTTTGACAATGAGGTGACCCTTATTCCTGAAGGTAACAAATATCGTATGTTCGGTTGGTTGCCGTTTACTTATAATAATATCCACTCTAATTCCCGTACTTCTCTTTCGTGGTTGTTTCCGAATAGAAAATACAAGCCAACCACCAACCTTAATGGGGAAGAGCGTGCCCTTGTGGTAACAGGAGAGATGGAAGAAGTGATGCCTATGGATATTTTCCCGATGCAGCTTATAAAAGCATGTTTGGCGGGTGATATCGAAAAAATGGAAAATCTGGGCATTTATGAGGTTGCTCCTGAAGATTTTGCCCTTGTGGAATACGTTAATACTTCTAAGATCGAAATTCAGGAAGTGATACGTTTAGGTTTGGATTTAATGATTACTGAAGTAGGATAAAAAGAAGTTTAACTATGGAATGGATTAGACAGAGATTAGATAAAATAAAAGAACCATTTGCAAAGGGTAATAAGTATGAGAAATTTGCCCCGGCTGTTAATGCCCTGGACACTTTTCTTTTTACCCCTAACCACACTACCCAAAAAGGATCCCATATTAGGGATGCGGTAGATTTAAAGCGGGTGATGATTACCGTGGTAATCGCACTTATCCCGGCCTTGCTTTTTGGAATGTGGAACACCGGGTACCAGTACCTTGTGCAACTTGATGAGCCATTTACCTTCTGGGATGCTTTTGGGCATGGAGCCCTAAAGATCCTCCCAATGATCGTGGTTTCTTATGCCGTAGGTTTGGGAATTGAATTTGCTTTCGCTATTTTCCGAGGGCATGAGGTTAACGAAGGTTACCTGGTGACCGGATTGCTTATCCCTATGATTATGCCTGTAGGCCTGCCTTTATGGATGATAGCCATATCGGTTGTTTTTGCAGTGCTTATTGGGAAAGAAGCTTTTGGGGGCACGGGAATGAATATCCTTAACCCTGCGCTCACGGCCAGGGCTTTTGCCTTTTTTGCATATCCTACTTATATGTCTGGTAACCAGGTTTGGGTAAGTAATGCGTGGGAAGTAGACGGTGTTTCCGGGGAGACTATTCTTGGAACCCTTGCTGCGGGTCATGATGTGCAATATTCAGCAATGAATATGTTTACAGGAGTAATTCCTGGTTCTGTTGCAGAGACATCGGTTTTATGTATCCTACTTGGAGCCCTGCTTCTGGCAATTACCAAAACAGGAAGCTGGAGAATTATGTTAAGCGCCTTTATAGGAGCTGCAGTAATGGGATTGATTTTTAACGCACTGCCTGCAATGGGACTTGAAGGTAACGATCTTACCAATTTCCCATGGTATCTTCACCTGCTTGTAGGTGGGCTTGCTTTTGGTATTGTGTTTATGGCTACAGATCCGGTTTCCGGGGCGCAAACCCTTAAAGGAAAGTGGATCTACGGATTCCTGATTGGGTTCTTCTCTATTATGATAAGGGTTTTCAACCCCGCATATCCTGAAGGAGTGATGCTTGGAATTCTGTTGATGAATGTGTTCGCACCAACGATAGATCATTACGTGATTCAATCGAACATCAAGCGAAGAAAGAAAAGAGTTTACACTACTAACGCTCAAGTAGAAACAGCAGTTTAGTTATGGAAGAAAAATCAGTAAATAAAACGAATAGTAACGGTTATACCTTCATGTTCGCGATCATCATGGTATTGGTCGTCGCCTCTGTACTGGCTTTTACCGCCACTTCGTTACAGCCTACGCAGTATGAGAATGTGCGCCAGGAAAAAATGCAGAGTATTTTAAATACTATAGGTATAGAAACAGACCGCCCGGGAGCCCAGGCATTGTATGACCAGTACATTACTGAGGAAATCGCCCTTAGGGAAGATGGCTCTGTAGCCGAAGATGTAGATGCCTTTGCGGTAGATCTTGCCAAGGAGATAAAGATGGAGGATAATGAACAAATTTATCCTCTTTACGTGGCCGATTATGAAGGAAAGACTTATTACATTATTCCGTTAAGAGGTAACGGACTGTGGAACGCTATTTTTGGATATATCTCTTTGGAAGATGATATCAATACCATTAAAGGGGCCACTTTTGATCACCTTGGGGAAACACCGGGATTGGGTGCGCAAATTACCAAAGCCTGGTTTAGAGAGAGTTTTGTCGGCAAGAAGATCTTCGATAAAACCGGTAAGCTGGAAGGGGTTTCTGTTGTAAAAGGAGGCGCTTCCACAGAGCATGAAGTAGACGCGATTTCCGGGGCGACTATTACCGGGAATGGGGTCTCTAATATGATTTCAGAAAGGTTAAGGCATTACATACCTTACTTTCAAGAACACACAGATATGAAACTTACAGAGTAATTATGGCTAAAGATAAAAACCTTACTTCTGAAGAAAAGGAAGCTAAAAAGAAAGAAATGATCTTATTCCTCTCCGATTCCGAGGAAAAGGAAAGTTTCTTTTCTAAAGAGAACAGAAAACTGATTACAGATCCTTTAAACGACGATAACCCTATTACCGTCCAGGTTTTGGGTATTTGTTCGGCGCTGGCGATTACGGTACAGCTGGAACCGGCCATAGTTATGGCTATAGCGGTAATGGCGGTAATGGCAGGTAGTAACATCCTTATTTCCTTATTGCGTAACCTTATTCCCAGCCGTATCAGGATTATCGTGCAACTGGTAGTTGTGGCTGCCCTTGTGGCGCTGGTAGACCAGATTTTACGGGCTTATGCTTATGATGTGAGCAAGCAGCTTTCGGTATTTATTGGTCTTATTATTACCAACTGTATTGTAATGGGCCGCCTGGAAGCCTTTGCACTTGGCAACGGGGTGTACAAATCTTTTCTGGATGCGATAGGAAATGCAGCGGGATATGGATTAATCCTTATTATTGTGGCATTTTTCAGGGAGCTTTTAGGTTCAGGAAAACTTTTTGGATACGAAATTCTGGGACACCAGGGTACTACTGCGGCAGAGTCTACAGGTTTGTATTCCCTTGGCTACGAAAACAACGGTTTAATGCTGCTCTCCCCAATGGCCCTTATTGTGGTAGGCCTTATCATTTGGGTGCAGCGCTCCAGGAACCGTAAACTGATTGAAGAAAACTAATAGCGCAACAGCTTAAAATTTTATGAAATGGATTTATTAAACTTATTTGTAAGAAGTATTTTCATCGAGAATATGATTTTTGCCTATTTCCTTGGGATGTGTTCCTACCTGGCAGTATCAAAAACGGTGAAAACGGCTGTTGGACTTGGGGCGGCGGTAATATTTGTACTTACCATTACCGTTCCGGTAAACTATTTGCTGGATAATTACCTTCTAAGTGCAGGAGCTTTAACCTGGTTAGGGCCGGAATACGCTTCTGTAGACCTTAGTTTCCTGAGTTTGATCATGTTTATTGCAGTAATCGCATCTATGGTACAGCTTGTGGAAATGGTGGTAGAGAAGTTTGCCCCTGCCCTATACGGTTCTCTGGGTATTTTCCTCCCTCTAATCGCGGTAAACTGTGCCATACTTGGTGGAGCGCTGTTCATGCAGCAAAAAGACTTCAGCTATGTTGGTGAAGCCCTAACTTATGGCTTTGGTAGTGGTATTGGATGGTTCCTTGCTATCCTGGCCATTTCTGCAATCCGTGAAAAAATGGCTTATTCAAATGTTCCTGCGCCGCTAAAGGGCCTTGGGATCACCTTTATTATTACCGGCTTAATGGCGCTTGGGTTCATGAGCTTCATGGGAATTAAATTATAATCGCAAAAAAGGAACTATGACAGTTATAATAGCAAGTGTAGTTGTATTTTTAGTATTAATCTTATTGTTGGTTTCCATTTTGTTGGGTGCTAAAGCCAAGCTGATACCTTCAGGTCCGGTTAATATTAATGTAAATAATGAAAAAGATATAGAAGTTGGTTCCGGGGGAACTTTACTTTCAACTCTTGGAGAAAATAAATTGTTCCTTCCCTCTGCCTGTGGTGGGGGTGGAACCTGTATCCAGTGTAAATGTATTGTAAAAGAAGGCGGTGGGGCAATTCTTCCTACTGAAGAGCCACACTTTACCCGTAAAGAAATTGCCGATGGCTGGAGACTGGGTTGCCAGGTGAAGGTTAAAGAGAATATGAAAATCACCATTCCGGAAGAAGTATTCGGGATTAAGAAATGGGAAGCTACCGTTGTAAGGAATTATAATGTGGCGTCTTTTATCAAGGAATTTGTGGTTGAAATTCCGGAAGATATGGATTATAAAGCCGGTGGGTACATTCAAATTGAAATCCCAAAATGCGAGGTGAAATATGAAGATATGGATATCACCGCGCATCCTGAAGAGCATGACGATCCTAATAAATTTAAAGAAGAGTGGGATAAATTCGGGTTATGGCCACTTGTAATGAGAAATACCGAAACGGTAGAACGCGCTTATTCCATGGCTTCTTATCCTGCAGAAGGTAGGGAAATTATGCTGAACGTGCGTGTGGCCACCCCGCCATGGGACCGTGCTAAAAACGGGTGGATGGATGTGAATCCGGGTATAGCTTCTTCTTATATTTTCTCAAGAAAAAAAGGAGATAAAGTAACAATTTCAGGACCTTATGGGGAGTTTTTTATCAACGAAAGTGATGCGGAAATGCTTTATGTTGGTGGTGGTGCAGGAATGGCACCAATGCGTTCTCACCTTTATCACCTGTTCAGAACACTTCAAACCGGTAGAAAAGTTACTTACTGGTACGGTGGGCGTTCCAAGAGGGAGTTATTTTATGTAGAGCATTTCAGGGCTCTGGAAAGGGATTTCCCAAATTTCAAATTTTACCTTGCCCTTTCAGAGCCTATGGAAGAAGACAACTGGAAAGTGAAAAAGAGCCTGGATGATGATGGAGACGGGTTTGTAGGCTTTATCCACCAGGTAGTTATCGATAATTATCTAAGTCAGCACGAAGAGCCGGAAGAAATAGAATTATATTTCTGTGGTCCGCCGCTTATGAATAAAGCTGTTCAAAAGATGGGTGAAGACTTTGGAATACCACCGGAAAACATCAGGTTTGATGATTTTGGAGGATAAATAATCAATCCCGCTTCGGCGGGATTTTTTTATCTTTGGATATGGCAGAATTAAATAAACAGGAGCTACATAACCTGGCGATGAATATCGTGGGAAAAGATCTGGAGGACAATGGCTACGAATTTCTTGGTGTGAACAGCAAGTTGAAGCGGAATCCCCAGTTTGTAGCGCTCAAGGATAAAAAACTTCATTTTGTAATTGTGCGCGCGATTACTTATCCTGAGAATCCTAAAGATTTTGATCGTATTTTCATGGAAAGCATGAAGGAACATGCGCTTAAATTCAATGCCCGTACGTTCTATGCAGGAGTTGGGCTCGCCAATTCTTTAGATTACGAAAAACCCATTACCAGCGAAGAGGATTATGTGGTTAACTACAATGGCTGGCAGGAAATTTAATCCCGTAATGGGCATTAAAAGTTTAAAATGGCTGTCAAATTCAAATTATAAAATTAGGATAAGGCACGTCCGGTTCAACAAATTAATTAATATCAATGAGAAAATTTCTAGCGGCAATTTTTGCCATTTTTATATTTCTTTCCTGTTCAGAAGATGGGGCAGAGAAATATACGGCTTCAGGAGATGCTTTAGGAACAACATATCATATTACTTTTTTTGCTGAAAATGAACTTCCTGTTGCTGATGCTCTGGATTCCATTTTCAGGGTGATCAATAATTCCATGAGTACTTACCAGGAAGATTCAGATATCTCCAGGATAAATGATGGAAACACCAATATCCAGGTAGATAGTAATTTTGTTGAAGTTTTTAATTATTCAGAAAAAATATATAACGAGAGTAATGGCTATTTTGATCCTACTGTCGGCCTTTTGGTGAATGCTTACGGTTTTGGCCCTGAAAATTTCTATGAAGAGCCAGATAGCCTTGAAATTGATTCCCTGATGACATACGTGGGATTTGATAAACTAAAATTAACTGAAGATCACAAAATACGAAAGGAAGATCCGGGTATTTATATGGATTTTAACGCCATTGCAAAGGGGTACACCATAGATGTGATTGCAAAATGGTTTGATGAAAAAGGTGTGGATAACTATCTCATTGAACTTGGAGGAGAGCTGGTGGCAAAAGGAAAGAATACTGAAAATGACCATTCCTGGCGCGTGGCTATTGATGATCCACAGCAGGAGGAAGGGGAGAGGACTTACCAAACTGTTCTTTCTCTCGAAAACAGGGCTTTGGCAACATCGGGCAATTACAGGAAATTCCGTACCGATTCTTTGACCGGCGAAGCCTTTGTGCATACCATAAATCCTTTAACGGGAAAAGCGCGGCAAAGTAATTTGCTTAGTGCTTCTGTTCTTGCTGAAAATTGTACCCTGGCAGATGGTTATGCCACCGCTTTTATGGCCCTTGGACTTGAAAAATCAAAGGAAATGCTTCAGCGTTTAGATGGGGTGGAAGTATATCTTATTTACGCCGGGGAAGCTAATGAAATGCAGGTGTATTCTTCTGAAGGTTTTAAGAAGTACCTTCAGAAATAACTATTTTCGGCACACAGGAATAATTTCCCCTTTGGCCAGCCTGTATTTGTCAATTTCTGCGGAAGATAATTGGGCTGTATAATCTACTTCTTCCACTTTAAAGCCGATGCTTCTGAGTTTATCGAAATAATCCCTTCCGTAAACCCTAACATGGTCATACTGGCCAAAAATACGTGCCCGTTCTTTTGGATTGGTAATGGAATCGTCCTCAAAAGTCTCACTTCGGCTTAAATCCTGCGGAATCTGAAGAATAGCCGTGCCGCCTGGTTTCAAAATTCTGTAAATTTCCTGCATGGCTTTAGTGTCATCCGGGATATGTTCCAGGACGTGGTTGCAAAGGATAAAATCATAGCTGTTGTCCTGAAATGGCAAATTACAGATATCGGCTTTTACATCGGCCAGGGGGGAATTAAGGTCGGTCGTGGTATATTGAATATTTGGAAGTTTTCGAAAGCGCTTGTAAAAAGCCTGTTCCGGCGCAAAATGAAGGACTTTCAAAGGTTCTTTAAAAAATCCGGTTTCCCGTTGCAAATAAAGCCACAAAAGGCGGTGGCGCTCCAGGGAAAGAGTAGATGGGGAAAGTACATTTTCCCTTTGCTTTTCGTAACCGTAAGGCAAAAATTTTGAAAAACTCTTCCCATCAACAGGATCGGTATAGCGATTTCCCTTGAGGGCAAGCTTTAAAAAAGGCCGGGCAACATAGCTAAACCTAATCAGTAAAGGCCGCGGAATACTATTGAGGACAATTTTAAACAAGCGCTTCATTTAAACAAAAATACGGCTATGAGCCAAACCGGCAATCATATTTTTGTTTTTCTGAAAAGGTCGCCCGTTTCAAACTTCAATATCTCCCCAGTTTTCGCCAGATTTGATGCGGTATAACTGCATCTCGGAAACTCCAAATTGTTTTGCCAGCACTTTTATACGGGTTTTTCGATTTGGGTCCAGCAATTTTTTCTTTAAAATCACTGCCTGCGCGTAACTTAGTTTGGAATAGGAAACCACCTTACGAAGCTTTCTCTTGTGCTTGTTTTCCTTTACGCTTGGGCTGTGATACTGGTGCTCTACCCATTCATCTTTGGTGGCCCAGGCAAGATTGGAAACTTTATTGTCGTCTTTCTCAAAATTCTTGTGGATCACATACTTGTCTCCCTCTTTCTTTTTCAGGAAAAGCTCGGCAACAACGCGGTGCACGTAATAGGTTTTGCTTTTGCCATTTTTAAGCCTCACCGCAAAATTAAGATATCCACCAACTTTGCCGCCTTTCATCAGTTCTCCCTCAGGATTTTTAAGGTAGCTGATTACTCTTCCGTAGTTAGAAACCTTGTAAACAAATCTGTCCTGCCATTCTTCTTTGTGAAGTTTTTTCCAAACTTCCTGTCGATAATCCTTAATCATAAATTTTAGCTCTAAATTGATCTTCTTCTGTGCTTTCAATACCCAAAGCTTCGTAGATGTACTTGAATGTGGAAAGTAACTCGGGTCTTCCGTCTACAAGAGCTACATTATGTTCAAAATGAGCACTCGGTTGGTTATCGGCTGTAAGTATGGTCCAGCCGTCGGGCAACTGTTTAATCCTTTTTGTTCCAAGATTAATCATGGGTTCGATGGCCACCACCATTCCTTCAACAAATTTTTTGCCTCTCCCTCTTTTGCCATAATTAGGCATTTCGGGATCTTCGTGCATTTTCCTGCCTAGGCCATGTCCCACTAACTCCCGAACAACACCATAACCATGTTGTTCAGTATAGTTTTGAATGGCAAAAGCAACATCACCAACTCTGTTCCCTGTCCGGAATTCTTTTATTCCTTCATAAAGGGATTCTTTAGTAACTTTTAGGAGTTTACGGGTTTCAGGAGCAACTTCCCCAACTTCAAAAGTATAGGCATGGTCTCCATAAAAACCATTTTTTAATGCGCCGCAATCAATGGAAATTATGTCGCCTTCTTCCAATGGCTTGTCGTTGGGAATTCCATGTACTACCTGTGCATTTGGACTCATGCACAGAGAATTTGGAAAATCATACAAGCCCAGGAATCCAGGTTGTGCGCCATGATCGCGAATGTGCTCTTCGGCAATTTTATCGAGCTGTAGGGTGGTAACGCCGGGTTTTATTTCCGGAGCCAGAACGCCAAGAGTTTTTGAAACAATGAGAGCGCTTTCTCTAATTATTTCTATCTCTTCTTGTGTTTTGGGTATTATCATAATTTCTTTTTGAGCCGGTCGAGAAGGCCGGATTTCTTTTTCTTTTTTTTAAGGGCAACCGCCGGAGGTTTTTGGCTCGTGAGTTTCTGGTAGATTTCTCCCCAACCAGGAACACCTCCAAGATTACGGTCGTCAATAAAGATATCAGCAAGAATTTTTCTACTTATACTGTTGTCCAATTCTTCCTCGGGATAGCTTTTATTAACAGCATAAAATTCTATTCCCTTTTTTTTGCAAAATTCCACGGCTTCTTCCAGTCTTACTCCGTGTCTATAGGTCCACAGGATTAACTGATGTCCCTCTTCCTGGAGTTTTTTTAGGGTTTCAAAGGCAAAAAGCATGGGTTTTCCAATTTCAGGATATTGATTTTCCACGAGTGTTCCATCAAAATCTACTGCGATTGTCAAAGATTTTTGCATAAACTAAAGCTTAAAAAACAGGTAAATTCTCCCTGCTTTTTTATTTCGCATAAGGATTAGTGTATTCCTCTTCACTAACAATTTTCGCGATATCTTCTTCGAGGCTTTCCTGCGGATATTCCACAAACCTGTTAACCTCTTCTCCGTTTTTGTAAAATATAACCGTAGGTACACGTTTAACGTTCAAACCTTCCTCTAAATTGTCCGGTGTGCTTTTTCTCCTGTCCACCGCAATGAGGCTAAGGTCATCCATATCGTAATCTGCTTCGTCCAGAAGCTTAAATATCTTCGGAACTTCACGTCTGCTGTCCGGGCACCATGTACCAAAAATTACCTTGATTTTATAATCTGAAATATTGTCCTCTATAGTTTCTACTGCCTCTTCTCCGGGCTTATAATCTTCATAACCCTGATTAAACCAGGAAGCGTAGGGTTCTTCTTCCAGGTCTTTCCGTTCTACTTTACCTAACAACATTCCCTGCTGTTCAGCTCTATTTACTTCAGCAGAAGTGTTTATTTCCTTTTCTGAATGTATCGAACTGGCGCTGCCACAGCTTAGAAATACCAGTAAAAACAAGCTTAAAAAATTATTCATAAGAAATATTATATAAGGGGTTCCTGTGTCATTAGTTCAGGTTGATCAATCCCCATTAGTTTTAATATAGTCGGTGCAATGTCTCCAAGTTTACCGCTCTTAATAGATTTTACGTCATTGTCCAGGAGTACAAGGGGAACCGGATTGGTAGTATGGGCGGTATTTGGGCTGCCATCAGGATTAACCATAGTTTCACTGTTACCGTGATCGGCAATTACAAGAACGGCATATCCGTTTTCCAGGGCAGTTTCGGCGACATCTTTGGCACAGGTATCTACTGTTTCGCAGGCTTTTACGGCGGCTTCAAAAACTCCGGTATGGCCAACCATATCAGGGTTTGCGAAATTAAGGCAAATAAAATCTGCCGATTTATCTTTTAACTCAGGTACAATTTTATCCCTGATTTCATAAGCACTCATTTCAGGTTGCAGGTCGTAGGTGGCGACTTTTGGGGAATTGCACATGATCCTGCTTTCTCCTTTAAAAGGTTTTTCCCTTCCGCCGGAAAAGAAAAAGGTAACGTGCGGGTATTTTTCCGTTTCCGCTATACGTATCTGTTTTTTACCCGTATATTCAAGAACCTCGCCAAGCGTGGTCTTAATATTGTCCTTTTTGAAGACAACGTTCACATTTGTAAAATTATCGTCGTATTTTGTGAGGGTTACATAGTACAGCGGCATTTTTTTCATGTCGTACTGCGGAAAATCTTCCTGGGTAAGGGCCTGTGTAAGCTGTCTCCCCCTGTCTGTCCTGAAATTAAAGAAAATCACCACTTCTTTTTCCTTAAGGGTGGCAACAGGATTGCCATTATCATCAGTTAGCACAACAGGTTCAATAAACTCATCGCTTATATCATTATCATAACTGCGCTGCACCGCTTCTACGGCATTGGTGGTTTTATAACCTTCACCTTTTGTGATAAGGTCATAGGCCTTTTTTACCCTTTCCCAACGCTTGTCCCTATCCATGGCAAAATATCTTCCAATAACAGAAGCCAGTTTGCCATTTGTTCTTTTAAGATGTTCATCAATTTCCCGGATGAATTCCTTGCCGGAATGTGGATCTACATCCCGGCCATCTGTGAACGCATGCACATATTTATCTTTCACGCCCAGTTCTTCAGCTGCGGTTAAGAGGCCTTTAAGGTGATTGATGTGCGAATGCACTCCACCGTCACTTAACAGTCCCATAAAATGCACGGGTTTATTGTTTTTAACGGCATAGTTAAAAGCCTCCTGTAAGACAGGTTCATCTTTGAGCGAATTATTTTCTACTGCCATATTTATCTTCACCAAATCCTGGTAAACTATACGGCCTGCTCCAAGGTTCATATGGCCAACTTCACTGTTTCCCATCTGGCCTTCGGGAAGGCCAACGTTCATTCCGTCAGTGCGAAGTTCAGCATGAGGATAATTTTTTATGATAGAGTCAAAAAATGGCGTTTTAGCTTTTGCAATGGCAGATACTTCCGGATCCTGGGTGATGCCCCAGCCATCCAGAATCATAAGTAAAACTTTTTTATTCATCTTGAAATTTTCAAATTCGGGCGTAAAGATAAAAAACAATACGCCGGGCTACTAAATATGCTTCTATAATGTTTTATTAAAACTAACCCTGATTTCGCAAAATTTTTGCTTTTGCCTCTTTAAAATTTTAACATATAAAAGCTGGTTTATAGATAATACAGCGAGGTTTAGCACGTTCTTGAATTCATTCCAAAATCGTGGTAACTACTTGTAATTTAGCTCTTAAATGTTAAATTTCGGGAAATTAGGGTCTCCTGGAGCAATTAAACATTTTTTTTTGTATGTTGGCACAACCTTTGGAATTTATTAACAGAGTAATAATCTAAAAAACATCTTTTATATGACGTATCGATTTCTGACTGTGGTTGCTGTATTGTGTTTTTCTTTTGCTTTTAGCGTTAAAGATAAATTGAATGAAGAAGAAAAGGGGATTAATTCCGGGGCGGAAATAGCAATTGCAGAGCCTTCCAGAAAAGCTGAAAGTTTTGAAGAAAAAGTTAGTAGTACCTACAAAACTTTTGTTGCAAATAACACCAGTATGCCGGCTCCGGATGTTTTTGAAGAAGGCATGAAAGGTTATTATAAACTACAGGAAGAAGATGCGGTTACAAAAAAGATCCTTACTATTATAGATTTTGATCTTTCATCCAGAAAGAAGAGAATGTGGATTCTGGATATGAAAAACCAGAAGGTCCTTTTCAATACCTATACTTCTCACGGTAAAAATACCGGCGGGGAATTTGCCAGTAAATTTTCAAATACTCCAAATTCCCTCCAGAGCTCTCTTGGTTTTTATGTAACCGGAGAAACTTATTACGGAAAAAACGGCTTGTCCCTTTTTATCGACGGAAAGGAAAAAGGATTCAATTCGAATGCGAGAAAAAGATATGTGGTAATCCACGGTGCAGATTACGCTACCCAGGCTTTTATTAAAAAGTACGGAAGGCTTGGAAGAAGCTACGGTTGCCCGGCAGTTCCAAATAAACTGGCTAAGGAGCTTATCAATACTATCAAAGGAGAGTCTGTGGTCTACATTCACAAGAGCTCTAAAAATTACCGGGAAAATTCAGCTTACCTCAATTATCCCACGGTTTAAGCAATTTAGAAGTAGTGTTAACTGAAAAAGTCTCGCCCAAAGCGGGGCTTTTTACTTTTTAAGCAATTGAGAAATCTTATTATCTGTGTTGTAAATATCTTCAGTAAAATGAGTGTTATTATTTTCCCTCCATGCAGTCCAGTAAAGATGATAGACTTTTACCGGCTGGGTAACTGCTATCTTATTTGTTCTTCCGGAGGCGATAATACTGTCAATTTTTTCTGAAGAATAATTCTCCCTGTTGCTCAGGAGATATTTTGATAAGCCTATGGCATCCTGCACCCTTACACAACCAGAGCTTTGCGCGCGGGAATTCTTTTCAAATAAAGCTTTGGAAGGAGTGTCGTGCAGGTAAATAAGATATTGATTTGGATAAATAATTTTAACCCTTCCCAGCGGATTTGTGCTGCCGGCTTCCTGCCGGTAAGTGTAGTTTAATGCTTCACCGGAACTCCAGTTAATACCAGATGGATCCACTGTTTCTCCTGCAGAATTGTAAATTTTTAAATTTCGGTTCCTGAGGTACGAAATATCTTTGGCTGCCCCGGGAATAACATCATTCTTCTTAATGGTGAGAGGGATGGTCCAGGTGGGGTTGTAAACCACGTATTCAATTTCATCGGAAAATACAGGCGTTTTCCGTGCCTGAACTCCAACCATTACTTTATGTTTTGATAAGGTGTCTCCTTCCCGAACAACGCTAAGTTCAAAATTTGGAATATTTACTATTATGTAATGATTCCCAAATTGCCTGGGAAACCAACGCCACCGTTCCAGGTTGGCCAAAATTTGTTGTCGCCGGTCTTCTTTGGTTTTATTTAAATTTCTTACCGTGCTGCTGCCTATAATTCCGTCTAGTTCCAATCCGTATTCCTGCTGAAATTTCTTTACCGCCTCCTGGATAGCCGGGACATAAACTGTGGTTGTGGAATCTTTTTCTACGGAAAAACCCAGTTCTTTCAATCTTTTTACCACGGAAGGAATCCTGGGATCATCTTCGCCGGGTTTTATTATTTTACCTTCTTTAACACTGGTGAATTTTTCTTCTGAAATTGAAGCGGATTCAAATTCTGCAAGGGATTTTTTGAGGCCGTTATAAACAGGGTGCTTTGGTTTGACTGAATTCAATACTTCTGTGATCTCTTCATTAGCAAGAGCCTTTTGTATTAAGCTTTGAATATTAATACTTTCTTTTTTAACATCCCAGATTTCAAATATTTCCTTAGGGTTCAGTTTTCCGTAGTAAAGATCATGTAGAAGCGTATAAAAGCTATCGGTTAGAATAATTTCAAGTCGTCCCCTTGCCTGCTCATCAAGATTTGATAAATCTGCAAGGGAATTTTTCAGATATCCCGCATGATAATCTGCCGGATTCAGCCCTTCTTCAGAAATATTTTGAATGTCTTTGTATAATTCTTTCCGCAACCCGGCTTTTTTCCACACCGGGGAGTAATTCTTAGATTGGTAAAAATCGGCAACAGCTTTGGTATTAGAAAGATTTAATTTTCCTGTTTCAGTAGAATCTGAAAAGAAATTGGTAATAACTTGACTTTCTGCGAGGAGGCCGATTTGTTCATCTTCAGGCGTAGAATCTGCTTCTATGTTATCCTTTTCTTTTTCATTTTTACAGGACAAAAAGGTAAAAAGAACACAGGCAGTCAAAAAAGAAACTCTAAAGCTGAACATAAAGGAAATTTTGAAAATTCAGAAAAAGGGCAGAAGATGGAAACAAAAAAGGCTTCAATATCTTGAAGCCCTTACATCGCTGTATGATTCGTACCTTTCAAACTGCACTTCAGCAAAAGGGCAAAGCGGATCGATCTTCAGGTTATTTTCGCGGGCAAATTCCACCGTTTTTTTAACCAGATTGGTGGCCAGTCCCTGGCCTTCCTTCTTTCGATCTACCTTTGTGTGGTCAATTACAATAATATTGTTGTCCTGTTTTTGGTAAGTGAGTTCAGCAATTATTCCTTTATCCCCTTCAATATAGAACATTCCCCTGCTGTCACTCTCCTTGTGTTTGATATCCATAGGCTACTTTTTTTGAATCCCGTCTACAATTCCATAATCCAGGGATTCTTCTGCATCCATCCAGTAATCGCGGTTAAAATCTTTGAGTACCCTTTTATAGTCCTGGCCGCAGTTTTCAGCAAGGATCTGGGCGCTTAGTTCTTTAGTCTTCAGGATTTCATTAGCCTGTATTTCGATATTGGAAGCCTGGCCTCTCGCGCCCCCACTGGGCTGATGAATCATAACTTTTGCATGCGGCTGGATAAACCTTCTGCCTTTTGTGCCTACAGAAAGCAAAATAGAACCCATAGAAGCAGCCAGGCCGGTGCAGATAGTAGATACCGGGCTGTTGAGGGATTTGATGGTATCGTAAATAGCAAAGCCATCGGTAACATAACCCCCTGGGCTGTTTATAAAAAGTTGAATTTCCTCATCTCCGTCCAGGTCAAGATACATTAAACGATCTATCACATGTTTAGCGGTTTTATCGTTTACCATTCCCCACAGAAAAACTTTACGTTCTTTAAGGAATTTTGCATCTATTAAGTCCTGTATTTTGCCGGTTTTATCTTTCATATCTGTTATAAAAATTATGCAATCTAGTTCAGGCTAAAAATATGATTATTTTAGCAGAAAACTCCTTTATGCAACCGGCATTTAACAAGATTTTAAAAGAAGATATAGACAGCATTATCCCATTTATTCAGAAGCTTTCAAAAGAGCGAATTCCAGGGCAGGTTTTAAAGCAAAGATTTACTGAAATGTTTAGCCAAAACTATGAATGCTTCGGGATTTACATTGATGATAAAATGATTGGTGTTTTTGGATTATGGTTTATGACCAGGCATTACGCGGGCAGGAGCTGTGAGCCTGACCATATAATTATTTCTGAAGAATATCAGAATAAGGGAATAGGGAAGCAGTTGTTCGAATTTATCTACAAATATGCCGGGGAGAAGGGCTGTGAAACCACAGAATTAAACAGTTACGTTGAAAATTACCGGTCTCACAAGTTTTATATGAATGAAGGTTATGTGATCAAGGGATATCATTTTTTAAAAAAGCTATAAGTTTTTTTGGAAGTTGAAAAAGTTAAACTTTATATTTGCAGTGCAAAGGCGGGAGTAGCTCAGTTGGTAGAGCGTCAGCCTTCCAAGCTGAATGTCGCCGGTTCGAACCCGGTCTCCCGCTCACGAAATCAAAACCTCTTCAGAAATGGAGAGGTTTTTTGTTTTCGGCTTGGTTAGTTCAACATAAGACCTCACAGGTTTCAAAAACCTGTGAGGTCTACTTCTTAAGCATAAAAAAACCGGACATTGCTGCCCGGTTTGAAGTCTGTAACAAGTTATTTCTTAACCGTTCATGGAGATTAAGAACTCTTCGTTATTTTGGGTTTGTTTCACCCTGTCATTTATAAATTCCATAGCTTCTATCGGGTTCATATCAGCAAGATATTTACGCAATACCCACATACGCTGGATGGTTGCTTCATCTAATAAAAGATCATCACGACGCGTGCTTGAAGAAATAAGGTCGATGGCAGGGAAAATTCTCCTGTTGGAAATCCTTCTGTCCAGCTGAAGTTCCATGTTACCTGTTCCTTTAAATTCTTCAAAGATTACTTCATCCATCTTAGAACCGGTTTCGGTAAGCGCAGTGGCAATAATTGATAGCGATCCGCCGTTTTCAATATTACGGGCAGCGCCAAAGAAACGTTTAGGTTTATGTAGGGCATTGGCATCCACACCACCACTCAATACCTTACCGCTGGCAGGTTGTACAGTATTGTAAGCCCTGGCAAGCCTCGTAATGGAATCCAGTAGGATCACCACATCATGGCCACATTCCACAAGTCTTTTTGCTTTTTCCAGTACGATATTGGCAACCCTTACATGCTCATGCGCTTCCTTGTCGAAAGTAGAGGCAACCACCTCGCCTTTTACATTACGCTGCATATCGGTCACCTCTTCAGGGCGTTCGTCAATTAACAGGACGATCTGGTAAACTTCAGGATGGTTCGCGGCAATAGCATTGGCGATATCCTTCAGCAACATGGTTTTACCTGTTTTAGGCTGGGAAACAATCATCCCCCGCTGTCCTTTTCCGATAGGGGAGAACAGGTCCATGATTCTGGTGGAAATACTGCTTTGTTTTTCAGCGATATTGAATTTTTCCTTAGGGAAAAGTGGGGTAAGATGCTCAAAGGATACACGGTCCCGCACCACCTGTGGATCTAAACCATTAATTTTGCTGATTTTTATAAGCGGAAAATATTTTTCTCCCTCTTTTGGAGGACGAATCTGCCCTAAAACAGTATCTCCTGTTTTTAATCCGAACAGCCTGATTTGTGATTGCGATACGTAAATATCATCAGGAGAGGTAAGGTAGTTGTAATCTGAAGATCTCAGGAACCCATAATTGTCCTGCATGATATCCAAAACCCCTTCACTTTCTATAATAGCGTCAAATTCATAATCGGGTTCACGGTAGCGGTTTCTGTTATCGCGGTTCCCACTGTTTTTGTTGGAGTTGCTATTATTGTTGTTACTGTCGCGGTTACCGTTTCCGTTATTATTGTTGTTGTCTTTCTTGCCTCTGTTATCTTTTTTATTGTCGCGGCTCTCCCTTGGATTGTTGTTGTTTTTAGATGAATTATCATCTTTATTATCCCGCGGAGCATTGTTTTGAGGACGGCCTTTGGTACCAGTTTTTTCTGGTTTTCCCTTTTTAGGCGTGCCTGCATCTTTGCTGCCAGAATCTTTGGTTTCTTCAGGTTTTGAAGAATCTTCCTTAGTCGGGGAAGGTTTCTTGCCGCTGCCTATTTTTCCTCCCTTACTTCTTTTGGGCTTGTTTTCTGATGCTGATGCCGGTGCTGAAGAAGGAGACGATGCTTCCTGTTCAGGCTCGTCAGTTAATGCTTCTTTTACTTTTTTGGGATTTGAAGCCTGATAATCCAGAATCTGGTAAACCAAATCTAATTTTTTAAGACTTCTAAACTTTGGTACGTTTAAAGTTTTAGCTATCTCCTGAAGCTCAGGAAGTTTCTTAGCTTTTAATTCTGAAATTTCAAACATGAATAATTTTGAATAAGTTTTTGTTTGGATTGTTTATAACTTCTCAGGGAAGAGTCGAAAAATTTTGGAGTCTTAAGTAACCTGTTTTGAATTGGTTACGAAATGTTCCTGCAATAATACGACTTTATTTTAATTTTTAAACAGGTTTTCTGAAAAGAATCTTTTATTTTTGTGAGCCAATTTTAAAAAAAATCATGCTACAACGCATACAAACAATCTATCTGTTACTGGCAGCTATTACCAGTGCCGGTTTGATTTTTCTTTTATATCTTTGGGAAAATTCCAGTGGGGAAACCGTTTATGCTGAAGATGTTTTAATGGTCTTTATCATGTTCCTTTCCTCTGCGGCATTGTCCCTGGTAAGTATTTTTATGTATAAAAACAGGAAGCTCCAGTTTGTACTGGGCCGGCTGAATATAATATTAAACTTTTTTTTACTAGGAGTGTTTGTTTATTGGTCGCTAAGCATACCTGGAGAGATGGATATCTCAGAGAAAGGTATTGGGATGCTTCTTCCAATTGTTTCTATCGTTTTTTTAGTGCTGGCCAACAGGGCCATAAAAAAGGACGAAGATCTCGTAAAATCTGTCGACCGATTACGATAAGCCTATCATCTTAGTAGTATTAGTGCGTGAAAACCCGGAGGTGCCACCTTCGGGTTTTTTTGTGCCCAATTTTAAATTTCTTCTGAAGAAAATTTTTATTTCAGCTTAATAACTTCAAGATCAGAGATAGAATCGCCGTCTATTTTAAACCTTAGCATGGTGCGTTCTTTATGAAAACCCTGTTTGCCCGCCGCGCCCGGGTTCATATGCAACAACCCCAGATCTTTGTCATTCATCACCTTCAGAATATGAGAGTGCCCGGAAATAAACAGTTTCGGCGGATTTCTCCTGATTTCTTCTTTAACGGCAGGGGAATATTTTTTTGGATAACCGCCAATATGGGTAATCCAAACATCCACGCCTTCACACATAAACCGCTGGTTTAATGGGAACTCTTTACGAATTTCGGCATTATCAATATTGCCATAAACCGCAATTACCGGCTTTAGTTCCTTTAATTTATCTGTAATTCCCGGATTTCCGATATCGCCGGCGTGCCATATTTCATCTGCCTCCCCGGCGTAGTGCAGGATCCTGTCGTCTATATAATTGTGGGTGTCGCTGAGTAAAAGTATTTTCTTCAAAATGCTGAATTTAAATTATCAGATTGGTTAAAAACCTAAGGCGGTGGAGAATTACGGCTTGTAATAATTGCCTTATCTTTGCACTTCGCAAATGTAAAAAATTATCTTTTCAGGTTGAGGTATTTCTTGGAACTGGCTTATTTGGGAACGGCATATCATGGCTGGCAAAAACAGCCTGATGCTGTTTCTGTACAGGAAAAAATAGAGCAGGTTTTATCCCGTTTGCTTCAAAAAAAAATCGAAATTGTAGGAGCGGGAAGAACCGATGCCGGCGTGCATGCAAAACAGTTATTTGCTCATTTTGATACCGAAGAATTTCTTGATGAAGAAGAAATGCTTTATAAAATGAATTCAATGCTGCCTAAAGATATAGCTATCAGCCGTATTTTAAGGGTAAAGAATAATACGCACGCCCGCTTTGATGCTTTGAGCAGGAGTTATGAGTATTGTATTGTTCAGGAAAAAGATCCTTTTCTAATCAATAAGGCATATTATCTCAAGCAGCACCTGAATGTTGATAAAATGAATGAAGCGGCGCAGATTTTGAAGAATTATAGAAACTTTAAATGCTTTTCAAAATCCAGAACCGATGTAAAGACTTATAATTGTATAATTGAATCTGCCGAATGGAAAAGGAAAGGCGAATTGTTGGTTTTCCACATTACCGCCGACAGATTCCTGAGAAACATGGTGCGTGCGATTGTTGGCACCTTGTTGCAGATTGGGCAGGGAAAAAATTCCGTAGAAAATCTTCATGATATCATAAAAAGTGAGGATAGGGGAATGGCAGGCGCCTCGGTGCCTGCGCATGGTTTGTTCTTAACCCAGATTAAGTATCCAAAAATTGAAGTAGATTAATGGCGTCAAATACAGGAAGTGCATTCGATTTTAATTTGTTTAAGCGGTTGCTTAAATATACCAATCCCTACAAGAAAACCTTTTATTTTGTAGCGGTTGCGGCCATTTTGCTTTCTGTGGCCTCTGTGCTGCGGCCGTATTTGCTTAAAATCACAATAGACGAGGCCATAGTGCCGCAGGATTATAACGAGCTTACTTTTTACATCCTGTTAATGGGCGGTGTCTTGATTGCTGAAGTGGTTTTTCAGTTCAGCTTTATTTATTTTGCCAACTGGCTGGGGCAGGAAGTGGTGCGGGACCTGCGGGTAAATTTATTTCAGCATATGCTTCAGTTTAAAATGAAGTATTTTGATAGATCTGCCGTGGGCCGGCTGGTAACCCGTGCAGTAAGTGATATTGAGACGATTGCCAGCATTTTTAGCCAGGGCCTTTTCATGATTATTAGTGACCTGCTTAAAATGCTGGTGGTGCTGGGGCTTATGTTTTACCAAAGCTGGTCGCTTACCTTGCTGGTACTTACCGTACTGCCTTTTATTATTTATGCCACAAGAGTTTTTCAGAAGAAAATGAAAATTGCTTTTGAAGAAGTGCGTACCCAGGTGGCCAATCTTAACACCTTTGTGCAGGAGCGCATTACGGGAATGAAGATCGTGCAGCTTTTTACCCGCGAAAAAGAGGAATATAGTAATTTTAAGGAAATTAATGACAAGCATAGAAAAGCCTGGGTAAAAACTGTGTGGTATAACTCCATTTTCTTCCCTATTGCTGAAATGTCTACCTCCATTACCATTGGCCTTATCGTTTGGTTTGGCGGACTTCGGGTTATAGAAGGCGATGGCCTTACCTTAGGAGTTATCGTAATGTTTATTGAGTTATCGCAGATGCTCTTCAAACCGTTGCGCCAGATTGCTGATAAGTTCAATACCCTGCAAATGGGAATGGTAGCGGCCAACCGCGTATTTGGTATTCTGGATACCAGGTCTTCCATAGCAGATGAAGGAAAAATAGAAATACAGGACCTTAAGGGAGAGATAGAATTTAAAGAAGTCCGTTTTGCCTACGTAGATGACGAAGAGGTCTTAAAAGGAGTTTCCTTTAAAGCCAATGCCGGCGAAACTGTGGCGATTGTTGGAGCGACTGGTGCAGGAAAATCTACCATCATTAACCTGCTTAACCGTTTTTATGAAATTAACGGCGGTGAGATTTGTGTGGACGGCATGAATATTAAAGATATTAAGCTGAAATCCCTAAGAGCGCAAATTGCGGTGGTGCTTCAAAACGTTTTTTTATTTGCTGATACTATCATGAATAATATCACGCTGGAAAATCCCGGAATTTCTGAAGAAGACGTGTTAAATGCGGCAAAGCAGATTGGAGTACACGAATTTATAGAAACTCTACCTAATGGTTACCATTACAATGTGAAGGAGCGGGGAGCGATGCTTTCTTCCGGTCAGCGGCAGTTAATATCATTTTTGAGGGCCTATGTAAGCAATCCTAGCATCCTGGTGCTGGATGAGGCCACTTCTTCGGTAGATTCTTACAGCGAACAGTTAATCCAGGAAGCGACCGATAAAATTACGGAAGGAAGAACTTCTATCGTAATCGCCCACAGGCTCGCCACCATCAAAAAAGCTGATAAGATTATGGTGATGGAAGCCGGGGAAATTGTTGAAATTGGTACGCACCAGGAGCTGCTTCAGAAGGAGAACGGGTACTACAAAAACCTTTATGAAGTGCAGTTTAAGGCAGAAGAAGCGGTTTAAGCATTTCCTTCAAAAGGATTAAAACGGCGGAGAAGTTTAAAATTTTAGGATAAGTACATGAAAGAAATTCAGGTTGGGTTTTTAATGTCTTATGATTATAAGTTGCTGAAGAATTCGATTCCCCCGGTTTATAATGAAGCAGATGGCATTACCATTGCGCTGGATGAGAATCTAACCACCTGGTCTGGAGAAAAATTTGAGGTTCATGAGAGTTTTTTTACCTGGCTAAAGTCTTTTGACAGAGAGCACAAGATTAGCATATACAGGGATAATTTTTATGATCCCGGCCTTAATGCCATGGAAAACGAGGTGAAGGAAAGAAAAATGCTCGCCGCAAAAATGGGAGTGGGAAACTGGCTCATTCAGCTGGATAGTGATGAATATTTTATTGATTTTAAAAGTTTTGCCGGGGAACTTAAGAAGAGAAATAAATATTTAGATGCGCCGGGGAAAAATCAAATTCAGATAGCCGGGTATTATATCAATTTATATAAATACACAGACGAGGGTATTTTGCATGTTTCACAACCGCGAAATCAAAAATTCGCCACTAATTATCCCGCTTATGTAACCGGCAGGAATACCAGACAGCGGGTAATCTACGTTCCTCATATTGTACTACACGAATGTTTGTCGCGCAGCGAAAAAGAGATCAGGACCAAATTTTCTAATTGGGGGCATTCCCATCAGATAAATGCTGAAAAATTTCTGAAAAAATGGCGAAGCATTAATCAGTATAACTACAAAGAGTTTAAAAACCTGTTTTATCTGGAACCTGAAAAATGGAAAGAACTGAGTTATGTTAAAGGAAAAACTCTTGCTGAAATTTCGAAAAACCTGGACTATGGTAAATTAATGCCTTCAAGAATATACCTGGCTATTAAAAATACAGAGGAATGGGTGAAGTTTCTTTTCAGGTGATTATTTGTAAAGTTTTCAGTAATGAATTAGAAGTTCGTTTTAAAGTTTTCTGTTTCCGCAGAATATGCTCCCGTTTTCCACTTTTCACCAGATTAAGAAAGATCTTCCTTTAACCTTTCGATCAACTCTTCGTTGGTTTCAAACATCACAAACTCCCCGTCTTTAATATAGGAAATCTGGCCGGTTTCCTCGCTTACCACCAGGGCAAGGGCATCGGTTTTCTCGGTAATTCCCACTGCTGCCCGGTGCCGTAAACCAAAGCGTAAGGGGATAGACCTGTCGTTGGAAACCGGAAGGATTACCCGTGTTGCGGTTATCTTATTGTCTTCAATAACAATGGCTCCATCGTGCAGCGTGCTGTTCTTGTAGAAGATAGACTGGATGATGGGCTGGTTAAGTTCGATGTTCATCTCGTCTCCCGAGTTCTTAACAAAATCAAGTTTAGTGCTTTTTTGTATAACCATTAAGGCGCCGGTAAGGGTTTTGCCCATGGCTTCACAGGCTTTTACGATGGCTTCCACATTGGTTTTTGTTTCGTCCTCTTCCCGGGAAAAGCGCCAGTGCCGGAACAGCCTGTTGTTATGGGTAAAATTCGTGGAGCCTATCATCAGCAAAAATTTCCTTATTTCCTGCTGGAAAACCACGATTAGAGCAAACATTCCAACCCCGATAAATTCCCCAAGCACATTGCTTAAAAGCTCCATTTGAAGAAGCCTGGTGAGCCACCATGCTACGTAGATAATAACAATCCCAAGGAAAATATTAACCGCCACGGTCCCTCTAACCAACTTGTATAAATAATAGAGTAGAAGCGCGACAAAAACAATATCTACTATATCGAGAATACGAAGATCAAGAATGTCCAATTTTGCTTTGGGTTTTTGTAAAAATAGGAAATATACAGCTACTTTTTCATCTGTGATACTAATTTCACACATTCCACCGCTTCTTTCACATCGTGCACCCGTAAAATGTTTGCGCCTTTTTGCAGGCAAATGGTATTTAAAATGCTGGTGCCGTTAAGCGCATTTTCAGCAGTGGTGTTTAAGGTTTTGTAGATAAGCGATTTTCGGGAAATCCCGGTCAAAACCGGCAATTCGAGCATCTGGAAAATTTCCAGCTTATTTAGAAGTTCAAAGTTCTGGGTGATATTTTTGGCAAAGCCGAAGCCGGGATCAATAATAAGGTCGTTAATACCGGCTTCTCTGACCTGCTTCACTTTTTCAGAGAAATAATAAAGGATCTCCTGCAGCATATTTTTGTACTGATTTTGCTCTTTCATGTTTTGCGGCGTCCCCTTCATATGCATCATGATATAAGGCACCTGATATTTGGCAATTATCGGTATCATTTTTTTATCAAGATTACCGGCAGAAATATCATTAATTATGTGAGCTCCGGTGGCGATGCTTTCTTCAGCTACTTTACTGCGGAAGGTGTCTATGGAAAGCAGGGCGTTAGGGAAATACTGCAGCAGCAGCTCCACCACCGGCACGACTCTTTTCAATTCGGTTTCTACTGAAATATTTTCTGCCTGTGGCCTGCTGCTGTACCCGCCAATATCAAGAAAATCGGCGCCGTCTTCCAGCATTTTTTCAGCTTTGCTTAAAACAGCGTCTTTCTCTGCTGTTCTGCTTCCGGAGAAAAAAGAATCGGGGGTAATATTAAGGATACCCATAACCTTGGGTTGTGAAAGATCTATAAGTTTTCCGGCGCAGTTTATGGTCATTTTCTTATTTTTAGCCTGTTTTTAAGTCAGAAGAAAGCTTTGACTAATTGGAATATTTGGCCGAAATTTACGCAAATTACTACTTTTTTTATGCAGGATACTTCAAAACAATACGACGCGGTGGTGGAAACCTGCCGTAATTTGTTTACCAATAAAATGAAGGATTATGGGAGTGCCTGGCGCATTTTGCGGCTGCCTTCACTTACCGACCAGATTTTTATAAAAGCACAGCGCATCAGGAAACTCCAGGAAAACAAGGTGCGAAAAGTAGATGAAGATGAAAAATCTGAATTTATTGGCATCATTAATTATTCGGTTATGGCCCTTATTCAGCTGGAAAAAGGCTTTGCAGAACAACCCGATTTAAATGCTGAAGAAGCCGCTGTTTTATATGATGAAAAGATTGCTGAAACCAAACAGCTGATGATGGACAAAAACCATGATTATGGAGAAGCCTGGCGGGATATGCGGGTAAGTTCGTTAACCGATTTGATCCTCCAGAAGTTGCTGCGCGTAAAGCAGATTGAAGATAATAAAGGAAAAACCCTAGTGAGCGAAGGTATAGACGCTAATTACCAGGACATGATAAATTACTCCGTTTTCGCACTGATACTGATGCAGGATGCTGAGTAGCAAAAATCGAAAAAAATGAAGTTATTAGTAGGAATCGCCCGTGTGGTGGTAGGAGTGCTTTTTATATTTTCAGGTTTTATAAAGCTGAATGATCCCGTTGGTTTTTCCTTTAAGCTTCAGGAATATTTTAGCCAGAGCGTTTTGAATATTGAGGTGCTCATTCCTTTTGCGCTGGTAATTGCCATTTTACTGGTGGTATTTGAGCTGGTACTGGGCATTATGCTGCTGATAGGTTATTTGCCAAAATTCACCACCTGGTGTTTGCTGCTCATGATCGTGTTTTTTACGTTTCTCACCTTTTATTCTGCTTATTATAACAAGGTAACCGACTGTGGTTGTTTTGGGGATGCCATCCCGCTAACCCCCTGGCAGTCGTTTACCAAAGATGTCATTCTTTTGCTTTTAATCCTGCTGTTGTTTTTTAAAAGGAAACTTATTACGCCTGTTTTTGCACGCGCCTCGCATCGCTGGATCATATTTTTATCATTTATGTTATGTTTTCTTTTCTGCTATCATGTACTCATGCACCTGCCGGTTTTTGATTTCAGGCCGTATAAAATTGGCGCAAACATACAGGAAGGAATGGAAGTTCCTGAAAATGCGCCCGAAGCGGTTTATGAATATAAATGGAAATTCAATAATAATGGCGAAGAGGTAATAATTACCAATAAGGGGAAGTACCCGCAGCAGGAAGGCGAATTTATTGGGGTGGAAACCGAACTGGAGCAGGAGGGGTACGAGCCGCCAATTCATGATTTTTATATTGAAGATGATGGCGAGAACATTACTTCAGAAATACTAAATGCTGAAAAAGTACTTTTTATTGTGGCATATAACCTTAAAAGCACAGAACGTGAGGGTTATAAAGCCATAAAATCATTAAGCGATGCAGCTTTGGAAAAAGGTTACAAAGTTGTGGGAGTGACTTCTTCCGGAGAAGAGCTTCAGCAGCAAATAATAAATAAATTTGGGCTGAAATTCGAGTTTTACCAGGGAGATGCAACGGCGCTAAAAACAATCGTGAGAGCCAATCCCGGAATCCTGGTGCTTAATAAAGGAACAATAACCCAGAAAAAACACTGGTTTGACGCGGCTGATATAAATTTATGAGTCAACGGGCTATTCCTTTAAAATTTTGATAAAAACAAGGCTAAAATCATAGGTTTTAAGCTTATGTAGTTTGTTATCGATATATTTGTAATGCCTCCGGAACATCACAGGCAGGCATAAAAAACAACCTGAAAAAAGATTAACCAAAGAATTATGAGAAAAAATATTGTAGCCGGAAACTGGAAAATGAACAACGACCTTGCGGAAACCGAAGAATTGCTTTCGCACCTAAAACTGCAAATGGTTAAAGAGCCGGAAGCCGAGGTTATGGTTGCGCCATCTTTCACCAATTTGTACAGCACATTTAAGGCGCTTAAAGATACTCCTGTTAAAGTTGCCGCACAAAACATGCACCAGGCAAAAAGCGGTGCCTTTACGGGAGAAGTATCGGCTTCTATGTTAAAAAGTATAGGGGTGAATACCGTAATTCTGGGACATAGCGAGAGGCGCGCTCATTTTCATGAGACCAACGAGATCCTGGCTGAAAAAGTAAACGCGGCCCTGGAAAACGAAATGGAAATAATCTTTTGTTTTGGGGAAGAACTGGAAGACCGCAAAAGCGAGAAGCATTTTGAAGTGGTGGCAAGGCAATTGGAAGAAAGCCTCTACCAAATTTCTGAAGAGTCCTGGAGCAAAATCATCCTGGCGTACGAACCTGTTTGGGCAATTGGTACAGGAGAAACAGCATCGCCAGAGCAGGCACAGGAAATGCACGCTTTTATCAGAAAAAATATTGCTGAAAAATACAACCAGCAGGTTGCCGATGAGGTTTCCATTTTATATGGTGGAAGTGTAAAGCCGGCCAACGCAAAAGAGATTTTTGCTAAGGAAGATGTGGACGGCGGCCTGATTGGTGGCGCCAGCTTAAAAGCTGTAGATTTTATGGCGATTGTAAATTCGTTTTAAATGGCATCGAACTACCTCGAATTCATCTTTAAAATTGAGCCGGTACAACCCGCTTCAGAAATTCTGGTGGCAGAACTGGGGTACCTCGGCTTTGAAAGTTTTGTTGAAAATGAAGATGGTGTAACGGCTTATATTCCCCTGGAAGAATACGAGGAAGACCTGCTAACCAACGTGCATATTTTACAATCTGAAGAATTTGAGATTACCTATAGCCAGTCTGAGATCGAGCAGGTAAACTGGAATGAGGAATGGGAAAAGAATTTTAGTCCGATAGTTGTAGATGATATTTGCAGTGTGCGGGCGCCATTCCATCCAAAACCTGAAGCAGATTTTGATATTGTTATAGAACCAAAAATGTCTTTTGGCACCGGGCATCACGCCACTACTCATATGATGATCAAGCTTATCCTTGAGAATGAATGGGAGGAAAAGCGTGTACTGGATATGGGTTGTGGTACTGGTGTGCTGGCAATTCTCACTGCTTTAAAAGGTGCAGCCAAAATAGACGCGATAGATATTGATAACTGGTGTTATTTAAATACCCTTGAAAATATTGAACGGAATGATTGCGAACATATAAATGTAGAAGAAGGTGGCGTAGAATTGTTGCAGGGAAGAAAGTATGATGCAATCCTGGCTAATATTAACCGTAATATTTTGCTGAAGGATATGCAGGCTTATGTGGAGGCACTGAATAAAGGTGGTGAAATTTACTTTAGCGGATTTTATACTGAAGACCTTGAAATTATCAAAAATGCAGCTGCGGAATTAGGGCTTAAATATGAAGATCACCTGGAAAGAAACAATTGGGTAGCTGTAAAGTTTTCTTTTTAAGGTTTTTAGAAAGATTGTATCTTAGATAAGTATTTATTATTGAAAAACGATTGAAGATGAGCACGCAAGAAGAAGTCTTAGAAAAAGTAAGTACAAAGGCGAAGGAGAAAAAAGAGAATGAGATTGTACTGTATAATGACGACTATAACACTTTTGATCATGTAATCGAAACGCTTATTTATACCTGCGACCATACGCCGGAGCAGGCAGAGCAATGTTCTTTGCTGGTACATTATAAAGGGAAATGCACCGTAAAGACAGGCGCTTATGAAGATTTAAAACCCCGTTGCTCCAAAATTCTTGAAGCCGGATTGAGCGCTGAAATTGTTTAGTCAAAAAAATTATCGAAATCTTTTCAGGTTTTGAAATATCTGTTATATTTGCAGCCGCTTACCGATAAGGTTAAGCATTAAAAATACGGCCTCGTGGCGCAACTGAATAGCGCATCTGATTACGGCTCAGAAGGTTCCAGGTTTGAATCCTGGCGAGGTCACTTTTAAGGATATTTATTCTTATCAAAACCGCGCAAATCTAAGGATTCGTGCGGTTTTTTTAGGTTCTGGGAAATCATTTAATTTGATTTGATTTTAAAAGTTGGCTGGATTAACCTCATCTAATCTTAAAAAACTATGAATACCTCCAACATATTTTCAGTCCCTTTCCAGGTATTTTCAAGTATAAAAGAGCTTTTCTTAAGGCTGGCTCGGTAAGAGTAATCAAGAGGATGCTATAATGGTATCTTCACAACTTCGGCCTGGCCGGGGATAAGGGCATTTCTTGTAGCCCAGAGATTCCCTTCTTTATCAAAAACAATTGAGGTTAACATCGGAATGTTGCTGGCTACAACTTCACAGTGAAGCGTTCCAGGGTCACATGCCTGTATACGGCCTCCTTCTCCTACTCCTGCTTCTATTGCAAACCAGCTTCTTACATCCATTTCAGCAACATATAACAGTCCGTCTTCCCCAAAAGTCATATCCATGATAGAAGTGAAACCGCCGTCAAATGCCTATGTACAATCCGCGCTTGATCCGCACATAGCTCCCTCTGCATTAGGTGCGATTCGCCAAATGTTTGCTTCACCTGTGGGTGCTGGAAATCCTTTAAGCTCGCCCACATAATAATACCCGTCGGGCCCAATTACCACTGTGGTGGGTACTGCCTGGGCCGGCATCATAGGTGGCAATTCACAGAGATCTGCTCCCGAACCGGGACAGCCGACGAGATTTTTAACATTATCGGTAGATACTACTTCCGGAGGAAAAACTGCCACTACTTCAATATTGCCCAAATTGTCCACACGTAACAGATCATTGCCTCCCGCATCTACTACAAGAGCTAAATTTTCATTTATTGCTTTAACATCAAAAGGATTGGAGTTTACATCTGCACCATCGGGGTTGTAGGCCGCTTCAAATTCAAAAAGATTTACGACTTTTTCGACACGGTTATTAAGAACCTGATATAGCCGCTGATTCTCATCAAGGGGTGTCTCCTCGGCAGGGCCCGTGGTGGCCCACATATTTCCTGTTCCTACTGTGGCGATAGAATTAACGCCGGGAAGATCCAGTATCATATTTCCGTAAAGATCTTTTATCCCAGCCGAAGCATCGGCTACTAAAATTTTACCGTAAGGTATCGTAATCAAATCAAACAAGGGGCCATTGAACTGGGTAATAATCCCATCGCTGCATCCAAACATCAGGTGCTCGTAATCAACAGCCTCATCTCCATCAAAATGCGCCTGAATATCTTCCCGGCTTAAAGTTCCATTCAATGTAGAGGCATCTGCATCACCATAAACACCTGCCCAATCCAGTAAAGTGATTTCGTAGTAAATGTAATCTTCATCATCGGCAAACTCAGCCAGGTCCGGAAGGACAATACATAAAGGTTCAGCCGAGGGGTCTTCGCCCTGAGTTGAAACATTGTTTTCTTCATTGGAATATAATTGAATACCTGTGTCATCTGTTCCAAGCCAGATATCTAGTGAAAAAGCAGCTGGAAAATGTCTTCCGCTGTTTTTGCAAAAATTGGCGAAGAAACAGAAATCAACTAATTCAGTAGGGATAAGGTCAAAGAATAGATATCCATATTCATTAACAAGGCGTTCATCATAACAGAGAACAGGAACATCTACATACTTCTTAACACCGGCACCTAAATTAATGGTCAAAGGCAACGGGTTTTCGACAAATCCTTCTAATTCGCCTCCCCGCGGGGCCAACCAGATAAGTTCACCGGCAGAATTATAGACCGCAAAATAATCTAAAGAATAGGTTCCCGGGTCCAGTTCCAATTCAGGGACGTACTGTGTAAAAGTTTCTCCCGCAACCAAGTCAATTTGGAAAGGTTCTCCTGGGGACCCCAGGACTTCAACCACGTCCTGCAGTAAAATAATTTCAACATAAGAGGGATCATCATCTGAACAGGCGGGCAAGTCATTAACCGCCTGTTTAACTGCTGCTTTATCCGCAAGCAAATCGTTTAGTACCGCACCAAAGGAGATGCTGGATTTTTCACTGGCTATTGGGGAATTTTCTTCTTCACTGCAAGAAATGAACAGGAAATCAAAGGACAGGAATAACAATAATTTGGACAAGTTTTTCATCACATTATATAAATTAAAATGGTTGCTTTAAAAACTATTGTACTAAAAAGAAGACCAGGATTCTTTTGCGATTCTTGGGAGGTGTACTGTTAAACTTGAAGATCATTTAATTGGGGAATAAAAACAACTTCGAAAATATCTGAAAGTAGAGTATAATTATTTAATAAGGTATAGGTGTTTTCCTGTAAAATTTCAAAACGAAGAGGCATTTTTTAAGTGGTAGAAAGAGAAAAACCGAAGTTTAATTCTCTTTAAACGAAAGAATTTATATCCCTGGGAAGGATTATTCTTAACACCCATCCGCATTTATGTTATCGATTACATTTTTTAGCTTCAGAGGCCGGCTAAGCATTCCAAAATAGGAGAAATTTATCATATTCTCGAAATTAAGTGCCTATGGCAGCTTAATTATACGTTATTCCCTAGCGTAAATCATAAAATTTTATTTTTTAAAGTAAAAAATTTTGTAATCAATAATTTATAAATATATTTACGTAATCGATTACATTGTTAAAATAATTGTGATTTTTGTCCCTTATATAAGTATGCCTGAGGTTGCAAGCTTAAATAGATCTTAAATTCCTTTTTTTGACATTTTACGATATCGTTTTCGGTTTGTTTTAGAAGAAAATGAAAATTATTTGACTAACTAATTCAATTTCACATTTATTAAATGAGGTTTTTATGAAGAAAAAAATTCACTACAAATTATGTTGTCTCTGCAGGAAAGAATTTTCCGGTAGAAAACATGACGGTATTCCTTTAGTGATGTTACTTATGTTCGTTTTTATACTTTCAGGTAATTCGCTTTATGCTCAAAATACAGAGATAACCGGAACTGTGATCGCTGAGGATAGCGGGGGACCTCTTCCTGGAGTTACAGTACTGGAGAAAGGAACTTCAAACGGTACGGTTACAAATTTTGATGGAGAATATTCTATTGAGGTTTCAGGAGAAAATGCTGTTTTAGTCTTTAGTTACGTGGGCTTTAAAACACTTGAAGTTCCTGTAAATGGCCGTAGTGCTATTAACGCCACGCTTCAGGTGGATTCAAGTTCCCTGGATGAGGTTGTGGTGGTAGGATATGGTACCAGCCGAAGGTCCGATTTAACAGGTTCTGTAGTTTCTATTTCGGGAAATGAATTAAAGGAACAGGCGAAATCCAGTGTTGCTGAAACCTTAACAGGTAGGCTGGCCGGTGTGCAGGTGTTATCTACAGAAGGTTCTCCTGATGCTGAAATTAATATCCGTATTCGGGGTAACGGCTCCTTAACCCAGGATAGTTCACCATTAATTATTGTAGATGGGTTTCCTGTAAATAGTATGAGTGATATAAGCCCTACAGATATTGCGAATATTTCAGTTTTAAAAGATGCTTCCTCTACTGCTATTTATGGTTCCAGGGGTGCAAACGGGGTAATTATCATTACCACTAAAGATGGGGTTAGTGGTAAGATAAGTGTGAATGCCAATTCCTTTTATGGCTTCCAGAAGATCGCCAATACAATAGATGTTCTTTCGCCTGAAGATTTTGTAAAATGGCAATATGAGTATGCTTTGCTTGATGATCCTGAAAACCTGGATTCTTATGAAAGATACTTTGGTTTGTGGCAGGATTACGATCAGTACAGCGGACTGGAAGGCAATAACTGGCAAAAGCAGATTTATGGCAATATGGGCGAAGTTCAGAGTTATGACCTGGCGATTAGAGGTGGTTCTGAAAAGGCTAATTTCAACTTTAATTATGCCCATTACGATGTAAATACAATCATGATAGGTTCTGATTTTAAACGGGACAACCTTTCTCTTGCACTAAAAAGCCAGGCTGGTGAGAAGGTGGATTTATCTTTTACCCTTAGGTATTCTGACACTGAGATTAATGGTGGGGGTGCCAATGAGCAAAATGAGATTTCTTCTTCTGATTCCCGCTTGAAATATAGTGTGCAATATTCTCCAATTCCAATTTCGGGCCTTACTACTACAACTTCTGATACAGAGGGGGCCGTGGCAAGCTACTTAATAAACCCTTTTGTAGCTACCGCCGACAATCAAAGGCAGCAACTAAGAAAGAATTTTAATATGCTGGGAAGCTTTGGTTGGGATATCCTGGAGAATCTTAGATTTCAATCAGATTTTGGCCTGGACACGCGTTACGAGCAGGATTACCGTTACTACGGGCGTTCTACATATTATTCAAATAACAGGCCTTCAGCAGAAAATCAGGGGTTACCTTCGCTGGTTTATAGTGATCGGAAGCGCGAAAGCTTTAGGAATGCAAATACCCTTAATTTCAACTTTAATGATTACTTCAGTGAGGATCACAGCCTTAAGTTACTTTTAGGTGAAGAAATGATCGTGACACAACATAATGTTGAAACCTCTGAAATACAGGGTTTTCCAAGAGATTTTGATTTTGAAACCACCAGGAAGTTGACTACACAGGGAATTCCGCAGAGTGTAGATAACTTTTATAGTCCGGACGATAAGCTATTGTCTTTCTTTGGCCGTGTTAATTATGAATTTCAAAATAAATATTTAGTCACAGCAACTTACCGTGCCGATGGTTCGAGTAAATTCCTTGGAGACAATCGCTGGGGGTATTTTCCCTCGGCAGCGGTAGCATGGAAGATAAAAGAAGAAGGTTTTTTACAGGATACAGAGTGGCTTGACGCACTTAAGCTTAGATTGAGTTATGGTGAGGCTGGTAATAATAATATTCCTTCCGGTCAAACTGTACAAAGCTTCCAGTCCAACACCACAACCTATCTAAATGGTATTCCAACGTACTGGTCTGCTTCAAGGGTTTTGGCTAATCCAGATCTTAGGTGGGAAACTACGGTAACTCAAAATGTTGGTCTTGACTTCGAAGTGCTGCAGGGCGTATTAAGCGGTAGTGTTGAAGCATATAAAAACCTAACAACAGATTTATTGCTTGCCTTCCGGACTCCCGGGTCGGGATATGAATATCAGTATAGAAACCTTGGTGAGATCCAGAACACCGGTATAGAAGGTTCATTAAATTATAATGCAATCACCAAGCAGGACTATGGATTGAGCTTCAATTTTAATATTTCAGCAAACAGGAATAAGATTAATTCCCTGGGATCATTAGAAGATTATCAGGAATATTCAGGATGGGCTTCTTCCCAGATAGGTAGCGATTATGCGATTTGGGAAGGCCAGCCTGTAGGAGCAATGTATGGGTATAGAAATGATGGGCGCTACGAAGTTTCTGATTTTGACTTTGATCCCGCAACAGAGACCTATACGCTAAAACCCGGAGTAGTGGATAATAGTGCTATAGTAGGCGAACTCATGCCTGGATCTTTAAAGTTGCAGGATATTAATGGCGATGGAGTGGTAGATATTGAAGATAATTCTATTATTGGGGATGCTAACCCAGATTTTACCGGTGGTTTTGTCCTTAATGCGTATGCTTATGGTTTCGACTTTTCAGCAGCCTTTAACTATAGTGTTGGAAATGACGTTTATAATGCAAACAAGATACAATATACCACCGCCAATGAAAATAGCCAGTACAGAAACCTGAGTACTATTATGGCAGATGGTAACAGATGGACAAATCTTGATCCTGAAAGCGGCCAGCTAATAACAGATCCAGACCAGTTAGCGGCTGTAAACGCCAATACTACAATGTGGTCTCCTTATATGCGTAGTTACGTATTTAGTGATTGGGCTGTGGAAGATGGATCTTTCCTTAGGTTAAATACAATTACTTTAGGTTATACCCTTCCTGATTCACTAATGTCTAAATACGGAATTAATAAACTGCGATTGTACGCAACTGCAAATAATGTGTTTATCCTTACCGATTATTCAGGACTAGATCCTGAAGTTTCTACCAGGAGGCAGACTCCTCTTACACCGGGGGTTGATTATTCTCCATTCCCCAGAAGCAGGCAAGTGGTATTTGGGCTAAACCTTAATTTTTAAAAATTAGATGAAAATGAAAAATTTAATAAAAATCTGTTCAGTATTTCTTATAACAAGCCTGGTGGTATCCTGCGAGGAAGATTTTTTAGATGAAGATTATCTGGATGCTCCGGCAAAGTCAACCCTCGATGAATCAACTATTTTTTCAACAGTAGATTTAGCAAAGGGTGCTGTGGACGGTATTTTGGAACCTGTTGGGCAAACCAACTCTTACAGGGGTCGTTTTATTCCATATTACGGGTTTAATACCGATGTGGAATATAATTATAGTGCAGGCGATGAAGGGTCGGATGCAGACCTGGTTTATTATGATGCAAAGCCCAGCAATTCCCGAATGAATACCGATAATAATGCCTGGGCAATGATGTACCAGGGCATAGAAAGGGCAAATATTGTAATTAGAGGTTTAAGAAATTATGGTAATCCTGAACCAGGAACTGAATTTGGTCAGCTCTTAGGTGCAGCCCTTACCTATCGGGCAATTTATTATGCCGATCTAATGAAGACCTGGGGCGATGTTCCGGCACGTTTTGAACCTATTACCAGTGAGACACTATATTTGCCAAAAACAAGCCGTGACACCATTTATAAACGGCTGATCGCCGATTTAGGCGAGGCATCCACATTGGTGGCATGGCCTAATCAATCAGCTGCAACCACCACAGTAGAACGTATTAATAAAGCCTTTGTAAAAGGATTACGGGCCAGGTTGGCAATGGTTGCGGCTGGCTATCAGCAGTATCCTGATGGGGTTAGAAGAAGTAATGACCCCGATCTTTCCGTTCAGAATATGTACCAGCTGGCACTGGAAGAGTGTAGGTCTGTAATTAATAGCGGGACAGCTTCCCTAAATCCTTCTTTTGAAGGTTTCTGGAGAGCATATAACGAGGAAAATATTAACGCAGGCGGGGAATCCTTATGGGAAATACCCTTTGCCGATGGCCGCGGGCGTGTATTATTTTCATTTGCCGTACGCCACCGCAGTGCAGACCAGTTTACGGCTCAGCCACGTGGTGGTACTGCAGGTCCTACTCCTACTGTGTTTTATGATTATGATGAAGATGATACGCGTAGGGATGTTACCTGTGTTCCCTATGAGTGGGGTGCCGCAATAGAGGGAATTGCCCAACAGGAGCTGGTTGGTATCGATACCTGGTACTTCGGTAAATACCGCTACGAATGGATGGATCGTTATGTAACTTCTACAAATGATGATGGCGTTAATTTTATATACATGCGATATGCCGAAATTCTTTTAACCGCAGCAGAAGCAGCTAATGAACTGGAAGGCCCTGCAGCGGCAGCGCCTTATCTTAAAGAAATCCGCAGAAGGGCTTTTCCTTCAGATTTGCATAGTGAAAAAGTGGATGCTTATGTAGATGCGCTAGGTTCCAAGGAAGAAATGTTCAATGCTATCGTAGAGGAGTACAAATATGAGTACACAGGAGAGATGGATCGAAAAATGGATCTTATTAGATGGAACCTTTTAAGTGAAAAACTGGATGAAGAAAAGCAGGAATTGGCAAATCTCGAGAATAGGACAGGAGATTATGCCAACGTGCCAACAACCCTTTATTACAGGTATGAAGATGATGGCTATACCCTTGATATCTATGGTTTAGAAAGAGGGGAGACTTCAAATCCCGGACCCGATTATTCTGCTTTTCCGTGGGATCAGCCACTGGATGAAATTATAAACACCATCTATAAGCCGGGAGTTAATGTGGATGAAAGACAATTCTGGCCGATCTGGCAGGTCTTTATCGATGCCAGTAATGGTCAGTTGGTAAACGATTACGGTTACTAGAACTTAAATAAAAGAATTAATTTATTGAATTATGAAAGTAAAATATATCATTAAAAGTTTACTGATAGCGATTCTGCTTACGGCTACCATTACGGGCTGTGACTATGATAAGGAGCTTATCGAAGACCTTCCGGTAGACAGGGAATTTGCTCCGGTTAATCTAAGGTCCTTCGTAAGGAATCAGATAAATGTAGAGTTAAACTGGACGGTTGATGAAAATGTTAACAGCTATATTGTAGAGTTTTCTAAGGATTCACTAAGCTTCAATAATATAGTGAAAACCATTGAGGTTAATCCAGAGGAATTACCGGTAACAGTACCTTTGGAAAGTGAGACCTTATATTCAATTAGGGTGAAGGCCATTAGCGATAGAGGAAATGATGATTCTTCCTGGGCTGTTACTACAGCGCGAACTCTAACAGAACAACTTTTTATAGAAGGCGAACCAGATGATGTTAAGGCTAAAGAAGCTATTTTTAGATGGGTTCCAGGTAGCGAGGTGACTGAAATCAGTATAAGTCCGGGCGATATTACCCATACCCTAACCCCAGAGGAAGTGGCAGGGGGAATGGCTACGGTTACTGGGCTCACGCCTGAAACGGAATATACCGCAACCTTGTTTAATGACAGCCAGATAAGAGGTATTAGAGAGTTTACCACAGGGATTGACATAGGTGACGGCAAATTGGTTACCCCGGAGGATGATTTGCTGCAAATGATAACCGATGCCATTGCAGGAGACATCCTTGTTCTTGAACCAGGAGATTATACCGAACAAACAGGAACTGTAACCCTGGACAAATCCATTACCATAAGAGGTTTGAGAAGTTACGACAAACCTATGCTGAAAATGAATTTTGAACTTGTTGCCGGTGCAGAGGATGTGGAACTGATAGATCTGGACCTGCAGGGTCTTGGTGAAGGATCATCAGACCTGTCAGATGTTGTTAGGTATACTGGCCCGGGCAGCTTTAATTCTCTGTTGATAAGCGGCTGTAACATCCATGATTATGGACGTTCCTTTATTGCCGGTAATGAAACTGATGCCATTTTACAAACACTTACTGTTGAAAATAGTATTGTGTATAACATCTTTACTTCAGGAGGGGACTTTATAGATTTTAGAAATTCAGATGTACTTAATGTTAATATTTTAACAAGTACTTTCTATAATTGTGCACCAGACCGCGATTTCATAAGAATGGATGCCGCTGGAACTTCCAATGATAGTGGTATAACTGCTAATATACTCATAGATAGTTGCACTTTATACGCTGTTTCTGATAATGATAGTAGCAGGATATTATACATTCGGTTTGTATCCAATGATGTAACAGTTAGAAATACGATTATTGCTGAAACCGATTCAGAAGGTTATGCAGACAGGGAGGGGATAGATGAATCTCCGGACTTTAGTAATAATAATTACTTCAATGCACCCGGATTCCTGGATACATCGCAGTATATTTATGATGATAGCAATTACTTCAACTTAGATCCTGGTTTTGTAGATCCATCTACTGGAGACTTTACGGTTACTAATCAAACATTAATTGATAATAACGTGGGTGATCCTCGTTGGAGATAAGATGGTTTTAAAAAATTAAATAGATCAAAAAGGGTATGTGTTTTAAGGACACATACCCTTTTATTTTTTTACTTCATATGCAGGGCGAAAACGATATCGGCAAAGTTTGAGTCAGAAAAGGCAATTATCGCGATAAATGTGAAAATAAATGCCCGGGCAGCAGTAAATGTCTCATTTATAGAATTCTGTCCCGGATTTTAGAAAACTGAAAGCTTACAGGGAAGATTAATAGTCTTCATATTAATACATTTTAACCAAATTAAATCTTTATGGAATGATGAAAAAATTACACTTATTAGGCCTGTTCCTCCTTCTGGGAATTTTACAGGGCTATTCACAAGAAACCTCAGAAAATCTTCCCGATGTCTGGGATTTTGGAGCCACACAGCTCGATGAATCTGAGTACAACAATCAGTTGACTGAAGAAATTATTAATTCCTGGTATGATGCGTCCATAACCCCGGGAACCTCGGGCATTAATTTGCCAGATTTCACGGTTGGAGATCTTAGCTTTACAGGAGGTGGTAGTGACCGCCTGCGAACCAGCAATACGAATCTTACCCGTTATGATGATGATATTGATGAATATGAAGATTTTAAAGGAAGGGTCTATATCAATTCATCGGGTGCTACAGGCAGGTTCCTCAGCATCGAGTTGGCTGAAGGTGATGAAGTAACAATCTGGGCGCTTTCCCAGGAAGGTGACAGTAATATTCATTTTCAAAATGCTGCAGATCCAGAACTTCAGAATGATATCATTGCCGTAGGGGAAGAAATTACCGAATTAAAATTTACGGCAGAAACTTCCGGTACTTATAATATCTATGATGATACCGGGAAACCAAGTTATTTTAGAATTGTACGTGAAAGTAATACGATGAGTTCAGAATCAGGCAGTGATCTTACCGATGTTTGGGATTTTGGTGCCACACAGCTTGATGCGTCTGAATACAATAATCAATTGTCGGTAGATATTATCAATTCCTGGTATGATGCATCCATAACCCCGGGAACCTCGGACATTAATTTGCCAGATTTCACGGTTGGTGATCTTAGCTTTACCGGAGGTGGG